>DATJWP010000190.1:0-44557 GCA_035578045.1 Polyangia bacterium | reverse complement strand
CGTGGCGTCGAATCGGCATCAGTCTCAGAGCGAGTCAAGATAGGCGATCAGGTCGGCAAGTCGTCGGTGCGGTTCTCTTTGAGCAGCCGCAGGAGCGCGCCGGCGCGCAGCAGTCGCACGTCGAAGTCCGGGCGGCAGCGGAGGTGGCCGAGTGCGTTCGCGAGGAGGGTCGTGCCGACGCCGACGGGACCGAGGACCACGACGTTGCGATGGTCCATGGAGGTCTCCCTGTCGAACCGGACCACCACCTGCCAGCCCGTGGTGTAAGGCGGCCCTCTTGCCGCAACGACAGCAGCACCATCTTGCCGAGCACGGCGCTCGTGACCGTCGGCCGCGGGGTCGATGTTTACCGACTTCGAACCGAGCCGACATCGGTTCCCGACAGTCGGTCGATAGACTCCGGGGCATCACACGCGAGCCGAGGAGCTACGACATGACCGAGAGCCGAACGATGCTGGGCCGGCACGCCCAACGGAACCTGGTCCGAAGCGCCTTGGCGCTGGTTGTCACGTCGGCGATCTGCGCGGCGTGGAGCGGAACCGCCCTGGCCGGGGCGGCGTTTCCCACCAAGGCCTGCGAGGCCCTGCGGGCGAAGTATCCCGGTCTGAAGGGCAAGACGCTGGTCGATGCCCTCAATCCGCATACGCCGGGCTATGAATCGCTCGACCCGAAGGACCCCAGCAAATACATCGGCTTCGACGTCGACCTGGCGCAGGCGCTGGGCCAGTGTCTCGGGTTCACCGTGACCTTCAAGCCGGTGGCGTTCGCGGCGCTGCTGCCGACGCTGCAGAGCGGTCAGGCCGACATCGTCATCTCCGACATCTATGCCACGAGCCCGCGCGCGAAGGCGGCCGACTTCATCACCTATTCGAAGGTGTTCGACGGCGTGCTGGTGGCGGCCGGCAATCCCAAGCACATCACCGGCATCAACACCTCCATGTGCGGCGCCGCCGCGGCCGAGAACACCGGCTTCGTCGAAGTTCCGCTGGTGCAGAATCTGGAGGGGCCCTGCAAGACGGCCACGAAGGCCGCGCCGACCTTGCAGCTTTACGACAACAACGCCGACTGTATCCAGGCGATTCTGGCCGGACGAGCGGATACCTACGTCAATGACGTGAACACCGTCGATCAGGCCGTCAAAGCCTATCCGAAGCAGCTGGCCAAAGCCGTGGCGGTCACCTTGCCGTACTCCGTCGGCATCGCGGTGCCAAAGACGAACAACCAGCTCCGCGACGGAATCGTCGCCGCGTTGACGGAGCTGCAGAAGTCCGGTGTCGAGATCGACCTGCTGAAGAAGTGGTCCCTCGGCGCGGGCACCCAGGAGGCGCCGCACCTGGTCACGAAGTAATGGAGCTGTTCGCCCACTACCTCACGCTTCCGTACCTGCTTCGTGGCATCGGCTTCACGCTGCAGGTCACGGGCCTGGGGCTCGCGGGCGGGCTCGCATTCGGGCTGGTGCTGGCCGCGATGCAGCTGGGGCGATTCCGGCTGCTCTCCGCCCTTGCCCGCGGTTACGCGGTCATCTTCCGCGGAACGCCGCTCATCCTGCAGATGGTGTTCGCCTACGACGCCCTCCCGCACATCGGCCTGCGCCTGAGCGCGGTGGCCGCCGGTGGATTGGCGCTGGCGGCCAACGAGGCGCCCTTCATCGCCGAGGTTCTCCGGTCGGCCATCTTGGGCGTGGACAGGGGGCAGCTGGCGGCGGGGCAGGCGCTCGGCATGACGCCCTTCGTGCTGATGCGACGGATCGTTTCACCCCAGGCCATTCGCAGCATGGTGCCGGCGCTCGGAAACGAGGCGGTGACGGCGCTGAAGAACTCCTCGCTCGCTTCGGTGATCTCCGTCGAGGAGCTGACGTTGCGAAGCACGCAGCTCGCGTCGTCGACCTTCGACTTCTTTTCGATCTTCTTCGCTTCGGGAGTGGTGTATTTGGCCCTGACCGGCTCGATCACCGTCGTGCAGCTCGTGGCCGAGACATGGCTGGACCTCGACCGTCCCTCGCTGCGCGAGCGTCTGGCGCGGATGCTTCCCGGGCGTCGCGCGGGCGCGGCATCGACGGCGGGACTGGGGCCTGCCCGGCCGGAGCCCGTGGCGCCCCGCTCCGATGACGTCCCCCGCATCGCGGTGATGTCGCCGGGGACCCCGCCCGCCGGCCGGGATCTGGCCGCGCGGGCCGCGACGCTCGCCCGGCGCGAACCCGGTGTCGAGGTGAGCGGGCTGCGAAAGCACTACGGCGGACACGTGGTGCTGGACGGCCTCGATCTGACGGTGCGGCAGGGTGAGGTGGTTGCGCTGCTCGGGCGCAGCGGATCGGGCAAGAGCACGCTCCTTCGCTGCATCAATCGCCTGGAGGGGTGGGAGGACGGCGAGGTTCGGGTCGGCGGCCGCCGGCTGGGATTTCACGAGGACGGCAACTCGCGATCGCCGCGCGCCCTGGCCAGGGAACGCGCCTCGGTCGGGGTGGGAATGGTGTTTCAACAGTTCAATCTGTTCAGCCATCTCACCGCGCGCGAGAACGTGGCCGGTCCGCTCCGGTGGGTGCACGGCATGGGGCACGACGAGGCGAATCGGCGCGCCGCCGACCTCCTGGAACGCGTCGGCATGGCCGGCCGAGCGGGCGCGCTGCCCCGCCACCTTTCGGGCGGGCAGCAGCAGCGGGTGGCGATCGCCCGCGCGCTGGCCCCCAACCCGACCGTTCTCTTGCTGGACGAGCCGACGTCGGCGCTGGATCCGGAGCTGGTCCACGAGGTGCTGGAGGTGATTCGAGGGCTCGCGTTCGACGGTGGGCTGACGATGATCATCGCCACCCATCAGCTGCGGTTCGCCAAGGAAGTCGCGGATCGCATCGTGTTCCTCAGCGACGGGCGGGTCACCGAGGAGGGGCTGGCGCGGGACGTCCTGACCCGGCCGCGGCATCCGCTGACGGCGCGGTTCCTGCGGATCATGGGCGCGGACGACTCGCTGGAGGTCCCGGCGTGAGGGCCAAGCAGGCGTTCTCGTTCTCGTCGCGCGAAGGGGTCCCGCCTGCCGTGGCGCCGTTCTCGCACGCCACGCGCTGGGGCGATCTGCTGTTCGTGACCGGCCAGATGCCGACCGATCCGACCACGGGCGCGCTGGTCGCCGGCGACGTGGTGGTCCAGGCCACGCAGGTGCGCCGAAACCTCGAGGCGGTGCTTCGTCCCTTCGGTCTGACGCTCGACGATGCGCTCATGGTCCGCGTCTATCTGACGTCCTTCGACGACTACGCGGCCTTCAATGCCGCCTACACCGGCTGGTTCAAGGGTGCGCTCCCCAGTCGGACCTGTGTCGGCTGCACGGGCCTGGCGGTCGGTGCGGCCGTGGAGATCGACCTCGTCGCCGGCATTCCGGCAGGGAGACTCGAGCCATGAGCAGGCCCGTGCTACAGCCCCACGAGGGGACGATCTCTGGCCAGCATTACCTGCCGTCCACGCCGGCGCAGGTGTCGTGGGGCTGGTTGCCCACGGTCGAGACGTCGCCCGCCCTCACCCTGCGATCGGGTGAGACCGTGACGATCGATACCGTCTCGCACGAAGGCATCCTCGAGGATCAGGGCCGCGACCCGGTCGCCTTCTTCGGGTCCTTCGGGGTGTCACGCGAGAACGTGTTGCGGGACGCCATCGACATCGCTGGCGAGCACGCGCCACGCGACGCGCGCGCGAGTGGTCCCCACGTCGTGACCGGTCCGATCTGCGTCGGCGGCGCCCGCCCTGGCGACGTGCTCAAGGTCGAATTCTTGGAGCTCACGCCTCGGGTGGCGTACGGGATGATCTCCAGCCGCCACGGCTATGGATCGTTGCCGGGGGAGATGCCGCCCTTGCCGCACGCCGATTTCGTCTCGGATCCGTCCGATCCCGAGAAGGCCGGCGCCGTCTGCCTCTTCTGCTCGGTGGACGGCGACCGCACCGGCAGCTTGTCGCGCGGTGGGCCGCGCTCGCTGCGCTTCCCGCTGGCGCCGTTTCTGGGGCTGGTGGGCGTCACGCCGGCCGGTCCCAAGCCGCTGCATTCGGTTCCACCTGGGGCGTTCGGCGGCAACATGGACGTGCGCGATCTCGTCGCCGGGACCTCGGTGTACTTGCCGGTGCAGGTCCCCGACGCCGGGCTGTTCGTGGGCGATCCGCACTACGCGCAGGGGCACGGGGAGGTCGCTCTCACCGCCCTCGAAGCGCCGCTGCGCGCCACGCTGCGGGTCAGCCTGCTGCCCGCCGCCCAGAGCCGGACCCTGCTGGGCGCGCTCGATCGCCCGTTCGGCGAGACCCCGCAGCACTGGATCGCCGTTGGCCTCCACAGAGATCTCAACGAGGCGTTTCGGTCGGCGGTCCGCGAAGCGCTGCGCGTCCTCAAGGAGATGCACGACGTGCCGGCCGACATCGGCTACGCGTACCTCAGCGCCGCCGCCGACTTCGTGGTCAGCCAGGTCGTGGATGACGTCAAGGGCATCCACTGCTTGATCCGCAAGGCCGACTTCGCTCGCTGGGGCTGAGGGCCAGCGAGAGGTCCAGGGCTGCGATCGGGAAACCCGGCAATCACCATTCGGCAGCGGGGTCAGGAGCAAAAGCACGTGCTGTTTGGTCCCTTCTCGACGAGAAGCGTGCTATTGTCCTCCCGCCTCGCGCCGTGAAGTCGCGGGCGGCTTCGGCGCCGTGGCGCGAGCGGAAGTCTCCCAGTCCCCCGTTTGCGGGAAAGACGCCTCACGAACAAGGAGGCGAAGATGGCCCGCGGTGCAGTTGAGGGCTGTCTCCAGCAGGTGGCTGACCATTTCGCGCTGGTGATCGAGATCGGCGCCGGCAGGGCGCCGTGCGGCGAAGACGACCGACACCGTCATCCGCGCCTTTCTGGTGGCGCAGACGGCGGTGGGGCCACTCGCCGGGTCGTTCCGGCGTCGGGGCGATGTGACGGAATCAACCGCGGAGGGACCGGTGGGAAAAGCCGAAGATAAACGGGCCGCGATCGTGGCGCAGCAGGCGGCGCGTGAGGCCGCCGATCGCGCGGAACGCCTGCTGCGCGGGCCGGCGTCCTCTCTGCCCAACCAAAAGGGACGTCGCCCGCGCGGGCGACCGCGGAAGTTGGGCGACTCGTAAGGACAACCAGATCCCATGCCATCAATGACCGAGAACGATGATGCCGAGCGCGAGGCAGGCGTCGAGTTTGATGCGTCCGGCGCAACCGGAAAGGACCCGGTGCGGTTGTACCTGAACGGCCTCAGGTCGTTCTCACTCCTCACCCAGGAGGGCGAGATCGAGATCGCCAAGCGCATCGAGGACGGGCAGCGGCGCGTCTTGCGCGCGGTGCTCGACTCGCCGGTCGGGGTCGACGACCTCTTGTCGATGCGTGACGAGCTCTGGGCCGCCAGGGTGCGGATCAAAGACGTCGTCGGGTGTGTCGACAGCGACGATCCCGACTTCGACGAGCGCTGGCACACCGAGCGCGTGTGCAACGTGCTGAATGGGGTCGGGCGGCTTCGGCGACAGGCGCGGCCTTTGGACGGGGCTGCGGCGGAGCGGACCAGGCCCGACCAGGCCCACAGCGAGATCGTCGAGGCGCTCCTGGCGCTTCGACTGCGTCCCGTGCAAATCGACAAGATCGTGCTCAGGCTCAAGGACTTGCTGGCCCGCGCGGACCGGGCCCAGGGCGAGATTGCCGCCTGCGAGACCCGCAGCGGCCTGCCCGCCCGGGCCTTCGGCCGGGCCCTACGCGAGATGCGGTCGTCGCCGCTTCGGCAAAGGGCGGTAGCCAAGAAGCTTGGACTTCGCGTCGACGAGATCGATCAGATGTCACGGGTCATCGCCACGGCCCGCAGGAAGGTCAGGAAGGTCGAGGATGAATCCCGCCTGAGCGCGCCCGCGTTGCGCTCGTCCGTGCACGAGATCCTGCAGGGCCAGCACGCGACGGAGAAGGCCAAGGCCGCTCTGGTCCAGGCCAACTTGAGGTTGGTGGTCTCGATCTGCCGGAAGTACCTGAACCGGGGTCTCCAGTTCCTGGACCTGGTCCAGGAGGGCAACATCGGCCTCATGCGGGCGGTCGACAAGTTCGACTACAAGCGCGGGTACAAGTTCTCCACCTATGCGGTCTGGTGGATTCGACAGGGAATCACCCGAGCCATTTCGGATCAGTCGCGCACGATCCGCATCCCCGTCCACATGGTCGAGACGCTGCGCAAGCTGACCCGCGCGGGACGTCTGCTGGTCCACACACTCGGCCGTGAACCGACCGCCGACGAGCTGGCTGCGGAGATTTCTGTTCCGTGCAGCAAGGTTCGCACGCTGCTGCCGCTCATCCGCCCGACGTTGTCCCTCGAATCGCCAGCCGGGCCGGACAGCGACGCGCGTCTGAGCGACTTCGTCGAGGACAAGAACCTCGTCGCTGCTGACGACGCGGTCATCTCCGTCGACCTGGCCGAGCAGACCCGGAAGGCGCTGTCCGAGCTGACGCCACGGGAAGAGAAGATCCTCCGCATGCGGTTCGGTATCGGCGAAAGCTCCGAGCACACGCTCGAGGAGGTGGGCAACGCGTTTTCGGTGACGCGTGAACGCATCCGTCAGATAGAGGCCAAGGCGCTGCGCAAGCTTCGTCACCCCGGCCGGAGCCGGCGGCTGCGGTCGTTGAACGACAAATGAGTGTGGGCGGGCCTCACCGAGGCGGTTCAAGGAACAAGTAGAAATGTTCCAGGCTGCGTCGGATGAGCCGGATCGACCCCACTGGCATGCCGAAGGTCGCCAGGTATCCCTCGTAGGCCATCCGCGCGCCGTCGCGGGCCCTCGGGTCAGTTCGCGGATCGCCGCCGGGCCAGGGATTCGCGTCGAGGTAATCGCAGTAGCGCGCCACCTGATAGCGCACGCTCAGCACGCCGAAAGGCCGGTCCTCCAGCAGCGGGTGGCGCTCCAACCAGGCCGAAAATCCCGCAAAAGATCGAGACTCCGCGAAGCCCATCCGATCAGCGCTCCGGTTGGTCGGACCACCAGATGGTCAGCTCGGAGGGAAGCAGCTCCGTCATCCGCCGTTCGACCAGATCCCGGACCGCGACCTCGCTGTGCAAGGTCAGCGCCTCCTGCACGAGCGCCTCGGCATCCGCCATGCGAGACGCGCGGACGATCGATTTGATCACGGGAATCGACGCCGCCTCCATCGACAGCTCGCCCAGCCCGAGCCCCATCAGGATCCAGGTCAGCATGGGGTCCGAGGCCATGTCACCGCAGATCGAGAGCGGGATGGCTGCCGCCCGGGCTGCGTCCACGACCATCTTGATGAGCCGTAGCACCGCTGGATGCAAGGGCTGATACAGGTTCGCGACGTCGTCGTTGCCTCGATCGGCGGCGAACGCGTACTGAATGAGGTCGTTGGTCCCGAGGCTCAGGAAGGCGCAGCGTTCGGCCAGATGATCGGCGGTCAGGGCGGCGCTGGGGGTCTCGATCATGACGCCCAACGGAACCGGCGGCACCCGTTCGCCCTCGGCCGTGTCCTCGGCCTTCTGCCGGAGATGGGCGACAGCCCCGGCCACGTCGTCACAGATCGCGACGGCGCGCTCCAGCTCGGTGACGCTCGAGACCAAGGGCAACATGAGACGCATCGGGCCGTGCGACGCCGCTCGATAGAGCGCGCGCAGCTGGCTGCGAAAGATGTCCGGCCGTTCGAGCGAGAACCGGATCGACCGCAAGCCCAGGGCAGGGTTGGGGCCGGTCGCGATCCGCAGGGACGCCGGGAGCTTGTCGCCGCCCAGATCCAGCGTCCGAAAGGTGATCGGGATGCCTGCGGCGGCCCGCATCGCGGCGAGAGCGTCCCCGTATTGCTCCTCCTCGCTCGGCAGATCGGTTCGATCCAGGTACAGGAACTCCGTGCGCATGAGGCCGATCGCCTCGGCCCCATGGGTCCGCGCCGTCAAGATCCCCGCGACCGATTCGACGTTGGCGGCCAGCTTGACGTGAACCCCGTCCCGGGTCACCGCCGGCAAGTCCCGGAGCGATGACAGCGCCTGCACACGCTGCTGGCTGGTCGCCAGCCGCGACCGGTAGCCCGCGATCGTCTCTTCGTCCGGATCGAGAACGACCTCGCCGCGCGAGCCGTCGACGATCAGCCGGACGTTGGGATGGACGTGCATCGCCAGGTTCTTGATACCGGTCACGTAAGGCAACCCGATATCCCGCGCAACCAGAGCTGCGTGCGAGGTCTTTCCGCCGTGCTCGCTGACGATCCCGATGATGCCGGCCCGCTGCAGCTGGTAGGGATCGAGCGGCGTCAACTCGTAGCAAACCGCGATCGCGCCTCTCTCCGCGCCGGTGCCGGCCCGGATCTCGGGGAGATTGAGCAGCACGCGTACCAGCCGCTCGCCGACCGCCTCGAAGTCGGCGCCGCGAGCCCGGAAGAACGGATCGGGGAGCTCCGCAAACGTGGCGCGAATGCGGTCCATGGCTCGCGTCACTGCCCATTCCGCCGCCAGGGCCTCGTCGGCGATCATTCGGCGAGCCTCACCTTCGATCTCGGGGCTCCGGAGCATCAAGCGCTGCGCCTCGATCAGCGCCTCGCCATCGGCGCTGAGTCCGCTCAAGTAGACCCGTACGCCCTTGAGCTGCTCGTCCGCGGCATGAAGCGCGGTCGTCAGTCGCGCCAGCTCGGCTTCCCGATCGGCCCGAAGGACCCGTCGCTCGGCGACCATGACGCGCGCGACCATGAGGTGAGCTGGTCCTATCGCGACGCCCTCTGCGGCGCCGACCCCCTTCAGACCCCTCCGCGTCGTCGACAAGTCGCCGAAGTATGCGCGGCGCATCTCAGGCGGGCAACTCACCTCCGGCCGAAGATGTCCTCGCGCGCCGACTTGCAGATCGCGACCACCGCCGGGTGCTTGATCTTCCGTTCGACGGAGAGCGCGTAGAACTGCTGGCGCACCTCCTCGGTCCGCCCGATCACGCGCACCTCGGACTGCCGCCGGATCTCCGACTCGATGACCGTGGGAGCTGCAAAGACCCCCATGCCTTCCGCGCCGAACGACCGCGCGAGCGCGCTGTCATCGAACTCGGCCACGATCACCGGGTGCAGGTCTCGTGTGGTGAGCCACTGTTCCAGGGAGCGACGCACGGTCGAGGGAGCGCCCGGCAGCAAGAAGGGGGTCCCGTCGAGCGAGCGGGGAAAGCTCCGCTTCAACGAAGCGGCCTGCCCGGGTGATGAAAAGAAGGACGTGCCGCATTCGCCGAGCGGGTGGCTGAAGACCCGGACCGGAACTCCCGAGCCGACTGGCCCGTCCGCGATCACGACGTCCACGCGGTGGAGCGCCAGTTCCGCGACGAACTCGTCCACCGACTTGTCCGCCCGACAGACCACCCGAACAGGCTGGTCCAGGCGAAAGGCCGGCTCCAAGAAGCGGCGCACCAGCGAAGCAGGGAGAACATCGGCCACGCCCACCACCAGCCTCATCGGGCGCCCTGTGGCGCGGCCCTTGAGGGTGTCGGCGAACTCTCGCCCCAGCGAGAAGATCTCGTCGGCGTAGCGATAGGCGAGGCGTCCGGCTTCGGTGAGCACCAGGTTACGGCCGCGCCGAGCCAGCAGCTTCTCGCCGAGCATCTGTTCCAGCTTGTGAATCTGCCCGCTGATGGTCGGGGGCGCCAAACGGAGCTGCTCGCTCGCCCTCACGATGCTCCCCTCCCTGGCGACCACCCAGAAATACTGCAGGTGGTGGTAATTCAGCCATTCCATCGGAGCGGATCATACTTCGGTTTTTTGGATGTCTTCGACTCAAACTTCCGAATAGCCGAGATATCGCGAGGCGCGTACGATGTGCGCGGATCAAAAATGGAGAGGGAACTGGGGTTGAATCGGACCATTCGGATGTTGCCGTTCGTCGAGAGATTGGGGGTGGCGACCGAACTGACGGGATCGTTGGAGTCCGCCACGCGATCAGGGCAGGAGCACCTGATGGACAAGGTGCTCGCGATCCTGCGTCGGGAGATCCTGGAGGTCCAAGGCCCGTTTGTCGGGGCAGATCTCGCGTGCCTCTTGGAGGCGATGTCGGAGCTCGAGCACGAGGCGGGACGGGTCGCTCCAATGCCCGTGGCGTTCAACCGGCAAGCGCACTTGGTCATCGCCGCTCTCATGCGGGGCCGGTCCGAGACGATCTCGAGCCTGGCGCCGGTGACCGAGCCATGAACCCCAAACCGAAAATGACCAAGCAGGGCATTCGTGACCTCAACTACTACGGACCGAAGCCCGGCAAGGTTCCGGCCGCGTCGCGCCCGGCTGCGTATGACGGCGAGAGCGGCGTCGCCCGAGCGACGATCCCCAAGAGACCTGAAGCGCCTTCGCCTGGCTGAGCCGGTCGTCGCTTCCGCGCAACTGGAATCATGCTGTGGAACCGGGAAGGGCTGTGTGGGCCGCCATCAAGCAACGCTTGGAGATCGTCGCGGCCGATCTCCGCCGGCTGGATACTGCGGCCTTGGGTGCGGCGGTCAACGTGGAAGCGGCGCCCATCCGTGAAGCCGTGACGGGCGCGATGCGCGAGCTCGCCGCGGCGGTCGCGCTGCTGCCGCCCCCCGACCCGCTCGAGATCGCGCGCGTCCCGTGCCCCTTCTGCGCCCAGATGATCATGCCCGCCGCTACCTTGTGCGGCTTCTGCTGGCACAAGACCGCGCGCCCCGCCGGCGAATAGTCAGTTGGTCGGACCGGCGAGATGACGCCGGGCGAGGTGCCCGGGGCGAGTGGCGAGATCCTGACCGAAGTATGACCCGCCGATGACAGGTGCCGGCGCACAATCGATCCCGTGTCCGCCAACAGTGCCATCTGCTCGCTGAGCCCGCCTCCCGCCCCGACGGACGATTCGCCGGGGACGGCTTCCTGGCGCAGTCATGTCCGCCTCACCACCGTCCTCTTCTCGGCGGTCCACCTGGCGGCCGTCCTGGGGGCGGTGTGGTTCTGGTCGTGGCGCGGCGTCGCGCTGGCGCTCGGCGCGTACTTCGTGCGCATGGTGGTGGTGACGGCTGCTTACCATCGCTACTTCTCCCATCGCGCCTTCAAGACCTCCCGCGCCTTCCAGCTGCTGCTTGCGGTCGCCGCTCAGACGGCCGGTCAGAAGGGGGTGATCTGGTGGGCCAGCCATCACCGCTGGCACCACAAGCACTCCGACACGCCGCTCGACGTGCACTCGGCGCGGCTGCGCGGTTTCTGGTACTCCCACGTCGGCTGGGTCCTGAGCAACAACTGGAACGAGACCGATCGGACGATGGTCAAGGACCTGCTGAAATTCCCGGAGCTGCGCTTCCTGGACCGGGGGTTCATGCAGGTCGTTCCGATGGTGGGGCTGGCGCTCGCCTTCCTGCTGGTGGGCGGCCTACAGGCCTTCGTGTGGGGCTTTCTGGTCTCCTCGGTCCTGGTCTGGCACGGCTCGTTCGCCGTCAACTCGCTGGCCCACCTCATCGGCCGGCGCCGCTACGACACCGGTGACGATTCGCGCAACAGCTTCCTACTGGCGCTGGCGACCAGCGGCGAGGGCTGGCACAACAACCACCACCGTTACCCGAGCTCGGCTCGTCAGGGATTCCGCTGGTGGGAGATCGACGTGACATACTACGTTTTGTGGTTGCTCGCCCGCCTGAGGATAATCTGGGACCTTCGCCCGCCGCCATCCGGCGCTTGAAACACCAGTCGCCGGCGACGGTGTTCCTGCGCCGCGCACGGATCACTTTCATGCTGGCGGCGCTGACCCCGACCGTCCTCATCACCGCCATCGGCATCATCCTGGTCGTGTCCGGGGGCTCCAAGTCGCTGTCGCTGGTGGGCGGGATCCTGGTGCTGGCGTTCTGCGCCACCGCGCTGGCCGGCTACACGCTCGGCAACATCTTCGTCACCCGCGGGGCGAACCTCGCCTCCGTCCAGAATGAGTTCCTGTCCCTGGTTTCGCACGAGCTGAGGACACCGCTCACCTCGATCCTCCTGTTCATCGAGACGCTGCGCGAGGGCCGGGTCGAGTCTGACGCCGAACGACAGCGATGCCTCGCCATCATGCACCAGGAGCTGACACGGCTCGATGGGCTGGTGGGCAAGCTGATCGATCTTTCCAAGATGGAGGCGCGCCACGGCGAATTCGACCGGCAGCCGGTGACGGTGGCTGACCTGGTGGCCGACGCTCTGGCTTCGTTCGAGGCGGTCAAGATCGGCGGCGTCGCCGAGGTCCGCACCAACCTGGATCCCGGCTTGATGGTTTACGGCGATCGGGTCGCCCTGGCGCAGGCGCTGGGGAACCTGCTCAGCAACGCCTGGAAATACACGCGCCGCGCCGACAAGAAGATAGAGATTCGTGCCCAGGTCGAGCTCAGCAACGTCTCGATCTCCGTGAGCGACAATGGGATCGGGGTCTCGCGCTCCGAACGAGCCGCGATCTTCGAGAAGTTCGCGCGCGGCTCGGCGGCGCAGGAAGGCGGCGCCGCCGGATCGGGCCTGGGCCTGGCCATCGTCCGCGCGGTCGTCGAGGCACACCGCGGCCGGGTCGAGGTGCGCTCGCAGGCCGAGCGCGGAACGCGGTTCAGCATCGTCCTCCCGCGCTACCGGGCGGGAACATGATCGACGAGGCCGCCGCCGGGGAGCTGATCGCGGTCGTGGAAGACGACGCCGCCATCGCGGAGGGACTGGCTCTGAACCTCCGGTTGCAGGGATACCGCTCGGAGATCATCGGCGACGGCGAAGCCGCGGTCCGCCAGATCGAGGCGAATCGGCCGGACCTTGTCCTGCTCGACATCTCGCTGCCCGTGCAGAGCGGGCTGTGGGTCCTCGAGCAGCTCCGCGGAAGAGACAACCAGGTTCCGATCGTGGCGCTCTCGGCGCGGCAAGACGAGTTTGACAAGGTGGCGGCGCTCCGCCTGGGCGCCGACGATTACATCACGAAGCCGTTCGCGCTGGCCGAGCTCTTGGCGCGCGTGGCGGCGGTGCTCCGGCGCTCCGTCCGCCACAGCCTGGTCCGCGCCACCGATGACGCCGCCGCTGCCGCGGCGTCCCGGGTCCTGCGCTTCGGCGACGTGGCCGTCGACCTCGCCAAGCGCGCCGTCACGCGGGTCGATCAACCCGTGCCACTCACGCACCTCGAATTCGAGCTGCTCAGCTTCCTCTGCCAGCGCAGCGAGCGCGTCCACTCGCGCGAGGAGCTCTTGTTCCAGGTGTGGGGCCTGCGTCAAGGCCAGGCGCGCACCGTCGACAACTTCGTCGCCCAGCTCCGCGCCAAGATCGAGCAGGATCCGGACCACCCGCGCCACTTGATCACCGTGCGAGGGAGCGGCTACCGCTTCTCGCCCGGCTGAGTCGCTCGATCGAGCGGGGGGTGGACCATGACCCGGCACCCTGAAAATCATGACGGGATCGTGGCGTCGTGATGACAAAGCAGCGCCCATAGTAGGGCCATCGATGACGCCACCTGGACCGCATCCCCGGAACGCCGCCACTCTGGGGCTGCGCAAGGTGGCCATCGGCGTGGCCGGGTTCAGCGTCCTGACTCTCGGCGTGGCCCTGCTCGCGGTGCCGGTTCCTGGCACCAGCGTGATCGTGATTCCACTCGGCTTGACCATCCTGGCTCGCGAGTTCCACTGGGCGAAGAGATTGCGCGTTTGGTCGGGCGCCGCCCTCCGGCGGACGTGGGCGAACCTGCGATGCCTGTTCGGATGGCCGCGGGTCGTTCCGGCGGCGGTTCCGCGGCCCTGAGCGCTACCGGGAGGGGGCGCCAACCATTCGGTCGCGACGGCCCCGAGATGTTCCGGCCGCCCTGTTCTTGTCGTCCACGGCCGTCCGCTCGGTCAGGAAAGCGCGGATGACCGCGTCCACATTTTCTGCAAAACGCACTTTCCCGGCGCCGACCTCTCGCAGGGCGGCCACGGCAGACTTGTTGCTGCATGGAACCAACCGAGTCGCGCCGAGGGCAATCTGTCGAGCGCGGTTGGCGGCCAGAATCACCAGCGCGAAGTGGTTGTTCACCCGCTGGAGACAATCCTCGACTGTAACGCGAGCCATGTGCGCCTCCTTGTCGTCCGAGGCGTCTTTCCCGCGAACGGGGATGGAAGAGCTTCCGCTCGCGCCACGGCGTCGAAGCTGCGTGGCGACTGAATCGTCCCAAGCGCCAATCACACTAGCACTTCGGAGCAGCCATCGGATGAACGGTGTGAGGTAATCAACCGTCGCAGCGGACGCGCAGCCGCAGCGCATTCGGAGGCAGGGGCAAAATAAAGATGGCGTTACCGGTTCAGGGCGCCCATTGTCGAGAGATGCCGAAAACCAGGGTCTCGAACAGCGTAACCAAGTACGAGAAGGCCTTCCACAAGGCGATGCGAGCGCTGAACTCTCCGAAGGGCCGCCGGACCTTCTCTTCTCGGCCGCGCTGATCGAACGCTTGTTTGAAGATCACAAGGAAAGGTCGATGCAAAAAGGCACGGTCAAGTTCTTCAACGCCGCCAAGGGTTTCGGTTTCATCACGCCTGATGATGGCGGCAAGGACGTTTTCGTTCACGCCAACGACACGGGCGGCGCCGTTCTTCAGGAAGGCACGAAGGTCGAGTTCGAGGTCGTTCAAGGGAGAAAGGGGCCGCAGGCCAGTGGCGTGAAGGTCGTCTGACCTCAATCCGCCCCGGGGTGCGTCAAATCTCATTCGTTTTGCTTGGGAGGCAGCGTGACACCAACCGACAGAACCTTGACGAAGGCCGCGGACAAGCGGGCCGCAATCATTGCCCAACAGGCCGATCGTCAGCGGGTGCAGCAGGGCGATGCCGGGGCGATGCCCGCACGGAGGCCGAACTGGGCCGCGACGGGGCCCGTTCCGCCGCGCTCTCGCCGACCGCCCCCCGGTGGTGGCCGCAGGTGAGTCGTGCGCTCACCGGGACGTTCTTCTCGCGGTTTGGTGAGCTTGTCGAAGCGGTCGTCCTCCCCAACCGTTCGATGAGCCGGTCGCGCGCCGAGGCGCGACCAAGCCGCTTCTGACGCTGAATCGGCATCTCGCGAGCAGCATGGCTCGCGGAGCGGGTGTCAGGCCGCGAGCTCGTCGGTCCAGACCCGAAAGCTCTGGAGGGTGTTGGGGCCAAAGGTGGTGGCGATGGCGACGTCGGCCGCGTCCCTCCCTCGTGCGATGAGGACGCGCCCGATGCGCGGGATGTTGTTGCGGGGATCGAACGTATGCCAGGACCCGCCCAGGTACGCTTCGAGCCAGCCCGCGAAGTCCATCGGAGACGGGTCCTTGGGGACACCGATGTCGCCCAGGTAGCCCGTACAGTAACGCGCGGGGATATTGAGGCAGCGGCAGAGCGTGATGGCCAGGTGGGCGAAGTCGCGGCAGACACCCCGGCGCTCGTTGAACACATCCAGGGCGGTCTTGCTCGGGCTGGCAAACTGGTAGCCGAACTGAATGTGCCGGTGAACGAAGTCGCAGATCGCTTGCACGCGCGCCCAGCCCAAAGGCGTGCTCCCGAAGCGATCCCACGCGAACTGGGACAGCTTGTCGGTTTCGCAGTACCGGCTCCCGAGCAGGAAGACCAGCGTCTCTTCCGGCAGTTGCTCGACCGTGTGCTGGGTCGCCCCGTGCATGACGGGCTCGCGCGCGCCGGAGTCGTTGATGACGGCGTCGGCGGTCACGCGAAACCGGCCGGACGGCGCCACCAGCCGCGTGCACCAGTTACCGAACCCGTCGCGATAAGCGGAGGTCGGAACCGCCGGGGTCGTCTTCATGTGATCGGGACCGGCCAGATCGGAGACACGACTGTAGTGAACGTTGAGAGTCAGAATCATCGGAGTAGGTTGCGGAAGGTCGTAGTTCAGCTCGTAGCCGACGCGGATCTGCATGGACACCTCAATCTCAAGTCGGTTGGTCGGGAGGCAGGGTCTGCTTCGTATCCAGGCCGATTCGCCTGGCGGCGAGGGGCAGCAGGCGGGCCAGGCGCGCGGCCCACGCCGCCTGGCCCCCCTCGTCGGCGATCAAGTCCTGCCGGACCTCGATCTCGACGTGGGGAATCCCGCGCCGCTCGCCGTGTGTGACAACCGAGTAATCGGTCAGGTCGGTGACTGCGTAAGGCTCGTTCTCACCGACGACCAACCCGTCTTCTTCCCGGAGCGCTTGGAGCAGGGGCCTCGCCAGGCGCGGGTCGCGGTTGAAGAGGATCCCCACGTGCCAGGGGCGCGACCGATCGAGGAATCGGGGAGTGAAGCTGTGCATCGCCACCAGGATCGTGGGGCGCCCGGCGGCCGCCCGTTGGTCCAAGGCCCACTGGATCTCGTCGTGGTAGGGCTGAAAGATCTCCCGGGCGCGCGCGCCGGCCGCCGCCGGACCGACGTCCTGGTTACCCGGGATGGCGGTTCGCTCGCTCGACCGCGTGATCGAGTCTGGGGCGCCGAGGGGCCGGTTGCAGTCGATGACCAATCGCGAGTACCGCTGCCAGACGGTGTGCGCGCCCAGCGCCGCCCCCAGGCGGCGGGCGACCCCCGCCGCTCCCAGGTCCCACGCGATGTGGCGGGATAGGTCGCCCGCGGCCAACCCCAGCGCGCCCAGCGCGCGCGGAATCAGGTTGCCCGCGTGGTCGCACACGATGAAGAAGGGGGAGGCGCCATCCCGGCCCTCGACGCCCACCGGCGAAACATCGCCTCCCGATAGAAGCACGCACACATGATGACCGACCGAAAGACAACTTTACGTACATTTTGGGTCGGAAATCGTCGCCGGCAGCCGACATTGCTTGCGCAATGGCCGATTCGAGCGCAGAAGATAGGGGTGGTTCGGGCGCGGCGGAAGGTGGCTTCATGACGCGACATCGAAACCTCAGTGGGCGCGTCTCCATTCTTCCCAGGCGCGAAATCGAGGACTCGAATGCTCGCGCTTGTGGGTTTGGCGCTGTTGACTGGCATGGCTTGCGGACTGCGGCTCTGGACGCCTGAACGTCGGCCGCTTCCCGCGCGGGGGACCTCGTGGTCATGACGGCCGGCCCGGTAAAGGCGGTGGTCGCCCGCGCTCAGGCGTCCCTGGATCAGGCGCGCAACGATCTCGACGCCGCCATCTTGTCCCTGGCTGCGATCGACGGCGACACGGTCATGGCCAACGCCGAGCTGGTGGCTCTGCTTCTTCGCGTCGTCACGGCGCGACGGCACCTGGAGGACATCGCCGGTCCGCCGAGCGCGTCATCGCCGGTTACACATCACTGACCTCTCCGGTCAGTCCTTCGCACGGCCGCTGCTCGCTCCAGGCGAGCTTCGTTCAGCCTGACGAGCCCGCGAGGGCGGCGCAACCTCGCGCGGAAGGGCTCCGCAACGTTTCTTAACAGTTCGACCGACACGGACTTAACACGAACGTGCGACCGTGTCGTCCGATGCGGGAACACAGAAATCATGCCGCGGGCCTCGCGGTCGAAGCGACCGGTCTCGTCAAGACCTTCGAGACCGTTCGCGCGGTCGACGGCGTCGACCTCGAGGTCCACCAGGGACAGGTGCTCGGGGTGCTCGGCCCCAACGGCGCCGGCAAGACGACGATGCTGAAGATGCTCGCCACGCTGCTTCCGATCGACGGTGGCAGCGCGCGGGTGTTTGGGGTCGATGTCGCGGCGAATCCCCACCAGGTGCGCCAGATGGTGGGCGTCACCGGGCAGTACGCGTCGGTCGACGAGAACCTCACCGGCTGGGAGAACCTGGTCCTGTTCGGCCGGCTGCTCGGCCTGTCGCACGTTCAGGCGCGGTCGACCGCCGACGAGCTCCTCTCCAGCTTCGGGCTCACCTCCGCGGCCGGCCGGCAGATCAAGGCGTTCTCGGGCGGCATGCGGCGGCGGCTCGATCTTGCGGCGTCGCTGATCCGCCGGCCGCCGCTGATCTTCCTGGACGAGCCGACGACCGGACTGGACCCGCGCACGCGCGGCCAGATGTGGGAGACGATCCGCGCGCTGGTTCGCGACGGCGCGACGGTGTTGCTCACGACTCAGTACCTCGACGAAGCCGACCAGCTGGCTGACCGAATCGCGGTGATCGATCGCGGCGCCAAGGTCGCCGAGGGCACGCCCGACGAGCTGAAAACCAACGTCGGCAACTCGACGCTTCACGTTCGGCTGGAAGACCGCGAGCGCACCGCGGAGGCCGCGGCGCTGGTGGCGCGCGTGCTCGGCGAAGAACCGGTGCTGACGCCGGAGGCGGGCGGCCTCAACATCGCGCTGCCCGACGCCAACCGTGCCGCCGACGTGCTGATCGCGATGCGCGAAGCCAAGCTGGGCATCTCGACCGCCAGCGTTCGCCAACCCACGCTCGACGAAGTCTTTCTGGCGCTCACCGGGCACCACAGCGACCGGGACGACGCCGAGGCCGCCGGGGGGTTGCGCTGATGGCGGCCTCGCTGACCCAGACCGTCCCGGCCCGACCGCTGGCGGCGCGTCCCACGATGCGCGAGACCCTTCAGCAGACCGCAGCCATGGCATGGCGGGCGCTGTTGAAGATGCGGCGCAACCCGGAGCAGTTCTTCGACGTGACGCTGCAACCCCTGCTGTTCACCGCGATGTTCACGTACATCTTCGGTGGCGCCGTCGCCGGCAGCGCGCGGAGCTACCTGCCGATCATCATCCCCGGCATCCTGGCGCAGACGACGCTGACCGCCTGCATGGCGACCGGCATCCAGCTGCGCGAGGACATGGACAAGGGCGTCTTCGATCGCTTCAAGTCGCTGCCGATCGCGCGGATTGCGCCGCTGGCGGGCCCGGCCATCGCGGACCTGCTGCGCTACGGAATCGCGGCGACGCTCACGATCCTGGTTGGCTTCGCGATGGGCTACCGGCCCGGCGGCGGTCTGGCCGGCGTACTGGGCGGCTGGGCGTTGACCGTCGCAGCCGGCTGGTCGCTGGCGTGGGTGTTCACCTGGCTCGGCACCATCGCGCGCAGCGCGCAGGCCGTGCAGGGCATCTCGATGATGTTCATGTTCCCGCTGACGTTCCTGTCCAACGCGTTCGTGCCCACGCAGACGATGCCGGGCTGGCTGCAGGCGTTCGTGAAGGTCAATCCGGTCTCTCAGGTCATCTACGCCTGCCGCGACCTGATGAACGACGGCCGGCTCACGCCGCACGTCGGCTGGGCCGCGCTCGGGTGCGCGGTCGTCGTCGCGGTGTTCGCTCCCCTCGCCGTTCGGTCGTATGCCCGCAAGATGTGACGGGTCTTGGGGCGCAGCCCTCCGCCGGAGTTGTCCCTGACGCAGGGGTCCACAGCCGGTCGGTCGATCGGGGGGCGGCTGGGCGGTCCGTCAGCCGACCAGGCTTCGCAGGAAGGGAGCGGCGGCAGCCACCCCCTGTCTCTCGACCACCCGGATGGTCTCCGAGCCCACGACCGCAATATCGGCCTTGCCCACCAGCTGCTCGACGTCCGCCCGCTCCTTGACGCCGAATCCCACGGCCAGGGGGAGAGACGTCGCCTCTCGGCAGTGCGCCAGGTAGGCGTCCAGCGAGGCGAAGTTGCTGTCGGCGCCGGTCACGCCCTTGCGCGCGACACAGTAGACGAACCCACGAGCCCGGGCGGCGATCGCCTTCATGCGGTGCGCGGACGTGCTGGGCGAGTAAATGAAGATTGGATCCACGCCTTCGCGCTCCATCGCGGTGAACAGACCGTCGCCCTCCTCGGGCGGCAGGTCGGGCACGATCGCTCCCCGGATCCCCGCGGACCGCGTCTCCCGTGCGAACCGCTCGAAGCCCATCACGAACGGAATGTTGCAGTAGGTCATGAACAGCAGGGGGATGGGAGCGTCGGCCGCCAGGCGGGCGGCGGTCTCGAAGCAGCGACCGACCGTCGCGCCGGCTCCGAGGGCCCGCTGGTTCGCGTGCAGGATCACCGGCCCGTCGGCGATCGGCTCGGAGAACGGAATCTGCAGCTCGATCAGGTCGACCCCAGCCTCGATCATGGTCTCGACGAGGCGCCGGGAGTCGTCGAGGGTCGGGTAGCCGAGCACGATGTGGGTCATGAGCAGGATCGGCTTGCGCTCCCGGCAGCGCCGGATGTCAGCCTCGAGCACGGTACGCCTCCGCCTTGGCGATGATGAACGCCCGCCACGAGGGATCGTCGAAGGCATCGGCGACCGTGAAGATGTCCTTGTCGCCGCGTCCCGATTGATTGATCAGGATGACGTCGTCGGCCGAGAGCAGAGCCGCCTCTTTGAAGGCCTGCGCGAACGCGTGGGATGACTCGAGGGCAGGGATGATCCCTTCCTGTCGCACCGTCAGCGCCAGCGCCGCCACCACCTCCTGGTCGGTGGTGGCCTCGAAGCGTACCCGTCCGCTCTCCTTGTAATGCGCGAGGATCGGCGAGACGCCCACATAGTCCAGCCCGGCGGCCACGCTGTGGGTGTCCTTCATCTGGCCGTCGCGGTCCTGAAGGAAGTAGGTCTTGTATCCCTGCGCGATCCCGACGCTGGCGTCGGGTGAGGAGAGCCGGGCCGCATGCGCGCCAGTCGTGACGCCCCGGCCACCGGCTTCGACCCCGACCAGCTCGACCCCCGGGTCATCGATGAACCCCGAGAAGATGCCCATGGCGTTCGATCCCCCGCCGACGCACGCGTAGACGCGCTTGGGCAGACGCCCGGCCGCATCCAGGATCTGCCGGCGCGCCTCTCGCCCGACGATCGATTGGAACCAGCTGACCATCTCGGGAAAGGGGTGTGGTCCGCAGGCGGTCCCCAGCACGTAGTGCGTGTCGTCCATGTTGGTGACCCAGTCGCGGAACGCTTCGTTGATGGCGTCCTTCAAGGTGCGCGTGCCCTCGGTGACCGGGACCACCTTCGCGCCGAGGCGCTCCATCCAGAACACGTTGGGGCGCTGCCTGGCGACGTCGACCTCGCCCATGTAGATGGTGCAGTCCAGGCCGAACTTCGCCGCCATGGTGGCCGTCGCGACGCCGTGCTGGCCCGCGCCGGTCTCGGCGATGACCCGGCGCTTGCCCATGCGCTTCACCAGCAGTCCCTGACCGATGACGTTGTTCAGCTTGTGGGCGCCGGTGTGGTTCAGATCTTCGCGCTTGATGAAGATGCGCGCGCCTCCGAAGTGGCGGGTCAAGTTCTCGGCGGCGCTGATGGGCGTCGGCCGGCAGGAGTAGCTGGACATCAGCTGCTCGTACTCGCGCCAGAACGACGGGTCGGCCTTGGCCGAGCGGAAGGCGAGCTCGAGCTCGTCGAAGGTGGCGACCAGGATCTCGGGCAGGAATGCGCCCCCGAACTGGCCGTGGTACCCGCGGTCACGCATGCGGCGAGCCTCCAATCCGTTGTGAAAACAGGAAGGGGCCTTGGCGGCAGAGCATGCGCGCATGGACTGCTGCCGGCATCCCGGCGAAGTGCAAGGTGCGCTCGACCCGGAGCACCGGTTCGCCCGACCTCACGCCCAGCATCGGGCCCAGGCGATCGTCCAGGTAGTCGACGCCAAAGGTCTGGTCGGCGGCCAGCGGCCGCAGGCGGTACTCGGCTTCGATCACCTGGGACAGCGCCCGTCCGCGCAGGGGCAAGCGAATGAGACCGGGAAACCGGCCACTGTCGAAGTCGATCCGCTCGAGCAGGACGGGTTGCCGGTCGACGGACGACAGGCGCAGGACGCGCACCGCTGGCCGGCCGGTGATCGGATGTCCGGGCTCGTCGATCACCAGGGCCTGTGCGCGGCCCACCAGGCGGGCGTCGACCCGGATGGCTCGTGCCTCGAACGACGCCAGCGTGCCGCCCAGCGAGAAGAGATCCACCTGGGCGGGCGCGCGCCGCACGAACGTGCCACTGCCGCGTCGGCGCTCGACGAGGCCGCGCTGGATGAGTGAGCCGGTCGCCTGCCGCACGGTCGGGCGTCCCACTCGATAGCGAGCCGCAAGCTCGTGCTCCGACGCCAGCCGATCGCCGGGCGCGACCGAGCCGTCGCGGATCTGTCCGTACAGCGTCTCGGCGAGCTGAAGGTAGAGGGGGATCGGGGACCCAGGGTCGAGCAACGATCGGCAGGATGCGGCTGAACCGGTCAAGTTGTCAAGACAACATGGTCCGGGCTGCGACCACGACCAAGAAACCAGCCCTCGGCCGAGATCGAAGACCCTCCGTTGCCGCCCCGCACCCGGCCTCACGTGGAGACGATCGGTGTCTCCCGCGCGGGGAGGGACCACGACGGAACGGCGGCGGGCAGCAGCCCGAACCAGCACCCCCGGCTTCGGGACGTCATTGCACGCTCCATTCCCGGGTCTGCCCCGGCAGCGGGGCCTCGCGCGGCACACGCACAATATCGCCCCGGTTGCGAGAGCCGGTCTGGCGTGCCCGCCGGTACGAATTGGGCGAAAGAACATCCGTGAGGGCCGTTGTGTCACTGCCCGTGCGAGAGCGTTTCTGGTTAGCTGGGGGGCCTCCCCGCCGGTCGGTCAGAGCTTGGACTGCCCGCCTGTCTGCTCGTGCCTGTACGGGGTGAACTACGCGCCCCGCACGGAGTACTTCTTCGGCGACAAGTTCCCGTGGATCGGCAACGGTCAGTTCCCGTACTTCATCGAGGGGATCGAAGCCCACCTCACGCTCACGTTCGGCGAGCGGGTATTCGTGAATGTGGCGCCGGGCTATCTGTTCGGCGGCTGCGGGGGGAACAACCAGTGCGCAGCGGTTCGCGACCAGTACGCCAGCTACTCCCCCTCCTTTGTCACGCCCGGCCTGGTCGCCAACGCCACGCTCAGAGTGTCGGGCGGTTGGCGGTTCCTCTGGTGAGCGGGACGCCTTCAGTCCGGACACGCGCTTCCTACATGTGGTCGATGCGGCTACCGTCGGAGCGCGCCGCGGATGGAGCGCGTGCGGTGATAAATTGGCGCGATGGCGATTCTGTTCCGCGCTCACTATCTGGCCGCTGGAATGATGACGCTGGCGCTCGCGGGGTGTGGATCCGGGTCCGGAACCAGCGGCGGTTCCGGAGGAAGCGGCGGCGCCAACACGGGTGGTGAGAGCGCCACGGGCGGTAGCGGCGCGAAGGGCGGCGGTTCGGCGAGCGGCGGTTCGGCGAGCGGCGGGTCGTCCGCCAGTGGCGCCTCCGTGGGAACCGGCGGCTCTCCGGGAACCGGCGGCGCGAACCCGACGCAGGCGCTCAGCGCCAACATCGTCGTCGATCAGTTCGGCTACCGGACGGCCGACGAGAAGATTGCGGTCATTCGCAACCCGCAGACCGGGTTCGATGCGTCGATGAAGTTCACGCCGGGGTCGAAGTACGCGCTGGTCGACGCGGGCAGCGGCGCCAAGCTGCTGGAGGCGGC
Organism: Polyangia bacterium; assembly: GCA_035578045.1. GTDB lineage: Bacteria > Myxococcota_A > Polyangia > Fen-1088 > Fen-1088 > JADGRB01. The sequence continues at coordinate 21,343 of DATJWP010000190.1, read as the reverse complement.
GCCGGCGCAGTGGAACAGCGGAGCGACCGACGGCTCGTCGGGCGACAAGGCCTGGTGGTTCGATTTCTCGTCGGTTACCACGGCCGGGAGCTACTTCGTCCTCGACGAGACGCAGAACGTCCGGTCGGACCTGTTCAGCATCTCCGACGGCGTCTACAAGGACGTGCTGGTGCAGGCGGTGCGCATGCTGTTCTACCAGCGCGACGGGTTCGCCAAGACGGCCCAGTTCGCGGGCGCCGATTGGGTCGACGGCGCCGCGCACACCGGCATGTGTTACCTCTACAACGACAGCAAGATGACGCCGAACAAGGACCTGCACGGCGGCTGGTGGGACGCTGGCGACTTCAACAAGTACACGAACTGGGGCGCCAGCGACGTCATCGAGCTGATGCACGCCTACGTCGAGACACCGTCGGCCTTCACCGACGCCACCAACATTCCCGAGTCGGGCAACGGGGTCGCCGATCTGCTCGACGAGGTGAAGTGGGAGCTCGACTGGATCGGCCGCATGCAGCAGAGCGACGGGTCGGTGCTGAGCGTGGTCGACGAGCCCGCCGCCGAGGCGCCCGTGTTTGGCGGTTCGGCCAACACCGCGCCGTCGACGGTCACCGATCCGTGCTTCTACGGACCTGCCTCGACATCAGCGTCGCTCACCGCGGCGGCGGCCTACGCCTACGGCGCGGTGGTGTTCGGCGCCGCAGCCGGCGCCAGCAGCGCCTACCCCGGTTATGCGACCGCCCTGATCGCTCAGGCGCAGAAGGCCTGGAGCTGGGCCCAGGCGAACCCGGCGGTTTTCTTCTACAACTCGATGTCGAACCCGACGGTCGCCTCGGGTGACCAGGAGGTGGCGATGAACGCCCAGACCTATGGGTTGCTCATCAAGCAGCTGCAGGCCGCCCTTTACCTCTTCGAGGCCACGGGGACCACGAGCTACCGCGACTTCTTCGACGCCAACTACGGCGCCGTCAACCTGATCAAGTCGGGCTATTCCGACGCCTCGCACGGCGAGGAGCAGGAGACGCTGCTCGAGTACACGCGCGCCCCCAACGCCACCGCCTCCGTCGTGTCGGCCATCAAGACCAAGTACCTGGGATCCCTGCAGACCAGCGCGAATCTGGGCGCCGTGACCGGCAGTCCCGATCCGTACATGGCGTATCTGACCGGGTACTGGTGGGGCATCAACCAGACCAAGAGTGACCAGGGGAACCTTCTTTACGACGTCGTCACGTACGGGATCGATGCGGGGACCAACGCCACCGCCGTCAAGGGGGCCGAGCGCTACGTTCACTGGCTGCACGGCGTGAACCCGCTGCAGCTCGTCTACCTGTCGAACATGGGGGACCACGGCGCCACCAAGTCGGTCACCCGGTTCTTCCACTCCTGGTACGCGAAAGGGTCGTACTGGGACGCCGTCGGCGTCTCGAAGTACGCCCCGCCGCCTGGATACCTGACCGGCGGCCCCAACCCCAGCTACACCTGGGACGGCTGCTGTCCCAACGGCTGCAGCGGCAACTCATGCGGCGCCGCGATGCTGTCGCCACCGTCGGGCCAACCGGACCAGAAGTCGTACCTCGACTTCAACGACGAATGGCCGCTCGACTCGTGGTCGGTGACCGAGCCCGACGACGGCTACCAGGCCAAGTACATCCGCCTGCTGTCCAAGTTCGCCCAGTAGCCCGGTCGCCGCTTCATCGTCGCGCGGAAGGTGATCGCGGCGGCGACCTGCCGGCCGTCCTCGAGATGGCCTGTGAGGCGACAGGTCGTCGTCCCGGGCCGTGGATCGGTCACGGGGGGCACTCGGCGCTCGCGGCGCGAGCGCTCCACCCGGCCAGAGCGATGGCCGTCAAGGCGAGAACAGACAGGCTCGGGTGTGTAACAGGGAGGCCACCGTTGCGCTTACGAGCGTAGCCGATCGTCGCGGCAGGGGAAGCTGTGGTCGATCTCACGAGGCGGCTGGTTGCGTCGCGACTCCTCCAGAAGTTGGGGCGGCTGTCGATGATTGAATCCGGTCAGCGTCTGGGGGGACGCCAGCACCACGCGTTCCCCTTCCGTGGTGCTGGCGTCCGACTCCTGCTTCTCGGGTCGAGTCCCGGCGGAGCGCTCGATTCGGCGCTCGGGATGACCAAGTCCCTCGCCAAGTGGTGAGCAAGTGGTCAGATGTGGGTGAGCTGGGGCGGTTAACGCTCGTGTTACGATGTCAGCGTGAGGCGTCTGTGGTGCGCGGCGTTGCTGTTGGCAAGTGCCGCGACCCCGGTTGCACGCGGGGCGGAGGCGGTCGAGCCCGGGTTCGTGGGGAGCCCCGGCACGGACGCGGACGGGTATCCGCGAGCGACGGCCGACAAGCGGGTTCCGTTGCGGCTGTTGCGCGCGCGGAAGCTCGACTCGCTGGAAGCGTGGATGAATGATCTGCAGGCGCAGTTCGAGGCCGACTCCCACAAAGAGTACTGGCCGATGGACGCGCTCGATGCCTTTGGCAACCCGGACCCCACGCTCAACGACCTCCTGGATGAATGGGTGGCGGCCAAGCCGGATTCATACATGGCGCTGGCGGCGCGCGGGATCCACCGCGAATCGCTGGGGTGGTATGCGCGCGGCGGCAAGTGGGCTTGCGACACGCCGCCGGAGAACTTCAGCCGCATGCTCCAGCAACACGCCGTCGCCTTTCCGGACCTGGACGACGCGCTGGCGATGCACCCGGCGCTGCTGGCGGTGCACCGGGCCCTCATCCGCATCGCCAGCGCGAACAGCGCGCCGGTGGCGCTCCGCCGCCGGCTGCTCGACAAGGCCCTGGAAGAGTGCCCCGACTGCTATCAGGTCCGGGTCGCCTTCATCCTGACGCTGCGTCCGCGCTGGGGCGGGACCTACGCGGCGATGGACGCCTTCGCCGCGGAGTCAGCGCGCCGTTCGGCGAACCCGAGGATGCGCACGCTGGGCGGCTACGCCGACGAGGATCGCTGCAATCTCCTCAGGCGCGTTCCGGCGCAACGAGACGCGGCCCTCCAGACCTGCAACCGAGCGCTTTCGTTCGGTGAGACGGTCACCGGGCTGCTCGAACGCGGGCGGCTCCTGGAGAAGACCGACCCGGCGGCCGCTCTGGCCGACGCCAACCGGGCGCTGGCGCTGAGGCCGCAGGACACGGACGCCCTGGCGCTGCAGGCCCGACTGCTCGGTCGCCGGCGCGACTACGCGGGCCAGGGACGGGACCTCGCGCTCTTGCGCGAGCTGGATCCCGTCAGGAAGGTCAGCAAGGCCGGGCTGGCCTGGGCGGCTCAAGGACTTGCGGCCGACGCCGGCCAGGCGCGCAGGGACGGTCGGACGGGCGATCAGATCACCGCGCTCGAGCGGGCGATCGCGCTCGAGCCCGACAACCTGGACAACCACCTTCGCCTGGACGACGCCTTCGTACAGGCTGGCCAGCTACAGCGCATCCCTCCGATGTGGCGCAGCTACCTGAAGCGCCATCCGCGCGACGCCCGCGCTCACCTCGAGCTGGCCGGGGCGCTCCACCATCTGGGACGAGAGCCGGAGGCCCTGACCGAGGCCGACGCAGCCTGCCAGCTGGGCGAGCGGACCGGCTGCGCCATCGCTCGTACCTCACCACAGAGAAGATGACGGGTCGAGCCGACGTGGTGTCTGCGCCTCTCCCCGCCTTCGCTGCGAAGGCGGGGAGAGGTGGCCAAGCCGAAGGCTTGGCCGGAGAGGGGCACGGCCGCGCGAAAGCCGGATGGACAACCGGCTTCAGCGCGCCGGCGGGTAACCCCGTTCACCAACCGATCAAAACCACTGTGGCGAAGTATTAGTTGGGGGGCGGCGGCGCCGTCGCCGGCTGGCTGGCGTCGGTCGTGGTCTTCTTCGCGCAGGTGGCCTGGAGGTGCGGCCACTGCTGATCGAGCCGCTCCGCGACGTCCGCCGGCGCGCGAGCCCGGACGATGTCGGCCAGCCCGGCCGCCTCGGCACAGTGGCCGAGCATGACTTGGGCCTGCAATCGCACCAGCACGAACAGCCAGAGCTGTTCGTGGGCCGACATCCCCTTGTCGGCGAACAGCAGCGCCTGGTCGGGGCGGCGCGCGGCCAGATCCAGCACCGCCAGTTGCGCCAGCACGGCGGGCTGGTCGGGGGACAGCGCCAGCGCGCGGACCAGGGCCGCCCGTCGCGCCGCGTCCGACGAAGCCGTGAGGTCGACGGCCAGCCAGGCGCGCCAGTCGTCGGGGTGGGCGGCCGCGACGCGCGCCGCCTCGCCGGCCCAGGACGCGCGGTCGGCGGGCGCCGTGAACCAGGCGATCTGGTAGGCCAGCGCCTCCACGTTGCTGGGGTCGGCCGCCCGCGCTTCGGCCAGCTCGCCTTTGACGGCCTGCGGGTCGGGTTGGCCCATGGGCATCATCTGCAGCAGCCGCGCGCGCGTCGAGTGGACCTCGGCGTCGGTCATCACCCGGCTGGCGACGGCAGGCGGCGCCGACACGAAAGGCCTCTGCACGACGCGGTAGGCGTCGTTTCGGGCGTAGTCGTCCAGGACCTGATCCAGCTTGTCGACGGGAAGGTCGGGCAGGGCCTGCGCCCAGGCGACCGGCGTGGGCTTCAGCTCTTGCAACGCCACCTGCAGCCGGTTGAATTCGGTGGGCCGCTGGGTGACGAGATAATGCACCAGCAGCCAGGCCCGTCTCTCGAACCACTCCAGGTTCGGGTTCCTGGTCGTCGAGAACCGATCGTCCAGCAACGCGCGCGCGTCGATGGGCTGGTCGATCGGGCGCACCGCGACCCGGTCGGGCGACGGACGTCCGACTTGGGTCACGCCCGTGGATCGATCGGCGGTGATGGTCTCCAGGTACTTCGCCACACCTTCGGCGTACCAGGACGGCTGGATGGGGATGAACCAGTAGCTGATGTCGTGGGCCAGCTCATGGTTCAGAACGCGGAAGCTCCGGCCGTCCGTCCCCCCCAGAACGATGGCCGATGGGAAGGGCGGGAGCGAGGCGCGCAGGCCGTCGATCGGGAAGGTGGCAGCGGCGTCGCCCTGGAACGCTTCGAACTCGCGTCGCGAGCGCAACACGATGGCTTCGGTCCGGATGGGCGGATCGCCCGCTGCGGCCCAGACGGCCGACAGCATCGCGGCCCGCACCTCTTCCAGGCGGTCGATGGTGGTGCGGGCGTCGGATTCGTCCTGGTCGGTGCGCAGCGTGAAGTGGGGACTGCTGAGCTCGCGCCAGACGGGTCCCCCGTGGGCCGGGCAAGCGGGCAGGGTGGCGCAGCCGTTCATTGCGGCCGGCGCCACGACCCACACGACGACAGACAGGATCGTGACGCTCCTGACCACGCCCGGCGATCACACCACAATCGGCTCTGGCATGCATGAAATCGCAGACTGCGACGAACGATGGGCTGCGTTACCATGGCGGCGTGGTGCGCGCCAAGGAGTAGAGGATCCACCAATGCCGGCCCCCCAGGATTGGCTCACGCGTGTCGATGAAGCGCTCGGGCGGAGCGAGCCGGGCGAGCGGCGCGCCGCGCTGCTGGCGTTGCTGGGCGAGATCGCCGACGAGCAGCTGCGCCTGCGCGAGCGGGCCGACCTTCTGTCGTCGGCTTCGTTCGAGGGGTTGCTCATCCACTCGGAGGGCAAGGTCATCGACGTCAACGATCGGCTGTGCGAGATGCACGGCTATGACCGCCAGGAGCTGCTGAGCGGAGACATCCTGCGCATGTGCGTGGCGCCCGAAGACGTGCCCGGCGTTCTGGACCACATGCGCAAGGGCTTTCAGGGCGAATACGTGGTGACGGGGGTTCGCAAGGACGGCTCTCGCTTCCGGTCGGAGGTCCTGTCGAAGCAGGGGCGAATCGGCGAGCGGCCGGTGCGGATCGGGGCAATCCGCGACGTCACCGAGCGCGAGCGAACGCATGCGCTGCTGCGCGAGAGCGAGGCCCGGTTTCGCGAGCTGACCGACGCGGCGTTCGACCTGACCATCTTCAGCCGTGACGGGGTGATCCTGGACGCGCGCGGGGACACGGAACGGGTGCTGGGGCGGCCCACCAGCGAGCTGCTCGGGCGTTCGGTGTTCGACTTCATGGCGCCGTCGACGTTGCCGGCGGCGCGGCAGATGGTGAGCGAGAATCGGCTCGGCTTCATCGACGTCGTCGCCGTCGATGCGGCGGGAGAGCTGGTTCCCACGACGGCCGTCGTGGTCGCCGGGGTTCTGGACGGGCAGCCGGTTCGGGTGGCGGGCGTGCGCGACATGCGATCGGTGCAGCGCCTCGAGGCAGAGCGCCGGGCCCTGGAGCAGCAGGTCGAGCGCGCGCAGCGGCTCGAGAGCCTGGGTGTGCTGGCGGGCGGCATCGCGCACGACTTCAACAATCTCCTGGCGGGGGTGCTGGGCAACGCCGAGCTCTTGCGGGACCGTGCCACGGGCGATGAGGACAGGCAGATCGCGGCAGACATCATGACGGCGGCCCAGCGGGCCGCGGCGCTCACGCGCCAGATGCTCGCCTATGCCGGGCAGCGCGACCTGGGCCGGCGCGAGCACGTCAACCTACGGAACGTCCTGCACGAGCTGCGCTCGCTGCTCGACGCGACGCTGTCGAAGAAGGCCAACCTCGAGCTGGCCGTCGACCCGGCGGCCGTGGTCCTGGGCGATCGGGGCACCCTGAGCCAGGTCCTCATGAACCTGCTCACCAATGCTTCGGACGCCCTGGGCGAGGCCCCGGGGCGGATCACCGTGCGCGTGCGGTCCGTGACCGAGGTCGATGCGCGGTGGGACCATGCCCAGGGCGCCGTGGTCGGCCCGGGACGGTGGGTGCTCGTCGAGGTCGAGGACACGGGGGTCGGCATGGACGAAGCGACGCGCGGTCGCGTGTTCGAGCCCTTCTTTTCCACCAAGGAGCACGGCCACGGCCTGGGGCTGGCGTCCTGTCTGGGCATCGTGCGCGCTCATGGCGGCGCCGTGCTGGTCGAGAGCGAGGTCGGGCGGGGCAGCCGCTTCTCGGTGGTGCTGCCCGCCACCGACGCGCCCCTGGACGCGGCCGCCGAGCGACAGGGCCCGACGATGCCTCCCTGCCGCGTGCTTCTGGTCGACGACGAGGCGATCGTCCGGGGACAGCTTCGCCGGTCCCTCGAGCTGCGGGGCTATACCGTCGTCGAGGCGGCCAACGGTCGAACGGCGCTGGAGGCGCTGGTCCCCGCCGCCGGGGTCGCCGCGGCCATCGACGTCGTCATCCTGGACATGACGATGCCCGATCTCGATGGCTCGGAGGTTCTGCGCCGTTTGCGCGCGGCGGGCTCGCGCGTGCCGGTCATCATCTCGTCCGGGTACCTGGACATCGCCGTCGAGCGTCGCCTGGCGCGCGGCGAGTTCCAGGGCTTCCTGGCCAAGCCCTATGGCGCGAGCGAGCTGGTGAGCGCGATCGAACGCGCGCGCGCCGCAAAGATGTGAGGCAAGCCCGCCGGGCCATCTAGAAATCCCCCGGGTTGCCGATGGGTTGGGAGTCATGGGCCTCTCGGTCCGCGGGAAAGCCGCGCGCGTTGCTTTGGTCGCCGGCCTCCTGGTTTGCGGTGCCGGCCGGCTGCCGTCCGCATGGGCCACCAGCCCCGCCGACCAGCAGCTAGCGCTGGCGGCGGCCGGGGCGGTGAAGATCCTGGTCCGGGGGACGGGGTGGGTGAGTGTCGGGCGGCCGGCGCTGGTCGCGGCCGGGCTGAGCCCGGACGTCGATCCCGCGTCCCTCCAGCTGTTCGCCGACGGTGTCGAGCAAGCCATCGTCGTGACGAGCGACGGCATCGAGTTCTACGGGGTCGGCCGCGACTCGGCCTGGACCGACGTGCGCACCTACTGGCTGCTGGCCGGGTCGGCCGGCGCCCGCGTGGCGGTTCAGGCCGCGCCGGCGCCCGGGTCGCCCGCTCCGGCCAGCTTTCCGTTCATCCAGACGGTGGCCGGCCGCAGCATCTACGTCGCCTCGGTCCGGAACGGGGATCGCAGCAACTTCTTCGGGGCCGCCGTTTCCACCACCCCCGTGACCAGCACCGTGACCGTTCCGGCTCCGGACCCGGCCGCGCTCTCGACGGCGTTCCTCACGGTCACGTTGCAAGGAGTGACCGCCACCGCGCACGCGGTGAGCGTCGGGCTGAACGGGCTCACGCTGGGGAGCTGCGCGCTCAGCGGCCAACAGCGGGCCGCCTGTTCGTTCGAGGCGGCCGGTCTGGTCGCCGGAGCCAACAGCGTTACGCTCTCGGCGGCCTCCTCGACCGACTACACCGCCTCCGAGAGCATTTCGGTGTCGTATGACCGCCTTTACACCGCCGACGGCGACACCCTGGGCTTCACGGCGCCCGGCGGGGCGCGCGTCGACATCGGCGGGTTCGCCGACGGCGACGTTCGGGTCATGGACGTGACGGATCCGACCAACCCGGTGCAGCTGGTCACCGCCATCACCGGAGCCGGCGGCGCGTTTCACGCGATCGTGGACGTTCCGACCGGCCAGTCGTCCCACGCGCTGTACGCCCTCACCGGGGCGCAGGTCCTGGCCCCGGTCGCGGTGCAGGCCGACGCGCCCTCACACTGGTCGGACGCCCTGGACGGGGAGCTGCTCATCCTGTCGAACGCCGCCTTTCTGGATTCGCTGGAGCCGCTGGTGGCGCGCCGCCGGGCCGACGGCTGGCGCGTTCAGCTGGTCGACCTGGCCGACGTGTACGACGAGCGCGGGTTCGGCGACAAGAGCGCGGACGCGATCCGCGACTTCATCCAGGCTGCGCGCGCCGGCTGGCGCGTGCCGCCTCGATTCGTCCTGCTGGTGGGCGACGCCACGTTCGATCCACGCAACTTCCTGGGCCTGGGCGATTTCGACTACCTGCCCACGCGCCTCATCGACACGGCGACCATGGAGACGGCGTCCGACGACTGGTTCGTGGACGCCGATCTGGACGGCGTGCCAGAGCTGGCCGTCGGGCGGTGGCCGGTGCGAACCGCCGATCAGGCCGCGGCGGTCGTCGCCAAGACCCTGACCTACGCGGGGATCGGGGACGCCGGCCGGGGGGCGCTGTTCGTCAGCGACAGCGACGAGTCGGGTCTGGATTTCACCGGCGCCAGCGCGCAGGCAGCCGCCCGGGTGTCCGGCCGGATGCCGGTCGAGCAGTTTCGACGGGACGATCCGACCGCGACCTCGGCGGCGCTGGTCGACAAGCTGAACGCCGGCCCGTTCCTGGTGAATTACGTCGGTCACGGGTCAGTTGCGGTCTGGGACGGCCTGCTCGACGGCACCCAGGCCGGGGCGCTGACCAACGCGCACCCGTCGATCTACGTCGTCATGAATTGCCTGAACGGCTTCTTCCACGACCTCTACACGACCAGCATGGCCGAGTCGCTGCTGGAGTCGCCGGGTGGGGCCGTGGCGGTGTGGGCATCGTCCACGCTTGCCGATTTCGATCCACAACCCGCCTACGATCAGGAGTTCATGATGGGGATCGGACCCGAGTCACTGGGTGAGGCCGCCGTGGCCGCCAAGGGCGCCATCAGCGACCTGGACTCTCGTCGAACCTGGTTGCTGTTCGGTGACCCCACGCTGCTGGGGTCGCCCGCCTTTCCCGCCTCCGCCGATGCCGGCGCGCCGGCCGATGCGGGCTCCGCGCGCGATGCAGGCAGCGTGGACGGTGGGGCGCCCGGGATCGGCGGCGCGGCCGGAAGCGGCGGCGCGCCCGCGACGGGCGGGGCGCCGGGGAGCGGCGGCACACCCGCCACCGGCGGTGCGCCGGCGACCGGTGGGGCGCCCGGGACCGGTGGGGCGCCCGGGACCGGCGGCGCGCCCGGGACCGGCGGCTCGACCGGGGCCGATGCGGCGGCCGATGCAGACCGCTTGCCCCCGGCCAGCGGCGGCGGATGCGACTGCGCGGCGGCCGGCGGCGCCACCCGAGAGCGCGAGGCAGCCGGTCTTGTCCTGCTGGGGATCCTGGCGCTGGCGGCCCGCCGCCGCCGCCAGTTTCTGGCGGGTCTGACGCTGTTCCTGGCGGTGGGGGCCGGCGCGCGCGCCCAGGCCGCGTACGGCTATCGCATGGACATCACGCTGGATCGGACGCGGGTCGGCAACTCCGGCGCGCCGACCACGCTGTCGAACTACCCGCTGCTGCTCGACATCACCAGCGCCAACCTGAAGACCGCCGCGAACGGCGGGCACGTGCAGAACGCCAGCGGCTACGACATCGCGTTCGTCGGCCAGGACACCACCACCTGCGGCGGCCCGTCGTCGTGCACGTTCAACTACGAGATCGAGTCCTATACGGCCACGAACGGGCACGTGGTCGCCTGGGTCGAGATTCCGGCGCTCAACACCGTCTCGGCCTCGTCGAACCAGACCATCGTCGTCGAGTACGGCGATGCCACGATCTCGTCGCCGACCCAGAACGTGAACGGCACGTGGGAGACGAACTTCAAGGGCGTCTGGCACATGAACCAGACCAGCAGCCCGGCCAGCGACTCGACGTCGACGGGGGCCAGCGCGTCGTTCAACGGCTCGCCCACACCCGCCACCGCGACCGGGTTGATCGGGTCCGCCCTCAGCACCAGCGGGACGACTGGGACCGGGTACCTGGACTACAACGCGACCACGTTCGACTGGGCCTCGACGGACACCTTCACCTACGAAGGCTGGTTCAACACCGCGGATGCCTACGGTCCGCTGTTCTCGCAGCGCAACGCCGGTGGAAGCCCGGTCATCGACATCGCCCTCGGGTATGACGGGATCGCCAACATCGCCGGGCAGATGGCCGTGCTCGTCCGCGACGACTCGGGCGCCACCTACGCCGAGGTGACGGGCGCGACGGCCCTCAACGACAGCAGCTGGCACCACTTCGCGGTCACGCGCACCAGCGGCACCATTCAGGTCTACGTGGACGGAGCCTCGATCGGGTCGTCGACCAACGCGGGGGCCAGCAGCACCATCACCACCAGTGGCTCGGGGAACTACCAGAACATCGGGCGAGAAGGGAACTGGGTCCAGTCCAACTACGGCAACACGGACGATCAGTATCTGGCGGCGTCCTTCGACGAGTACCGCATCTCGAACGCGCTGCGCTCGAGTGACTGGATCGTCACCGACTACCGGACCATGAAGTCTCCGTCGTCGACGTACTCGCTGGGGGGTGAGGCGCCGGCGGCCTGCGGCGACGGCACCGTGATCGCGGGCGAGGGCTGCGACGACGGCAACAACATCAACGGTGACGGGTGCAGCAGCACCTGCACGGTCGAGTCCGGCTATTCCTGCATGGGGACGATGCCCAGCGTCTGCTCGACCGTGTGCGCCGACGGCATCGTGGCCGGCGGCGAACAGTGCGACGACGGCGGCACGGCCAACGGCGACGGGTGCAGCAGCACCTGCACGGTCGAGAGCGGCTATTACTGCAGCGGCTCGCCCAGCGCCTGCGTGACCGCCAGGTTTGGCTACTACAAGACCATCACGATCGACCGGACCAAGGTGGGGACGCCGTCCGGTCCGACCACGTTGAGCAACTACACCATGCTGTTCAGCGTGACCGACACCAGCCTGAAGACGGCCGCCAACGGCGGGCGGGTCCAGAACGCCAACGGCTACGACATCATCTTCCGCGGCATCGACTCGACGACCTGCGGCGGGACGACCGCCTGCACGTTTTCGCACGAGGTGGAAAAGTACGACGGCACCACCGGGCAGCTCATCGCCTGGGTGAACATCCCGTCGATCAATGCCCAGACCAGCAGCTCGGACACCACGTTCGAGATGCTGTTCGGAAACGCGGCCATCACGGCCAGCACCCAGCGAATCCCCTACGCCTGGGACGCGAGCTTCACCGGCGTCTGGCACCTGGGCCAGGACCCGACGGGCATGGCGCCGCAGATGACCGACTCGACGGCCAACGCCAGCAACGGCACCTCCAGCGGCGCCACCGCGGCCGCGGGTGAGATCGGGTCGGGCGTGGCGACCGACGGATCGACCGGCTACGTCTCGTTCAACTCCGGAACGGCGCTGAACGTCAGCGACGGGAGCGACTTCACCTACTCGGAGTGGGTCCAGACCAGCGACGCCTACGGCGCCGTCCTCTCGCTGCGCTCGAGCACCAACAGCAACCAGGTCATGGACGTGATGGTGGGGATGGACGGGGCCACGAACACCGCGAACGACCTGATGGCGTTGGTCCGCGACGACAACCACGGTGGTCAGGCGGACGTGGTCGAAACCGCGACGTCCTTCAACGACGGCAACTGGCACCTGGTGACGGTCACCCGGAGCGGGACGACCATGCGGCTCTACGACAACACGACTTTGGTCGGCGCAGCCGCCGTCAGCTCGGGCCCGATCTCCAGCGACACGCGCAACCTCGGGCGCGAGGGGCGGTGGGTCCAGGACAACTACTCCAGCAACGCCAACGAGTACCTGGCGGCGACGTTCGACGAGCTGCGCGCTTCGAACGTGGCGCGGTCGATCGACTGGATCACGACCGACTACAACAGCCAGTCGTCGCCATCCACGTTCATCGCCTACACCACCGGCGCGGCCGGCGAGGTCACCACCAACTCGAGCACGGAGGCCGCGATCGTCTCGCTGGTGGCGACCGAGGGCTGCTCGGGGACGGTGGTCGCCTGGCAGACCGGGTTCGAGATTGATGCCCTGGGCTTCAACGTCTACCGGGAAGCGGGCGGGCAACGGGTGCGCCTGAACGACGATCTGGTGCCCGCCATGGGGATCTCGCGCGGCGGCGGGTACTCCTACCAGCTGGTCGACGCGGCGTCGGGCGACCCGGCGCGCACCTACTGGGTGGAAGAGGTTCGCTTGAGCCTGGACAGCGACTGGACCGGGCCGGTCGCCCCGGTCACGGGTCCCCCCTGCGCGGGAACGGCAGCTCTGCCCGGCCCGACGGAGGGGACCACCGGAAGCCCGCTGCCGCTGTCCAATCCGGCCCCGGCCGCGGCAGGCCCCGCTGCCGGCGGCTGCGCCGTGGGAGGCGGGACGCCGACCTCGCTATTTGCTCTGGCTGCCGTCGTGTTGCTGCTGCTTTTGCGCCGGGACCGTCGAATCCGGCTAAAGTAGTTGCATGCCGCTGAAGGTGATCGGGACGGGCTTTGGGCGCACCGGCACGGATTCGATGCGCGAGGCGCTGAACGTGCTGGGGTTCGGCCCCTGTCACCACATGCTGGAGGTCAACGCCAGCGATGAGCAGAAACGCCTGTGGCGAGCGCTGGTCCAGGGCGAGAACGCCGGCTGGGAGGCCCTGTTCGGCGGTTACCAGTCTTGCGTCGACTGGCCCTCGGCCCATTACTGGCCTCAGCTGATCCAAGCCTATCCGGACGCCAAGGTGGTCCTGACCTACCGTCCGCCCGAGAGCTGGTGGGAGAGCTTCGAGAAGACGATCGTCCAGGGCATCGCCAAGAGCACGGACATGGCGTCGCTGGGGATCACGCTGGTGCGCGACCAGGTGTTCGGCGGCCGCCCCGGCGACCGCGGGCACGCCATCGCCAAGTACGAAGCCAACGTCGCGGCGGTGAAGGCCACCATCCCGCCGTCGCGGCTGCTGGTGCACAACCTCGGCGACGGCTGGGAGCCGCTCTGCAAGCACCTGGGCGTCCCCGTCCCGGCGGCACCCTATCCAACCCGCAACACGACCTCCGACTTCAAGCGCGCCATCCTCGGCCCTTGAACTGGCTGAGCCGGGTCGGTTCAGGTCCGAAGGGCCTCGCCGATCGCCGCGAGCGCCAGGTCGATGCCGGCGGTGTCGACGTCCAGGTGGGTGACGGCGCGCAGGCGGCGGGGCGCGATGGGCGCGACGCGCACGCCGGCCGCTTCGGCCCGCTTCGCCAGCTCCGCGGCGGTCACGCGTTCGAGCTCGAAGATCACGATGTTCGTCTGGACGGTCGCGGGATCGATCCGGATCCCCGGGAGGCGCGCCAGGCCCTCGGCCAGCCGGCGGGCACTGGCGTGATCGTCGGCGAGCCGGGCGCGGTGGTGTTCCAGGGCGTGGAGCGCGGCGGCGCAGAGGATGCCGGCCTGGCGCATCCCGCCGCCCAGCATCTTGCGGAAGCGGCGCGCGCGCTCGATCGCCTCGGCCGAGCCGGCGAGCGCCGACCCGACCGGCGCGCCGAGACCCTTCGAGAAGCAGGCCGACACCGTGTCGAACGGGGCGGCCAGCTCCCGCTCGGCCCGGCCCGTGGCGACGGCGGCGTTCCAGATGCGGGCTCCGTCCAGGTGCAGGGCCAGGCCCCGCGCCCGCGCTTCGGCCACCACCGCGGCCAGGTGTCCCGCGGGCCAGACCCGCCCACCGCCACGGTTGTGCGTGTTCTCGAGGGCGACCAGGCGGGTTCGCGGCAGATTCCGATCGGGGGGCAGGCAGGCCTCGTCGAGCGCGGCCGCGTCGAAGGTGCCGTCGGTCGATCCGATCTCGGTGAACTGGACGCCGGCCCAGGCCGCGCCGGCGCCCGATTCATAGAGCCGCGTGTGCGAGCCACGCCCCACGATCACGTCGTCGCCCGGGCGGCAGTGCAGCAAGAGGGCGATCTGGTTGGCCATCGTGCCGCTCGGGACGAACAGGGCGGCTTCCTTGCCGAGGATGTCGGCAGCCCGCCGCTCGAGCGCAGCGGCCGTCGGGTCCTCGCCCCAGACGTCGTCGCCGACCTCGGCGCTCGCCATCGCCGCGCGCATGGCGGCCGTCGGCCGCGTGAAGGTGTCGGAACGGAGCTCGACGGCCACGCCGGCAACCTAACACACGCCAGAACCCACCCGTCCGGGTCCCCTTGCGCAGGGACGTTGTCGGCCCCACAAGAAGCGGAACGCAAGGAGGTCCCCCATGGTGCGCGTCGGTCTCTGGGTGATGTTGCAGGCCAAGCCGGGCAAGGAAGCCGCGCTGGCGGAGTTCCTGAAGGGCGCGCTGCCGCTGGCCCAGGCAGAGGGCGAGACGACCGTCTGGTTCGCCCTGAAGCTCGGCCCGTCGACCTTCGGGATCTTCGACGCGTTTCCCAGCGACGGCGGCCGTCAGGCTCACCTCAAGGGACCGATCGCGGCTGCGTTGATGGCCAAGGCGCCCGAGCTGCTCGCCCAGCCCCCGTCGATCGAGCAGGTCGACTTCCTGGCCGCCAAGGTGCCGACCTGAGTCGGTTCCGCTCAGCGGCTCACGGTCTGCTCCCACGAGACCACCTCGCCGTCGCGGTTGGCGACGACGGATACGCCGCCGTCGGCTGAGACCACCACGGCAAGTCCGGTCGGGTGCTGGCGGACGAAGCGGTAGGCGGCGCGGTGGCGCGTGCCGACGTCGTCGGTCGAGCTCTCTTCGCGCTGCTTGGCTTCGGTGTCCAGGGCCCGCCAGATCCGGGTCGGCGGCGGAATCTCGCTCGACACCTCGGCGCCGAATCCGATCACGGCCCACCGCTTGTCCAGGACCACGGCGCCGTCGATGGCGGCCAGGCTGGCGAAGACCCGGCTGATCTCGAAGATCGCCTGCTCCAGCTTCTCCAGCTCCGGGCTGGTGTCGCGGGCGAAGTCGGGCCAGTCGACTTGCGGGCTGCTGGTGCTGGCCGCCAGCCCGTCCAGCAGCTGGAACAGCAGCGTCCGGTAGCGGCGCGGCGGCTCGCTCTGATCGAACCGGTACTTGACGTTCAGTCCCGCCAGCGACGCGGGCGGCGCGCCTTTGGGGGCGTCGACCACCAGCAGGAGGCCGCCGTGGCGCGAGCCCAGCACCAGCTGGATGGCGCGGCGGAGCATGTGCTGCGTGACCCGCCCGATCAGCTGCTGGCTGACGGCCGTCGGTGACGCCACCCGGGCCTGGCGGTCGGCGTGCTCGCGCTGGATCTCCTCGCGCTCGCGCACGAACAGCGCCGGAAGCCACTCGGACTCGAACACGTCCACCGTCCCGTCGACCAGGGCGCCGCGCTCGAGCGCGCCCACCAGCTTGCCGGCGCACCGCACCGCCACCAGGCCGGGGCCCCTCACGTGGATAATCGGATCGTACGTCCAGTTGGGGACCACCTGGCGCCCACCCCAGGCGGGCGCCAGCCAGGCCGGGCCGGAGTGGGCGATCCCCCAGATCCGCAGCTTGCCGTCGTACGGGTATGCGCCGATCAGCGAGGTCTCGAAGGGCGCCGCCGGAGCCAGTTGACGCAGCTCCTCTGGCGTCACGGCCCGCAGGTGGTCGAACGCCAGCCGCAGGACGCCCTGGTTCGGAACGCCGTTCTCCGGCAGATCGTCCGGCGGCGTCAGGAGCAACCGGAACCGGGTGGGGCGCGTCTCTTCGGAGGTGAGGGACGCGTGGTAGGCCACCGACAGCGCCTGGCAGAAGGTCTCGAACGGCAACCGGAGTGGGCGTTGCGCGGGCCACCTCTCCCGGACGTACTCGGCCAGGTCGGACGGGTAGCGGAATCGTGGCGTCATCCCGGAAGCATGCTCGATGCCGGTCGGCGCCGTGGTTTATCCTTTCGCACGGCAGGAGGGTCCCAACAGCCGATGGTCGGACGAACGGCGCGTCTGCTCTGGTACGTGGTCGGTTCATTCATCTTCGTGGCGGCGGGCCTGGCCTGCTCGGGTGGTTCGGGCGCGACCACGGTCACGCTCGGGGCCGTGACGTTCCACAAGGACGTCGAGCCGATCCTTCAACAGCATTGCGACATGTGTCACGTCGCCAGCGGGATCGCGCCGATGCCGCTGGTGACCTATGAAGACAGCCAGGGCTACGCGGCCCTGATGGCGGCGCAGACGTCGGCGCGCTCCATGCCGCCGTGGGGGGCGGTGTCCACGTCCGACTGCACGCCGCCGCTGCCCTGGAAGGACAACCCGTCGCTGAGCGACAATCAGATCGCGATCCTGGCGGCCTGGTCGGCGGCGGGCGCGCCCGAAGGCAATCCGGCCGACGCGCCGCCCCCGCTGACCCCGCAGCCCATCGCGCTTTCGGGCGTGAACGGCGATCTCGCGCCGCCGGCGCCGTGGACGCTGACCAGCCCCTCGGCCGACGAGTTCCGGTGCTTCGTGCTGGACCCGCAGATCACGCAGACGACCTATCTGAACGGCAGCTTCGTGGTCCCCGGCAACCCGCTGGTCGTCCACCACGCCCTGGTGTTCACCGACCCCATGGGCGCCAGCCGGGCGCTGGTGACCGACCAGGCGACGCAGAGCTACGACTGCTTCGGCGGTCCCAACGTCTCGCCGACGACGCTGCTGGCGGCGTGGGCGCCGGGCGGATTGCCCACCGACTACCCGTCGAACGTGGGCGCGCAGCTGGACCCGGGCACCCTGCTGGTGATGCAGGTCCATTACCACCCGCACGTGACGACCTCGTTGCCGCCTTCGGATCAGACGCACTTCCAGATGCGCCTCATCTCGACGTTGCCGCAGTACTTCGCCTACACGATCCTGCCCGGCAACTTCTCGGCGGCGGTGGACAGCACCGGCGACGGCCTGCTCCCCGGGCCCGACGATCCCGCGTCCGGCCCGGCCTTCGACATCCCGGCGGGCGTGTCGGGTCACACCGAGACGATGCAGTTCACGGTGCCCGCCACGGTCAAGAAGCAGCCCGTGCCGGCGACGCTGCCGATCTTCTCGATCGGCGGCCACCAGCACTACGTCGGGTCGGCCGTGCAGGTGAGCGTTCACCACGCCAACCCACCCGCCGGGGCCAGCGCCGATCAGTGTCTGCTCGCGATCCCCCACTGGGACTTCGACTGGCAGCGCCTGTACCGGTACGACGCGCCCATCGAGCAGCTTCCAACCGTCTCCCCGGGAGACGTCATGACCATCCGCTGCACCTACGACAACACCCTCGACAACCCGAAGGTGGCCGAGTCGCTGGCGGAGCAGGGGCTCACCGAGCCGCAGGACGTGCACCTCGGCGAGACGACTCTCGACGAGATGTGCCTGGGACCGATGGTCCTGCTGGCGAAGCTGCCGTAACCCGGAGCGCGCCCGGGCGAAACGCCCGGACGGCGGGCAAAACGCCACGCCGGGCGCAGCGGCCGCCGCCCTGTCGCCTCGCCTTGCCGATGCACGAGCTCGTTTCGATCACGGGAGGCAGCTGGGATCCCAGCTGCCTCGGCTGTCGAGACCTCGCACCCTCGATCGGGATCACGGGGACGCCCGTGATCGATCCCAACACGGGGACCGCCGACCTGGTCTCGTCCGTGGAGGAGACGGACGGCAGCGGCGCGGCGACCTTTTCGGACGAACGAGCCCGGGCAGCTGTTCGATCCCACGCTCGAAGTGCAGCGGACCGGTCGGTCGCCCGGGCGATGAGACGGTGGTCGGGCAATGTGCACGCCTGACGGGCAGATTGCTTGAGGAGTTGCCCCGATGATGGTGAGAACCATCCGGCTTCTCCGTCGCTGGCCCGATGCTTGCTGTACTGGCCGCGAGGAGGAGCACCTGTTGTGCCTGACGAAGAACAGTGCGTTCCAGTGGTCATCGCGGACTTCATTCACGAGCACATCGATCGGCTGGAGACCATGCACGTGCTGCTGCTCCTCCAGGCGACGGCGCCCCGTGCCTGGACCGTCCGTCAGGTCAGCGTCGAGCGCCAGTCCTCGGTGTACTCGGCGGAGCTCTCGTTGCGACAGCTCAACCGGGCGGGTCTGATCGTGCGATCAGACGGGCTCTTCTCGTTTCAACCGCACACGTCCGAGCTTGCCGAGCGAGTCGCCTCCCTCGTTTCGATCTACCGCGCCCGCCCCATCTCGATCATCTCGTTGATCTTCTCGGGGCCCCGCGGTCCGAGCTGACCAGGAGGATGTCGCCGTCCCCCCGACGCCCTCCTAGCCACGACGCTGGCGGCCGCGCCGATAGAGGGTCGAGGGGTCGATCTCGAGGATCTCCGCCGCGCGCGTCTTGTTGCCGCCCACCTTGTCCAGCACCCAGGCGATGTACTTCTCCTCGACGTCGTGCAGGGGCAGCATCTCGGCGGGGAGCCCCGGGTGTTCGGGGGTGTCCCACTCGGCGATCAGCGCCCGCACGTCCTGCGCCCCGATCTCGTGCCTGTCGCTGGTGATCAACCACCGGTCGACGGCATTCTCCAGCTGCCGGACGTTGCCGGGCCAGGCGTAGCGGACCAGCAGCGCCATGGCCTCCGGCGTGAACGTCGTCGACGCCGCGTGCGGGAAGCGAGCCGCGCTCTTGCGCAGGAAGTGCTCGATCAAGAGCGGGATGTCGTCGGTATGCTCCCTGAGCGGCGGAATCCGGACGGGGACCACGTTCAGGCGGAAGTAGAGGTCCTGCCTGAACCGTCCGGCCCGGGTGTCGGAGACGAGATCTCGGTGCGTGGCGGCCATGATTCGCACGTCGGTCTTCTGCGAGCCGTCGCTGCCGACCGATCGGACCTCGCCGGTCTCCAGCACGCGCAGCAGCTTGGCCTGCAGCGCCAGGGGCATGTCGCCGATCTCGTCCAGGAACAGCGTCCCGCTGTTGGCTTCCACGAACAGCCCGCGCCGCGTCTGGGTGGCGCCGGTGAACGAACCGCGGATGTGGCCGAAGAGCTCGCTCTCGAGCAGGGCCTCGGGCAGCGCCGCGCAGTTCACGGCGACGAACGGCGCGTCACGTCGCGGGCCATCGGCGTGGATGTCGCGGGCCACCAGCTCCTTGCCGGTGCCGGTCTCGCCCAGGACCAGGATGGGGGTGGTCGTTCCCGCCACCCGGCGGATCAACTCGTTGACGGCGCGGATGCCGGGGCTGCGGCCGACCAGGCTGCCGCCGGGAATCGCGTCGCGCACGGCGCGACGAAGGGCCACGTTCTCCGTCCGGACGGAGCGTTCTCCGATCGCCCGTTCCAGCAGCACGCGAACCACGTCCAGCTTGAAGGGCTTGGTGACATAGTGATACGCGCCGCGCTGGATGGCCTCGACCGCGCTCTCGACGGCACCGAAAGCCGTCATGATCACCACCGGGACCTCCGGATCCAGCTCGCGGACGGCCCTGAGCACGTCCAGGCCGTCGGTCCCCTTCATGCGCAGGTCGGTGAGGACGGCATCGGCCGGGCGGGCCTTGAAACGGGCGATCCCGGCCTGGCCGCTGTCGGCGGCCTCGGCGTCGAAGTCGTGACGGCGCAGATACTCGACCACGGCGGTCGCCATCTCGATGGCGTCGTCGATCACCAGAACCCGGCCGATGACTCTAGGCACGTGCCCCCTCTGCGGCGGTGGGCCAGGTGATCGTCACGGCGGTTCCTTGCTCGGGCGTGCTGGCCAGGCTGATGTCGCCGCCGTGGTTCCGGATGATGCTGGCGGCGATGGGCAAGCCCAGACCGGTCCCTTCGCCACGCTTCTTCGTCGAGAAGAACGGATCGAAGACGGCCAGCAGGTGCTCGGGCGGGATCCCCTGGCCGGTGTCGTGAATCTCCAGACGGGCGCGCTTTCCGTCGGCCGAGCGGCGGGCCGTGATCTGGATCCGGCCGCCGGTCTCGCAGGCGTCGCAGGCATTGAGCAGGATGTTGATCAGGACCTGCTGAAGCTGGTTGGCATCCGCTGCCAGCGGCGGCAGGCCGGGCGCGACGTCGACGCCGACGACCACCCCCTGCTGCCTGAGGCGGTGTCCCAGCAGGTCCAGAACCAGCGGTACGGCCGCCGCGAGGTCCACCTGGCCCAGCTCGACCGGTTGCACCCGCGAGAAGTCGAGCACCTGACGGATCGTCGAGGAGATCCGATCGATCTGCTGAACGATTGCCTCCAGCGCCCGCCGGTTGTCGCTCCGATCGATGTCGTCCAGCAGCAGCTCGGCGCGCGCCCGGATGATCCCCAGCGGGGTCCCGACCTCGTGCGCGATCCCGGCGGCCAGCACGCCGGTGGTCGCCAGCTTCTCGGCGCTGATCAGCTGCCGTTCCAGCGATCGCAGCGCCTCGGCGCTGCGCAGTCGCTCGGCGAGCGCCGTCGAATAGCGCTGTTGCCGCCGGATCAGGATGCCCAGGATGCCGATCGCGATCAGCAGGCTCGTCGCGGTCAGGGTGACCTGGCGCAGGAGCGCGCGCTCGCGGCCTGCCATGCTCCACGCCGTTCGGAGCAGCAGGACCTGCCAGGCGCCCATGCCGGTCGGAGTTGCCGATGCCCAGGCGGCCAGGGTCGAGCCGACCGGCATTTCCACCCTCTGCGCGGTCGCCCGATCCAGCCAGGCCGCGCCGGTGGCGCCGCCCCAGCCGCTGTGGGCGCTGGCATGCTCGGCGGGCGGCCGGATCGAGAAGGGCGCCGTAGGGCTGGGCTGGAACCATTCGAAGCCGCGCGGATCCGTGACGATGACGCGGCTGTCCGGGACCGAACGAACCGCCGACTGGACCAACAGCGGCCCATCGATCGACAGGACCACCTCGTTCACGCCGGCCGGGAACCTGTAGAAGTAAAAGACGCGGCCCGCCTCCAGCTCGACCGGCCCCGTCAGGCCGCGCAGGTGG
>DATJWP010000189.1:0-26415 GCA_035578045.1 Polyangia bacterium | reverse complement strand
CGGCACTCTCTTCGAGATCTGCCCGACCAGGTCGGGCGCGCCGCGCGCTGGCTGGGAGCCGAGGCAGCGCAGCTCTGGGACAAGCTGAAAGGCCTGGTGCGAGCCCACCGCGGCTGATTCGTTCGTCGATGAGCGCGTGATCCTCCCGCCGGGGCCCGGAAGGTGTGATTCTGGGCGCCGAGAGGACGGGAGATGACGCCAGAAACGCTGAAAGTCGCAGCCGACACGGCCTGGACCCTGCTGACGGGGTTCCTGGTCTTTTTCATGAACGCCGGCTTCGGGCTGGTCGAGGCCGGGCTGTGTCGCAAGAAGAACGCCACCATGATCCTGTCCAAGAACTTCGTCGTCTTCGCGATCTCGACGCTGGGGTTCTTCGCGGTCGGCTTCGGGCTCATGTTCTCCGACGGCGGCTTCCTGGGCTCGTCGGGCGGCTTGCTGCTGACCGGCGCCGACAACAGCCCGGCCAGCGGCGGCGCCTACCAGGGGATCTTCGGATCGCTCGGCTGGGCGGGGGTCCCGCTGCTCGCCAAGTTCTTCTTCGAGCTGGTGTTCTGCGGAACGTCCGCCACGATCGTCTCGGGCTCGGTCAACGAGCGGATGAAGTACAGCTCGTTCCTGGTGTTCTCGCTGGTCCTGACCGCCGTCATCTATCCGATCGCGGGGCACTGGGTCTGGGGAGGCGGCTTCCTGGCGCGGGCGGGGATGAAGGACTTCTCGGGATCTACGGTGGTCCACAGCGTGGGCGGCTGGGCCGCGCTGGCGGGGATCATCGCGCTCGGCCCGCGCCTGGGCCGCTACCCGGTCGGCCGCAAGCCGACCACGATCCCCGGCCACAACATGGGCTACGTCTTCCTGGGCGGCATGATCCTCTGGCTCGGCTGGTTCGGGTTCAACCCGGGATCGACGATGAGCGTCGACCCCGAGGCCATCTCGCGCATCGCGGTGACGACGGCCCTCTCGTCCGCCGCCAGCACCCTGGTCGCCACCCTCTACGCCTGGCGCCGCAACGGGAAGCCCGACTTCTCCCTGACCGTGAACGGCTGCCTGGCGGGGCTGGTCTCGATCACCGCGCCCTGCGCCTTCGTGACCCCGGGCGCGGCGCTGGTCATCGGCATCGTGGCCGGCGTGACGGTCACCGAGGCCGTCCCGCTGTTCGACCGCCTGCGCCTGGACGATCCCGTGGGCGCGACCTCGGTGCACCTCGTGCACGGCGTCCTCGGCACCCTCTGGGTCGGGGTGTTCGGCGTCAAGG
Organism: Polyangia bacterium; assembly: GCA_035578045.1. Lineage (GTDB taxonomy): Bacteria > Myxococcota_A > Polyangia > Fen-1088 > Fen-1088 > JADGRB01. The sequence continues at coordinate 25,163 of DATJWP010000189.1, read as the reverse complement.
GCTACGCGGGCCTCTCGCGCGACGGCCTGCTCCGCGGCGGTGGACTCGCGCAGCTCGGCGTGCAGGCCGAGGCCGTCGCCACGGTCGGCCTCTTCGCGTTCGTCAGCTCGCTGGCGGTGTGGTACGCGCTCAAACGTCTGATGGGGCTGCGCGTGAGCGCCGAGGACGAGCACGCTGGCCTGGACATCGCCGAGATGGGGATGGAGGCCTACCCCGACGCCATCGAGCCCGAGTCGGCCGCCATCGCCTGAGGTAAGCTGGCCCGATGAACCGAGCCGACGTCGTCGAGAAGGTGATCGCCGCCAAGCTGTCGAAGAACCTGACCTGGAAGGCGCTGGCGGACGCTTGCGGGCGGAGCGAAGTGTGGACCACCTCGGCGCTGCTGGGACAGCAGGCCATGGGCGCCCAGGAGGCCTCCGCGGTCGGGAAGGTCCTGGCCCTGGGCCCCGAGGAGATCGCCTGGCTGCAGGTGCCGCCGTCCAAGGGATCGCTCGGCGCGACCGTCCCGACCGATCCCCTGATCTACCGGTTCCACGAGGTCGTCCAGGTCTACGGGACGACCTTGAAGGAGCTGATTCACGAGAAGTTCGGCGACGGCATCATGAGCGCGATCGACTTCGAGATGTACGTCGACCGGATCGCCGACCCCAAGGGCGACCGCGTCGAGGTGCGGATGCACGGCAAGTTCCTGCCTTACCGCAAGTGGTGATCCGAGGGGGGGGGGGAATACCCGCTGCCGCCGGTCGTTTCGCAGGCGGAGGATACGGATGAGCATAAGTTTCATGCCGCTGCCCCACGGCCTGACCTGGACCCACTTCACGGTGGTGCAGACGTCGCCGGACGGCAACCAAGCCCAGACCGGCTATGACATCACCGCCAGCTTCAGCTACACGGGGAGCGACGACGGTGGGTACAAGCTCTCCCGCTTCGCGGTGACCGTGGCGCTGGTCTCCGGGGACACCTGGGTGGTGAGCGGACAGAAATCGGCGGCGTTGTTGAACCATGAGCGGCTCCACTGGGTCATCGCCACGCTGGTGGGCCGGGAGCTCGACGCCGAGCTCGCCAACGTCACCGGGTCGAGCTCGGACGAGGTCCAGCAAAGCGCCCAGGATCTCATCCAGGCCAAGAACGACCGCGCCCTGGCGATCGGGCAGGCCTACGACGACGACACCGACCACGGCCAGGACGACGCGCAGCAAAAGCTCTGGCTGAACAAGGTTCATGGGTGGGAGCACAACAGCAACCAGGTGAATTGGCCTTGATCCGGGCCGCCCCCCGCCGGGCGGCGTTGCCACTGCTCATCGGGGCTCTGGTGGCGGCCGGCGTTTCCGGGGGCGCGCGGGCCGAGCCGGCTGGCGGCGGCTGCGCCCACGACGCCGCGCTGGAGGCGGCGGTGGCGAGCGCGCTGAGAAAGAAGGTCCGCGACATCGAGTCCACGCCCGGCGTACGGATCGAGATCACCTTCGGCTGCCCGGCGGTGTCCGAGCCGCGCCAGGTCACGGCGCTGTCCGCGCACGGTCACGGCGGCTTCGTGAACGTGCTGGAGCTGACCGGCGCTGGCGAAGCGCGCGCGCTGCGCCTCAAGCCGGCGGCTGCGCCGACGCTGTCTGGTCCACCGCCCAAGGTCACCCGGGCGACCGCCCGGCCGCGCGCCGAGGCCATCCAGCACGCGCTGGCTTTCGCCAGTGCGGCGCTCGCGTCCACGATCCACGTCGCCCTGCCGCCGCCGGTTCCGGGCGCCGTGCAGACGATTTCAGCCCGCGCCACGACGCACGACGAGGCCCTGGAGATCCGCCTGACGGGGACGGGCGGTGTGAGCTCGACGCGGCGCTGGGACGGATACGTCGACAGCACGCACGCCGCCGCGCGGGTGCCCCTGGAGGTCGCCTGGGAAGCGCTGTGGGAGCTTGCCGGCGGCCCTCTGCGGCCAGCGCCCGTCGAGGAGCCCGATCGCGCCGCCTTCCAGCGCCTGCTCGACAGCGACGGCCCGCGTCCCCGCTTCCTGAACGACGGCTTGCTCGAGCTGGGCGCGGTGCTGGCCACCCGCCCCGTCGTCCCCTCGCTGACCCCGTTTCTGCAGGCGCCCTCCGAGCGGACCCAGTTGCTCGCCGTGAACGCGCTGGCGACCGCCACCGGCACCGACCTGCGCCGTGACGCCGCGGGCGCCCTCCGACCGCTCGCCGACGTCACGGCCGCCTACCGCGCGCTCGCCGCGCCCCCACCGGCTCCGCGCCACTGAAGACCGCGAGCGTCAGGGCGGCAGGACGGCGCATCGCGATCGGGTCGCCCAGCGTCATGCCGCCGAGGTCGGCGCCCCCATCTTGGCGGTCCAGCATCATATCGGCAGCCGACACCATCGCCTGCGGCGCGCCAAGCGCGGGAACCGCGCACCGTGATGCCTTCGCCAGGCGCGCAAGCGCAGGAGGCGGTCACTGGGCGCGCCGCTAGCGCCGGCTGCCGGCCGAGCGAGGCTCGAGGGACCAGAGGCGCGCGGCGTAGGTGAGGCTGCGGGCAAACAGGGGATCGCGGCCGCGCGGGCCCAGCGCGGCGACGACCAACTCGGCGTCGGAGGCGGCGTCCAGCTTCACCGTCCGCGGCGGCGCGATGGGCAGGCGCACCTCGGCCTGGTCGACGGCGGTCCGGATGACGGCGTACTCGTCGCGGCCGTTCACCAGCTCGATGGCCAGGATGGCGCTGCGGTCGCAAGCGGCGCCGCTGGGGCTCAGAAAGGCCTGAACCTGCCCCTGGTCGTCGCGTTCGAAGTCGAAGCGCAGGCCGCCGTCGGAGGTCTCGGCCGCGCGGGTGGGCTTCCAGTCGAGGAGTAGCCCCAGCCAGGCCACGGCCAGCAGGGCGCTCACGTCGCCGCCCGCGCGATAACGCACGGTCAGCCGCGAGGCGTGGCGCAGCGGGCCGCCGCCCACCGGGGGATCGAAGAGCCCCGCGAACAGCAGCCGGAAGCTCTCGAGCCGCAGCCAGCCGAGGTCGGCGACCGGGCGCGGGTAGGCGCGCGTCGCCAGCGCCTCGAGGTCGCGCAGCTGGATCGGCCGGCCGCAGCTGGCGGTGTCGACGATCAGCCGGCGGGTCGCGGGCAGCAGCTCCCTGGCCAGCAGGGCCGAGGGCATCGCCGCGTCCATCCAGAGCGTCGCGGTCCGCACGCCGGGCACCTGCAGCGCGCGCACGATCGCGCCGAAGTGAGCCTCCGTGCCGGGCGGGCCGACCAGCGAGATCTCCTCGCAGCAGACGACGCGGCCGCCGCCGGGCTGCGAGACCACGTTGCTGTCGATGGTGGCCGTGAGCGCGCTGCCGCCCGAGGCGTCGTCGATGCACAGCGCGATGGCCCGCACCGGCACCACCGGCGCCAGCGCGTCGCAGAGCGCCTTGGTCTTCTCCAGGCCGGCCTGGCCGCGGGTCGGAACGACCAGGTTCCAGAGCACGGCCCGCGACACGACCGATCCGCCCGCCTGGCTGGCCTGCTGCCAGAGCGACCCCAGCTCGCGCTCGATCTCGCCGACCTCGACGGCGATCGGCTCGCCGCGCGCAAAGCGCTCGAAGTTGGCGCGGGCGCGCTCGGCCTCGCTCACGGCAGCCTCCAGGCCCGGCCGTCGGCGGCCAGCATGCGGTCGGCCTCCTCCGGGCCCCAGGTGCCGGCGGGGTAGGTGGGCAGGTTCGTGTCACCCGCGGCGGTCTCCTCGGCCCAGCGCTTGTGGATGCGCGACACCCAGGTCCAGCTCGCCTCGACCTCGTCCGCGCGCGTGAAGAGCGTGCCGTCGCCCAGCAGGCAATCGAGCAGCAGCCGCTCGTACGCCTCGGGCGGCTCCACGCCGAACGACGTGCCGTAACGGAACTCCATGCTCACCGGGGCCACCTCCATGGCCGGGCCGGGAAGCTTGGAGCCGAAGTTGAGCGCGATCCCCTCGTCCGGCTGGATCCGGATGCTCAGGACGTTGGGCCGGATCGTCTCGGCGCGCCGGCCGAACAGCAGGTGGGGCGCCTCCTTGAAGTGGATCGCGATCTCCGTGGCGCGCTTCGGCAGGCGCTTGCCCGACCGCAGGTAGAACGGGACCCCGGCCCAGCGCCACGAGTCGATGAAGATCTTGAGCGCGACGTAAGTCTCGGTCGTCGAGTGCGCGTCGACGCCCGGCTCCGAACGATACGCCGGGACGGCGCGCCCGCCGATCGATCCGGCCGCGTACTGGGCGCGGATGACCTGACGGTCGAAATCACTTGAAGGAATGTGGCGCAGGGCCTTCAAAACCTTGAGCTTCTCGTCCCGGACGCCGTCCGCCTCGAAGGCGACGGGGGGCTCCATGGCGGCCAGGCTCAGCACCTGGAGCAGGTGGTTCTGCACCATGTCCCGCAGGATGCCGGCCTGCTCGAAGTAGCCGCCGCGCCCCTCGACGCCGACCGTCTCGGCGCCGGTGATCTGGACGTGGTCGATGAAGTGGTTGTTCCAGAGCGGTTCGAAGATGCCGTTGGCGAACCGGAACACCAGCAGGTTCTGGACCGTCTCTTTTCCCAGGTAGTGGTCGATGCGGTAGATCTGCCGCTCGTCCAGGATCTCGTGGACCTGGTGGTTCAACGCGCGCGCCGTCTCCAGGTCGATGCCGAACGGCTTCTCGATGATGACCCGCGCGAACGGTTTCCCCGGCTCGGGCCGGGGCGCCAGCCTGGCCTGGCCCAGGCTGCGGATGACCGGCGCGAAGGTCGACGGCGGCGTCGACAGGTAGAAGACGCGGTTGCCGGGCAGCCCCAGCGCCTGCTCGATCTCGGCCAGCCGCGCCGAGAGCCGCTGGAACGCGGCCGGATCGTCGTAGGCCCCTTGCTGATAGAAGAGGTTTCGCGCGAACCCCGACCAGGTCGCCGCGTCCAGCGGACGGCGGCGGGCGAACTCCTCGCAGCCGCGCCGCATCTCTTCACGGAAGGCCTCGTCGTCAATCGCCTGCCGCCCGAATCCCAGCACCGCGAACCGCGAGGGCAGCAGGCGGTCGCGGGTCAGGCTGTAGAGCGCGGGCAGCAGCTTGCGCCGGGCCAGATCGCCCGAAGCGCCGAAGATGACCATGGTGGCTGGTTCGGGGATCCGCTCCGCGACCAGGCCCTCACGCAGGGGATTGGGCAGGGTCGGGGCCGGCGCTCTGGGCTCCATCGCGCTGAAGTGTGACTCTCAACCTTCGAGCCGGCGAGGCGGCCGCACGAAAAACACCATCAGCGCCGCGAAGGTCGCGGTGATCCCCAGGGCAGCCAGGGCCGGGCCGTAAGCCGTCGGCCCGGTCTTGAGGCGGCCCACCAGATAGGGACCGACGAACCCGCCCAGGCAGCCCGTGGAGTTGATCAGCCCCACCGCCGCCGCTCCGGCGGCCCCCGAGGTGAACCAGCGAGGCATCGCCCAGAAGGACGGCATGAACCCGTAGATCCCCCCGCCGACCAGGGCCAGCGCCAGCAGGCCCCAGCCCGGCGCCCGGGTCGCCACACCCAGCGCCATCCCGGCGGCGGCCGAAAGCATCGGCAGGATCGTGTGCCAGCGCCGCTCGCCCGATCGGTCCGACGACCAGCCGGACAGGCCGGTCCACAGGCCGCCCGCGATGTAGGGGAGGGTCGCGACCAGCGTCACCTGCAGGTTCGAGAGCCCCGTCAGCCCCTTCACCACCGTGGGCATCCAGAGGCTGAACCCGTACGAGGTGGTCACGATGCCGAAGTACGCCAGCACCAGCAGCCAGATCTCCCGTCGCGCCACCGCGCGCGCGCCGGCTCGCCAGCCCGGCGCCACCGGCGTCGCAGCCGCTTCGGCGGCCAGCTCCGCCTCGAGGTGGCCGCGCTCGGCCGCGGTCAGCCAGCGCGCCTGGGCGGGACGGTCGGTCAGAACGAAGATGGTGACGACGCCCAGCACGATGGCCGGCAGCCCCTCGAGCAGGAAGAGCCATCGCCAGCCGGCCAGCCCGCCCCAGTGGACGCCCAGCAGCAGTCCCGAGATGGGGGCGCCGACGACGTTCGACATCGGAACCGCCAGCATGAACAGGGCGAAGGCCCGCGCCCGATCCTCGACCCGGAACCAGTGTGACAGGTACACCAGCACGCCCGGGAAGAACCCCGCCTCGGCGGCGCCCAGCAGGAAGCGCAGCCAGAAGAACTGCCGCGGCGTCTGGACGAACGCCATCGCGCAGGCGACCAGTCCCCAGCCGATCAGGATCCGCGCGATCCAGCCACGCGCGCTCCAGGTCTCGACCAGCAGCGAGCCCGGGATCTCGAACAGGAAGTAGCCGACGAAGAAGATCCCGGCCCCGAAGCCATATTGCGCGTCGGTGAGCGGCAGGGCCCGGCGCATCTCGAGCGCCGCGTAGCTGATGTTCACCCGGTCGAGATACGCGATGAAGTAGAGCAGCAGCAGGTAGGGGACGATGCGAACCAGCGCGCGCGAGCGGATGCGCCGGTTCATCTCCTCCGCCGCGGGGGCGATGTGCGCGTGCGACACAGCGTCGGGCAGCATATCCCACGTGTTAGGTTGCCGCGCATGCACGTGATGGCGCACAGCCTCACCGGTCACGCGGCGTTCCTGCTCCTGGTGGAGCTGGCGCTGCTGATCGGCGTGGCGCGCCTCGGGGCCGAGGTGGCCAAGCGCCTGGGCCTGCCCGCCGTGGTCGGTGAGATGGCGAGCGGGATCGCGCTCGGCCCGAGCCTGCTGGGCCACTACGCCCCGCAGCTTTACGGCCGGCTGTTTCCGGCCGCGCCCGAGCAGATGCACCTGCTCGACGCCTTCGGAACGGTCGGGATGACCCTGCTGCTGCTGATCACCGGGCTCGAGACCGATCTCCGCCTGCTCCGCAACCTGGGGCGCGCCGCGCTGATCGCGTCGGCGACCGGAATGGTGCTGCCGTTCCTGCTGGGGTTCGGGCTGGGCGAGTTGATGCCTGCCGGCTATCTGATGCGCGCCGACCACCGCGTCATGTTCAGCCTCTTTCTGGCGACGACCATGTCGATCTCCGCCATGCCGGTGATCGCCAAGATCCTGGTCGATCTGGATCTGACCAAGCGGAACATCGGGCTCGTGATCCTCTCGGCCGGGGTGGTGGACGACACGGTCGGCTGGCTGATCTTGTCGCTGATCTCGGGCGCGGCCGTGCACGGAGCGGTGCGCCCGTCCGACCTGGGAATGACGGTCGGCCTGCTGGCCGCCTTCATCGCCGGCGCGGCGTTCGTTCTCTATCCGGCGCTTCGCGCGGCGATGCGCGTCGTTTCTGAACGGTTCAAATCGAGCGACTCGGACCTGGTGCTGATCATCGTCGTCACCTTCTTTTGCGCCGCGATGACCGAACGGATCGGCGTGCACCCGGTCTTTGGCGCCTTCGTGGCCGGCATCGTCCTGCACCAGATTCCGCGGATCCGACGCGAGACGGTGGTCCGGCTCGAATCGTTCACCTTCACAGTCCTGGCGCCGGTGTTCTTCGGGATCGTCGGGCTGCGGGTCGATCTGTGGCACCTCGGCGGCAGCGGGATGCTGCTGATCGTCATCGCCGTCGCCTGCCTGGGTAAGCTGGTCGGCTGCTTGCTGGGGGCCACCTGGGGTGGCCTGCGGTTCTGGGAAGGGGCCTCCATCGCGGTGGCCATGAACGCGCGTGGGGCCATGGGAATCGTGGTCGCCACGATCGGCCTGTCACTCGAGATCCTGACCCCGCAGATGTTCTCGATCATCGTGGTCATGGCCATCGTGACCTCGTTCATGGCGCCGCTGGGTCTGCGCCTCACGATGCCCCGGGTTCGCATGACCGAGGAGGAAGCGCGCCGGATTGCCGCGAGCGAGGCGACGGGCGCGTTCGATCCCACGCACATCCGCGTCGCGCTGGCGATCGGCGGCGGGCCCAACGCCCTGGCCGCCGCGCCGCTGGCGTTCGAGCTGTGCCGGAACAGCGACACGCCGCCCAAGATCATCCACGTGGAGGCGCAAGCGGCCTGGTGGCAGCGGGTGTTCCAGTCGTTCGCGCAGCGGGCCCCCGTCCGGGTCAGCGAGCAGATGGAGGCAATCCGGGACCTCGGCGGCGACCGCGAACCGCAGATCGCGAAAGCACGCGGGCCCGCGGTGGCCGCGGCCATCTGCGGGGAGGCCCGGGGGTCGGACGTGCTCGTCATCGGCTCGGCCGAGGGGCCATCGATCGGCGGGGCCGTCGTGGAGCAGGTGGTCGCCGGGGCGCCCTGTCACGTGGCGATCATGAAGGGGGTGGCTTCGGGGAGCGGAGAGTTCCGGCGGCTGCTGGTCCCCGTCGACGGCAGCATCGGCTCGCGCGTGGCGGTCGAGCTGGCGCTGCGCTACGCGGAGGCGAGCGGAGCCGAGCTGATGCTGGCCGTGATGACCGAGCGCCGCCCCCATGCGGCCGCCTACGCCGACGTGAGCGGCACCCATATGTCGACCGAAGCTCCGGCCGCCGGCGAGGAGGAGCTGGGCCGGATCTCCGTGGTCTTCCGCGCCTCGAAGGTCAAGCCGAGCGTGATCCACCTGGCCTACGACCCGCGCACCAGCCCGGTCGCGCAGGCGGTGGAGAAGGGGAACTACGACCTGGTCGTCCTCGGGACCGAGAACCGCGCGGTCCAGCACCGCCTGTTCTTCGGCTACGAGAACGAGCGGGTGATCCGCGCGGCGCGCGTGCCGGTATTGGTGGTGGTCCCGAATGTCGCCCGGCTGGCCGCGGCAGCCGGGCGATCAGCACATTGACCTCTCCCGCTGCTGTCCTATAGGGTCGCGCCGTGCCGGTCGAGATCGTCCACATCGAGTTCAAGAGCGCCAACTTCTCCCGCACGGCCGACTTCTATGCCCGCCTGTTCGATTGGCAGACCGAGCAGAACGGCGCCGGCAGCTACATGAAGCTGAATGGGACGGGCGGGACCAGCGGCGGCTGGGTGCGCGCCGACCTGGTCCAGTCCCCGGGCCCGGTCGCCTACCTGACCGTCGACGACCTGGAGAAGACGCTGGCCGAGGTCGAGGCGGCCGGCGGGCGCGTGCTGGTCCGCAGCCAGCCCTTCGCGGGCGGCGGCGAGGTCGCCCTGTTCGCCGACCCCGACGGCAACGTCCTGGGGTTGTGGCGCCGAAAGAGCCCAGGCGCCGCGCCGGCCGCTCCCGCCACGGAGGCCCCGAAGACGGCCAAGGCCCCGAAGCCACCGAAGCCCGCCGGAGCAGCGGCGCCCAAGAAGCCCCCCAAGAAGCGGCCCTGAGGCCCGAGGCCTGAGGCCGTCTTTCTCACAGCCACCGACGGAGCGCCCAGGCCACGCGCTCGATCAGCCGCCCGAGCCAGCCACGGCGCCCGAACTCGTCCGCCTTCACCTCTTCGCTGGTCGCCATGTCCGAGATCAGCATCGTCCCGACGTCCGTGGCGTGGGTCGGGTCGATCGCGTTCACGACCAGCTCCAGGTTGTAGGCCAGCGAGCGGTGGTCGAAGTTGTAGCTGCCGATCGAGACGAACGTGTCGTCCACCATCAGCGCCTTGGTGTGGGTGACGACCGGGCTCCGGAAGATGCGCGCGCCGCCGGCCAGCAGGCGCGGGAAGACGGCGCGGGTGGCATAGTCCAGCAGCCGGACGTCGCTGGCCCGCGGGACCAGCAGCCGCACGTCCACGCCGCGGGAGGCGGCGTGCAGCAGCGCCCGCAGCACCCCGCCGTCGGGGACGAAGTAGGGGTTGGCCAGGAACACCCGCGCGCGGCTCTCTCGAATGGCATGAACCGCCCAGCGGCGGATGGCGAACCGGTTCCGCCGCAGGCTGTTCCAGACGACGGCCAGGGGAACCAGGCCGGCCGCCGGCGGGCGGGGCAGGGTGGCGGGGGCCAGCCGCGTGCGCCGCGGCGCGCGCCGGTTCCACAGCCGCAGGAAGCTCGCCTCGATCAGCGCCACCGAGGGGCCCTCGACCTGGACGGCCGCGTCCAGCCAGCCGCCGCCCCCCTCGGCTTTACTCATCCATTCGTCCGAGATGTTGATGCCGCCGGTGAAGGCGATGCGGCCGTCGACCACCAGGTTCTTGCGGTGGTTGCGCCGGATGAGGGTCCAGAGCCGCGGGCGCCAGAAACGGTACTTGTGGTAGCCGACCGCGTGCACGCCGAAGCCGCGCATCCGCTGGAAGAAGGCGGCGGGCGTCTCGCGGCAGCCGACGAAGTCGTAGAGCAGCCGCACCTCGACGCCTCGCTGCGCCGCCCGGGCCAGCGCCTCGCTGAACCGCCGGCCGATGACGTCGTCGCTGAAGATGTACATCTCCAGCGAGACCCGGTGCTGCGCGCGATCGATCGCGTCCAGCCAGGCCGGAAAAGCCTCGGCCCCGTTACGGAGCAGGCGCACGGCGTGCCCGCCCACCATCGCGCGCGGATCTTCGGCGTACCGGGTGAGGGCCCGTTCCGTCGCAGAGGAATTCGGGGAGGCTGTCATTGACCGAGTCCCTCGGAGCGACTAAGGTCACCGCCGCCGATGGGTCGCGAAGAGCATATAGAATTTCAGGGGCGCGTCATCGAGGTGCTGCCTGCTGGAAATTTCCGCATCGAGCTCGAGAACGGCCACCAGGTGCTCGCGCACCTCGGCGGAAAGCTGCGCAAGCACCGGATCCGCGTCGTCCTCGGCGACAAGGTCACGGTGGCGTTGACCCCGTACGATCCAACCCGCGGCATCGTCGTATATCGCGGCTAGGCGGGCGCCGCCCTGAGGCGAGGGTGAGCGTTTGAGCCGCTCTCGCATGCCGGATCGGGCGGCCGTCGAGCGGGCCCGGGCCCTGCTCCTGGATGTCGTCGCCCGCGATCCGGACGGTCCGCTGGCTCGTGGGCTCGAGCGGTTCGGCTCGTGGCGCAGCCTGGCGGCGGTGGTCGGCACCGACTGGCTGCCGATCAGCGGGCGGCTCACGGCTTCCGCGATCCGGGTGGCGCGCCGCAACCTGCGGGTGCTGGGCGGCGGCCCGGCGAGCGAGCTGGGCCAGGCCGCCGTGGGCGAGGCGGTCCAGCTGCAGGGCCGGGCGACGGCGCTTCCCGGCGATGGCCTGCGAGAGCTCTGGCGCGCCGCGACCGTCGAGGACGCCGACGGCCGCTGGTTCTCGGACGAGGGGCGCGACTTCCTGCTGGAGGGAGCACGAGGTGGCATGGCGCTCGTGCTGGCCGAGGGCGGGCGCCTGCTGAACGCCGAACGCCTACAGGTCGGTGACGAGGTGTCGGTCTTCGGAACGGCCGACGAAGCGCCCGATCGGGCCGGTCTGGCGGCCACGCCCCGGGGTGGGCTGGTGCCGGCCCTGCGCTCGGGAACGACGCGCCCGTTGCTCGTCAGCGTGATCCGGCGCTACGATCAAGAGAGTCATGGCCCCCAAGATTGAGCTGGCCCAGGCGGAGGCTGCTCCGCCACCGGCGCTGAAGCCGCCGGTCGACCCGGCGACGCTCGCCCACCGCGAGCTCACGGGAGGGGAATTCTGGCGGAGGATCCCGGCCTATTCGGAGGTGTCCGAGGCCGAGTTCCTGGACCACCACTGGCAGGCCAAGCACTCGGTGACCAACGTCGGCAAGCTGCTGGCGGTGGTCTCCGGGCTGGTCTCGGACGCCTTCGTGGCCGACGCGCAGCGCGGGTTCGAGCGAGCGCCCATGTCGGTGCGGGTGTCGCCGTACGTGCTGTCGCTGATCGACTGGAGCAACCCTTACGACGACCCGCTGCGGACGCAGTTCATCCCGCTGGGGTCGCGCCTGCTGCCCGACCACCCGCGCCTCGACCTGGACTCGCTGCACGAGCGCGCCGACATGCCGGTCCCCGGGCTGACCCATCGCTACGTCGACAAGGCGCTGTTTCTGGCCCTCGACACCTGCCCGGTCTATTGCCGCTTCTGCACGCGAAGCTACGCGGTCGGCATCGACACCGAAGAGGTCGAGAAGTTCCAGCTGCGCGTCAACGCCGAGCGCTGGGAGAAGACCTTCGCCTATATCCGCTCGCGGCCCGAGCTGGAGGACATCGTGATCTCGGGCGGCGACGCGTACCAGCTGCGCCCCGAGCAGATCACGCAGATCGGCGAGGCGCTGCTCTCGATCGATCACATCCGGCGCATGCGTTACGCGACCAAGGGGCCGGCGGTGATGCCGCAGAAGCTGCTGACCGACGACCCCTGGGTGGACGCCCTCACCGGGGTGGTCGAGCACGGGCGGCGGCTGCACAAGGAGGTGGTCGTCCACACCCACTTCAACCACCCCCGCGAGATCACGGAGATCACGCGGCGGGCGCTCGATCGGCTGTGCGAGCGGGGCATCACCGTGCGCAACCAGACCGTGCTGCAGCGGCGCGTGAACGACGACCCCGCGACGATGTTGTTGCTGGTGCGCCGCCTCGGCTACGTGAACGTGCACCCCTACTACATCTACATGCACGATCTGGTGAAGGGGGTCGAGGACCTGCGCACGACGCTGGACACCGGGCTGAAGGTCGAGAAAGAGATCCGTGGCGGCACGGCCGGCTTCAACACGCCGACCGTGGTCGTCGACGCGCCGGGCGGCGGCGGCAAGCGCGACGCGCACTCGTACGAGCACTACGACCGCACGACCGGGGTCTCGGTCTACACGGCCCCGACGGTCCACCCGGGCGAGCTGTACTACTACGTCGATCCGATCGATCTGCTGCCGCCCGCGGGGCAGGCCCGCTGGGCCGACCCGGCCGAGCACCCCAAGATCATCGAGGAGGCGCGGGCCGCGGCGCTGGCCGCCCCGCGGACGCGGCCTTGAAATGAGCGAGGGTTGTACGAACTGCGGCCGCAAGGGGGGCTGCGACGCGCGCAAGCACGAGATGTTCGCGGCGCTGGACGGGGCGCTGGCGCGCCTGTACCCCACGCGGCGCTGGGACCAGCGTGACGACGCCGCCGCGTTCGAGGGCGGCGTTCCGGCGGTTGAAGGGCAGGCGATCGCGGCCCTGGCGTCGGCGCGGCTGGGGGCCGCGGCCGTGCATCGCCCGGGGGCCGCCTCCGAGACCTGCGACTACGTTTACCTGCTCTGCGTCGGGCGCATGCCGGCGCTGGCCGAGCTGCGCGAGGAGGCTTCCCACCCGGGCGGCCTGGCCGCGCTGCGGGACGCGCTGGCCGACGGACCGATCACGGACGTCTACCTTCGGGTGGCCCTCTCGACCGTGGCCGGCTTCGCCGCCGTCCAGGAGGTCAGGCTGTCCGGGCAGCTCGACGCCGGGGCGGTCGTGCTCACCGAGACGGCGCGGGCAGGGGTCTTCGAGCCGGCGCTGCTGCGGCGCATGCAGTTGCTGGTCGCCGTGCTGGCCGAACGGAACGTCCGCCACCTGGACTTCGGCGACATCGCCGAGGCGCCCGCCGGGTTCGACCCCGGCAGCTACGCCGACGAATACGGCGGCGCGCCGGCCATCGCGAACTACCTCTTTTACCCGCAGCCCCCGGCGGGCGTCACCACGACGACGCTCACCTGAGCTGAGCGGCCACCTGCGGCACCATGCCGGCGGCCAGCGCCTTCGCGCGGCGCTCCTCGGGCGGGTCGTAGCGGTCGCCCGGCGCCGCCACGACCTGATCGAGCAGCGGCTTGGCCTCGGCCGCGCGACCCTCGTCCAGGTACAGGTTGGCCAGGTAGACCCGGGCCCGCAGCGCGCTGGGGTTGATCGCCAGGGCCCGGCGCAGGTGGTCCTCGGCGGCGCGGCGATCTCGCTTGGGCCACGGCAGCTTCTGGAAGAAGCGCCCCCAGGCGGTCTCGACGCCGCCCGCCTCGTAGCCGTCGTTCAGCGCCGTGGCGCGCCCCATCCGGTCGCGGAAGCGCCCCTCCAGCCCCTGTGACAGCGCGCGGATCACACCCAGGCCCAGCGCGTAGCTCCCCATGCAGACGGCGGCCCAGTAGTAGCCGGCCACATCGTTGGGGTTGGCGGCGATCGCCCGCTCGGCCAGATCCCAGCCGGTCTTTCCCAGGCGAGAGCGCTGCTCGTGGGGCAGGCCCGGATCGTCGCTGATCCAGAAGTAGAGGCGGGCGGCCCGCCACAGGGCGCCGTAGTCGCCCGGGGCCCGCGTTACGGCGGCGTCGGCAAGGCGTTGCTCTTCTGCAAAGGCGGCGCGATCGTCGCGGCGCTGGTGCAGCTCGTCGAGGCGCGCGAGCAGCACGGGCAGCGGCGCCGTCGCCGGATCGCGCCCCGCCGCCGTCGATCCCGCGCCTCCGCTTCCGGCGGTCGCCTCGACGAGAATCGAGAGGCTGGCGACCACGGATATGAGGTTCACGGCTGGAGTATATAGGTTATGCTCGCGCGAGCCCGTGACCGAGGAGGAGACCAGTGGCCGACAAAGCGAATAATGCCGAGCTGAAGTACGACGACAAGATCCTGGAGTTGCCCGTCATCGTCGGCACCGAGGACGAGCGCGGCATCGACATCGGCAAGCTGCGCGCGCAGACGGGCATGGTCACGCTCGACCCCGCGTACATGAACACGGCGTCGACGAAGAGCGCGATCACGTTCCTGGACGGCGAGCGAGGCATCCTGCGCTATCGCGGCATCCCCATCGAGGAACTGGCCGAGAAGAGCACCTTCGTCGAGGTCTCCTACCTGCTGATCTACGGACACCTGCCGAACAAGCAGGAGCTGGCCAAGTTCTCGGAGGCGCTGACCCGGCACTCGATGCTTCACGAGGACATGAAGCGCTTCTACGACGGGTACCCCGGGACCGCCCACCCGATGGCGATCCTGTCGGCGATGGTCCTGTCGCTGTCGAGCTTCTACCCGCAGGCGCTGGACGTGAAGAACCACGAGGAGCAGGAGGCGACCATCGCCCGCCTGGTCTCGAAGATGCGCACCATCGCCGCCTTCTCGTTCAAGAAGTCGATCGGCCAGCCCTTCGTCTACCCGCGCAACAACCTCAGCTACTGCGCGAACTTCCTGAACATGATGTTCTCGGTCCCCGCCGAACCGTACGAGATCGACGAGGAGATCGTGAAGGTGCTGAACCTGCTGCTGATCCTCCACGCGGATCACGAGCAGAACTGCAGCACGGCGACCGTCCGGCAGGTGGGCAGCTCGCAGGCCAACCTGTTCGCCTCGGTGGCGGCCGGCATCTGTGCGCTGTGGGGCCCGCTGCACGGCGGCGCCAACGAAGAGGTCCTGATCATGCTCGAGGCCATCAAGGCCGACGGCGGCGGGCCCAAGAAGTTCGTCGAGCTGGCCAAGAAAAAGGACTCGGGCTTCCGCCTGATGGGCTTCGGCCACCGCGTCTACAAGAACTACGACCCCCGCGCCAAGATCATCAAGGTCGCCGCGGACAAGGTCATGAAGAAGATGAAGCACCCCGATCCGCTGCTCGACATCGCCAAGACGCTGGAAGAGGCGGCGCTGAGCGATCCGTACTTCGTCGAGCGCAAGCTGTACCCGAACGTCGACTTCTACAGCGGCATCATCTACCGCGCGCTGGGGATCCCGACGAACATGTTCACGGTCATGTTCGCCATCGGACGCACGCCGGGCTGGATCGCGCACTGGAAGGAGATGACCGAGGACCCGACCACCAAGATCTTCCGCCCGCGGCAGATCTACACGGGCCCCGGCCTCTCGCACTACACCCCGATCGAAGCTCGCTAACCCTCGCTCGCGAAAGGGGCTGGCGCCCCTCTCGCGGGCTCTGAGGGCGGATTACTTCTTGGGCGCGGGCGCGGGCGCCGGTGCCGTCGCGGCGGGCTTCGCCGGGGGCGGCGTCGTGGCGGCCGCGGGAGGCGGCGTCGCCGGCGTGGCGGGCGGGGTCGTAGCAGCCGCGGCCGCGGGCGGGGTCGTGGCAGCCGGTGCAGCCGGGGCGGCCGGAGCAGCCGCGGGAGCCGCGCCGCCGCCGCTCTCTTCCTCGTTCTCGGGGGAGCGGTCCCAGCGGTCGACCTTGCCTGACCCGGTGGTGTCGTACCCGATGCGGTCCAGCTTGCCGCCTTCGTAATACTGCCACTCGTCGACCTTGCCGTCGCCGTTGGTGTCGCGCTCGATCCGGACCAGCTTCTCGTCCTCGTAGTACTTCCACAGGTCCGGGCGCTGGTCGTAGTTGGTGTCCAGCTCCTCGCGGACCTTCTTGCCCTGGGCGTAATAGACGGTCAGGTCGAACTTGCCGTCGAAGTCCAGGTCGAACTCTTCCAGCGTCGTCTGCGCGCCCTTGTCGTCGTAGAAGTAGACGATGTCGATCTTGCCGTCGTGGTTCAGGTCGACCTGCTTGCAGGTCAGGACCTCGGTCTTCTGGCCGCCCATGTCGACGGTCTGAAAGAACTTCCAGACGTCGGGCTTCTGGTCCTGGTTGGTGTCGGCGGTGACGACGTGCTTCCCCTTGTCGTTGCACTTGTCGCGATCGACCGTGGGGGCCGGCGGGACATTGGTCCCGCTCGTCTTCGTGACCATCTCCGCCTGCTTGGTCGGGGTACTGCCGCAGGCCGCCAGCGGCAGCGCCAGGGCCCCCAGGGCAGCCCAAACCTTCCAGGTGCTCTTCGCCATTGCGCTACGGTAGGGCGAAAACAGGGTCATATCAAGTACATGCGATCTTGACCGCGCATCTATGGTCATGCATGGTCACGGCATGGCGAGGAAGAAGATCTCCACGACCATCTACATCACCCCGGAACAGAACGATCAGCTCAAGCAGCTGAACGCGAAGACCCGCGTGCCCGTTGCCGAATACATCCGGCAGGGGATCGATCTGATTCTGGAAAAAGAGCGGCATAACCTGCCGGGTCAGCTCACACTGCAAGTCCCGTCCGGCCGCTGAGCGCGCCGCGCGACCCCCTTTTTATGCCCACGCCGACGCGCCTCATCCGCAACTTCTCCATCATCGCCCACATCGATCACGGCAAGTCGACCCTGGCCGACCGGTTGCTCGACGCCACCGGCGCGCTCAGCGATCGCGAGCGCAAGGCGCAGTTCCTGGACAGCATGGACCTGGAGCGCGAGCGCGGGATCACGATCAAGGCGGCGACGGTCCGCCTGAACTACGAGGCCTCCGACGGGAACACGTACGAGCTGAACCTGATCGACACGCCCGGGCACGTCGACTTCCACTACGAGGTCTCGCGCTCTCTGGCCGCCTGCGAGGGGGCCGTGCTGGTGGTCGACGCCTCGCAGGGGGTCGAGGCGCAGACGCTGGCCAACGTCTACCTGGCGGTCAACGGCAACCTCACGATCATCCCGGTGATCAACAAGATCGATCTGCCCGCCGCCGACCCCGAAAACGTGCGCCGGCAGATCGAGGACGTCATCGGCATCGACGCGTCCGACGCGATCCTGGCTTCGGCCAAGGAAGGCAAGGGGATCGTCGAGATCCTCGAGGCGGTTGTGGCCAAGGTGCCGCCGCCGGTCGGCGACCCCGAGAAGCTCCTGCGCGTGCTGCTGCTCGACAGCTGGTACGACAGCTACCGCGGCGTCGTCATCCTGGTGCGCGTGCTGGACGGCGTGATGCGCCCCAAGCAGAAGGTGCGGTTTCTCGCAGCCCGCCGCGACTACGAGATCCAGACCCTGGGCGCGTTCGCCCCGTTCCCGCGCGAGGTGCCCGAGCTGGGGCCGGGCGAGGTCGGGTTCTTCACGGCGGCGATCAAAGAGGTGGGCGACGCGCGCGTCGGCGACACCATCACCGACGCATCGCACCCCTGCGAGGAGGCGCTGCCCGGCTTCCAGCCGGCCAAGCCGATGGTGTTCGCCGGGATCTTCCCGACCGACAGCGCCCGCTACGAAGACCTGCGCGACGCGCTGGACAAGCTCCGGTTGAACGACGCCTCGTTCACGCGCGAGCCCGAGACCTCGCTGGCTCTGGGCTTCGGGTTCCGCTGCGGCTTTCTGGGCCTGCTGCACATGGAGATCGTCCAGGAGCGGCTCGAGCGCGAGTACAACCTGGACTTGATCACCACCGCCCCCACGGTGCGGTTTCGCTGCGTGCTCAAGGACGGAGACGTGATCGAGCTCGACAACCCGGCGAAGTTCCCCTCGGAAGGCGAGATCGAGCGGATCGAGGAGCCGATCATCGCCGTGACCATCCACACGCCACCGGAATACGTGGGGGGGATCCTCAAGTTGTGTGAGGAGAAGCGCGGCGCGCAGACCGGGCTGACCTACGCGGGCGAAAAACGGGTGATCATCCGCTACGACCTCCCCCTGACCGAGATGGTGTTCGGGTTCTACGACCGCCTCAAGTCGGTGTCGCGCGGCTACGCCTCGCTCGACTACGAGCCGAAGGATTACCAGGCGGCCGACCTGGTCCGCATGGACCTGCTGGTGAACGGCGACCGGGTCGACTCGCTGTCGCTCATCGTCCACCGCCAGGGATCGTACGAGAAGGGGCGCGACCTGTGCGTGAAGATGAAGGACCTCATCCCGCAGCAGCAGTTCGAGGTCGCCATCCAGGCCGCCATCGGGTCCAAGATCATCGCCCGCACCACCGTCAAGGCCCTGCGCAAGAACGTCACCGCCAAGTGCTACGGCGGCGACATCTCCCGCAAGCGTAAGTTGTTGGAGCGGCAGAAAGAGGGTAAGAAGCGCATGAAGCAAGTGGGAAACGTCGAGATCCCGCAAGAGGCCTTCCTGGCCATCCTCAAGGTGGACTGATGGGCGGCAAGCACGCGGTGGACGGCCCCCCCGGGACCCTGCTGGGGTGGTGGCGCCAGCGAACGGCGGTCCGCCGCGCGCGCGGCGAGGGCCGCCAGCTGATCAAGGAAGCCAAGCGCATCCTCAAGCGCAAGGCCTATCGGATCCCCGAGTCGGTGGCGACCGAGATCAACACCGACGTCGTGGCGGTCGAGGCCGCGCTGGGGGGAGACGACCTGGACGACATCCGCAAGGCGATCGCGGCGCTGGACGACGCGATGGACGCCCACCTGGCGACGGCGCGCAAGTCGACGCTGCGCGAGTACTCGGAGTCGATCGGGGTCGCCGTGGCGGTGGCCCTGCTGCTGCGCGCGTTCGTGGTCGAGGCGTTCCAGATCCCGTCGGGCTCGATGATCCCGACGCTGGAGGTGGGCGACCACATCTTCGTGTCGAAGTTCTCGTACGGCCTGTCGATCCCGTTCACCGACACCAAGATCCTGCAGTACGCGGAGCCCCAGCGCGGCGACGTGATCGTCTTCAAGTTCCCGCAGGACCACAGCACCGACTACATCAAGCGGGTGGTCGGCGTCCCCGGCGACGTCATCGAGATGAAGCAGGAAGAGCTGTACATCAACGGCAAGCCGATCCCGCGCGAGAAGAGCGATCGCCCGTGCGACATGGGCGAGGTCACCGAGGCCAACGAGACGCATGAGCGCCGGCCGAGCGGCCTGTTCGACGAGTGCGAGACCTGGGTCGAAACGCTGGGCGGCAAGCGCCACGACACGATCCAGGAGCCCGGCCGCGGCGGCCGCGACTTCCCGCGCACGGTGGTCCCCCCCGGACGCCTGTTCGTCATGGGCGACAACCGCGACAACTCGTCGGACTCGCGCGTGTGGGGCTTCGTCGACTACAACCTGGTCAAGGGCCGCGCCCTCGTGATCTGGTGGTCCCGCGCCGAGAGCGAGGGCTACAGCCCCTTCGCGTGGCTCAGGGCCATCCGCTGGCGAAGATTCTTCCAGCCCGTCCGCTGAGCAGGTCCGAGGCAGATCCGGACCCCTCCCCAACCCTCCCCGCTTTGCGGGGAGGGAGTCGGACGAGACACAGGAGACGTCCGGCTCCCTCCCCGCAAAGCATGGGAGTCGGACGAGACACAGGAGACGTCCGACTCCCTCCCCGCCTTGGCGGGGAGGGTCGGGGAGGGGTCCGGTGCGCTCGAT
The DNA here is from genome assembly GCA_035578045.1 of Polyangia bacterium. GTDB lineage: Bacteria > Myxococcota_A > Polyangia > Fen-1088 > Fen-1088 > JADGRB01. The sequence continues at coordinate 5,444 of DATJWP010000189.1, read as the reverse complement.
CGGGTCAGCGGTGCAGCAAGAACAGGATGCCGGCGACCACCGCGATCGTCGCGCCGATGACCGCGACCAGCCGGTAGGCCTCGAAGCGGTCCGGTGACGTGTCCAGCGCTCGTCGCGTGCGGGCGATCTCCTCGCGCAGGGCGGCCGCGTCGGCGAAGCGCTTCTCGCGGTCCTTGGCGACCATCTTCATGATGATCGCGTCCACCAGCGGGGGGACGCTGACCTTCTCGCTCAGGGTGGACGGCAGGGGCGGCTCCTGCCGCATGTGGAAGTTGATGATCTCGATCGGGCTCTTGGCGCTGGCGAAGGGGAGGGCGCCGGTCAGCATCTCGTAGGCCATCATCCCCAGCGCGTACAGGTCCGACCGCCCGTCCAGCTTCTGACCGCGCAGCTGCTCGGGCGACATGAACTCCAGGGTTCCCAGCGTCTGCCCCACGGCCGTCAGGGCCGGGACCGAGCGCTCTTCGCCGACCATCTTGGCGATGCCGAAGTCCAGCACCTTCACGTGGTCGTCTCCCTCGCGCGTCTCGATGAAGACGTTCTCCGGCTTCATGTCGCGATGGACGATGCCGTTGGCGTGGGCCTCGGCCAGCGAGGCCGCCACCTGGTCCAGGATCTTGAGCACGCGCGGAACGCCCAGCGGCCCTTGCGCCTTCTGGACCTGGTGCAGGCTCTGCCCGCGCAGCAGCTCCATGGCCAGGTACAGGATGCCGTCCGGCGTCTCGTCGAAGTCGTAGGTCGTGACGGTGTGCGGGTCGCGCAGCCGCGAGCAGGCCTCGGCCTCGCGCCGGAAGCGCGCCACGATCGTCTGGTCGGCGACGTTGTGGGGATGCAGGATCTTCAGCGCGACCTCGCGGCCGGTGGCGATCTGCTTGCCGCGGAACACGGCGCCGAAGCCCCCCTCGCCGATCTTGTCCTCGACCAGGTAACGGTGGTTCAGCGTGCGGCCAATCAGGTTCTCGAGCGACTGGACCGGGGGCCGGACGCCCGCCGGGCGCGCCGCGGCCGCCGACGCCCCTGAACCAACCGGGCGCACGGGGGCCACCGGAGCGGCCGGTTGCTGCTCCGGCGCCATCCGCACGGTCTCGGCCGCCGACGGTGGGTTCTTGGCCCCCCCGGCGCGCTCGACGATCGCCGTCGCCGTGATCGGCCGCCCACACTCCCCGCAGAAGCGGGCGGCTTCTTCGATCTCGGCGGTGCAGTGCGGGCAACGGAACGGCATGCCATCGTCCTCAGGGACGCATCGCTCGCCCGTCCGATCGCGCCGAAGGATCGCTCTCGCACTTCGTGACGAAGATGCCGCCGGCCGCCGCGGCGACCAGCGCCAGCAGGAACAGCGCCAGCAGCGAACGGGTCGCGCGGGCCGGAGCCGAGGCGCCGCCTTGCCGCCGCGACGGGGCCCCGGGAGCCGCGCTCCCCACGGCGCCGGGCGCGGTCGCGTCGGCCTTGGTCGGGACGTCGTCCGCCGTCAGCATGTCCGGCGGCAGGCGCTCCTCGACGGTCTCGGTCCCCAGGCTCGAGCTGTCGCCGCTCCCCATCGGCTCGGGGACGGGATCGCTGCCCGGGTCGTAGCCGACGAAGCCGATCGTCTCGTCGGCGGTCGGCGCCGGAAGCCCCGGCCCGTCGAAACGCGCCAGCACCACCGTGATGTTGTCTGGCCCGTCGCGATCGAGCGCCTTCTGGATCAGCGCCTCGCCTGCCTTGGCCAGATCCTGCTCGGCGATGAGGACCGCCAGCATCTCCTCGTCGGTCACCGGTCCGTGAAGGCCGTCCGAGCAGAGCAGGGCGACGTCCCCCTTGCGCAGTGTCACCTGCGACAGCACGACCTCGACCGTCTCCTGCACGCCCAGCGCCTGCAGGATGATGTTGGCGTGCTCGAAGGCCTTGGCCTCCTCGGCGGTCATCGCGCCCGCCTCGATCAGCTGCCAGGCCAGCGACTGATCCTTGGTGACCTGCGCCAGCTTGCCGTCGCGCAGGACGTAGCAGCGTGAGTCGCCGATCTGCGCGACCACCAGCGTGTCGTCGACCAGCGCCGCCGCGGTGCAGGTGGTCCCCATGCCGCGCTCGCTCTGGTTGTCGCGCGACTGGATGAAGATCCGTTCGTTGGCCCGCTGGACCGAGCGCCGCAGCAGCCGGGCGAAGCCGTCGCGCGGCTGCGGGTCGGCGGCGGTCAGCGACTCGTAGATCGCGTCGGCCGCCATCTGGGCCGCCACCTCGCCGGCGGCGGCGCCACCCATGCCGTCGCAGACCAGCATCAGCGCGCCCTTGTCGCCCAGCCTGAACGTGAAGGGGGGGCGCCCGTCAGAGGCCCGCACCGCTCCAGTGACGTCGGCCACGAGGAAGTTGTCCTCGTTGTGCTCGCGAATCAGCCCGACGTCGGTCTTACCGAAGACCTCGATGTCGATGTCGGGGGGCGTGGGCATCGGTCAGCCGGACCTTTATCCTATCTCGAACCGGAGTAGCTCGTCTCCCATTCGAATCAGGTCGCCCGACGAAAGCCCGTGCGGGCCCCTCAGCCGCAGGAACGTCCCGTTCGAGCTGCCCAGGTCCTCCAGGTGGCCTCGCCCGTTGCGGAAGGCGATCTGCACGTGGCGGCGCGACATGAATTCGTCATCCGAGAAGACCACGTCGCCGGTCTCGCGGCCCATGATCACCTCGGGCCGCGTCAGGTGAAAGACGTCGCGGGTCACCGCCGCCGGCGTCACCTGCCGGACGCGCGCCCACGGTGGGCGGACCGGGGTGCCGAAGACCACCACGCCGTGCTCGACCGCGGGGCGCAGGTTGCGTTCGACGTCCGTGAGCAGCTCGAACCGCAGCACCTGCTTGCCGATCAAGATCTGGTCGCCGTCCTGCAAGTCGACCGACCCGCGCAACCGCACGTACACGCCGTTGCGGGTCTCGAGCGGGGTGAGCACCCGGCCGCTCAGGCTGGCCGAGATGCGCGCGTGCCGGGGCGCCAGGTGCGGGTCCTCGAACAGCAGATCCCCCTCGGTCCGGCCGATGTCGATCTGATCGCCCAGCAGGTTGTAGGTGATCCCGTCGGTCCCGTCGCGGTGGACCACCACCAGCTTGAACCCGACGCTCTGCTGGGCCACCCGGGCGGCGGCCGCCATCGGGTTCGGCCCGCTCTCGACCAGGCGATCCGTGACCCGGGTCGAGGGCACCGGGGCGGCCGGCAGGGCCGCCCCGACCGGGGCTGGCAACTTGTCACCCGCGAGACGAGTCCCACAGTACTGGCAGAAGACGACCTCCGCCCCGTTCACATTTCCGCATCGCCCGCACTTCATGATGTCAAAGGGGTTTGCACAGAGCAGAAACCTTTGATAACAGGCGGCCCGGACCGGGAGCGCGCCCTCGCGACCCCACACATTCCCAAGTGCGTCAACAGATAACAACTTCCGTCGGTGTGGTCAATTTTGCGTGGACCCCTCAAAGGGTTCCACGCCTCCCGCGACGGACCCCGCCGGGCAAAGCCCAGCTCCGTCCAGGGGAATTGGTCGTCTTCGTCCTGGCTGCGCTGGCGGTCGGGTGCGGACCTCTGGTCGAGCAGGCGCCGTTCGCCGTACGCCCCGATTCGATCCGCCCGGCAGACCTCCTGGGGCCCTATGACGGCATCGTCGTAGACGCCGATTCGGATCGGCCCGTTGCCGGCGCCGCCGTCGAGGCGAGCTGGGCGTTCGAGACCGGCATCGGCTTTCACGCCCCCGCCGGCTCGCGCGAGGTGGTGGTCGAGACCGGCGCCGACGGGCGGTATGCCATCCCGCGGCTCGACGACCTGCCCGAGGGGGCGTCGGCCCGCATCCGCCGGTTCACGCTGGTCGTCTACCACCGCGGCCACGTCGCCTGGAGAAACGATCGGGTGTTCCCCGGACAGACCCGCCGCCGCGACTTCAGCCAGCGGGGCAACCGGGTGAGGCTCGAGCGCTGGCAGCCGGCGCTGCGTCACGTCGACCACCTGGTCTTCATGGGCGGCGGGCCGAAGCTGCGGCTGGCCTCGGCCTGGGAGCTGCAGCCCGCCGCGCTCGAGCTGGAGGGTGAGCGCGTGACGGCCACGCACGCCCCCGGCGAGACGACCGCGCCGACCCCGTTCACGCCGCTCGACATCGCCAAGCTCCTGACGGACGATGAGATCCGGGGCGTGACCGGCTACGTCGGGAAGTTCGAGGACGGCAAGCTCACCGACCTTCCGACCACGGAGTTCTACGACAGCCGCCACTTCAAGGCGCTGGGCAAGCCCGAGAGCTACGACGTCGGCCTACGGGTCTGGCGCCTGGGCTCCGCGGCGGCCGAGGTGCAGTACGGCAAGCTCATGGGCACCTTGCCCGGGGCCAAGGCGACGGACGAGGTCGGCGACGCCTCGTTCCGGGCGCGGTCGGGCGACATCGGCGGCCTGGTCTTCCTGGTCCGCGAGCGTGGCCTGGTCGTGTCGATGACCTGCGGCAGCGCCCAGTGCACGGAGGCCGGGCAGCTGGTCAAGATGGCCAAGCTGGTCGAGTCGCACCTGAGCGAGCTGCCGGCCGAGCCGCCGCCGTCGCTGCCGCCGGTCCCGACCGCGCCCGAGATACCGAGCGACTCGTCGTCGCCCGGCGTGAAACCGACCCCCGAACCCGAGGTCTCCCCGTGAGGCGTCTGAGCGCGATCTTCGCCTGCGCCGCCGCCGCCCTGGCTGCCGTGCCCGCGCGCGCCTACGACCCCGCCACGACGCACGCCGGGCTCACCCAGCGCGCGGTGCTGGCGTCCAGCCTTCACCGCGTGCTGGCCCATCGCCTGGGGCGCCCCCTGGGGCTCTTCGAACCGATCGCGCTCGACCTCGCGGGCCTCGGGGCGGTAGACGCCCGGGTCCTGGGTGGCCGCCTGGACGCGCTGGACCCGGCCGGCGGCTATCGCCCCGGACCCGACGGCACCGCCCCGGCGGTCGCCTGGGTGATCGCCGGCTCCGTCATCGCCGTGACACCGGCCGAGCGCGGGCGGGACCTGTTTTACGACCCCAGCCGCGGCAACGGCTTGACCCAGGCCGGAGGGCTGTTCCAGACCGGGTACGGGCTGCGGATGCTGTTCTCGGCCGGCGGGGGGCTGCGCGGCGCCGCCACCGGCACGACGTTCAACCTGACCGGCCGCCCGTCCACCGAATGGCTGATGGCCGCCGAGAACGACGTGGGCCTTCGGGTGTTCTACGACCAGCTCGAAGCGGCCGGCACCGCCGCCCAGCCGCGGGCCCGCGCCACGGCCCTGGCGCGCGCGCTGCTGGCGCTGGGCGGGACGCTGGCCGTGCTCGAGGACGCCGGCGATCCGGCCCACGTCCGCAACGACTTCCGCACCGCTTTCCTGGGGACCGCCGGGACCGGACCGTTCGATCGCGGCTCGGCCTACGAGCGCTTCGTCGCCGAGACCTACGGCCTGTCCGGCCTCCCCGCCGCCGGGGCGGCGGGCGACCCCCCCAGCGC
>DATJWP010000188.1:0-73374 GCA_035578045.1 Polyangia bacterium | reverse complement strand
CGTACCGATTCCGGCCGATTCGGGAACTGTCCGAAACTCCGCGCTTTCCCGTGCCCCTCGCCGATGGCCGCGGAGATGGTCTCGCCGTGAACATCCAATCCCACGTATCGTGTATTCTTCATCATGACCGGCTCCTCCTTTGTGGCTCTGCGGTTGGACTTCTCACCGAGCCCGAACGTAACCCACGCCCAGGCGTGAGCCGGTCGTTCCATTCTGACTAGGCGGAGCGACTAATGCGAGGGATGGAGGGACCGAGCTTCATCACCGTCGACCTGGAAGTGTGGTCGAAAGTTGATCTTTCGCCGCTAGCCAGAGCCCTCGAGCCGCGATGCTTCGTGCTGTACGTGGGTAAGGCAAAGAGAAAGTTCCTCGCGAGCTTCGAGGCACACGGATCGTCTCCGGAAGAGACTATCTGGCGACTCCTCGCGCTCGTAAGACCACTCCGGGGTCGCCCGAAGACGCTTTGGAGGGAAGCCGATGCGCGTGTGTTCAACATCGGCTTTGAGAGCGGGAACGGCGTGGCGCTCTTGCACGAGACGCCGCCGGGCTCAGGCGTGTGGAGGCAGCGAGGCAAGCTCAAGATCGGCGCGTTTGAGACATCCCTGAGCAGTGACGTCATCCAGGCAATAGCTGCCGCACGAGGTACGCTGGCCACGACCATCTATCCACCGCGCAGAGAGGTTCGTGCGAAGCGGCGCGAGAGCGCCGACGCGCGACCCCGGGTGCGCCCGCCCAACAAGCCGTTGCAGCGGACGGGCGCGTCGGTCGCGGCGCTCCCTCCTCGCGCCCGCCGCTGAACGGCAGTATCGTTGGCCAGCTAGCGGGGGTGTTGCTTGAGGCGCAGGTTCCTCTGCGCTTCGCAGCCGTGGTACGCTTGGGCGTCCGTTCGGCGTTCATCGCTGAACGGCACAATCGTTCGGCAGACTAGGGACTTCGACTGTATGAGCAGGAGCGTTCGTCGCCGGGCCGCGGGCGTTCTCGTGCTGGCCGCTCTCCTAGCTGGCTGCAGGCATCCTGATGAGCAAATGCGATCGAGGGTCCGTGGCAATCTGCACAAGATTGAGGGGTTCCTCTGGGAAGAGATGTCGAGGCTGAACGCTGGATACCGCGAGAAAGCCCCCGGCCAAAGCCTGCCTGCGGAAATCGGCAGACATGCAAAGGGGGCATTTCTGACGGCAACTCCTCCACGAGACCGCTTGGAGAAGTTGTTGACGCTTTCCGACGGGCTGGTTCACGAACAGTACGATGTCCTTGCAGACCACGTGGGGTTCGAACAATGGGGTGGGTGTTGGAGGACCCTTGCTGGATGTCTGGGCGCCACTATCTGGAGGCCGCAGTGGATTGAGATTCGAGGCTTTGCACCCAGCGGACCTGGGCAGACTTTGGAGTGCATGAGCCTCAGGATTGGATGGAAGGGGCTCGATTCGAAGCCGCATAACCCACTCCGCAACCCTCTGACCTTCGCTGAAGATGCTCCGATTCAGGAAGTGACGAGTGAGTCCTTCTGTCCATCCTCATCGTGGCAGAGCGAGCCGACGCCGTCACCGATGTCAACGTCACCATCTGCCGGCCGGTAGCTGAAGCTGCCGAAGAACCCCGCGCGGGCCGTGCCCGCGGCTCCTCGCGGCCGTGGTACGATCGGGCGTCCGTTCGGCGTTCACCGCCGAACGGCAGATCGTTGCCAACGGCTAGCCCGCATCATGCGCACAGGAACCAGAATGGTCGCTCTTTTGGGGGGCGTGGCGCTGACCGCGGGAGCGGCGATGGTTGGCTTGCTCCGACTCGGACAGCTGCTTCGCGAACCAGCTTGGAGTTGCCGCGGGGAAGCGGACAGCGGGACACTCCAGGACAACAATTCGAAGCGAGTGAAGATCGGCCCGGGGGGGCTGTACTATTTCGAGGGCGAGAATTCGCTGAGACTCACGGCGGAGCTGGCTTCGGACGAGCGCGGCGCGTTTTACATCGTGTACGTCCGGACGCCCGGGACGTGGGTGCGTGAGATGCCGGACTGGTGCCGCTACCGTCGGGAAGAGATCCTTGGAGAGATCAAGCGCTTGACGTCAGACAGGCGCATCGAGTGGGTAGAGGAGGACTAGCGAGATGCTGGCCAACAAGGCGTTGCAGCGGATGATCGCCCTTTCTCGTTGCGCTCGGGCGGGCGCTCACCGCTGAACGCCAGGTCGTTCGACGGATCCGCGAATGTGCATGATGATCTATCTGGCGGCGGATGTGCCGCTCCGCACGGTTGAATGGCGTGAAGATGCCCCGGGATTCAATACGTCCATGCCGGCCCCTGACGAGCAGCGGGTGCGGTGTCAGTTCACGAAGCCCAACCTCGTCTACGCGGGGTCCTACGAAGGGTGCGGCTGTGGCTTTCAGCTTGGGGAGTATCCGCCCGAATCCCTGGAACCAGACGAAGTCGTCCAGCGGCGAAGATCGCTTCACGAGTTCGCGGCGTATCTCCGCGAGGAGCTTCCGCGAGTCGGTACGATCGAACTCTATGCGTGCTGGGACGGCGACCAAGAAACGCCTCCGGTCCACTATCGCACCCTCACCCCGGCGTCTTTCGAAGCCGACACGTTCTTCTTTCTCCAGAAGGAATTATCGACGGTGAGCGAGGATGCCAGCTAATGGTGTTGCAACGGCCGAGCATCCTTCCTCGCTGTGCTCGGGCGGATGCTCGCCGCTGAACACCGCGACGTTGGTCAGACGGTGGCGTTCAAATGGGTTCAACGGAGCTAGCTGACGTTCTCGCCAGTGCTCGCGAACTCCTCGCACGGCGGGGGAATGACTTCGGGCGGTCTTCCTGGAAAGACCAGGAGTCCGCGCTCGAGGAGTTGGACCATGTCATCGAGAAGGTGGGCCGGGGGCACATCCCGAAGATGACGCTCGACGTCCTGTTCGCCCCAACCGGTCCGATTCAAGAGGTCAGCATCAGCAGCGGCTGGGGACAAGAATTTCTCGCCGTCGCCGAGAAGTACGACAGTGCAATTGCCCGGGCACGACCTTGGTGGAAATTCTGGTGAAGCTGTCCAACAAGCCGTTGCAGTAGACGAACGCGGCAGGCGTCCGCTCGGCGCGGTCATCCGGCGCGAAAGCTGGGATCCCACCCCAGCTCTCGGCGGGCCTTGTCGATCGCGAGGGCGGGACTGGGCTCGGCGACGTTGTAAACCCCTGGGGCTCCGCGCTCGATGGCGAGCACGGCGGCGTGCGCCGCTGCGTCCACGTGCACGCTGGGCATGCCAGCCGGCGCTGCGTCGGCCCCCCCACCGTAGAACCGGCCGTAGCGCAGCACGACGCCTTCGACGGGGGCGGCGTCGAGGACGGCTTCCTCGAGTGCGATGACTCCACGCGCAGTGACCGCCTGTGGTGTGTCCTCCGCGCGGTCCAGGGGATCGCCTTCGCGGTGGGGCAGCGGGCCTGGGGCATAGATCCAGGCGATGCTCTGGGCAATCAGTCGGCGCACGCCGGTGGCCCGCGCGGCGGCGACGAGGTTCTGGGTGCCTTCCATGCGAAGGCGGCTGGTCTTGGCGCGGCTCTCCGCGATTCGATCGGGCTCGAAACCGCCCGAGAGATCAGTCAACTGATGGATGACCACGTCCGGGCACGCCCCCTTGATGGCGTCCGCGACCGCCTGGCGGTCGAATACGTCGAGCACGATCGGACTCACCCCCGATCGCTCCAGGCTGGCCGCCCGCGTTTTCGACCGGGTCGTTCCGAACACGCGATGACCACCCTGCACCAGCAGGGTCACCAGAGGCCTGCCGATTACGCCCGCAGCGCCGGCAACGAAAACGATGGGCACGCCCGACAATCTAGTACTCCCTGCGTCAGAAGTCTCAGCCGCCCACGCCAGAAAAAAGGCCTGAACTGCAGTATCGTTAGACGCCACAGTATCGTTGGACGCTCTGAGCGCCATCATGTGGGGAGAGTTCGAAACGGTGTACGCGGAGGTCGCCGTGCTCGTGGGCACGGTGACGATGACCACCTATCCGCCGGTCCGGGTACAATCGGAGGGCCGGGTCGGCCATGGATATCGAAGCACTGATTCGCGCTGAGAGATGGCTGGCGCGCGTGGCCTCATCAAGAAGCGGTTGAAGAAGGATCCGAGGAACCATTGGCTACTGACCGACGTCTACGAAACCGGAGGCTCCGCCCGCTGTCACAGAGGCGCGTGCCGCGACGCCGCTGACCGAAGGGGGCCAGGTCGGTTGTTTCAAGCTTCGTCTCGGTCCCGGGAGGATCTCCATGCCGCACCCTGACCTCATCGAGCTGACGCCCGAGTGGACCACGGACCGCCCCCGAGTGCTTTCCTGGTTCACACGCATCCGCAATGGACTTCCTGGCGGCGTGGGAGATTGTGGCGGCCGACGCGAGACGGAGGCGCGATCATCAACCCGGGTCGGCGCGAAATGAGCTGCAACCGATGCGATGAGTTGACGGCTCCGCGACTGGTCAGGACGCCTCACGACGTTGTCCGGGCCGTGCGGGCCGTTCAGGAACGGGTCCAGGACGGTACCGTGGACATGATCGAATCCCGCGACGTCACCACCGAAGGGCGGGTGTTCACCTTCGCGGAACATCTGGTGGCGAAGGAAGTTCTGCGTATCAGCCTCAGGTGTCGCACCTGCCAGCTCTTCTTCGAGCTGTCCCTGTGCGGGAGTCCGTCGCTACCGCCGGCGCCCAAGCCATCATGACGACCTCCTGTGCGTCTCGATGCGCCTCGACAGCGTCGCCGATGGCTCGCTGGTGCCGTTCATGGTGAGCCCGACCAGCGGCGCCCTGACGAAGAGGTGTGGACAGTTGCCACCACATGGAGCCAGGCATCTTTTGAGACGCGTGACCGTCGCCCTCCCGCTCCTCGCGGTTGTTGCGGGCTGCGCCAGCGCGGATGCGACGTTCGCGATGGAAATGAACGCCTTTCAACAGGGCCATTACCAACAAGCGATCGAGAAGTTTTACGACTTTGCGTACGGCCGCTGCGGAGGTCCGTGGGGGAACCCGCGCTGCAAGGAGGCGCGAGTCACCGCGGCCGAAGCCTACCTGCGTCTCGGTGATTTGCGGGAAGCGTTCCGTGCCGCAGAGCAAGCTCGCTGGGACGAACCGGTGAGCGGACCGTTGACGGCGAGGATCGACGGAGTTCAAGCCCGGGCGCACGAAGAGGCGTCCAAATCGTTTCGTCTCGATGCCGGCGCCGGCCGCCTGAGCGTTCGCTTCCAGAATCAGGAAGTCGGAAGAATCCACTTCCTGAAGCTGACACTCGCAGTGGATTTTCTGCCCTTGAGCGGCGAGGTGACCAGGATCGACGATCAGAGGGTGTTCAGGACGATCCCACCCGCCGCCGTTCCTGCCGGCGAGCACAGTCTGGACGTCATCGCGGCTTATGAAAGCGTCGGCCCCACCGGCTACCCTTACCGATATACGGGACACCGATACCTGGTGCTGCCCGTCGCCAACGGCGAAGCCGTCGACGTCCAGATAGATGTTACGGAGGATCGGGACTGGACCTCCTGGCAGAAGGCTCTCCGGATGACCGTCGAGGTCCATCGAGGGTCGAAGGTCGTGCACTCGGAAATCGACCTTCTCTGAGGAACGCGATATTCTAGCGGGCCGAGGTGTGCGACTGATGCAAGAGCGAATCGCAGTGATGGGTCTCGGCTACGTGGGGCTGCCCGTGGCGCTGGCGTTTGCCAGGAAGTTTCCGGGGGCGATCGGGTTCGACGTCAACAAGGAGAAGGTCGACGAGCTGCGGCGCGGCTACGACCGGAACCAGGAGGTCCCCGAGGAGGTCCTCAAGTCGACCACCCTGAAGATCACGAGCGACCTGGCGGACCTGAAGGGCGTGACGTTCTTCGTCGTCGCGGTGCCGACGCCGGTGGACCACAACAACGTCCCGGACCTCACGCCGGTCGTGAAGGCCTCCGAGACGGTGGGCAAGGCGCTGTCCAAGGGCGCGGTCGTGGTCTACGAGTCGACGGTCTACCCGGGCGTCACCGAGGAGGTCTGCGGACCGCTGCTGGCCAAGGTCTCGGGGCTGGTGGCCGGCAAGGACTTCACGCTGGGCTATTCGCCCGAGCGCATCAACCCGGGCGACAAGGAGCACACGCTCGAGCGGATCACCAAGGTGGTCTCCGGGCAGGACGGGCCGACGCTCGATCGCGTCGCGAACGCCTACGGCGCCATCATCGACGCCGGCATCCACCGCGCGTCGTCCATCAAGGTCGCCGAGGCCGCCAAGGTCATCGAGAACACGCAGCGCGACCTGAACATCGCGCTCATGAACGAGCTGGCGATCATCTTCGAACGGCTGGGGATCCGCACCGCCGACGTGCTGGAGGCCGCCGGGACGAAGTGGAACTTCCTGAAGTTCCGGCCGGGTCTGGTCGGCGGCCACTGCATCGGCGTCGATCCCTACTACCTGACGATGAAAGCCCAGCAGCTCGGCTACCAGCCCGAGGTGATCCTGGCCGGCCGGCGCATCAACAACAACGTCGGCCCCTACGTCGCGCAGCGCCTGGTGAAGATGCTCATCACCCAGGGCATTCCGGTGAAGGGCGCGCGGGTCGGCGTCCTGGGCCTGACGTTCAAGGAGGACTGCAACGACCTCCGCAACAGCAAGGTCCCCGACATCCTGAAGGAGCTGCGCGAGTTCGGCATGAACCCACTGATTCACGACAGCCTGGGCAATCCGGCCGAGGCCAAGCACGAATACGGCCTGTCGCTGAACCAGCTCGAGGAGTACGAGAGTCTGGACGGCCTGATCCTGGCGGTGAGCCACAAGCAGTACATCCAGCTCGGGCAGCAGAAGCTGCTGGGGATGGTGCGCGACGGCGGCTGCTTCATCGACGTCAAGAGCGTCTTCTCGCCCGCCAAGATGGAGCGCGGCATCCACTACTGGAGCCTGTAGACGCCCTACTCGAGGGGTGGGAACGACCGCGAGCCGACGATCGTCCCGTCCGGCACGCTGAGCACCCTCAGGGTCAGCTGGGCTTGTTCACCGTAGTCCGTGATGACGACGAAGTTGCCGTCGGGTGATACGACCGGCGACTCCCAGTTCCCGTTCGCCGCGGTCAGCAGCGTGGTGCCGTCGGTCTTGAAGACGCGCAGCGGGAGCTGCTCCTGCTCCTCCATGTCGACGACACAGGTGTCGGACGCGTTGCACGCGAATTGCCAATATATCAGCGGGTCGGAGACGAACTGCTGGGGCGGCAGCTCGCCCGTCAGATTGCCCGTGGCAGCCGACCAGAACGGGAAGGACGCCCCGCAACCGAGGGAGCAGGAACCGTAGACCGTGGCCCCGGAGCCCATCAGCGACGTTCCGTCTCCGACCAGCGCCAGCCCTGTGAGCCGGGTGCCGGTCGCCTCCGTCACGTCGCCGCCAGGGTACGTCAACAGAACCGACCGCCATTTCAAGGCACCGGTGGTGGGGTCGAGCGCGTCCAGGCTCGTCGCGAGGGAGTGACTCAGGTCCATCTCGGTGGCGAACAGCGTCGTCCCGTCCGCCGACCAGATCGGGTGAGACCACCAACCATCCTGCGCCCACAGCTCTGCGCCGGTCGTGGCGTCGAGAACCATGGACCGAGCGCCATAGGTTTCTGTCGACGCAAAGAGCAGCCGGCCGTCCGGTGACAGGGCCAGCTCCAGCATCGACAGCTGATCGGTTGGATCGGTCGCGTCGCGGATCTGGAACGCCTTCAAGAGCGCGCCATCCCGGATCCGAAACACGCCCGCCCGGCTCTGGTTGCCGTAGACGGCCAGGGTCTCCTGCTTTGGCGTGGACGCGATGGCGGCGGTGGTGCCGTCGGCGGACAGGCTGTACAGGGACTGGCTGGCGGCCGCCGGCAGCGCGACCTGGCCGGTGGAGATGCGCCGAATCCTGGTCTTCAGCAGCTGGTCGTAGACGTCGATGCCGGCCGCGGAGAACAGCACCGGCGATCCGTCGGGCGTGTAGGAGACCATCGTCACCGCGGCGGCGGCCTCCGGGGACTCGCCACAGGCCGACGCGCCGGCCGCGACCGCCAGGGCGACGAGCGAGACGAAGAGTGAGCGGCGCGCGGGATTCATCATTCAGCCTGGTGGTGCCGTCCCGGGAACGCAGACGCCGCCCGCGGGGCCGCCGCCGTCGACCGCGACGCAGACGCCGGCCGGCACGAAGGGTCGGGAGCAGGTCGGCTCCGGGCAGAGCGCGCACTGGTAGGACCACCGGGACCAGGCATTGTCCAGGCTGTAATCCACGTCGGGGCCGCCGTTGACGGTCCCGAAGGTGGGACAGGCGCCGCACTGGTAGACCGTCGTGAGGACGAACATCTGACACTGATTCGGCGCGCCCGGCGTGCAGGCGCGCGCCGCGCTCACCGCCGCCGCGTAGTCGGCGACCAGCTGGTTGCAGCTCTCGTTGGGAGGAGCGCCGTCGGGGCGCGTGGAGCCTCCGTCGGGGACCACGTTCGCGCCGGCGTCGGACCCGTAGGCCACGCAAGTCCCGGCCGACGCGTCAGGGCTGGGGAGGCAGAAACGACGCGGCGGCGCGCCGCAGCTGGGGCTCCAGGCGGAGCTCTGGCACTGTCTGGCTGCGCCTGGCGTGCAGGGCAGGGCCGCGGGGTCGACCGCGCTCTGGTCGCAGAGCGCGGCATCGATGGTGTCCGGGATGAGCCCAGCGTCTTGCCCGGGCGACCAGCCCGTGTCGCCCGCGCGCGGCGTCCCGCCGCAGCCCGCCGCCGCGAGCGCGACCGCCGCCATGACCCGAAGCGCAGGCCCCACGAGATCTAGAATGGGGTGGGGCGGGGCAAGCCTTCCGCGCTACCGCGGGATGATGCGCCCGGCGGCTGCTTCGACCCGCCGGTACTCCTCGATCTGCGCCAGGAACACGGGGACGATCTCCGGGTCGAACTGCACGCCGGTGCAGCGCTCCAGCTCGCCGCAGGCGATCTCGTGGGGCAGCGCCTTGCGGTAGGCGCGGTCGGACGTCATCGCGTCGTAGGCGTCGGCGATGGCCACGATCCGCCCGATCAGCGGGATGTGGTCACCGATCAGCCCCTGCGGATAGCCCGACCCGTCCCACGCCTCGTGGTGGCAGTAACAACCGGGGACGATGTCGCGCATGAACGGGATCGGCTCGAGGATCCGCTTCCCCTTGGCGGGGTGGGACCGGAACATGGCCAGCTCTTCGGGCGTCAGCTTGCCGGGCTTGTTCAGCTTGTCGTTGCGCACGCCGATCTTGCCGACGTCGTGCATCAGGCCGACCTTGACGACCGTGGCGATGTCCGCCTCGGTCAGGCGCAGGCCGATGGCGATGATGCGGGCGTACATCGCGACCCGCTCGGAGTGGCCGCGCGTGTAGCGGTCCGACTCCTCCAGCGCGTGGGCGAACCCGATGATCGACTGCTTGAAGTTCTCTTCCAGCGAGACGTTGGCGCGCGTCAGATCCTTGTTCGCGTCGACCAGGTGCTCGTACAGGCGCGCGTTCTCGATCGAGACGGCGGCCCGGCTGGCCAGCACGTACAGCATCTTGCGCTGCCCCTCGGAGAACTTGTTCCCGCGCGTGTAGCTGTACGCGTTCAGCATGCCGATGATGCGGCCGTTCAGCTTCAGCGGGATGCTGCACAGGCTGATCAGGTGGCGGTCGATGTCGCGCGGCGGCGACTCGAGGAACCGGTACGACCCGTTTCCGTGGACCAGCAGCGGCCGGTCTTCGCGGAACAGCGGCAGCGCCTCGGTCAGGTTCAGCGGCGGCGCCTCGACGCCGGGGGCGGCGCGCTCCGAAACCTTCCGCATCTGCTCGACGAAGCGCCCGGCCTGCTTGGGGTCTTCCAGCAGCAGGCTGACCACGTCCGCGTCGACCGCATCGATGGTCGCGTCGAGCACCAGGTCCAGCACCTTCTCGACCGACAGCGAGGTCGCGATCGCCTCGCTGATTTTGTAGATCGACAGCGCGTCTTTGAGACGGATGTTCTCGTGCTGCAGCCGCTGCCGATCCAGGCCGCGCTGCACGATGTGGATCACCTCGTCGACCTTGAACGGCTTGAGGACGTAGTCGTACGCCCCCTTCTTCATGGCCTCGATGGCGGTCTCGACGGTGCCGAACCCCGTCATGATCACCGTCAGGACGGGGATGCTCTCCTCGGAGATCTTCTGGATCAGCTCGAGGCCGCTGAGGTTCGGCATCTTGAGATCCGACAGGACCAGGTTGTAGCTGCGGTGGTGCAGCTCCTCCAGGGCCTGCGCGCCGTCCTCGACGGCGTGCACGACGTAGCCCTCCTCGGTCAGGAAGTCGGCCAGGATGTCGCGGATGACCTTCTCGTCGTCGACGACCAGGATCCGCGCCGTTTCCAGCGGCGGAACATAGCCCGAGCGCTCCGGCTCGGTGCGCTCCGGAACGGCCTCGGCTCGGGCGGCGGCCATGCCGGCCAACAGGGCTTCTCGGTCGCTCGTGCTCAAGAATTCCCCGGCGATGAGCCTAGACCAGGGGCGGGGGGTTGGCCAGCGGCAACCGACCTCATCCCTTCATCTTGGCCTGCTGATTGGTCAGGTCTTTCCACTTCTCTTCCTTGCTCTGCGCGTCCTTCTGCTCCGAATCGGCCTTCTTCTTGGCCGACTGCCAGTCGCTGTTCTTGTCGTTCCACTGGTCCTGGAAGTGGTCGACCGAGAAGCTGCTGTCCGGTTTGATCCCCTTCTGCTGGGCCAGCTTGGCCTTCTCCAGCTGGACCTTGGCGTCGGCGGCGGCGGCGTGCGCGTCGGCCGCCCTCTGCGTCGCTTCCAGCCAATCGTGCTTCTCGTCCAGCCAGTCCAGCTTGGCCTCGGCGGCGCGGACGCCCATATCCGCGATCTCCTTGCCGTGGCGGGCCGCGTTCGCTCGGTTCTCGTCGTGCGCCGCGTTGGCGGACTCCTGCTCGGTGGCCGACTTCTCGACCTCCAGGTCGGCCTGCTCCTTCTCTTTCTTGGCGATGTCCCGGTCACGCTCCCAGGACTCGAGCTGGTTCTTGGCGGTGCGCTGCTCGCTGCGCGCGACCTCGACGTCGTTCTGGGCGGTGAAGACGTCCTGCTTCTCGCCTGCGGGGACCGCGTCCAGCGAGGAGTCGTCGACCTTGTACTGCAGCCCCCCGCCGCACCCGGTCAGAGTGACGGCCGCTGCCAGGGTGAGGGCGGTACGGAGATTGGAGGCGTTCATGACCAAACATGGTCGGCTGGATACCGCGCCGGGGTCAAGCCTGGGAGCCCGCGGGACCCGCGGCGCGTTACCCTTTACCCCGTAGCCCCCAGTAACGGGCCGCAGTATAGTCGGCCCCTCAAGGTGCCCCCGGGAGGCGAGGCCCCTGCGCCACCCGGCGCCTGTCCCCCCAGCGTTGGAGCAACATTATGCGTTCACGACCTTTGCTCAGCCTAGCTTTGTGCGCCGTCGCCCTGGTGGGTGGCGGACTGGTTTCCGGATTTGGTTGCGCCGGCGTGAAGCCGCGCGTGGGCGGCACGGGTGGGACCAGCGGCGGGGGAACCGGAACGGGTGGCACCGGCAACGTCATCATCATGATGATGCCCTCCATCCAGGGCTTGACCGGCCTCTCGGTCAGCGGGACGCCCAGCGTGAGCCTGACCGCGGGATCCAGCCCGGGGACGCTGACCGGGACGGCGTCGTACACCGCCACCGGCACGTTCATGGACGGCAGCAGCCGGGACGTCAGCAGTCAGGTGAACTGGTCGTCCAGCCCCGGGACCGGCATCCAGAACCTGGGCGGCAGCGTGACCGTCTCCGCGCCCGGCACCTACACCATCACGGCGTCGAGCGGTGACGTCAACAGCGCCCCGGTGACGCTGGTCGCGACCTTCAGCGGCAACTTCACCTGTTCCGACTTCGGCGGAACCGGGTGCGGCACGGTCGACATGGGCAAGCTGGACGGCAGCCCCTCGGGCTCGACGATGATCACCTACCCGCTCGACAGCTCGCTGTTCCCCGAGAACCTGGGTCCGATCCAGGTCCACGTGGCTACCGCCGGCACCAGCGCCCGGATCAACTTTCAGACCGCCAACAGCGGCAACGTCAACGTGAACTACTACGGCGCCTGCGAGACCGGCGGCGCCAACCTGAATTCGGCCAGCGCCTGCTACGTCACCATCCCGCTGGCGCTCACGCAGCTGTTCGTGCCGAGCTGCGAGACCGACGACATCAAGATCACCGCGCGCGTCGCCAAGGCCAGCGGCGCCCCGGTCGAGTCGGCCCCGGTCAGCGTCGACTGGGCGCAAGCGGGGCTGACCGGCGGCCTCTATTACTGGACGGTGCTCCCGAACCAGAAGCCTTGCCCCACCGCGACGGCGGCAGACCCCCCCAACTACTGCCTGCAGGACACCACCCAGAACCCGCCCAACGGCACCGCCATCTACCGCTACGACTTCTCGGCGACCAACCCGGCGCCGCAGCTGGTCTGGACGGACGATGGTGGCCCCAATTCGACGCCGCCCTACCAGGGGGGGCCCCAGGCCTGGAACGGGGGTGTCGCGGGGGGCCACTGCATCGGCTGCCACACGATCACCAACGACGGCAAGTACATGGCGCTCACGATCGGTGGCTCGTCGACCTACAACGCCGCGAACTGGGAGCTGCTGGACATCGGGAATCAGGCGCTGCTGCTCGACAACCCGACCGCGACGGGCGGCAGCGGCTGCAACGATCCCAACGCCACGGCAACCAGTGATTCGACCTGTTACTGGCAGGAGTACCGCAAGGACGCCTTCGCGACCGAGACGGCCTGGGGACCGAACGGCGACGTGATGGTCAGCATGTACAAGGCGAAGCTGTACACCAACGGCGTCACGGTCAGCGGGACGAACGCGACACTGGCACCGATGGGGCTGACGTTCGCAACCTCTTCGCCCGACATGTACCAGTCCGACCCGTTCTGGAGCCACGACGGCTCGTACCTGGCTTTCACGTCGTTCGCAACGGCGGCGACCGCCGACTCGACGGGCAATCCCGGGGGACAGAACGGCGACCTCAAGAAGGGCGGCCAGATTGCGCTCGCCGGCGCGACGGCGAGCGCCGTCATGGACAACGCCAAGGTGCTGGTCAAGCGGGTCAGCGGGCAGACGATGTACTACCCGTGCATCAGTGAGGACAGCAAGTTCGTCGTCTACAACCAGAGCACCTGCGGCACCGACCCCGACATCAACTACAACGGGTCGGCCGGGTACGGAACCGGCACCTGCGACGGATACGACGACTCTTCGGCGAAGCTCGAGTGGGTGCCGATCACCGGGGGCGCCCCCAAGGAGCTCAGCAACGCCAACGGCGGCTCGACGAGCTACGACAACTCCTGGCCGCGGTTCAGCCCGGACGTGGGGATCTTCCGGGGGACGACGCTCTACTGGGTGGCGTTCTCGTCGCGCCGCCCCTACGGCAGCCAGCTCAACACGGGCGGGCTCACGACCTCGCAGCCGCAGCTCTGGTTCACGGGCGTCGTGGCCGGGGAGAACATCGACATGGATCCGAGCCGGGCGCCGGTCTGGCTGCCTGGTCAGAACGCCATGCAGGCGACCGGCATGGTCGTCGGCAACCACGTCCCCCAGTGGGTCAAGGTTGCCATCGTGATCGACAAGGGGAGTCTGTAGGCAGTCGCGGGAAACGCGGCGAGGGGCTCGCCGCGCGTCCCGTTCCGAGTCAACTTCCCGGCGCAACGGCGCCCGTTCAGAGGAACGGAAAATTGAAAACAGGCTCGCGCTTGATACGGGCGACCCTCGTCGTCTGTGCGATCGCACCGGTGCCGCTCTTTGGAGACGGGTGCCGGGTCGATCATTCCGGCCTGTCGTCGACGGGGACCGGCGCGGGCGCCGGCGGCAACGTGGCGCTGGTGGGGACGGGCGGCCACGTCGCCTCCTCCGGCTCGGGGGGGACCGGCATTGCCATGGTCGGCTCCGGCGGCGCGGGCAGCACGATAGAGGCGAGTTCGGGCGGTTCGGGCGGTTCGAGCGGTTCGGGCGGTTCGGGCGATGACTCCGCCGGCGGGGTTCCAGGAACCGCGGGCTCCGCGCCCGGCGACGCCGGCGCGTCGGGCCAAGGTGGATCGACGGGAGCGGCCGGCGCCGACCCCGGCACGGGTGGCCCGGCGTCGGGAGCGGGCGGCCTGTCGCTGGGCACGGGCGGCGTGTCGCTGGGCGCGGGCGGCGCTGACGCGACGGGTGGCGAGGCCGGCGACGGCGGAGGCTCGGCCAGCGGCGGCGCGTCAGGCGTCGCCGACAGCGGCGGCGCATCCGGCAGCGACGGGGGCGGTTCGGGGAGCGGCGGCGCGGCCGGCGCGCCGATGAGCGACGCGGGCGTGGCGCCGGTCTGCGGCCCGCCCGACGCGAGCGCGAGCTGCGTCGACTGCCTGAAAGCCGGCGGAGCCTGCGACGGGGCGACCTGCCGCTTCGATTGCGGCTCGGCCTGCTCCCCCTGCGATCAGCCGATCGTCTGCCCGATGGGGATGGACTGCCGCATCACCTGCCCCCCCGGCGGGTGCACGACGCCGATCGACTGCCACGGCGCCACCAGCTGCGCGGTCACCTGCCCCGACGGGGCTTGCACGCAGCCGATCAAATGCGGCGGAAACCCCTGCACCGTCACCTGCAGCGGCGTCGGCTCGTGCTCGTCGTCGGTCTCCGTCTCCGGCGCCACGGCCACGCTGGTCTGCTCGGGCCAGGGCTCGTGCCAGGGCGCCGTCACCTGCGGCGGCAACAACTGCACGGTCCAGTGCACCGGCCCGTCCAGCTGCGGCTCGACGGTTTCAGGCAACGCCGGGACGAATCACATCTCGTGCACCGGCGGCAACGCCTGCGCCCAGGCCGTCCACTGCAGCGGCAACAGCTGCGTCACCGACTGCTCGGGCACGCACGACTGCGCCGCCGGCTACTGCTGCTCCGCCGCCGGCTGCCAGACGACGCCGCGCAACGAAAAGACCTGCAACTAGTGACCGGCGTCGGCGGCGGAGAACTGGATGCACTCGCCGCCCGGCAGGCAGACGTTCGGGCTGCAGTAGAAAGCCGTGCTCAGGTAGTTGCAGCAGGTCGCGCCCGACCCGCAGATATCTGACGGCTCCAAGCTGCACGGATCGGGATTGCTGGGTGTCCGATCCAACCCGGCCATCGTGCAGATGCACGGCAGACCGTTGAGCGTGAGGCCTGAGACCGTGTCGCAGGCGCAGATGAGCGGTGAGCCGCACTCGTGGCCGTTGCGCGTGCAGGGCTTGCCCACTCCTTTTTCGTTCCCTTGTCCCGGCGGGCAGCCTGGCGGCAGGTCCAGCGACAGATCGTACGTGAGCGCGTCGACGTGGCCGCCGTCGGGCTTGTAGGCGTTGTTCGACGAGCAGCCGACGACGACCGCGCATAACAAAATGAAAGCTAGGCGCATCGGCCAAGCCTAAGCCGTTTCTGGACTACTTGAAAGCGTAGGTGAGACGCAGGGTGTAGGAGTCCGTCCCGACGTATTCCAGCACCCCGAACGCCTCTGATTTCTTCCCGATCCCGATGCGGGCGATCGCGTCGACGCGCCAGTCCTGGATGTGGAACTGCAGCGCCGGCGCCAGCCAGATGGAGCGGAGACTGTCGATCGGGAACTGCGGGTCGTTCACCTGGTTCAACTGGATGTCGGTCCCGAGCTCGACCGACGCTCCCAGGAAGTCCCAGGGCGCATAGGCCACCGCGACGTGAGAGTCCCAGAACATGATCGTCGGGACCACCACCTCCATGTCCAGGAAGGTGCCATTCGGGCCGACCATGATCAGAGCCCCTTCGTTGACGACGTACGTGAAGCGGCCGATCGCGCCACCGAAGATCGCAGTTGGTTCGATGTCGAAGTAGTAGGGGAAGGGGTAAGAGACATTCGCGTAGGTCTGCGGCAGGTAGAAGTCGAAGTGCGTCGTGTGCGTCGCCAGCCGCGTGCGCAGGCCGATGCCGGCGATCGCCGCCTCACCCGCGAGACGCTCGCTCCAAACCGCGCCCACCCGGATGTCACCCAATGAGGTCGCTGTCTGCCTGGTCGGATTCGGCATGCCCCCCGGCACCATCGTCACGTTCAGCGTCGTGACGTTGGCGAAAGGGACCTCTACGTCGACGGAGAAACGATCCCAGCGCCAGGCGCCGCCCAGCGCGAATCGAAAGTTGGTCCCCTTGCCCTCGATGTAGGGCAGAGCAGACAGATCGTTGCTGATCGCGAATGCGCCGTCCAGGTACAGGCGCCTGGGCGGCTCCGGCAGGCGCAGCGCGGGTCCGTCGACCGGCGGCGGATAGAACTTCTGGACGACGGGACCGTCGTCGTCCTGCGCCCGGGCCACGCCGCCGGCCAGCGTCGCGAAGAGCGACGCCACCAGCGTGACCCGGGCGATGGCCGGGCGGCTCAAGCTTCGACGATATCCAGCGGTCCCAGGTAGTCGGCCTTCCCCAGCTCGACGCCGCTCGTGCGCAGCAGGTCGTAGGCGGTCGTGACGTGGAAGTAGAAGTTCGGAACCTGACGCGCAATCAGGTACTCGCGCGCGTGCATTGCCTTGCCGGGGCGGTTCGGCAGCTTGACCAGCGCGTCAGGCTTCACATTTGCGAAGTCCTTCTCCGTCAGCGTCTCCAGATAGGCCAGGCACTTGCCAATCCGGCCGCGCAACTCGGCGAAAGTCTTCTCGTTGTCCTCGTGCTTCGGCGCCTCCTTGCCCGCCAGGTTGGCGGCGGTCGCCTTGGCGGTGTCACAGGCGATCCGGACCTGTGTCGCGAACGGCAGCATGTCCGGGAACAGGCGGAGCCCGAACATGTTGTCCGGGTCGAACTTGCGCGCTTCCGCGTGCTTCAGCGCCTTCTCCAGGATCACGTCCAGGTTCCGGAGCGACCGAGCGAACTGTCGAACGATCAAGTACTCCATTGCGGGGCCTCCCAAAAGTGGCGTCCGATCTACCTCGGCCGGATCCTCGCGGCAACAGCCTTCCCGGATCGCGAGAAAAAGCGCAAGATCCGAGGATGGAGCGGGCCCCCCTTAGCTTTGCTATGCGCAAAATGCGGCTTCCGCTCGCCGCGCTGGCGATCGCCGCGAGCGCGCCCGCCCACGCGACCGTCAGCGAGCCGGACGGTACGATGCTGCCCCAGCCTACGCCGGCGGCGGAGATCTCCGTGGTCACCAGCCGAGGGTTCATGGCGAGCGATGACACTTTGGCCGGCTTGTTCGCGATTCGCGGCGAGACACTCAATCCGTCCAAGGATGCGCAGACTACGCCAGGGACGTTCTCGCCCCAGTGCGGGTTCACAGGTCAGATCGTTCTTCACGGCGGCGGCTGCGCCAATGCGCTGGGCTGGTACAACGCCATGCCGGGAAGCAACACGCCGCCGGCGGCGAATCAGATCTACGTCCTGGTGCCGGCTAACCTGAAGCAAGCGCCTCCCATGGGCATAAGCTGCACCGACGGGGATTTCTGCCCGATGGCCGAGCCGAACATGGATCCGAACCAGGCTGGGCAGCACACTTGGGTGAACTACACGTGGAACGCCTCGTCGATCGCCAGCGACACGCGCTATAAGGGCGGCCAGGTCGGGTTTGCACTGATGGGCAACTCGGGCCAGTGCTCGCAGACGAAGTATTCAGAGGCCAACCTAAACACCATCTCGACGAAGTACAACGTTCCATGGGTCACGACGCTCATCTATCAGTCGACCGTTGACCCCAGCTCGTACTACATCGCGTTCGAAGACGAGCCGATGACGCCGGCGTCGTGGAATCAGAACTGTGACGGCGACTTCAACGACTTCGTCTTTTATGTGACCGGTCTCAACTGCCAGGGTGGCGGGGTCGACTGCGACACCGGCATGCCCGGCGTGTGCGCGGGTGGGACCACCCAGTGCTCCAGCGGCGGTCAGATGATCACCTGCCAGCCCAACATCCAGAAGTCGAACGAGGTCTGCAACGGCCTCGACGATGACTGCAACGGCGTCGTCGACGACCCGGACGCGCCCGGCCTCTGTCCGACGGGGTTCGTGTGCAGCCAGGGGCAGTGCCTGGGCGCCTGCACCAACAGCGAGTTCCCTTGCAACCCCCCGACCGAGTGCGACCACGCCGACCAGCTCTGCAAGGATCCCGCGTGCATCGGGGTCACCTGTGGGCTCGAGCAGACCTGCTACGAGGGGACCTGTATTGGTGGTTGCAACGGCGTGATCTGCCCGCCGGGACAGGTCTGCCGCATCGGCAGCTGCGTCGACCCGTGCGACGGCGTGAAGTGCACCGGCAACACGCCCATCTGCGACAACGGCGCGTGCGTGCCGCCTTGCTCGTGCCGCCCCTGCGCGGCCGGCCAGACCTGCAGCAACAGCGGGAGCTGCGTCGACAGCGGCTGCGAGAAGCTCACCTGCAAGGCACCGCAGGTGTGCGTCAAGGGCGCTTGCGTGGACGCTTGCCAGGGCGTGGTCTGCCCGGTCGGACAGCTATGCAACGACGGTGAGTGCGCCATCCCGGCCGGCGGGCCCATCGTCCCGCACGACGCGGGCGTGTCGACCGGCACCGGCGGCCAGTCGGCGACCGGCGGCGTCAGCGGCACCGGCGGCTATCCCGCGACCGGCGGCACGACCGGCAGCGGTGGCTACCTGGGCGGCACGGGCGGCGCCAGCCCCGGAACGGGCGGTATCACGCCGATGGGACACCCGGGCGGCATCCAGACCTGCTCGTGCGACGCGAGCGGTCCGGGCGCCGGCGGCCTGGCCATCATGCTGGCCGCCCTGGCGCTCGCCGCCAATCGCCGCCGGCGCCTTCGACTTTCTTCCCCGAGGCCCGAGGCCGGAGGCCGGAAGCCTCAGTACGACGCGCAGTAGCCTTCCTGCCAGACCCACTGAGCGCCGTTCCAGACCCAGCCGGGCTGGACCCAGCTGCAGCCGGGGGTGGCGTACGGGTAGCCCCAGCCCGGGCCAATCCAGACGCGCACGCCGCCGTTCCAGCCCCAGTAGCCCGGGTGATAGAAGCGGTAGCCCGGGCCGACGTAGCGGCCGCCGATCCCGCCGTAGGTCGGGGCGCGATAGCCGTAGCCGCCGTGCCAGCCATATCCGCCCCCGTGGTAGTAGCCGGGCGCTGCGCGGAAGCCCGGCGCCTGGGCGGCGTGGAACCCGCCGGCCGGCGCTGCGTGGAACCCGCCCCCGCCGTGAAAGCCACCGCCCCCGCCGTGAAACCCACCGCCGCGAGCGAACGCCGCGGCGGGCAGAGCCGTCAGGGCAACCCCAAGCACCAGCGTGAGTATCCGTCGCATGTTCGAAACCTCCAGGATTCAGATGAATGACCCGAAGCCAGCGTTTCGGTTAATGGATCTCCCCGCACACCCCACTCGCTTTTCCTTCAAGCCTGGGCCCGACTGCTGATAGATCCAGCGCATGGCGGCGGGCTCGAGCACGGCGAAGCCCGGCAAGGCCGGGGCACGACCGACGGATGGGCGTGTCGTGGCGCAGCCGTGGCTCTCGCGTCGCGCCAGGACCCTGGTCACGGTCCTGGCCGCCGCCTACGCCCTGCTGGTCTGGCTCGAGGGCGCGGGGCTCAAGCTCGCCGACGTGATCTTGCCGCTGCCGCTGCGCTTCTTCGTGCAGGAGGCCGAGCTGTTTCCCCACGCGGCGCGCGACGTCATCGAATGGCGGGCCGAAGCGTGGCGGTGCGATCTCGGCCGCTTCGAGGAGCTGGACGTTCGCCCGTTCTTCCCGATCCGGCGCGACGACAAGGAGAACCGTTTTTATCGCGCGATGTTCTTTCACTATCGCCAGCGGCGCGTGCTCGAGGCGCTGGACGCGTACCTCGAGCGCGAGCAGAACCGACTGCACCCCGACCAGCCGATCGGCGGCGTGATGCTGCTGAGCTTGCGCATCCCCATTCCGCCGGCCGGGACGCCCGCGCCGCGCTACCAGCGGCTGCCGCTGTCCGAGTACCCGCAAGAGGTGCAGCGCAAGTACTGGTACGTCACGGGGTCGGCCGAGCGCGAGCAACGTTGCGCGGAGCGCAAGTCGCCATGAGGCAGGCCGTCGTCCAGCAGACCTGGACCGAGAAGCTTCGCGCCTGGCTGGACGCGCCGCAGCCGATCGAGCGGCTGGCCCTGGCGCGCATCGTGCTGCCGCTGGTGCTGCTCGCGTTTCAGTCCTCGCGCATCGCGCACGCGGACGAATGGCTCAGCGCCGCCGGCTTCCGGGTCCCCGACCTGGGCGGCGACTGGCGCCAGCCGCTCTACATCCCGCCGGTGCCGATCGGCCTGGCCTGGGCGATCGGCGTCGCCATGGTGGTGTCGGGCCTGTGCGTGGCGGCGGGGCTGTTCACGCGCGCGGCCGCCGCGGTCTTCGCGACGTTGCTGGCCTACGTCGCGCTGGCCGACCGGCTGGAGGCGTTCACGGTCAGCAAGCTGGGGCCGATGCTGTCGCTGGCGCTCTGCCTGACGCCATCCGGGGCGCGTTACAGCGTGGATGCCTGGCTGCGGCGTCGCAAACACCCCGGCGAGCTGCTGCCGACGCACGTCTCGGGCGGCGTGATCCGCTTCTTCCAGGTGTTCCTGGCGGCGATGTACTCGGGCGCGGGGATCGCCAAGCTGCGCGGCGACTGGCTGGGCGGCGACGTGCTCTGGAGCCACCTGCACGACAACTACCAGACCATCGTGTCGTGGGCGCTGGGGCGGGCGGTGCCGGCCTGGGGGTGGCAGGGGCTGCAGTACCTGTCGCTGGCCTTCGAGGTGCTGGCGCCCCTCTGGTTCGCGCTGCGCTGGACCCGGCCCGTCGCCGTCGTGGCCGCGCTGTCGATGCACGCGCTCATCGGGCTGATGTTCGGTCCGGTGATCTGGTTCGCGCTGCTGATGAGCACGCTGTTGCTCGCGTGCTACATGCCCGAGCGATGGCTCAAGAAGCTTTTTCGATCAGACAGGAACCCTGGGAGGGTTCCTTGAACCTCCCGCGACGACTCCAAACCACCCCGCGAAGGCGGACCTTCGCGGGGACCCCGGGCTGGGCAAAGCCCAGCTCCGTCAACGCGTTCAGCCTTGCGAGTCGCCCCCGCCCTCCGGCGGCTGCGGCAGCTTGAGCGAGAGCGTCGGGTTGGTCCCCTCCGTCGCGCGCCGGTGGGCCTCCAGCGCGCGCAGGGCCTCGGACCGGCGGGTCCAGCGCCGCTCGCGCTGGTGCGCCAGCACCAGCAACGGCGGCTGCAGCAGGCGCGGCAGCAACGCCAGGATCAGCGCGCCGCCGATGACGACGATGGCCAGCGGCTTCTGCGTGTCCGCGCCGATGCCGTGGGAGAGCGCGGCCGGGGTCAGGCCCAGCATCGCCACGAACGTGGTCATCAGCACCGGGCGCAGCCAGCGCTCGGCGGCCTCGCGCGCCCCTTCTTCCAGCCCGTGCCCCTCGTTCCAGAGCCGCTGCGCGTAGGTGACCACCAGCAGCGCGTCCTGGATCGACACCCCGAAGATCGAGATGAACCCCATCGCCGCCGAGATCGAGAAGTGCGTGCGGGTGATGAACAGCGCCAGGATGCCGCCGGTGCAGGCGACCGGGATGCCGGCCAGCACGATCAGCATGTCCTTCCAGTTCTTCACCGACGAATAGACCAGCATCGCGATCACCAGCAGCGTCAGCGGGATGATCAGCGCCAGCCGTCCGGTCGCCTCGTTCAGCTGGTTGATCTCGCCCGCCCACTCGAGGTGCGTGTCGTAGGGGAGCTTCACCTTGGCCTCGATCTCCTCCTGCGCCTCGTGGATGGTCGACGCCAGGTCGCGCCCGCGCACGGAGAACTTGACCGGCGCGTACCGCCGGTTGTCCTCGCGGTAGATGAGCGACGGGCCCTCTTCCTTCTCGATGTGCGCGATCTGCCCCAGCGGCACCTGCGCCCCGTCGGGCGTGGCCACCAGGATGTCCCGGATCGCCTTCAGGTCCTTGCGATAGGCCGCGGCCCAGCGGACGGTCAGGTCGAAGTGCTTCTCCCCCTCGTAGACCTGCGTGACGGCCTGGCCGCCGATGGCCGCCTGCACGACGGCGGCCACGTCGCCCACGTTCAGACCGTAGCGGCCGCACATCACGCGGTTGGGGGTGATGCGCACGTCCGGCTGCCCCAGCGACGGGAACAGCGCCAGGTCCTCGACCCCCTTGATCTTGGCCATCACGTCGACGATCTCGTTGGCCTTGGCCTCGTTGACGCGCAGGTCGGGGCCGAACACCTTCACCGTGTTCTCGCCCTTGACCCCCGACATCGCCTCCTCGACGTTGTCCGAGATCATCTGGGAGAAGTTGAAGATGACGCCGGGGAAGGCCTCGCCCAGCTCGTGCGAGAGGTCCTCGGTCATCTGCTCCTTGGTGACGCCCCGCCGCCAGTCCTTGGACGGCTTGAGCGGCGCGAAGAGCTCGATGTTGTAGAACCCCGAGACGTCGGTGCCGTCGTCGGGGCGGCCCAGCTGCGACACGACGCTGGTGATCTCGGGCCGCTTGCGGCTGGCCAGGTCGCAGCTCCCCTCGCCGGGGCAGCCCAGGATGACCGACCGCATCCGCCCGACGTACTTCGACGACTGCTCCAGCGAGATCGACGTGGGCAGCGTGGCGCGGATCCAGAAGTTCCCCTCTTCGAGCTTGGGCATGAACTCGCGCCCCAGCCGGGTGCCCGCGATCAGGCTGGCCAGGACCACGGTCGTGCCGATGGCCACGGCCGTCTTCTTGTGCCGCAGCGAAAAGTTGAACAGCGGGATGTAGAAGCGCTTGAGCGCCCGCATCAGCCAGTTGTCGTGCTCGTGGTCGCCCAGCGTGCCGATCTTCAGGCCGCGCTCGGCCAGCACCGGCGTCAGGGTCAGCGACAGCACGATGGCGCCGCCGATCGCGAAGGCGTAGGTGTGGGCCATGGGCGAGAAGATCACGCCCGACACCCCGGACAGCGTGAACAGCGGGATGAAGGCCACCGCGATGACCAGCGTCGACGAGAACATCGGCGGTCCGACCTCGCCCGCCGCCAGCAGGATGCGCTCGATCGAGTTGCGCTTGCCGGGCGCGGCCATGTGCCGGAACACGTTCTCCATCACGATGACCGTCGAATCGACGACGATGCCGAAGTCGACCGCGCCCAGCGAGATCAGGTTGGCGGGCGTGCCGGTGAACACCATCCCGATGAAGGCGCACATCAGCGCCAGCGGGATGTTGAGCGCCGTGATCAGCGCGGCCCGCCCGTGGCCCAGGAACAGCCAGAGCACCACCGCCACCAGGAACATGCCCATCACCAGGTTCTCGAGGACGGTGTGGGTCGTCAGCTTCACCAGCGTGGCGCGGTCGTAGTACGGCTCGATGCGCATGCCCGGCGGCAGCACATGGTAATGGTTCATGTAGTCGAGACGCTCGTGCACCGACTGCAGCGTCTTCATCGAGTCGCCGCCGTAGCGCATGAGCACGGTCCCCTGCACGACGTCGGGCTCCAGGTCCTTGCCGACGATGCCCAGCCGGGGCGCGTGCCCGACCGACACCTCGGCGACGTCCCGCACCCGGACCGGCGTCCCCTTCTGCTCGCTCAGCACGACCTCGCGGATGTCGCTGAGCGACTTGATGATGCCGATGCCGCGGACGTCGTAGGACTGCTCGCCGATGGTCAGGCGCTGGCCGCCCACGTTCTGGTTGGCGTTGGCCAGCGCGTTCACCAGCTGCGTCAGCGTCACCCCGTGCCCCTTCAGCCGGAAGGGGTCGACCTCGACGTGGTACTCCTTGGTCTCGCCGCCGAAGCTGACGACGTCGATGACGCCGGGGGCCTGGCGGAACTGTCGCTCGAGGACCCAGTCCTCGGCCGTCTTGAGGTCGGTCAGCGAGTAGCCCTCGCCGCGGACGACGTAGCGGAACACCTCGCCGATGGCGCTCCAGGGCGACAGCTGCGGCGTCATGCCGGGCGGCAGCGTGATGAAGCTCAGCCGGTTCAGCACCCGCTGCTGCGCGAAGTGGTAGTCGGCGCTCCAGGTGAAGTAGCACTTCACGTCGGACAGGCCGAACAACGACTGCGACCGGATGTGGTCCAGGTCGATCATCCCGTTCAGGCCGTTCTCCAGCGGGATGGTGACGTAGCGCTCGACCTCCTCGGCGCTCCAGCCGGTGGGCTGGGTGATGATCTCGATCATCGGCGCCACCGGGTTGGGGTAGGCCTCGATGTCGAGCTGCTGATAACAGTAGAGCCCCAGCGCCACCAGCCCCGCCGCGAAGATCAGCACGAAGGCCGGCATCCGCAGGACGAAGCGGACTAACTTGGGGATCATGTCCGCAGCCTTCTAATTCACTAAAGCATTCCGGAGAGGAGAATTCCGCCCGAGGTCACGACCTTTTCACCCGTGTCGACCCCCCGCACGATCGGCACGTAGTCGCTCCCCTCGTCCTCGTTCACCGCGATGATGCGGCGGACGAACTTCAGGCGCCCATCGGCCGTGTTGCCGTTCTCGACGAAGACCACGGTCTGATCGGCGATGCGCAGGAGCGCGCTCCGGGGCAGCGCCGACACCGCCGGCGCGTCCACCGAGATGCTGACCGTCGCGTACATCTCCGGCTTCAGCTCGCGCCCCGGGTTCGGGATCGAGCAGCGCACCTTGGCCGTGCGCGCGACGGGATCGAGCGCGTCGGAGATCCAGTCCACCTTCCCCCCGAACACCTTCTCCGGGTAGGCGACGACCTTGATCGACACCGGCGCGCCGCGCTTGACCCGGGCCAGGTCCATCTCGAACACGTCGGCGAACACCCAGACCGAGTCCAGCTCGCCCACCGTGAACAGCTCGGGAGCTGCGCCGCCCGAGTATTGCCCCTGAATCTCGGTGCCGGGGTTGACGCTGCGGAAGATCACCTCGCCCTCGATCGGGGCGCGCAGCGTGAACTCCTGCGTGACCTTGTCGGCCTGCGCCGAACGGAACAGGCGCGCCTTTTGCTGCGCGCGCTCCATTTCGGCCTTGGACTTTCGGAAGTTGTCCTCGGCCGACTCGAAGTCGCGCTGCGAGCCGGCGTGCGCCTCGAACAGCTCCTGCTGCCGGCGTACCTCGTGCTGGGCAGCGATCTGGTCGGCCTGGGCCTTGTCCAGGTCGGCAAAGGCGTTTCCGACGTCCGGCGACTCGATGGTCGCCAGCGGAGCGCCCTTCTTCATCCGCTGGCCCGGCTCGGCCAGGATGCGCAGGATTCGCCCGGTGACCGGCGAGTAGACGTGCGAGACGCGCAGGTCGTCGAAGGCGATCTTGCCGCTGGTGACGATCTCGTTTCCGACCGGGTGCTTCCCGACCGCCTCGATCCGGACCTTGGCGTCGCGAACCTGCTGCTCGGTCAGCCAGACCTCGTCCTGCGGGGGCTGCACCACCGGCTTCGTCGCGGCGGGGGCGCTCTGGCAAGCCAGGGGCAGGACGCCCAGGGCGGCGATGACGAACGAACGAACGACCCGAACCTTCATTGAACCAGCTCCGTCGCCGTCGCGGCCTCGATCTGGAAGATCGCGTTCCAGTAGGCCGCGAGGTCTTGAATGTACTCGCCCTTCGTCGCCACGTAGGTGCGCTGCGCGTCCAGGTACTCCAGCAACGACGCCGCCCCCTTCTGATATTGAAACTCGACCAGGTCGCGGGCGCGCTGCGCGCGCTCGAGCAGCCGCCCCTCCATCCGCTGCACCAGCTGCCGCGCCGTCAGCCAGCCCGAGTAGGCGCTCTCGACGTCGGCCATCACCTGCGCCCGCAGCTTCGCCGCCTGCGCGTCCTGCGTGCGAACGTCGGCCTGGGCCTTCTTGATCTCGCCCTGCTGCTGATAGAGCAGCGGGATGGCGCCGGTCAGCGAGAGCTGCAGGGTCGGCGGCGAGATGGCGTTCGGGGAGCTGGGCGAGCCCTGCCACTGATAGTCGGCGTTGATGCCCAGGTCCGGAAAGCGCAGCCGGTGCGCCAGCTCGACGGAGCGACCGGCCCGCACCCGCTGGTTCTCTTGCGCTTGTAGATCCGGCCGCGCCTCGAGCGCGTGATCGACCAGCCGCTGGGGGGTGGTGCCTTCGAGCGCCGGCGGGACCACGAAGCGGAGCTGGCTGCCGTCGATCTGGAAGTCGGCGAACGTCTGCCGCCGCCCGAGCAAGAAGGCGAGCTGGACCTTCGTCACGAGCACCGCCTGCGTCGAGGTGTCGACGGCCTGCTCGGCCTCCAGCTTGGCCACCTCGGTGCGCGACAGGTCGACCTCCGAGATCGCGCCGCTCTTGTACCGGACCTGGTTCAGCTCGAATGTCCGGCCGGTGGACGCCGCGGTTTCGCGCGCGAGCTCCAGCGCCTTCTCCGCGGCCATCACCTGGAAGTACTGCTGCTTGACCTGCATCTCCAGCGTCCGCTGGGCGTCCGCCCGCTGGAGGCGCGCCGCCGCCAGGGCCGCCTCGGCGACGCCCCGGCGCAAGCCACGCTTGCCCGAAAGGGTGTCCATGATGGCGTTCGAGTCGCCCAGCCCGACGAACCAGCCGTTGTGGGTGTTGAAGGTGCCGTCCTCGAAGAAGAAGTGGTACCAGCCGGCCGAGGCGCTGGGGTTCGGGATCGCGTTGGCCGCCATCACGTCGCCCGCCGCCCCCTCGGCCGCCGCCTCCGCGATCAGCAGGTCCAGGCCGTGCGACCGGAAGATGTCCAGCGCGTCCCGCAGGGTCAGCGTCGCGGGGAGGGTAGGCTCGGGCGGAAGCTCTGCCGCGAAAGCGACAGAGGCGGCCAGGGCCACCAGGATGAGCGCGCGCAGAACCACCACAGCGGGCTTGATAATGCAAAAAGCATGCTGTGCCGTAAGCGCCGAAAATCCCGTGAAAATGGTGCCTTCGGAGTGGCGGTGACCGGACACCCCCAAAGTTTCTTGCGTGTATCGCGAAAGTTTCATGTAGGCGGGTGGCCGGGGGCCGGACGGTCAGGAGGCTGACAGCGGGACCACGATCGTTTCCCCGATCGCCGCGACGTGGGCCGCCTGGCGGGCCAGACCCCGGGCTTCCGCCTTCTCCCGGAAGAGCGCGGGCGGCTCATCGAGGGGCTCGTCCGTCAACTTGAAGGTTCCCCAATGCATGGCGATGACCCGGCGAGCGCCCAGGTCGGTAAACGCTTGCAGCGCTTCTTCCGGGTTCATGTGTTGCTTGGACATGAACCAGGCCGGGTCGTAGGCGCCGATGGGCAACAAGGCCGCGTCGATGTTGGGGAAACGCCGGCCAATTTCCCGGAAGCCTTCGAAGTAGGCGGTGTCCCCCGCGTGGTAGATCCGCACCCCGCCGCTCTCGACCACGAACCCACCCCAGAGCGCCCGGTTGGGGGGCTCCAGGGCGCGCCGGCTCCAGTGCTGGCTGGGGACGAACGTCACCCGGAGTCCGGCCACGTCCGCGGTGTCCCACCACCCCAGCTCCGTCACGGAGGGGTGACCGCCCACCGACCGCCCGTTTCCGATTCCGGCCAGCACCGGCGCGCCGACCGCGCGCAGGCTCGGGAGGTCCATGTGGTCGTAATGGTTGTGGGTCACCAGCTGGGCGGTGATGGGAGGCAGCGTCTCGGGCGCCAGCGGCGCGGGGACGTTCCGCGTGATGAATCCGGTGATCGACGTACCCAGCACGGGATCGACCAGCAGCGACGCGCCGCCGATCTGGATCAGCCAGCTCGCGTGCCCGAGCCAGGTCACGCGAGCGCCCTGGCCGTGCGGCGGCGGGTCGCGCAGGGCGGCGGGGTCGACGGACACCGTGGGCACCGCGGCGCCCGGCGGCGACTTGCGACGCCGCCCGGCCAGCTTGTCGGCGACGGCCCACTTGTAGACGTCGCCGAACGGGTGCGGGCCAGACCCGTCCAGGTTCACGAACCGCCCGCCGTCGTCGCGACGAAAGCGCGATCCCTCGTCGGGCGCTCGCGTGACCGCGAACGTGGTCTTGTCGCCGGACATGCGCGGGATTGAACCACAGTCGGAAAAGAAAGCCTCCGGCTGAGATCGGAAAAGGCCCGAGGCCCGATTTTTCAGGCGGCGTTCGCGCGGCCCGATCGCCGCCCGGCCCACAGGAGGGCGGCCACCAGCGTGGGCGCGATGACGGAGATCGCGCCGACAATCCAGGTCAGCGCGCCGCGCGGACCATGGCGCAGGTTCCAGGCGATCAGCTGAAACAGCGTGGCGGCCGCGTCGGTGGTGACCAGCGTGGCGAGCGTGGTGTCCAGGCCGCGCCGCCACCGGCGCGCCAGGCTGGAGAGGGCTGGCGCCAGCGCCGCGTCGAAAGCCACCCAGCCCCACTTCACGGCCGGCGACGGGAACCAGCGCTCGGCCGGGGCGAAGGCGATCAGGATCGTCCAGGGGACCAGGATCAGCGCGAGCGCCTGGATGAGGACGCCGGGCCGGCGGAGCAGCGTCTCGACCCCGAACCGCAAGAGGCCGCCGCGCGCGAAGGCGGCCAGCGCGTCGTACACCGTCGCGATCCCGCTCTGGCCGCGCGGATAAGAGATGTGGATCGGCGCCCAGGACTGGGGGCGGAGCTTGGCCTTGAAGGCCTGCACGCCGCGGAAGTCGTAGAGGGGCAGGCCGGTCCGGCGCGCGATGCGGAGCCAGGGACCGACCTCACCCGCCAGCGGAGCCAGCCCCAGCGTGACGTAGGCCGTCCCCGCGGCCGCAGCCGCCCGCATCGCGGCGTCGACCAGCAGCTCGGCGGTGCCGTTCGGGGCGTGGGGCAGCCGCAGCAGGTCCTCGATGAACCAGCCGGGCCGGGCGAACACCGGCACCATGCTCAGGAAGCCCACCAGCGAATTGCCGAGGTGAGCGGCGAAAAGGCGGCGCTCCTCGAGGGCGCTGTCCAGGTGCATCTGGACCAGGAAGCCCATCGGCGGCATCGGGTGTGCGGCCTGCCAGCGCGCGATCAGGCGATCGACGTCTCGGCGCGCCTGGCTGTTCGTGTCCGCCAGCAGCCGCGGATCGAACGGGCGGACCTCGACCCCCTTGGCGCCGGCGCGCCGGATCTGCGCGCGCAGGCTGGCGGTGGCGCGGACCGTGTCGTCCCAGGCGCGCGGGTCCCAGACGGGCTGTTCCCCGATCCGCATCGCGGCGAATGGGCTGGTGGTGGCGAACCGATCCTCGGTGCCGAAGAAGCAGGCGCGGCGCCCGTTGCCGGCCGCCGCGGCCGCGAACCGCTGCGCCGCCGCCGGCACCAGGTGGGGTGGGCCGATCGGCGCACCGGCGGCCACCCAGGCCCGCCCCGTGTCGATGTACGCGACGCACACCTGCGGCTCGAACCAGTAGCGGAACCCGGGCTCCAGTATCTGGAACGAGGTGGCGTTCCATCCGTGTCCGCGCAGGATGGCGAGCGCGCGGGCCGTCTCGGAATAAGCTTCGGGCATGGCCGACGAGATCTTGTCCCTGGCGCCGCTCGGATTCCCCTGGCCGGCGCGCGACCCGTTCATCACCTGCGTGTACCACGTCGACGGCTATCCGGCTGGCAACGATCGGATGGGCCCGGCCGCCTCGCTGGACGGCCGGGAGCTGGGACAGGACTTCCAGGGGCGCGACGGCTGGCGCATGTACCACGGGCGCGAGGTGCCGGGTTTCCCGCCGCACCCCCACCGCGGCTTCGAGACGGTGACGGTCGTGCGCCGCGGGTTCATCGACCACACCGACTCGGTCGGGGCCGCCGCCCGCTATGGCGACGGAGACGTGCAGTGGCTGACCGCCGGCGGCGGCGTCGTCCACGCCGAGACGTTCCCGCTGCTCGCCCAGGATCGGCCCAACCCGCTCGAGCTGTTCCAGATCTGGCTGAACCTGCCGCGCGCGAAGAAGCTGGTGCCGCCCGCCTTCTCGATGCTGTGGCGCGAGACGATCCCCATCGTCCGGATCCCGGACGGGGCGGTCACGCTGGTGGCGGGCCGGCTGGGTGAGGTGGCCGCGCCACCACCGCCGCCCGATTCGTGGGCCTCCGACCCGCGCGCCGAGGTGGCGATCTGGACCATCGCGCTGCAGCCAGGCGCCCGCTGGACGCTGCCCGCCGGGTCCACCGGACTGAACCGCACCCTCTACTTCTTCCGGGGCGAGATGGTCCGCGTGGCCGGCCGAGAGATGCGGGGCGCGGGCGAGATCGTGCTGCGCAGTGACCGCGACGTGACCCTGGAGGCGGCGGCCGGTCCGGTCGAGCTGCTGCTGCTGCAGGGGCGCCCCATCGGCGAGCCGGTGGTGGCGTACGGTCCGTTCGTGATGACGACGCGGGCCGAGGTGCAGCAGGCCTTCGCCGACTACCAGCGAACCGGCTTCGGCGGCTGGTCCTGGCCCTCCGACGAGCCGGTCCACCCGCGCGGCGAGGGCCGGTTCGCCCGCCATCCGGACGGACGCCTGGACCGTCCGGCGGCCAAGACCTGACCCGATATGCCCCTGTCAGTGGAGATCCGCCGTGAGTGATGGCCGAAGCAGGACCGCGGAGGCCTGTGACCTCGGTTGCCGCCGCGAAGGAGGTGGACCCGAAGTCCCAGCAAGCGACCGCCCCTGTAGAGAGGGCTTGAACTAACTCGCCCTTGCAGGTACCAGAGCTGAAGATGGCGCGCACGACGATCGCCGGGTTTCACAGCGACGAGTCGGGCGACTGGGTCGCCGAGCTGGCGTGCGGGCATGGGCAGCACGTGCGCCACCAGCCGCCCTGGCAAGAGCGCCCCTGGGTGCTGGATCCCGATCAGCGCGGCGCGCGCGTGGGGGCGTCCATCGATTGCCCGCTGTGTGATCGCGCGCGCGCCGAAGAGTTGATCCGGTTGCTCGGGCTCATGCCACACCCGGAACGCGGGCACTTCGTCGAGACCTACCGCGCGCCCCTGACCATCGACGGGTTGCCCCACGGCGCCCCGCGGGCCGCGTCGACGGCGATCTATTTCTTGATCGCGCGCGATGCTCCAACCACCTACCTGCACCGACTCGTTTCGGACGAGGTCTTCCACTTCTATGAAGGCGGGCCGCTGGAGGTGCTGCTGCTTGGACCGGGAGACGGCGGGCAGGTGCGGCGGCTGGGGACGGACATCGCGGCCGGCGAGCGGCCGCAGATCGTCATCCCCGCCGGCACCTGGTTCGCCGCGGAGCTGGTCGAAGGCGCCACGCATTGCCTGTTCGGCTGCACGGTGGCGCCCGGCTTCGACTTCGCGGACTTCGAGCTGGCGACGGGGCCCGAGCTGGCGGCGCGCTACCCGGCGCACGCGGCCCGCATCGCGCGCATGACCCGGCCGGGCTGATCGGGAAGATTCCCGAACTTCGCGCTGCGGCGGCGTCGACTTTGACGAGCGGAGCCTTACATTGGCCGGCCGAGGAGCGCCGTCATGCCCAATTACACGAACTCCCTATGGTCGGACGCGGTTCCGCCCACCACCTACGCGCCACTGTCCTCGAACCTGGCGGTCGACGTGGCGGTCGTGGGGGCCGGGATCACGGGGGTCACGGCCGCGCGGCTGCTGCAGTCGGGTGGGCGGCGGGTGGCCATCATCGAGGCGCGGCGGGTGGGCAAGGGCGAGACGGGCAAGACCACCGCGCACCTGACCGAGGCGCTGGACACGCGCTACCACAC
This sequence comes from Polyangia bacterium, assembly GCA_035578045.1. Lineage (GTDB taxonomy): Bacteria > Myxococcota_A > Polyangia > Fen-1088 > Fen-1088 > JADGRB01. The sequence continues at coordinate 41,918 of DATJWP010000188.1, read as the reverse complement.
GTTGATCTCGCGCTTCGGGGTCGGCGGGGCGCGGCTGGCGGCCGAGGGGCAGCGCCTGGCGATCGATCAGATCGCCACGCTCGCGCACGAGCTGCAGGTCCTGTGCGACTTCCGCCGGGTGCCGGGCTACCTGTACGCCGAGAAGCGCAGCGAGCTGGCCGAGCTGGAGGCGGAGGCGCGCGCGGTCGAGAAGCTGGGGCTGGAGGCGTCGCTGACCGACGAGGTGCCGTTGCCCTTTCCGGTGGCACGCGGGTTACGTTTCGAGAACCAGGCCACCTTTCACCCTCGCCTCTACCTGCAGGCGCTGGTCGAGGCTGCCACGCGCGACGGTGTGCAGCTGTTCGAGGAGACGCAGGTGGTGGGGATCGAGGAATCGGGGGGCATCTGCCGCGTCAACACCGATCGGGGCGTGGTCACGGCGCGCGAGGTGGTGGTGGCGGCGCACGTGCCCATCTCGAATCGATTCCTGCTGCACACCAAGCTGGCCGCCTACCGGACGTACGCGGTCGCGTTCGAACAGCCGGCGCCCGGCGCGGACGCGCTGTTCTGGGACCTGGGCGACCCCTACCACTACACGCGCAGCCAGAAGATCGGCGATCGCAATTACGTGGTGGTGGGCGGCGACGACCACAAGGTCGGCGAGGACGAGGACACCGCGATCCCGTTCATCCACCTCGAGAACTATGTGCGCGAGAAGTTCGGGCGCGAGGTGGCGGCCACCGACTACCGCTGGTCGGGGCAGATCATCGTCCCCGTCGACGGGCTGCCGCTGGTGGGGCGGAACTCGGCCTCGACGCACATCCACGTGGCCAGCGGATACGCGGGCAACGGCATGACCAACGGGACGCTGGCGGCGATGGTGCTGGCGGAGCAGATCATTCACGGCAAGAGCCGCTTCACGGAGCTCCTGCACCCGACGCGGATCAAGCCGCTCGCGTCGGCCCGCTCGTTCATCACCGAGAACGTCGACTACCCGAAGCACCTGATCCAGGACCGGCTGCCGTACCCCGGCCCGGAGGCGCTGGCCGCAATCCAGCCCGGCGAGGGGCAAGTGGTGTCGCTGGGGGGAGAGCGGCTGGCGATCTACCGGAACGCCAACGGCGAGCTGTCGGCGCTGTCGCCGGCGTGCACGCACCTCGGCTGTCTGGTCCACTGGAACAGCACCGAGAAGAGCTGGGACTGCCCCTGCCACGGCAGCCGCTTCGACCCGCACGGGCGGGTGTTGAACGGCCCAGCCATGGCGGCGCTGGAGGCGCGCGAGATCCCGGACGTGCCCGAGACGGAAGACGAGCCGCGCGCCCCGGCCATGCCCGGTCAGGAACACGCGCCGACGCCTTGACCTGGCTCTCGACGGATCCGGCTCGCTGCCGCTCCGCGCGGCACGCGCCGCGTGCGCGCTGTGAGCTCCGCGCCCCTCTCGCGAAGCGCCGCGAAGCGGGAGGGGCCGGCACCGAAGGTGCCGGGGGAGGTCCGCTCTCACGGGAACTCGGTGTATCCCCCGTCGTGGCGGCCGCCGGTGAACACCGTGTCGCGTGCGTGGGCGTGCGCGTGGTCCCCGGTGGGCTCGGGTTCCGGCGTCAGGAACGGTTCCTGGTCGCGCGGCGCGCCGCCGCGCGGGCCCAGCGCCTCGCGCCACAGGACGGCCTGCAGCGTGCGCAGCGCCTCGCGCTTGGGCGCGCGCTCGGCGATGTCCGCGATGCTGAGCACGCCGGCGAAGCCGCCGCTTTCGTCGACCAGCACCAGGCGCGACTTCTGTTCTTCCGCCATCATTCGCTCGGCCATCTCCAGGTCGCCGTCCACGAAACAGGTCACGGGCGGACGGCTCATCAGGCTGGTGATGGGCGTCAGCCCGGGATCCAGCCCGCGCGCCATTGACTGGACGACCAGGTCGCGGTCGGTCACGACGCCCAGGACCTTGCGCTTGGTGTCGCAGATCGGCAGGAACCCGAGCCCGCTGGCGGCCATCAGCTTGGCGGCATCGGCGACCGACGCGTTCTCCGGCAGGCTCTCGATGTTCTCACTGGCGATATCCCTGCATCGCATGGCTCACCTCCACCCCTGATCCATAACCACTCCGCCGGGTTTCTTTGAGGCTTGCGATTGGCCAGGGCGCGCCCAACTTCGCAAGAGGAGGTGGGCGTGGCAACAAGAGCCGAGCGGGCGCGCAGTGAAATGGAACGTTCCGGGCCGAAGCGGGCGCCGAAACCCAAGAAGCGCAAGACCGCGAGGCCGGGGCCCCACAACCAGGCCCCGCGGGTCGCCAAGAAGGCCGCCTACCAGGAAGAGGACCGACCGGCCACGACGCAGCCGTCGCGCAAGTCGTCGCGGCGCGGCGCCAACCGCATCAAGGTCGCCAGCAACCTGAAGCTGCGGCAGACCAACCGGCTGCATTCTCCGAAGTCGGCCGCCCGGCGCTGATCGTCAGGCAGCCGGGTCGCCCAGCTCCGGGTACAGGGGGAACGCCGCAGTCAGCGCCGCGACCGCGGCCCGCGCCTCGTCTGCCGCGTCGTCGGCCAGCTGGTACTTGGCGCGGCTGTCGCCCTCGGGCGTGGTGGCCCGGAGGACACGGGCGACGGCGGCCGCAACCGTTGCCATCTCGGCGGGACCGAGGCCGCGCGTGGTCAGCGCCGGCGTCCCCAGGCGCAGCCCGCTGGTGTACCAGGGGCCGTTCGCATCGAACGGCAGCGCGTTGCGGTTCAGCGTGATGCCGCAGGCCCGCAGCGCGGACTCGGCCTGCCGGCCGGTGATCCCCAGCCGGCCCACGTCGAGCAGCAACAGGTGGTTGTCGGTCCCGCCGGTCACGACGTGCAGCCCCTGGGCCTGGCAGGCGGCCGCCAGGGCGCGCGCGTTCTCGACGATGCGCGCGGCGTAGGTCCGGAACTCGGGCGTGCCGGCCTCGCGCAGCGCCACAGCCTTGGCCGCCATCACGTGCGGCAGCGGACCGCCCAGGATCATCGGGCAGCCGCGATCGAGATATTCGGCGAAGGGCTTGCGGCACAGCACCAGCCCGCCGCGCGGACCGCGCAGCGTCTTGTGGGTGGTCGTCGTGACGACGTCGGCGTACGCCACCGGATCGTCGGCGCCGGTGAAGACCTTGCCGGCCACCAGCCCCGCGAAGTGGGCCATGTCGACCATCAGCACGCTGCCCGCCTCGTCCGCGATGGCCCGCAGCCGGGCGAAGTCCAGCCGCCGCGGGTAAGCGCTGTAACCGGCCAGCAGGATCAGCGGCCGGACGCGCAGCGCCTGCTCGCGGAGCGCGTCCAGATCGATGAGGCTCGTGGCGCGGTCGACCGTGTACGTCGAGACCTCGAACAGGCGGCTCGAGACGTTGTGGCGATACCCGTGGGTCAGGTGACCGCCGGCGTAGTAGTCCAGCGCCAGCAGCCGCTGGCTGCCGAAGGCCACCCGCAGCTTCTCCCACTCCTCGGGCGGCAGCTTGGCGGCGTCGGTCTGGCCCAGCTCACGCGCCAGCGGTGCCTCGACGCGTGCGGCGAGGATGGCCAGGAACGCCACCAGGTTCGCGTCGGCGCCCGAGTGCGGCTGCACGTAGGCGTGGTCGGCGCCGAACAGGTCGCAGGCCAACTTGACCGCCTCGGCCTCGATCGTGTCGACGTTCTCGCACCCGGCGTAGAACCGGTGGCCCGGGAAACCCTCGGCGTACTTGTCGGTCAGCCAGCTCCCCTGCGCCAGCTGCACGGCCAGCGAGCTGAAGTTCTCGCTGGCGATCAGCTTCAGCGTGGCGCGCTGGTCGGCCAGCTCCTTGAGGATCGCGCCCGCGATGCCCGGCGCGGCCACCGAGAGGTGATCGAGCGCGGCCAGCTGCGCGACGGCGGCCGGGTTCACCGGTCGGCCGTCGGTGCCGGCCAGGTAGCGGGCGAGACGAGGCGAGCTCGAAAAGTTCATGGTCCCTCCGTTCTGCGTTGGCAGGAAAACAGGGGACCCAGGCGAGCGGCCCGATCGATTGCGTCCGGGCTCCCTCGTGGTCGATTCCACGGACTCGCCAGTCGCCCGGACCGAATGGCTTTAGCAGATTGACTTCGCCGGCGCCACGTTCGACAAAGCGGAGTTGATGGGTTCCGAGGGGGCGACCGATGCGACGCGGGCGCGCGCCGCGTCGCGCCTGGCCCCGCTGGACTGGATGCGCGGGCTGGTGATGGTGTTGATGGCCATCGACCACAGCTCGGACTCGTTCAACGCCGGGCGCCTGTTCACCGACGCCGCCTGGATGTACCACCCCGGCTCGCCGCTGCCGGCGGCGCAGTTCCTGACCCGCTGGATCACGCATCTCTGCGCGCCGACGTTTCTGTTTCTCGCCGGCGTCAGCCTGGCGTTCACGGTGTCGCGCCAGATCGCTACCGGCGACCGCCCGCGCGACGTCGCGTTGACGGAGCTGGGCTCTGCCCAGCGGAGTCGTCGGGGGAGGTCTCGGGAACCCTCCCAGGGTTCCTGGCGGATCGACAGGTACATCCTGGTGCGCGGCGCGATCATCGCGGCGTTCGAGCTCTGGATCTCGCTGACCGTGATCGATCACGGCCTGTTCGTCTTGCAGGTCCTGTACGGGATCGGCAGCGCCTACATCCTGATGATCCCGTTGCGGCGGCTCCCCGATCGCGCGGCGCCGCTGGTTGCGCTGGCGCTGATCGCCGGCGGCGAGCTGCTGGTCCGGCTGGCGATGAGCGCGGGCGTCGCGGACTCCTGGCCCGTGTCGTTGTTGCTGACCGGCGGTGTTCACGGGCACGTCATCGTCGCGTACCCGACGATCCACTGGCTGGCGATGCTGCTGCTCGGCTGGTCGTGGGGGCGGCGCCTGGTTACGAAGCCCGCGGCGCGCGACACCGCGGCGCGCGACACCGCCCTGGCCGGCCTGGCGGCGCTGGCGGTGTTTCTGGTGCTGCGCGCCGCCAACGGCTACGGGAACATGTTCCTGCTGCGCGATTCGGCGGCGCCGGTGCAGTGGCTGCACGTCAGCAAGTACCCCCCGTCGATCACCTACGTCGCGCTGGAGCTGGGGCTGATGGCGTTGATCCTGTCGGTCATGTTCCGGATCGCCGAGCACCGCGAGGCCAGCGTCAACGGGTTGCTGGTGGTGCTGGGGCAGACGCCCATGTTCTTTTACCTGCTGCACTTCCCGCTGCTGGCCAACAGCTCGCGCCTGCTGGGGGTGCACGAAAAGCTGGGGCTGGGCGCGACGTACCTGGGCGCCGCGGCGGTCGTCGCGTTCCTCTACCCGATCTGCCGCTGGTACCGGCGGTACAAGGCCGCCCACCGCACGGGCTGGCCGCGCTACATCTGAGCCACCATCACGATCCCGGCCATGATCAGGCCGCCGCCCAGCATCCCCAGCGGGCGCAGCGGCTCGGCCAGCAGCCAGGCCGACAGGAACAGCGTCGCCACCTGTTGCATCTGCAGCGCGATGGCGCCGGTGGCGGCGTCGACGTGCCCCAGCCCCCAGCTGTTGAGCCACCAGCCGAGCAGCTGCACGATCAGCCCCAGCCCGACCAGCGACAGCCAGGCGCGCCCGTCGTAGCCGGCCAGCGGGTCTCGCGCGATCGCGCTCGCCAGCGCGAAGACGACCAGGCAGGTCAGGCTCATCCAGACCAGCGCCTGCGGCGCGCCGAGCGTGCGGCGCGCGCGGCTCATGGTCAGCGTGAAGGCCGCGTAGCAGAAGCTGGCGCCGAAGGCGATGGCCTCGCCGTGGCCGTTGCCGGTCCGCGCGCCGCGCGCCAGCGCCAGGATCAGAGCGCCCCCTAGCCCCACCGCCTGCCCCAGCCAGCCGAGCGCGCTGAATCGCTGCCGCCAGACCAGCGCGGCCGTCAGCGCGACCCAGATGGGCGACAGCCCCACCAGCAGCGTCGCGTTGGCCGCAGAGGTGTAGCGCATCGCCAGGTGCCAGAGGGCCACGTCCGCCGAGAAGAAGACGCCGGCCGCGATCGCCCACTTCCGGCCGATCCCGTCCGCCCGCCCGCCCGAGGCGCGCGCCAGCAGCAGCGCGCCCGGCAGCGCGAACACCATTCGATAGAAACCGATCGTCAGCACCGAGGCGCCGCCTGCCATCGCCCACTTCACGAAAATGGCGGAGATCCCCAGCACCGAGGCGCCGGCCAGGACCGCCGGCAAGCCGCGCCAGTCGCGTTGAACGGGTCTCACGAGGGCGGGAAGGGTACAATACCCGAGCATGTTGTCCGCGGTGATCGGCGTGTTGCTCGCCGTCGACCCCGGCGCCGCGTCGCGCGGCCTGGTGGCCAAGCAGTGGCAGGCGCAGCGCGCGCCCGCCGACGGGCCCGCGCTGTCGATTGGCACCTGCAGCTGCGGCTGCCTTCAGGGCGCGGCCACGCTGCCGGTCAGCGGACCCGGATATGAGGTGTTGCACCTCGATCGCAACCGCCGGTTCGGCCACCCGCTTCTGGTCGAGTACGTCGAGCGGCTGGCGGCGTCCGCGCGGAAAGCCAAGCTGGGCCCGCTGGTCATCGGCGACCTGTCGCAGCCGCGCGGCGGGCCCACGCCCAGCGGCCACCGCAGCCACCAGACCGGGCTGGACGCCGACATCGGGTACGTCGCCCCGGCCGGCGTGCGCGCCGGGCACCTGGACGCCCGCGACCGCGAGCGCCTGATGCCGCCGGCGGTCATCGATCTGAAGACGCACGCCACCACCAAGGTCTGGACACCCAAGGTCCTGTCGCTGCTGGCGCTGGCCGCCGCCGATCCGGCGGTGGACCGGATCTTCGTGAATCCCGCCATCAAGAAGCGGCTCTGCGAGGCGCCCGCCACGGCGCACGCCGCCTGGCAGTCGCGACTGCGCCCCTGGTGGGGCCACCACGATCACTTCCACGTCCGTCTCAAGTGCCCGCCCGATAGCCCGCAGTGCGTGCCGCAGGAGCCGCCGCCCAACGACGGCTGCGGCACCAACCTCGCGTGGTGGTTCAGCCGGGACGCCCAGGCCACGCACACCAAGAAAGCCGAGACCGACCAGGCCCGTGCCGAGCCCACGCTCCCGCCCGCCTGCGCGGCCTTGATGCCCCCGCCGTCCTAGGAGGAGCGCCGTTCAGCCAAGCGCCGTGACCCCGACGAGCCGGAGGCTCGCCGGGTGGGGTCAGCACGCCCACGTGAACAGGCGCCCGACTCGGTCAGGCGACTCCGCTGGCGCTGACCCGGGCCCTGCGGCGCACCGCCGCCGCGCGGGTGCGCGGTGCGTGGGGACCGGCAGGGAGCAGCGCCGGGGTTTGAGCCGCCGGTTCGGCCGGCGGCAGGAGAACCAGCTGGCGCCGGTACGCCCCGGACTCCAGCAGCTCGCGCAGCTTGCCTCGGGTGCGGAACATCCGCGTCGCCACCGTCTTCGCCGAGATCGACAGCCGCCGCGCGATCTCCTGCTGCGGGAGCCGGTCGAAGGCGAACAGCGAGAAGACCTCGCGCCCCATCCGGTCCACGCACAGCAGGGCCCGCTCGACATCCTCGAGGCCGAAGTTTTCCCAGACCTCCGGAGGCTCCGGATCCGCCACCGTGATGGCCTCGTGTTCTTCCAGCAACGGCACCCGGGCCCGCCGGCGCCGCCCCCGGAAGTCGTCCAGGAAAATCCGTCGCAAGATCGTGAACATCCACCGATCGGGCAACCCCCCGGTGCGGAACTGCCCCCGGTTCCGCAGCCCCCGCTCGACCGCGTCCTGCGCCAGATCGTGCGCGTCCGCGTGGTTCCGGCACAGCCGCAGCGCCAGCCGGAACAGCTGCGGATACAACGCCCCGATCCGCTGCTCGAAGGCTGCGTCCTGATTACTACTTTCCGATCCATCCATGGCCAAGGCTCCTGTCCCCCCAGACGGGCTGATTGACCCCTGCTCTCGCTTCCACCCCCTAGACGGATCGGAATTGCCGGTTTTGCGTCCGGAAGAGATTATTCTCGCGACGTTCTGACAGCGGCAGGAGCCCCCCTGCGTCGGCTCCGTATGCGCCAGCAAGTGCGTGAACGCGAGGTCCCCCGGGCCGATTGAAATTGCGATTTTCCTGAACGGAAGAGATGATGGGGCGCCCGTTGGTACCGCGGGACCATTAGGGGGGACTGATGGCGCTCCGTTTTCGTTCCGTGCTCAGTGGCAGAGCGGCACTCGTAGCGGGTGCCGTGCTTGGCATCACAGGATGCGCTTCTCGGCAGGCCGGCCCGCCGGCGCCGACGGTCCCGCCGCCGCCATCGATTGCCCTTCAGACGGTGCTCGCCACCGACGCGGCGGGCAACCAGGTGCTGGCCGGCTCCTTCCGGGGCGAGGTGACCGTCGCGGGCGGCAGGCTGACCAGCGTCGGGGGGACCGACATCTTCGTCGTCAAGACCGGCCCGTCAGGCGCACCGCTCTTCCCGCCCCAGCGGTTCGGTGGGCCGGGGGACGACGCGGCGACGGGCGCCGCCATCGATCCTGATGGGAGCGTCGTCATCTCCGGAACGTTCCAGGGGAAAGTGACCTTCGGCCAGAAGGTGCTGGAAGCCCAGGGGCGCCATTCCGGTCAGCGCGACGTGTTCGTTGCCCGACTGGACGCCAGCGGCAACGTCACGCTGGCCCAGCGGCTCGCCACCAGCAACGTGGCCACCCAGGTGAGCGTGGCCGTGCAGCCCGATCACAGCATCCTGGTCGGCGTCAGCGCTACCGGCACAGTCGCCAGCCAGGACCGAGCTCTCCGGCTATCGGGCGAGAGCGTGATGCTGGACCACATCTCCGCGCTCGGAGAAAAGCTTCCGCCGCCACCCGGAACGACGTTCAGAATCGAGAGCCTGACCCTCGGTTGTACACACTCCCCGTGCAAGACGGGCGGTCCGCTCGCTTCCGGGTGTGGGATGTATGGCTGTGTCGCGGACGTCTGTGCAATGGATTCGTTCTGTTGCTCGACCAGCTGGATCCAGCGGTGCGTGAACGAGATGATCAACTGTTCGCGTCGGTGTGATTGCAGCCAGGTCCACACGACGGGCTATCCTTTCTATCCGGACGCCTCCAATTGCACGATCGCCATCTACAACGAGGACACTTACTGCAGCGACACCTGGTGGGACAACCTGTGCGTCGCAGAAACGTTCTTGCCGAACAACCAGACCGCCTGCAACCCGATGTGCCAGTAGCGGCGGGAGGTCCGACGCTCAGTTCGGCATCCTGAAGACCGCCGTCAGGTAAGATTCCAAGTCGTTCAGGTCGTTATCGGTGACGGGACCCTTCAAGATGATCACTGCCTCGAGCGAATCGGCCGTATAGGTCTCGAGGTCAGCCGTTCCCAGATAGAGGTCTTCCGAGTTGGTCGTGGAGGCGCCTGCGGGAAGATCGGCGCCCATCAAGACGCCGGCATTCAAGCGCAGGTCCACGTGATCCGCTACCCGTCGAAGTCCGTAGACGCCCACTGAAGGCTGCGTCGTGTCCGTTCCCGAAAAGATCTGCGTGTCGTCGACGAAGCCTTGTGGTGTACCCGTCGAAGGTGATGACGGATAGTACCGAATCACGGTCTTGCGGCTGTTGGTGACCACAGAATCGGACTTGGAAAACAGCGTTATTGGATTGACCTTCGCAAGTAGCCCCGCGACGACCATGACCGCGAAGTCGCCAGAACCGAGGTCCAGCGAGGGACTATTCACAACCTCGAACCCGCTTCCGACTTGGCTCGGGTCGAGTTGCACGCCGTCGGCGATGACGTGTGGGGGCGCCGTGGTCGGATAGGTGGCCTGGGCGTCGTTGCGGTGGCCGGACTCGTCTCGCCAGACCGTCACTGGCGAGCCGACGGGGGCGTCAAGATAATCTGGCCACAGGAGCAGGACCATGTTGGCGGCGACCGCGGCCGGGAGGGTGAAGCTCATCCCGTTGTGCGTGAGCGTGGCGGGGGGGCCGGCGTCCCCGTTCGGCAGCGGGGCGCACATCTCGACGCCCGGCGTGACACAGAGGCCCTGAGACCCGCAGGTCATGTCGTTGGGGCATCCCACCTCCGGGGTGCAGATCAGGCGGCAGCTCTCGGCGTTGATCTGAAAGCAACCGGTCAGCGCCAGGAGCGCCGCCAGGCCGGGGAGGGCTGCCGAGCGGGACATTCCATGAGGGGGACGGATCGGATTGCGCTGTTTTGCGCCCGATCGGGGAATATTTTTCGGCGAGCTGCGTGTCATGGCATCGGCGCGTCAGAAGTTGCCCGACCATCCGAGCAGCGCGACGTGGCTTTCCCCGGCCGCGGCGGGCGGGCGCGAGAGGATCAGCAGGGTGGCGCCGCCGCCTCCGGCCAGGGCCGCCAGCCCCGCGGACCAGTAGGTCCGGGACGCATAGCTGCTCAGTTGCGCGCTCTGGGACTGTTCCGGGGCGGTCCACGTCGCGCTCTGCCCGAGCTCGGCGTTGATCTGGTTCTGGATGTCGCGAGCTTTCCAGGCGAATACGGCCGCCGTGCCGGCCGCGACGACCCCGACCCCGATCAGGGCCCACCCGCCCGTGCGCATGGTGCGGCGGTGATTATTGGTGGGGTAGGCCGCGGTGTTCCCGGATGTGGCTGGAGCGCTGAGCACGACGGCAGGCGGCGGTGTCACGGCCCCGCGCGCGGGCTCGGGTGGCGTCAACTTCACCGCTGCCGGATGCGGGGCCCGCTGATCGGCGCAGGTCTGCATCTCGTCGCGCCAGCGCAGGGCGCGCTCGCGGTTGGGGTCGTCGGGGGCGGTCGCGTCGATGAAGCGGCGGTAGGCGTCCAGCGCGCCGGCGCAATCGTCCTTGGTGCGCAGGACCTGGGCCTGGTTGTAGAGGATCGATGCCCGCGGCGACAGCGCGTACGCGCGCGAGAGCAACTGCAGCGCTTCATCGAGCTGGTTCTGGTCGTAAGCGCGCGCGGCTTGCTCGACCAGCTCGGTGGCGGCGGCTTCGTCACCGCCGCCGGCCGGCTGCGCGCGCGCGGGGCCGGCCAGACACAGGCCGAGCAGCACGGACGCGAGCGTGAGGGTCCTCATCGATTCACTTGAAGATGAACCCGTCGTTCGGGTCGGCGGATCGACGATGCGTGGCCGCGGGCGTCACGCCGGCGTCGGGGCTGGCAGCCGCAGGCGCAGCGGCCTGTTCGTGGTGGGCTGGTTTTGGCGGGGCCGTGTGATGAGGCGGGGCGGGCGGCGCCGGTGGCTCGACGCTCGGTGGAGCGCCGGGCGGTGGTGGCGGCGCGACCGGCGACGCCGGCGGTGCCATCTTCGCCGGCGCCGGCGCCGGCGCGGCCGGAACGGTCACGGTCGCCGCCGGCGGCGGCCGGCGGCGCACGGCGGTCGACACGATCAGGACAGCCAACACGCCGATCGCCGCGGCCGCTGCCCACGGCCAGCGAGGCCGGACCGCGCGAGTCGCCGTGATGGCCTCCACCACCGCCACCTGCGCCGGAGCCGGCGGTGGCACGGGCCGCTGCGGCGGCGCCTCGCCCAGCAGCGCCAGAACCACACCGTCCGCCGTGGCCGGACGGCGCTCGACCTCCTTCTCCAGGCAGCGCTCGATCACGTCGCTCCAGCGCGGATCGATCTCGGGAATCACCGCGCGCACGGGCGGGATCGGCTCGACGACGCGCCGCCAGGCGGCCCGCAGCCAGGCCCCTCCCGACGCCGGCGCGAACGGAAGCTGGCCGGTCAGCATCTCGTACATCACCAGCCCCAGCGCGTAGATGTCCGCGGCCTCCCGGGCGCTCTGCCCCTCCAGCTGTTCGGGCGCCATGTACGCGAGCGTGCCTTCCAGGCCGCGCCCCTGCGTCGAGTCGTGCGTGTTCAGCGAGGTGTTGCGCGCCAGGCCGAAGTCCATGACCACCACGCGCTCCCGGTCGGGCCCGTCGGGGGCCAGCAGCACGTTGTCGCTCTTGAAGTCGCGGTGCACGACCTCGGCCCGGTGGGCGGCGCCCAGCGCCCCGGCCATCGCCTTGACGATCGGCAGGGCGGCCTCGGGCGTGAACCGTCCCCGTTCCTTCACCCGCTGCGCCAGGCTGACCCCCTGGATCAGCTCCATGGTGATGAAGAGGACGCCGGTTCCCGGGCGCCCCTGCTCGTGGACGCCCAGGTCGAAGATGCGGCAGACGTTGGGGTGCGTGATCCGCCGCGCCAGGTTGACCTCTTGCTTCAGGCGGCGCGCCGACTGCGGGTTGTCGGCGATGGCGGCGCCGATCGTCTTGAGGGCGATCTGGGTCCCCAGGACCTCGTCCTCGGCCTCGTAGACCTCGCCCATGCCGCCGCGGGCGATGAAGCGGGTGATCCGGTAGCGGCCGTCCAGCCTGTCGCCCACGACGAAGCGGGTCAGGTTGACGGGATCGTGGTCCACGCCGGTGGCCCGCTCGCGGAAGGCCCGGACCGCCACGTCGATCGCCTTGCGGCAGGACAGGCAGCCGTCCGCGTGCTCGTCGATCCGGGCCACTTCGGCCTTGTCCAGGCGCCCCTGGACGAAATCCAGCACGGTGTTCTCGTCGATGCACGCCGAGGGTCCGTCGTCCTGGAGCGGCATTCGTCGAGGTGGAGGTTACCGCAGGGAACCCCGCGTAGTCATGGCTCTTTGCCGCCATCGGAGGGTTCGTTGGTTCGCCCCAGGAAGGGCGCCAGGCTGACGTACACCTCGCTGCGGATGGCCTGCGCCAGGCTCTCGAGCGACGTCGACCCCCCCTGCGAGCGGTGGCGGACCGCCAGGTGCTCGCGCACCGAGGCCGCGATCTCCTCGCGCAGCCCCATCAGGCGCCGCGCCACGGTCGCGGGGTGCACGTTGTAGGGGGCGGCCATCTCTTCCAGCGTCATGTGGTCGATCAGGTGGCGCCGCAGCAGGTTGCGGTCCTTGGGCGACAGCGCCCCCACCGCCGCGCTCATCGCCTCCTGGAAGGCCTCGCGATAGGCCGCCCGCAGCAGCTGCACTTCGGGGCCGAAGTCCACCTGGTCCAGGGAATCCGGATCGCGCGCCTCTCGCCCGACCACCTCGCGCACGGCCCGCAGGGCGTCGATCGCGATCCGGGTGGCGGCGACGCGGATCCACGCCAGCAGGGGGCCACGCCCGCCGTAACGCAGGATCCGCGGCTCGGGCGGCAGCAGCAGCTTGGTCCGGAGCTCCTGCATCACGTCGTCGATGAACTCCGGCCGCGCGTCCAGCCGTTTCAGCGAGTGGCGCGCCGGGGCGACGTACCGCTCGTCCAGGGCCTCGATCGCCGGTCGATCGCCCTGGCCGGCGGCGCAAGCCAGGAAAAGGTCAGTCGCGTTGGCCGGGTCGGCGCCTGCGTCCGGCGAGAACCCGACCTGCCGCGCGTGGTCCACGAAGCGCTGGAAGTCGAGCGTGACCGCCGGCCAGGCGAGGCGCGCCGCCTGATAGGCCTCCCGCCAGCCGTCCCCGCCTTGCATGGGCCGAGTCTATCACCTACAAGTTCGCTCCATGGCCCGCTGAGCCGGGCGTCGGCCCCATGTCGAGGACCTGGACTGCACGAGCAATCGGCCCGCTGGCCGTGGCCATCGCATCTGCCGGCGGCGCTCTGGCGGGAAACGCGCTGTGCTTCCCCGGCTGCCGGACGGCCATCCTCTACCCCCCGTACGCGGTCGTCACCGCCGCCCTGCTGATGTCCCCGCCGCGCCGCTGGTGGGTCTACCTGCTGGCCGGGTCGGCCGGAACGTTCTGGCCGCACCATCTGAACGGCGCACCGATCGGCTTCGTGCTGATGACGGACCTCGCCAACTACGTCCGCGCGCTGGTGGCTGCCATCGGCGTGCGCCGGTTCGCCGATCGCGGGAGCCCTCTGGATTCGCTGAGAGGGGCGGTGGCGTTCTTGCTCTTTGGCGGGGTGCTGGCGCCGCTCGCCGGCGCATTCGTGGGAGCCGGCGTCGTGGCCTGGTATCGCGGGCCCGGCGCCTACTGGGGTGCCTGGACACCCTGGCTGCTGTCGAACGTGCTGGCCGGCCTCGCGCTGCTGCCGGTCATCCTGTTTGCGCGATCGCGCTGGTCCGAGCTGACCGAAGCGCGCTGGAACGGCGCGCGGGCCGCGGAGGCGGGCGGGTTGCTGGCGACGCTGCTGGTGATCGGCGGTCTGGTCCTGCTGGGGCAACCGGGCCGCGACGGCGCGCTGGCTGCCGGCCTGTACGCGCCGGTGCCGGTCCTGTTCTGGGCGGCGGTCCGCTTCGGTCCGGCCGCGACCAGCGGTTCCCTGCTGCTCGTGGCGGTGCTGGCGATCAGCGGGACGCTCACGGGGCGCGGTCCATTCCACACGGGCTCACCTGCCCAGGATCTGATCCGGTTGCAGCTTTTTCTGTTCTTCACGTCGGCGCCGCTTCTGCTTCTCGCCGCTCTCCTCAAGGACCGGCAACGCGCCAGCGAGCAGCTCCGCGCCAGCCAGCGGGAGTACGAGACCGTGGTCGAAGATCAGATCGACATGATTTGCCGGTTCGGGCCTGCCGGCGAGCTGACGTTCGTCAACGGCGCCTGCTGCCAGAGGACCGGACGCAGCCGGCGGGAGTTGCTGGGGACCAGCTTCTGGTCGCTGTTTCCGCCCGACACGCGCGAGGACCGGCGCCGGCTGTTGCGTCGCCTGACGCCGGCGCGGGCCTTCGCCACCTGGGAAGACGGCGAGGACGGACCCGCTGGACAATCGCAATGGGAGCAGTGGCGGGTACGGGCCCTGTTCGACGAGCACGGGGGGGCGGTCGGCTACCAGGCGCTGGGACGAGACGTCACCGAGCACAAACGCGCCGAGGAGCAACGGGCTCTCCTGCGCGCCGAACAGGCGATGACCGAGGCGCTGCTCGAGGCCGATCGTCGCAAGGACCAGTTCGTGGCGATGGTCGCGCACGAGCTGCGCAACCCGCTGGCCCCCATCACGCTGGCGGTCGACGTGCTGGGGCAGGCGCTGGCGCCCACCGACGAGGAGGCCGGCGCCGCCCACGGAATCATTCGCCGCCAGACCGCCCACCTGGGGCGGCTGGTCGAAGACCTCCTGGATGTTGCGCGTGTCACGAACGGGACCATCCAGATGCGCGCGGAGGCCGTGCAGCTGTCGCTGGTCCTGGCCGACGCCATCGAGACCAGCACGCCCATCATCGAGAGCAATCGGCTGGAGCTGGTGATTGAATGGCCCGACGCCGGCACCACCGTCCGGGGCGACCGAATGCGCCTGGCCCAGCTGTTTTCGAACCTGCTGAACAACGCCGCGAAGTACAGCCCGGACGGCGGGCGCGTCGACCTGAGGGTCGTCTGCGACGGTGGGCAAGCGATCGTCTCGGTCCGGGACCGCGGCGCCGGGATCCCCGCGGAGATGCTGGAACGCGTGTTCGAGTCGTTCGCCCAGGTGGATCAGTCGCGTGACGCCGCGCTGGGGGGGCTGGGACTGGGACTGGCGCTGGCCAAGCGGATCGCCGAGCTGCACGGCGGGCGGATCCATGCCGAGAGCGACGGTCCCGGCGCGGGAAGCCTGTTCGTGGTCCGGCTGCCGGTGGTATAACCACGCCCCTCATGCGGAGCGTGGTGGTCGCGGATGACAATCGCGAAATGACCATGGCGGTGCGGCTGCTCCTCAGCCGCTTTGGATGGAACGTCATCGCCGCGTATGACGGCGTGACCGCCCTGGACGCGATCCGCACGTCCGGCGCGGCGGTCGCGCTGGTCGACATCGGGCTCCCCAAGCTGGATGGGCTCGAGGTCGCCAAGCAGATCCGCGCGGACGGGTCGGCCTGCCGGCTGGTCGCGATGTCCGGCTTCGGCGAGGCGCGCGATCGCGATCTCGCGCTGGGCGCCGGGTTCGATCTGCACCTGGTCAAGCCGATCGAGCCTGCCGTGCTGCGCGCGGCGCTGGAAGCGGCGACCGGTCCGGACGAGGGCGGTGCGCGATGAAGGAGAAGTCCGCCGTGATCCGCCAGCTGCGGCCAAGCGCCGATCCGCCCCCACGAAGGAAGTCGTCCGTCACGGCGGCGACCTCGTTCGCGCACTACATCCGGACACCGCTCGCCACGACGCTGATGTACGTGCGCTTGCTCGAGAACGAGATCGGGTCCGGCGTGGATCCCGAGCTTCGAGATGGCCTGACGGCCGCGCGCGACGAGATGACGCGGCTCGATCGCCTGCTGGGGCACCTGGTCGACTTCCATCGTTCGGGCTCGCTGACGGTGGTCCCATCGCTGGTGGATGCGGGGGCCGTCGTGGGCGAGACCGTCCGCCGGATGTTGCGCACCCTGGCGCCGGCCGACGGTGACGTCGAGGTCCGCTCGCAGGACCTGACCGATCGCTGGGATCCCGCCGCGATCGAGCAGATCGCTCAGAACTTGGTCCTGAACGCCATCCAGCACGGCGGACGCCCGATCTCCGTGGTGGTCGATCGGATCGACCGCCGCCTGGTCGTCAGCGTGCACGACGGCGGCCGCCGGATCCCGGCCCGGGTGCGGCAGCGGATGTTCCGGCGCCGGCCCGACATCCCGCACGTCCGCGCGGCCGGGTTGGGGCTGGGGCTGTGGCTGGTCCGCGAGCTGGTCAAGGCGCACGGAGGCTCGGTCGCCGTCGAGAGCCCGAAGAAAGGGGGGACGACGTTCGTCGTCACCCTGAGCCCGATCCAGTCAGACTGAGTCCAGGTCGACGGTGAGCGTCCGCGCGCGGCGGACCATGCGGGCCGAGAGATCCACGCCGACGGCGTCCAGGCCGATGGCGTTGGCCACCGCCAGCACCGTGCCGTAGCCGCAGAACGGGTCGACGATGGTCGTGGTCGCGGTCTCGCGCGCGACGAAGCGGCAAGCGTCCAGGCAGGCGGTCAGGCCCATCGACTTGGCGCTCGCCTGGAAACCGCCGTCGGGGAGCACGTCGGCCGTGGCGCGCTGGGGCAGCGGGCGCACGCCGCGCGAGTACCCGAGGAGGTGCGAGTAGCTGGCGCGCCCGAAGGTCAGGCTGCCCGCCGGCTTGCGGCAGACGATCTTGTGGAACAGCAGCGGCGCGCACGCGCCGTCGGCCGCCCGCTGGACCAGCGCCCCCTTGTCGATCCAGAGGCTGCCGCGCTTGACGTCGCTCTGGAAGAACACCGCGACGCCCGGGTCGGGCACGGCGTCGAGCACGGCGCGCGCGGCGTCCACGAACCAGGTCGTCCAGTCGGCCACGCTCATCCCGGCCATCTCGGAGACGTCGGGCAGGGACGTCACGACGCTGCAGCCGTCCATCCGGCCGCGCGCGCGCAGCCACTGCACCGCCTCAGCGTGGTGAACCTCTCTGCGCGGGGGCATCAGCGGCGGGGAATCAGGGCGGCATCACGGACAGCGTGCCCGGGTCCCCCATCGGTCCCAGCTGGGGATTGAGGAGAGAGCCGTCGGCGTTCACGACCGCCAGGAACTGGTACGGCCCCAGCGTGAGCTCCAGCGAACCCTGAGTGAAAGCCAACCCGTAGACCGTGAACTTGCCGGACAACCCGGCGCCGGAGAACAGGGCGTCTCCGTCGACGAACGAGACGTCGAGCGGCATGTCCGTGGCGTCGGCGCAGGCGCTGGCGCCGGCCAGCAGCGTTCGCGAGCCACAGGCATGCGCCGGGCGCACCAGATCGATCGATCGCGCGCTGGCCGTCGTCGCCGCCGCCGGCCCGGCCTGGGAGACCCGCACCTGCACACGCACCGGCGTCCCGCTGGCCGGCGTGATGGCGAAGGTCCACTCTCCTTCCACCGCCGCCCGCATCTCCGCGGCCCCGAACTGATACTCGGTCTCCGACGAGCAGGCGAAGCCCGGGTTCAGGAAGAACAGGGCGATCGGAACCACCCACAAGAAGCGCCGAGCGAAAGCCATGACGTCAGGATACGTGAGTTCGCGGAAATCGACGGGCTGGGCAATCTGCAAGCCCGCAGTTCGTGCGCACGTGAAATCCGACGCGCAATCGACGGGGAGCCGCGAAGGCTCGGTTACGGTACCGTTAAATCTCCGTCAAGCGTCAAAGGCCACAGGAAGACTGCTTGACTCTCGTCGGTGGCCCGCGCTACGAACAGCAGACGGGTAAAAGATTGCGGAGCGGCGATGAACGAGACGTTCGTCTGGCCTGGCGTGGAGTATATCTTTGCGTGCCATCCAGGTCGTGGGATCTCGCTCGTCGAGGATCTGGCGACGTCGTTGCCGCCGCCGGTGAGGAAGCCTTGCGGCGCAGCGGGCTCTGACGAGCGCGCTGGCTCTCAGGAACGCCAGGTGGGATCATGCGGCTGCCGTGTCGCGCGGCAGATGAGGCGGGTTCTCGCTCGACTCGTGAGCGATGAGTATCAGCGCCAGTCCAGGGGCGGAGGAATATGACCGACGCTAACGAGACGCACAGCGCCCGCAGAAACCGCAGATTGCGCGCCGCCTTTATTTCGTCGTTCATCAGCAAGGTTGGGAGCGTGCTCGTCCAGATCTTCGCTTTCCCGGCTGCCGTGGCTTCGTTAGGGCCAAAAGCGTTTGGCGCTTATGCTTCGACGGTAGCCGCGGTGTCATGGGTGTCGCTGGTGAGCCTCGGCGCTCCGCCCTCCCTGACGCGGCTCATCTCGGCAGCAGTCGGACGAGACGATCGTGAGCAAGAGTCGCTTCTCTTCGGAAATGGACTGGCGGTGTCCGTAGCCGCCGGCATGCTCGCGGCCATCCTGATCCTGAAGACGGCGACGATGGAGGATCTGCCGCATCTTCTCGGACCATCCGTCATGGGGTTCGAGCATGCAGCGAGGACGGTTCTGTACATTCTCTCTCTATTCATACCCCTGACTCTCGTGGGTAACGTTGCGGAAGCAACGTACTCCGCTTATCAAGAGCAAGCGATCACGAATAGCTGGTCATTTGTCCTTTCGCTGATCAGCATACCGGTTCTCCTCTTGGTCGTCCGCTGGCCGCTCATCTCAGTTATGGTCGTCGGTACATATGGTCCTACTGCGCTGACCAAGTTGCTTTCGCTCGTTCAGCTCGTGGCTCTTCGACGACCCTACCTCCTCCGGGGCATTCGCCGGATTAGCTGGTCTGCATCCAAGTCACTCCTGCTCCCGGGAGGGGCCTTTGCGCTGATATCCGCCGGATCCTATCTCAATACCCAGCTTCCAATCTTTGTAGCCGGATGGACTGGCGGGACGGCAGCCGCCCAAATGGGCATTTTGATGCAAATGTATACGATTGCTATCAGCGTCGCCGTAATGGTCAACAACACGCTCTGGCCAGCACTCATAGAGGCGAAGCAGAGGAATGATTTTCGATGGTTGGCGAAGGCTCTCCGCCATGCTGTTTCGGTAAATGCGATCGTAGCGGCCGGATCCCTCGTGGGCCTGGGCGTCTTGACTCCCGTCATTGCGTCACGGTGGTACAGAGTTCCGCTTTCACACCCGGAGGCGACAGCCTGGGCCATGGGGGCTTTCATGGCGGCGGCAACATTTGAGAACATGTTGATTGCGATTTCCTACGGCATTGGCAGCCTCCGGAGGGCGGCGGCAGTATTCGTGATACGGTGCGCCATTGCTGCCTGCTTGTACCGGCTGCTGGCCTTCCGGTTCGGAATCCCAGGCATTCTGGCAGTTGGCGCCGTCACCGCGTTGGCCGCATGTGTGGCTCTCGGCCTGCCCTACGTTCGAGCAAGGAGCGCGAACGATGGTGCCGAGGGCCCGTCTTCGTAACGCCGAAGCGAGGTGGACGACCACCGGGACGGCGTCGGTCGGGAGCGCTGAAACACAAGCTGCTGATTTTCCTCGCGAGGTTCATCCACAGTTAACCCGATCGTTCGGCCTTCGTGGTTATGGCAACTCGGCAACGCCGGACCCGGGGCCGAGCTCGAAGGTCGCGAACGTCGGCGGTCCCAATGGCTGGGAGCAGACCAATTCGCGGCGGGCTTCGATCGCGAAACCGAAGCGTTGTTCCACAAAAGAAAACCTGCTAGCTTACCCTACACGTGATGAGGCGTGTGACGTTGTGGGAAACGTAGTCTTGACGCAAACTTTACGCACCTCGATGGGGACGAGCATCCCTGGCCCGAAAGCACGCGTCGAGCCCCGAACCGGTACGCTGCTTCGCGGCCTGGCGGTAGCGGTAGTTTGCGCGACCGCGGTGGGAGCAGGTTGCGCAACGAGCAACATGCACCCCGTCGTGGCGACCCGGTTGCTGCCCTCGCCGATCGTCTCTCAGAAGGACGAGTTTCTCGATCCAAAAGTGCTCGCGGATCTCGCTGAGCCCAAAGACACCGAGGCTTATAAGGTCGGGCCGGGGGATACGCTGCTCGTCGCGGTGTTCAACCATCCTGAACTCGCCATAGCAGCCTACTCGGGATCCAACGCAGGTGCCGGTAATCTTCAAGGAGGGCGAACTGCGGGTTACTACGTCGACAACAACGGCGAGATTCAGTTTCCACTGATAGGCTCAGTCCCAGTGGCTGGGAAAACTTCCGAGCAATTGCGAGTCTTTCTGGAACAGGCCCTCGCACATTTTGTGCGGGATCCGAAGGTAGTCGTCCAGGTGATTTACAACGGCAGCATTCGGTACTACCTCATAGGTCAGTTCACCAATCCGGGCCTAAAGTACGCAGATCGACCAATGCATCTGCTGGAGGCTGTTTCCCTTGGGGGCAGCATTGTTTTTGAAAAGGCGAGTCTGAGCAGCACCTATATCGCTCGGGCAGGTAAAAAGTTACCGATCAACTTTTCTCGGCTGCTTCGGGATGGCGATCTCAGGTTCAACATCTGGCTCATGCCCGGCGACGCCATCGTCGTCCCCGACAATCTAAATGAGCAAGCATTTGTCTTCGGTGGGGCCGCTGGAAGTAACGCGCGGGGCGGAGCGGTACCATTTTTCCAGGGGCACCTGGATATATTGCAGGCGCTGGCTCAGGCCGGAATCGGATTTCGCGAGCGCACCCAAGGCCGTCTGGACGCCGTCAGGGTCATTCGCAGCGAAGCTGATCGAGGAAGGTTCTTTGTCATCGACGTAGAGAAGATCCTTCGAGGGGAGGCAGCATCATTTGCTCTTGCGCCAGGCGACATAGTCTTCATTCCAGCAACCGCTTTGACGACTTGGAACGAAGCGATCCAAGAAATTCTTCCCTCGCTTCAGACGGTCGCTGGGCTGCTTGAACCCTTCGTGCAGATCAAGTTTCTCTCACAATAAGCGCACACCGACAGGAACAAGAGGGATCTGAGCCATGACGTCGCAAGAACCGCTCGACTCTCGGAAAGCGCTGGTGGGGGCGATCCCTATGTTCCGCCCTGGCGCGCGCGAGCTATCCGAACTCTGGATGTTGCTTCGACGAAACGCCCGCTTGCTGATCATCTGCATCGGTGGCGCGACGATGGCGATGGCTGCTTTGACCCTTTTGGGCCGGATGACTTTCCGAGCGAAGGGCAGCCTTTACCTCGGCGAGGTCCAGCGCCATCTCGGGGCCCAAGAGGGACTGCCGGAACAGATTGACTTCGTTGGCGGGCAAACTGATGAGATCGGAACGGAACTGGCTATCCTACAGAGTGACGACGCCCTCCGAGAGGCCGCTCTGCGCTCGGGGCTGACGGCTCGTATCGCCCCCGTCGGTTGGCATCCACCGCGATTCTGGCGGTGGCTCTGGGCTCGTCGTGATCCGAGGGTCCTCGAGAGCGGCTCCCGGCTTCAGGTGACCGATGCTCGCCTCGCGACCTACATTCCAGAAGCACGCTCCTTTCAGGTGGATTTCGCCAGCGGTGGTGCGTTCTTGGTCAGTGGCGAACATGGGCCCGCCATCGGCCGAGGACAGATCGGGCAGCCGTTCTCGAGCGATGTCGTGTCCTTCACGATCACCAGGAGCGGGGCGACCGACCCCCCGCAAGGCGCATCCTACGCCCTTTCAGTGTCGCCGACCTCGACGGTAGTCGAGGAAATTAAACACTCGCTCGCCGTCAGCCTGCCCAAGTCACCCAATTCCGCAGCTCCAGGAGAGAATGTCCGCATCGCAGCGATCGAGTTTCTATCTCGGTCGCCCGACCTGGCCGTTCAGTTTGTGGACAGCCTGATGCGCCGATATCTAGAGCGCCGGCAGTCCTGGAAGACGGAGGAAGCTACTCAAGCGGAAACCTTCATCGGAGAGCAGGTAAAGAGCGTCAAACAGGCACTCTACGACGCAGACAAACAACTTGCCGACTACAAACAGAATTCAGCGGTCGTGGTTCTCGGTGACGATACGACTAACCTGATCGAACAGACTGCACAATACGAGCAGCAACGGCTGGCGGCCCAAATGCAGGTCGCCGCGTTCGATCAGGTGTCGGGCAGCCTGAAAAAGGCAGGTGCTAACCTTGAGCAGTTTCTGGTCGGTGAAGCATCCGATCCGGTCCTCAGTGGACTGAGTACGAATTTAGCCCAGGCCCGCCAGGACCTCGATCGGCAGAGACAGCGCTTTACCGACGATGCACCCGAGGTTCGCGAGGCGCTCGCCCAAGTCGACGGACTGTCCAATTCCGTCCGAAAGTACATAACGAGTCGCCGTTCACGAGCGCAAGAACAGTTGGCCTCGCTGGACCACCTGATCGCGCATTTCCACGACAAGATGAAGACGGTGCCGGCCGCCCAACTAGAGTTGGCCCAACTGACCCGAAACGCCGACGTCCTCAGCAAAATGTATACGTTTTTGCTCGAACACCAGGAGCAAGCGACGGTAGGCAAGGCCGCGACGATGTCTCGCAATCACGTCCTGGATTCGCCACAGGTTTCGTTTCATGAGGACTCGCCTCTTCTCTTCCTTCGACTGATAGGCGCGGCCGCTCTGGGCTTGATTGTTGCCGTGATCTGGATCGGCTTAAAGCGGCTGGTGATGGCAACCTTTGAAACTGAAATCGATCTCAGAAGGGAGACCGGTGACCTCGTGATGCTGGGGACGATTCCAAAACGCAAGACTGCTGGCGGCGGCCTCGAGGCGGAACGAGCAAGACAGGCTTTGCCATTTGATTTGTTTGCCGGGGGCGATCCCGCATTCGCGGAGTCGTTCCGTCACCTGCGTGCGAGTGTGTATCGGATGGGCGCGAATCGTCGGGACGTCAAGGTGTTGTTGATGACGTCACCGATGCCTGGAGACGGCAAGACACTGTGTACGCTCTCATTGGCTGTGGCGTTGGTGGCAGACGGGAAGCGCGTGATGGTGATAGAGGGCGATATGCACCGGCCCAGTCACCACCGTCTATTCAAACAATCCCCCGATGTGGGGCTGAGTAGCCTACCCCGTAGAAGTGACATCGTTCGCACGGTATCTACGTGCGTCGGGAATTTCGACGCGATAACGGCGGGTAGCCCCTCAGGGCAGGCAGCAGCAGAGTTACTGTCTCGCCGCGAAGTCGGCAATCTCATTGCATTTGCGCGACAGAATTACGACTTCGTTCTGGTGGATTCGCCGCCCTTTCCACTCCTTTCGGACGCCCTAATTCTTTCGCGGTATGTCGACGGAGTAGTCTCGATCATTCGACTACAAAACACCCGCCGGCGTGCGGCCGAGGAACATATTCGTCGGTTTCTGGCAAATCCGGTGCTCGAATATGGGTTGGTCGTCAACGGCATCGATGACGTTCACTCGAAGGAGTACGGCTATTCGGCCGGAAAAGGTTATCGCCCCGCAGATGGGATAGCGCGGATCGTCGAGGTTGCCTGACGCTATCGATGCGCTGACATGTTGGCATCGTTTGGCGTCCTGTTGATCGCTGGTCTTTGTACAGTGTGGCGGCCCGCCGCGGGGCTGGCAATTGCGGTCAACGGCTACCTCCTCCGAAGTGCGACAGCTCGGCCGACAGCTGAGGCAGTTTTCGATTCCGCTGCAACCGCGCCCGCCGACACGATCGTAGGGGTAGGTCTTCCGATCCTCGTGCTGGGTATAACGGCGATTCTCTCTCGCCGGAGGCTCCACTACCTTCGCATACACCCGCTGGATCTCTTGCTGATCGGCCTGGGCGGGGATCTACTTTTCGGCGCGCTCCTCGCGCCCGATCTGCATCGCGGCCTCGAGATCACAGCAAGGTACTTTTGCCTCGGGTTGAGTTTCTACCTTTCCGGTCGCCTGAGCCTTTGCGGCCCGCCCGAGTATGCACGCCGGAACATCGAGGCTTTCCTGCTGGTCACCTGGCTGTTGGCGATGGGCCTTGGCCTCGTAGCGCTACTCTTTCGACCGGCCGTCGAGACAGGTCGACTCACTCTTGGGAGCGCCCACCCGATTCCCTTCAGCGTCTCAATCGGTTCCGCTCTCATAGTCAGCGTGTATTGGTTGATCCAGGAAGCGATGGGACGGCGGCGACCCCCTCGACTCGGTGCCCTCGGTCTCTCCACTGGTCTGATAGCGTTTGTCTTCCTCGCGAGCAACACCCGCGGCACCGTCCTGGCGTTCGTTGGCACCCTCGTGTTCGCGTCGGTGGGGTGGTTCGGACGGCAGCCAACGCTGTCGACGATCCGCGCCATGGTAGGCACGCTCCTGGTGGGCGCCCTTCTGGTGGCGATTCCGGCTGCGGCCAAGCCCGAGTTCATCGGACGGCTGGTGACGAACATGTCACTCATCACATCACGAAGTCACGGGCAATCCATTGCCGATCGAATGGAGGGACAGTCGACGGCCGTCGAGCTCTTTGAACATAATGCAGTGCTTGGAGTCGGTACAGGGGCCTTCGCCTCTTACTCGCCATTACCATACCCACACAACCTGACATTGGAGGTTGCGGCTGAGAACGGACTAATCGGTGTGTCGATCCTTCTTCTCCTGGTTGTAAGCCTGGTCCTCCACGGGCGGGCCGCGGTTAACGGCCAGATGCGTTCACTGGATCTGCTACTGCTTCTCTTGGTCGTCTTTCATTTCATTGAGGCACAGTTCAGCTTCACCCTGTGGATGCAAAAGGCACTCTTTGCGACCATGTCATTGCTCGACCTGAATCGCCCGAGGACCGCCGCGCTTGAGATCTTCGCCCCTTCGGATGATGCACTGACCCAGCACCAGCATCCTTCCCAGGGGCTCGAGGGACGGTGATGACGTGACGGGCGCGAGGTCACCATCGCTGCTGCGGAGTGAGTCGCCGAGCAAGCTGGCTGCCGGTCGGGTGATCAGCGGGACTGTTGCATTGCTATTAGCGGTTTTCAAATCCACCCACGGTCTTGCCGCGGCTGGAGGGAATTGCGCCGATCGATCGGTGCCGCCCGGGGCGACCGCCGCCGGATTGACAAAGCGGGTCGTTAACGAATGCCCCGACGGTGCGGCAGTATCACCGACCGGCGCCGGTATGTTCCCATTCTACAGCGGCCAGTGGTACTACAAGGCTCCCTCCGACGATCACTACACGAGCGTAGACGGGGCACTTGCAGTCAAGTTGGGGGGGGATATTTCCAGCGTCCGGCACGACCTGTCGCCGGGTCTCATTCCCACCTTGAGCGGCTCAGACGGATTCTATGTCTCATTTACGGTTCGTCTTTCCGACAACGACCCGGACCATTGGCCCGCGCTCTGGATGATGCCGGTCGAGCACGACGGCGCGCGATCTGACCGGTACGGCGACCTGCCGCCCGAACTTGAGCGATGGATGGAGTTGGACATCGACGAAGGCGGCTTTGGGCCGGGACTCACCGGCACGGTTCATGACTGGTCGGGAACTCCGCCGCACAACCACCGCAACTCTCAGAATAGAAACAACGTCTCACGAGATCGAGTCGACCGCGCCTCGGTGCACGAATTTGCGGCGAGCGTCGATGCGCAGAAAGGGGAAGTCAAATGGTGGCTCGACGGCAAAGAAAAAATGGCGGCACCTTGTCCGAGGATAGGAGCTCGACAGCACTTCTATCTGATAGTCAGCGCCAAGAGCCACGGGCGCAACAAGGACTATTCCCTGATCCTCTACAGGGTGAGGGCCTTCGTGCCTCAGACATCGGTATTGCCACAGAAGTGAAACCCGCCGCGGTGTTCAATTAGCTTGAGGAAGAAATGAGGGTCATCGTAATAAATGCCTATTTTGGCCGGATGCCCCCTTACTTCGTCAATTTCCTGGCCTCTTGTGCCAAGAACAGCCGCGTGGAGTTTCTGTTCTTCGGGGATTTCACCCCGCCTCAGGGCATGCCAGCCAACGTTCAGTTTGTGACCACGACATTCAAAGAGCTCGCAGCGCGCTTCCAAAGCAATTTCAACTTTCCTATCGCTCTCAGGTCCCCCTACAAGCTCTGCGATTTTCGTCCTGCGTTTGGAAAGATCTTTGCACCGGAGCTCAAAGGCTGCGACTGGTGGGGGCACTGCGATTTCGACATGGTCTTTGGTGACTTGACGCCTGTGTTGGATGTGGCGCGCTCCACGAAGTACGTCAAGATATTCAGACGCGGTCACTTTACTCTCTACAAGAATGACCCGGTCGTTAATGCAGCGTATGAATTGCCAGGCGGGGTGCGAGATTACCGCGCGGCGTTCTCCACTGACGATTCAGTCGCCTTCGACGAGACTAACGGGATCGACGTGATCTTTCGAGAGAACAATCTCTCCGTTTGCAGGGCGGAGATGATTGCGGATATTTCGCCGCGGTCACCCTTTCTGTACATTACCCGACATCCAAACAGGTGGGGTCAATTGTTCGTATGGAGGGATGGCCGGCTTTTTTGTGATGCCGGGGATGGGTTACAGCGGGAGTACGTCTACATCCACCTCCAGAAGAGGCGATTCTCTCGCTCGCCGGTAAGGCTCCCCGGCGACCAGAGCCCTTTCGTCATCAGTCAGTTCGGATTGTTTGACTTGAGCCGGGAGGGCGACTATCGATGGCTTTCACTGTTGTCGCATTTGCCGAACGTCGCTCACTCGTATAGGTACTACGCTCAGGCGGTCAGGAAGAAGCTCGCCACGCTGCTCGGGTCGAGCCGACTGATGTCCGCTCGCAACCCGGGCGGTCGTCCGGGCGAGTGAACTCGCTCAGCCGGGAGCAAATTGGAGGGATTCCTCCGCGGCCAGGAGCTCCATTTCGGGGAACAGCCGTGATCCCGCGAGCGTGCGGTTGACGGTGAAGGTCCGCAGCGTGGGATTGGCAATTCGGCTCACGGCGGAGAGGTATGAACTGGTTCGGATGCACATCTTTGCCGAGGCTATCAGGAAGATGTTGACGATCGCCTCGATGGCTTTAGCTCGGGGCGACATGCTAGAAAAATGTCGAGGTTTGCCCTCGGGAACGGAGCCGAGCTTGAAGCTGGCGAACTCGCACCGAGGGTAGCGTGTTCGGATGGTCTGTTCGAACTGAGGGTCGTCAGTGGCGAGAAAGACCGTTCGAGGCGACCTGGAAAGCGCCATGACTGCGTCGATCCGCTGAACCATGGACTCGAACCCAACGGTTCCGCTCTCGATGACCTTGTCCGTGCCCCGATAGTGAATTGACAGGTCAAATAGACCACCGGCCGTCTTGGAGAGCACTTCTTGCAAGGGTACCGAAATCACGGGCCGCGGCCTGAAGTGGAGGTGAAAGAGTCTGGCGGCGTCCGTGAGGTTCAGGTGGGGGTGGACAACGAACCTCATCGCGGCATCCAGCGACACGCCTCGGAGCGGAAACCCTTGGGTCGTATGTCCGGGAGTGAAGAAGTACGAATCGAGCCAGTCCTCGCCGGGCACCTCCCCGTAGAGAGGATTCGTGGATATTATCGATGCTTCAAGGCCAAACCGTTCAGCGTGGCGGAACAACAGAATAGCTCGGGCGATCAGAGCGCCCATTCCGCGAATGCCGTCGACGTCAGCGTGTAGGCGTCTCGGATTTTGTCGCTGTCGGACGAAATACAAAGGAACGCCGGTCAGCGCCTTCAGGGTTCGCGCGAAAGGCGAATGGCGAAGCCGAACAGCTGCCGGGTACAGGTCTCCCAGGCATTTCCGGAGCGCATCTTTGTACCTCATGAATCACACCGGCGAACCCCTATCGTCCTGTCCGCCGACGAACCGCTCGAGTGCCGTCAGAGTTTGGCCGGGGGAGAGGACAGTCCGGGCGTATTCCGCCCCGCGAGCGGCCATTTCCGCCGCCAAGGTGGGCTGGCGGCGGAGTGACACGAGTTGTTCCAATAGCGCGGCGGGCGATTCCGGTGGTACGACAGCCCCGGCGCCGACCTCTGTCAGGAGGCTCGCCACCTCACCGGAAGACACTGCGGCCACGATGGGCCGATCTGCCGCGAGGTAAGAAGTGAGCTTGCTCGGGAGAGACATCGACGTGACAGACGCGCGCTGGTTTACCAGCAGAACGTCGGCCATTGCGAGTGCATTGGCGAACTGCTCATTGCTCTGGGTCGGCAAGAACCGCAAATTGGGTAGATGTCGTCCTCGTTCTTCCAGCATCGCCCGCTGGTTGCCGTCGCCCAAAAGGACGAAGGTGAGGTCGGGCGCTACCGACTGGGCGAGTCGGGCACAATCCACGATGTTCTCGAGGCCCTGCTTGTAGCCCATGTTTCCCGCATGAAGGCAGATCCAGTCGGAGCTGCCGAGGCCGAAGTCGGCACGAACGGCTTCGCGTGACCTCGTCGCGCGCCCGATGTGGGTCCAGTTCCGGATTCGGCTGATTCTGTCAGCCGAGACACCGGCCGCAGCCAGATACGGACGGAATGACTGAGAGATGATGGCGATTCGATCGGCTTGTCGAGCTATCCATCCTTCGACGAGGGTCGCTGCGGACCCGATCGTTTGGCCCCCCGGCACCCCGCTCTGTATGGCGCCGGCTCCCAGGAGATCCTGGATCCACAGCGCTAGCGGCACACGGTAGATGCGCGCGGCAGCCAGAGCGAGCAAAGCACTACTGATGCCTGGACTGATGCCCAGCACCAGGTCCGGCGCGGCCCCGGCGATGAGTGGGCCTGAGCTCAGCAGAAAGGATGCTTCGAGCAAAGCTCGTGCAAACGCGGTCTGTCGGTTCAGCACATACGGTCGCCCGCGCAGGATCCGCACCCCATTCACAAGCTCCTTCC
Source organism: Polyangia bacterium (assembly GCA_035578045.1). Classification (GTDB taxonomy): domain Bacteria; phylum Myxococcota_A; class Polyangia; order Fen-1088; family Fen-1088; genus JADGRB01. Next base: position 13,110 of record DATJWP010000188.1, on the reverse strand, counting down.
GCCAGGCGGCCGACCGATACTCGGCGAAAACACTCGAGGTCGGGTAATAGGGCATCGTTGTGACGACCTTGACCTCCCAGTCCCGCGTCACCAGGTGTTCGGCCAGGCCGGTCGTATAAGGAGCTGTTCCGGTTGGCTCCGGCCAGTAGTTGACTGCCACAATCAAGATCCGACGAACGGCCATGGTGGGTATTCAATCCGTGTAACAGGCTGTCGGCCAGGCCGGCACGCTGAACGGGCCATCCGGCCTGGCGGTGGGTCGTTGGTTTCTCAAAGAAGACCTACACCGCCGATCGGGCGTCCTTTCGCGCGGTGACCACCAGGCAGTCTCCTCGGCCGGTGACGTCGCCGGCCCACAAGACCGGAAAGAACAGCCCCCGAATGGCCGCCATCACCCCCCCGACCAGCGCCGGGTTTCGCAAAGCCAATGTGGGGCGGCTCGGCCGGCCAAAAACGGCGGCCAGGAGTGATTGGCAGACCCAGACAGCCGGCGTTGTGCAATTCGTCGACTCTACCGCGAAGCCTTCTTCGCGAAGTAACTTGCCTAGGGTCGCTTCCGAGAAATGAACGATATGAAAGGGCACGTGCCAGTTGATCCAAGCCCGCCCGAAGAGGGCACGCAGCCAGCTACGCCCGTTCGGAAGGCTCACCCACAGCTGCCCCCCGGGCGCCAAGACGCTTCGTACCCGGCGGAGCATGTCCCGCGGATCCAGCGCGTGTTCGAGCACGTTCGACAGAACCACCACATCGTAGAGCTGAGTGGGGCGAAAGTCCTCGATGGTGCCTTCGTGCACGCGGAACCCGGCTGCCCGGGCACGAGCCGCCGCCATCGCGTTGATCTCCACCCCTTCTGCGGTGAATCCACCGGCCCGATATCGAAGCAGACTCCGGCCCTCGTTGCACCCAACGTCCAGAAGTCGCCCCTGGCCTCGGCGGCCGTGAAACGAAACGTCTCCGTCAAGACGCAGCCACATCGCGTAGGCGGCCGAGCCCAGGAAACGCTCGCGCAGGCGATCGTACAGCGTGTCTTTCTCGCCACCAAAGTTGTAGTGCGCCTCGTACAGGGCCCGGAGCGCGGAGAGGTCGAGAAGCGGAAACGTCTGCTCAAGCCCGCATGCGGAGCAGATGCCGATTGTCCAGAAACCTGGGACGCCGAAGCGGGCATCGAAGACGCGGTCCAACGACTCCTGCACATGTGCCCCGCACAGGACGCACCCCGGTGATCTCTCGAACGTCATGATGTCAACAGCCGGATGAGGGTTGCGGCGCCGGCTTCGGCGGCCCGGCGCCGGTGGGCGAACGACTCCGCCGCTCGCCGCGACGCCTCGGTGAACAGGTCGGGCCGCGAGATCCACTCCTTGACGCGGCCCACGGCGTCGGGGAGAAAGTCCTCGGCGACAGGGACGGCGGCCCCTGCGCCGTCCGACAGCATCTGACCGATGCATCCGCGGCCCCAGGCGACCACCGGGAGTCCTTGAGATACGGCCTCCCAGATCACGAGCGGCTCGGCTTCGTTTACGTAGTCGGACGGATAAAGGAGCGCGTCCGCTTCGAGGAAGAAGCGCCGCTTCTCTTCGCCGTAGCGCGCGCCCAGGTATTCCACGCCATCGCCGAGGCGCGCCAGGCGCTGGCGAACGGTGCTTTCGATCTCCGCGTCCTGGAAAGGGCCCGCAATCCGGGCGCGAAGGCCCAGTCTCTCTCGCCGCAAGGCCTCGATCACGTCGAGGAAGCGCAGCACACCCTTCTCTCGCGAGACGTTGCTGAGAAAGGCGAGCGTCTTCAGAGCCGGGCGCGGCGTCGCTTCACCTGAGGGTGGATCCACCAGGCCAGCGTTCGAGATCTCCATGACCTGCCGCACCGGCGTATAGCGCTCCCGCAGGAGGCGCGCCATCCGCTCGCAAAGGACCACGTGGGTGGCCTCCGGCCCCGCTATCCACGCCAGCAGCGCCGTCAGCGTCCGGCGCTCGTCCAGATACGCAAAGCTGTGGTGGTGCAAGAACATCCTCGCGTCCACCGCCCGGCCGACCGACGCAAAGCAGGCCTCGTATAGTTGTCCCCACCCGCCCGAGACGCTCATGTAGATGGTGAGCCGCCGCCGCTCCAGCGCTAGCTTCAGCAAGGATGCCAATCCCGACCCGAACGCTCCGATGCGTTTGAGTCGCGTTCGCCACCCTCGCTCCAGCGAGGCGCCGGCCAGATTGATCACCACGTGTGGGGAACCGGCCTCGGCCACCCGCTTGCGGACGGCCTCGTTCACGGCCGCCTGCCCGTGAACGGGCGGCGGAAACGTGCCGATCAAGCACAGGAGCGGCTCTCCGCTCACGGCAGCGCGGCCCCGTGGAGAGCGCCATGCCCGATGTCGAGCCCGTAGGTGCCCAGATCGGGCGGTCCCTCTCCATGGGCGAAAGCCACGGCTCGCTCGAACGCGGCGACCATCGATCGAACGCTGAAAAAATCGCTGGTGACGAGCGCCGCCTGACCCATCGCGGTCAAGCGTGCAGGATCGGCGTGAATGGATACCAGCGAACGGGCCAGCGCTTCCGGGTCATCAGCCGTAAAGAACTCGCCATTCTTGCCGGGTAGCAAGGCCTCGACCTCGGGGCTGTGTGGTTCGCGATCGCCGGCGATCATCGGGAGGCCGTATGCGAAGGCATGGATCACGCTGAGCCCGATGTACCCGGGCGAGACCGAGATCCATGAGCGATTCATCCAGCTGGCCACCTCTTCCTCGCGATAGGTCTCGCCGGCAAAGGTGACGTGTGCCGCTATACCCAGATCGCGGGCCAGCTTCTCGGCAGGCACACGCATCGGTCCGGACCCGACGATGTAGAGATGTGCCGCCGCCGGGAGGGAGCCACGCGCCCGCGCGAAGCCTTTGATCAGTAGCAGGATCTTCTTGTCGCGAACCAGACGCCCCACGTAGATGATGCCGTCGCGCTCGCGAAGCGGCTTACCGTCACGCACGCCCGCGATGACGTGCGTATCGATCGAGTTCCAGGCGACGAACATTTTGCCTTCAGGAACACCCAGGTCCTGCAGCTCGCGTTTGCCCTTCGCCGAGTAGAGGATCACTGCCTCGGCGATCTCGGCGGCTCGCTTGTAGAGGTGCTTGAACCGACCGCGCGGGCGTATGCCGTGTCCCCAGAGGATGACCGGCACGTGGTGCCGCTTGGCCTTGAGCACCAGCAGTGTGTTGGTGACGATCCGTGGATCGAACGTGCAGATCAGGGTGTCGAAGTGCGAGATGTCGAAGGCGGTCACCGCGCCCATCTGGGCGGTCATCAGCCGATCGGACGCGACGAAGACATTCCTCAAAGTGCGGACCGACACGCCGTCTGGGTTTAGGATGCTGCGCAAGGCGGACCGCGGGTGCTCCTGTCCGTAGGCCACCGTCGTCGACAGAAGAGGTGACTTCGCCAGCTGTTTGACGAACGACAACCGATAAGGCGGCAGAATCGGTTGCTGGAGAAAGATGCTGTGGCGTTGCATGTCGCGGCTGCGTTACGCGGGTGGGGCGCGCCCGGCCAGCGAAAGACGGATGTCCTCCTCGTCGGCCTGAACCATCATCCGGATCAAATCCCTGAAACGCACTCGTGGCTCCCATCCGAGCACCCGCCGCGCCTTGGTGGCGTCTCCTTCCAGGTGATCGACCTCGGTCGGCCTCAGGTAGCGCGGATCGAGCTCCACGTATTCGCGCCAGTCGAGGCCCAAGGCTTCGAAGGCCGCGTCGAGCAGCTCTCGCACGCTGTGTGACTCGCCGGTGGCGATCACGAAGTCGTCAGGCCGATCGGCCTGCAGCATCCGCCACATCGCATCGACGTAGTCTCCGGCAAAGCCCCAGTCGCGGCGAGCGTCCAGGTTGCCCAGGTACAGCTTGCGATCGAGGCCGTGCTTGATCCGAGCGGCGGCCCGGGTGACCTTGCGGGTGACGAACGGAATCCCGCGCCGCGGAGATTCATGGTTGAAGAGAATTCCGCACGAGATGAACAGGCCATAGGCGGCCCGATAGTTCTGACAAAGCTGGTGAGCAAAGACCTTGGCGCAGGCGTAGGGACTCTGGGGCTGGAAAGGCGTCGTCTCGCTCTGCGGCGGAGACGCCGATCCGAACATTTCGCTGGAAGATGCCTGATAGAAGCGAACGCTCTTTCCGGTGTCTCGAATGGCCTCGAGCAGCCGCAGCGTTCCCATCGCCACGCTGGCGACTGTATACTCTGGCACGTCGAAGCTGACGCGGACATGGCTCTGCGCGCCCAGGTTGTAGATCTCGTCCGGCGCTACGTCGCGGATCGTCCGCGCTATTGCCGCGCCGTCGTCGAGGTCGCCGTAAATGAGGCGCAGCCGGTAGCTCGACGCGTGCGGATCCTGATAGTGGGATTGCAGGCGTTCCGTGTTGAACGAGCTCGAGCGCCGCACGATACCGCTCACCTCGTAGCCTTTGCCAAGGAGCAGCTCTGCCAGGTACGAGCCGTCCTGGCCAGTGATCCCGGTGATCAGGGCCTTCTTGTCCGCCATTCTTTACCCCTTGTCCTCGATCTCGGCGCGGTGACGTTCGTAGTAGTCGATGGTCCGCCGAATCCCCTCGTCGAACGGCACGCGGGCCGAGAAACCAAAGCGTTCCTTTGCCCTCGTGACGTCCAGGCGACGTCGCGGCTGGCCGTTCGGCTTGGTCTCATCCCAGACGAAGCGCCCGCGGAAGCCGCTCTCTCGACCGATGAGCTCGGCCAGATCGCGAATGGAAATCTCGCTACCGGTGCCCAGATTGACTGGCTCGCTCGAGTCGTATCGCTCGGCGGCCAGAATCACCCCCAGAGCGGCGTCTTCGACGTAGAGGAACTCCCGGGTCGGAGAACCATCACCCCAGATTGCGACCTCGTTGTGACCGCCCAGGCGAGCGTTGACGCACTTCCGTATCAGAGCAGGAATGACGTGCGAGGACCGAAGGTCAAAGTTGTCCCGAGGCCCGTAGAGGTTTACGGGATAGATGACAGCGCTGTTCATCCGGTATTGATCCCGATAGGACTCGGATAGAGCGGAGAGCATCTTCTTGGCGAGACCGTAGGGGGCGTTGGTCTCCTCGGGATATCCGTTCCACAGGTCGGTCTCGCGGAACGGGACGGGGGTGAACTTTGGGTAGGCGCAGATCGTCCCGAGCGCCAGCAGCTTGGGAACGTCGGCGAGTCGGCATTCCTCGAATAAGTTCGCGCCCATCATAAGGTTGTCGAACAAAAACCGACCGGGATTCTCGCGGTTTGCTCCGATGCCGCCAACACGGGCAGCCAAATGGATGACAATGTCTGGTTTGGTGTCGGCGAGCAGCCGCGCGACGGTCGATCGTTCCACCAAATCGGTCGTCGCGCTTCTGGGAACGGTGGTCACCGCCCCCAAGACGCCAAGTTGCTCGACGACGAAGCTGCCCAGAAACCCTGCACCGCCGGTTACGAGGACCCGGCGCCCGCGCCAATAGGCTCGGGACGGCAACACACTCTGCTCAATCACGAAACGGTTCCCCTTTTGAACGTTCTTTAAAACCCGTTGTGATTTAGATCAACAGAGACATCCTGTCGTGCGTCCGTGTAGGTGTCAAGGCGATAAGTAAACCTCCGGAGGCGGACTTAAAATTTGGCCAATCTGTCAATTCCGGATGATATCTTCTCGGCAACCAAACGATGATTGCTGGGGCGCATGATTGTAAGGTGCTCGCCGGGTAACGTCTCGATCGTTATCGCGCCCGTGACGAACTGCCGCCAGCCGTGGTCTGGCTCCTCGGATTCGATTCCGACCCAGCGTTCGGGCCGTTCCGCTCGGAGCAGCAGGAACGGGCCGGGCTCTTTGAAGGCCGGGCGATAGCAACTGATCGCCCGCATGTTGAGCCGATAGATCCGCATGTGCCGTTTGATTGTTTCTGGCGGGGCCGACAGGTTCTCCGGAAACAGCAAGTGTTCGTGACCCAGTGCGCGATACAGGATCTTTCGTGCCGATGCCAAGCGGTCGGCGATGTACAGGGGGCGTGTGGCTGCAGGAGCGCCGACCGCGTACTTCAGGTGCGCGAGCAGACGAGCCGGCAGCGGCAGAGCCGCCGGGTAGCCCGGCGCCAGTCCGTCGAGGCTCACGAGCAGCGGCACCCGTCGGCCGGCCTGGCGCAATCGGTGCACCAGCTCGAGTGCCACTGTGGTGCCGAAGCTGAACCCGCCCACGATGATCGGGCCCTCTGGCACGAGTCGGTTCAGCTCGGCGGCGTAGATCTCCGCGATCCGTTCGATCGTCGGTTCGATGTCCGAATCTTCGGGTTCGCCGCCGACGGGTTGGCCCAGTAAGACCGGCTGTTCCGTCCCGAAGGACTTCGGCAGATCGCGGTAAACGTAAATTCGGCCGCGAAGCTCCGGGAGCAGGACCAGCGGGGGCCGGTGTCCGTGCATGTTGAAGAGCAGAAATCGCTTGGAGTCGGCGGCTCTGTCCGAACGGCTGGGTTGCCGCAATAGCGAGGCGATCGTTGGGCGCTCCATCAGCCTTTCGAGGGGAATGGCCAGGTTCAGCTCGGCTTGGGCCGCCGCGACGAAGGCGACAGCGAGGAGCGAGTGGCCTCCGCGCTCGAAGAAATCGTCGTTGACGCCGATCGGACGAAAATCGAGCAGGCGCTCCCAGATGTTCGCTACCCGACGTTCCTGTTCCGTGCGAGGCGCGACGAACGTGTCCGTGTCGCGGTTCAGGTCCCGCCGCAAGGCCGCCCTGTCGAGCTTGCCGTTCGACGAGAGGGGAAGTTCCTTCAGGAAAACGATCTGCGCGGGGATCATAAAGTCGGGAAGGTGCCGGGCGAGAAACTCCTTGATGGATTGCGCGTTCACGGTGGCCGGATTGGCGGGCACGACGTACGCCACCAGGAACCGGTCACCCAGTGAATCTTGGTATGGGACGCAGATCGCGTGCGTGATCCCCGGCATCCCTGCCAAGGCCGCTTCGACCTCGCCGATCTCCACGCGGAACCCTCGGATCTTGATCTGCTGGTCCTCGCGGCCGATCAGATCGAGCGTTCCATCCTCTAGGTAGCGAGCGACGTCGCCCGTTCTGTAGAGCCGGTCGTGGGGCTCCGCAGGGTCGATTAGAAAACGCCGATCCGTGAGCTCGGGATTGTTGAGGTACCCCTCGGCCAGGCAGACCCCGGCGATGTAGAGGTCTCCGGTGACCCCGACCGGGACGGAACGGAGTGCCCTGTCCAGAATGTAGTAGCGACAGTTCTGGATCGGCCAGCCGTACGGGATTCGGGGAGAGCCGAGATCGACGTCCCTCACCCGGAACCAGTTCGACCAGATGGCGGCTTCGGTGGCGCCACCAAGATTCACGATCTCGGCCGCCGGAAACAGGGCCCGGATCGCGCCCGGCAAGGTGGTCGGCATCCGATCGCCGCTCGACAGCACCAAACGAAGCGTGGGCGCGGCCAAGGGGGCCAAAAATGGCAGGATGCGGTTCAGGGCGGCGGGAGCCGAATTCCAGATCGTAATTGCTCGCCCGGTGACGGCGTTCGCCAGGGCGGAAGGGCTGCGGAGGAGATCCTCGTTTGCGATCACGACCGTGCCACCTGCACCGAGGGTGCCGAGAATGTCGTAGACGGAGAGGTCGAAGCAGGGAGACGTCACGAAGAGCAGCCGATCGCCGGGCCTGACGGAGAACTCACGGGTCACCCACTCCAGTGTGTTGACCATCGCGCGGTGCGAAACCATCACGCCGTTCGGCGTGCCTGTGCTGCCAGATGTGAAGAACACGCAACAGACTTCGGAGGGCGTCGTCTCGATCGCGGGTCGGGTCTCGGCGAACTTCAGGAGGGCGGAGTCGTCATCATCCAAAAGGAGCTGCGGGAGCTCCGGAAACAGGTGGGCGTGTCTTTGCTCGGTCACGAGGAGGGTGGCGTGCACGCTTTCGGTCATGGCGGCGAGGCGGGCCGGGGGATATTGAGAATCGAGTGGCACGTAGGCGGCGCCCGACTTCAGCACGCCCAGGATGGCCGCGACCAAGCTGGGGCGCCGACTGAGGCAGATGCCGACGTAAGCGCCGGGACCCACCCCGCGGGCAATCAGGGCGTGGGCCACCCGGTTCGCACGCTCCTCCAGCTGTTCATACGAGAGAGCGTCTCCTTCGTGTTCAACGGCCACCGCTTGGCCACGGGACCCGACCTGCGCCTCGAACAGCTGGTGGACGAGGAGTTGATCGGAGAATCGTCTGTTTGTCGCATTCCAGACACGGCGGGTCGTTTCCAGGTCTCCCGGCGGGATCACCGAAACCGCTCCCAGGGCGCGGGTTTCATCCCGTGCTAGCTCGTCCAACGCAAGCATGAATGACGTCACGAGCCGTTCGACCGCGGTCTGGCGATAGTGGCGTAGGTCCAACAGGACCTGGACGCTAATCCGTGTTCCGGCGGCTACCTTGACGGCCAGCGGTACGATCGGTTGCTCGTATAGCCGGCACGCGCGATGCCGCCAGGCCTCGCCTCCCATCCGTTCGAGGGCGGAGCCAAGGTCTTCCGGCTCGACGATCAGTAGCGTCTCGAGCGAGTAGCGACCCACAACCCCGGCGTTGTGACCGCCGATCTCCCGGAGGGGCGTATGGCCGTGAACGCGCAGAGAAGCGAGCTGCCCTTCCAGCTCCGATAGAAGCTGGGCCACGGTCCTCTCATCGTCGCAGTGCGCTCGAATCGGCAGCACGTTGATCATGAGGCCAACCATCGAGGCTGCCCCGCCGTCCAGCGCCGAGGATCGATCGGAGAACGCCGTTCCGAATAGAACGTCGGTCTCGGTCGCGTAGCGCGACAGAGCCAGAGCCCACGCGGCATGGGCCACGGCTGCGACACTGGTCGCAGTCCTCCGCGCCAGCGCCCGGATCGCATCGGACTGCGCCTCGGTCGTTGTACGCGTGATGACGGCGTGCGCCCCTCCGGCCGTGACCGGATCGGGCAGCTCCGCAAATGCCAGCCTCGTCGGAACCGCTCGTCCCTCGAGGAGCTTACGAAAGTGAGCGTGACCCGCGGAGCGGTCGCGCCGCGCGAGCGACTGCACGTACTCCCCAAACGATCCGGCTGGCGGCGCGCCAGAAGGCGTTGCCCCCTGCCGGATACGATCGTATACCGCAAACACCTCCGTGAGGACCATAGGCAGGCTCTGGCCGTCCATCAGGATGTAGTGGAAGGTGCAGATGAAGCGGGTTGGCGCTCCGGCCGCCTGGAACAGGGTCACCCGCATCAGCGGAGCCTTGGCAAGATCGAATCCCCGCAAACGATCCTGCTGGCAGAAGAGCGCGATCTGCTGCTCGATAGCCGTGGGCCCGGCTCCGTCGCAGTCGATGACCTCCACGGGCACGAAGACACCTGGGACGGGAATCTGCCTCGGCTCGTCGAAACGGTCCCAAACGACGCGGCAGGACAGGGCCCAATGGCGCCGAGCCACCGACGTCCAGGCCTGCGCCAGCGCGGCGGCGTCCAGGTGTTCGCGAAGCGTCAGATCAACTTGACCGATATCGTACCCAGCGGAAGGCGCAACGAGCGAGCTAAAGAGCATGCCTGCTTGCATCGGAGTCAACGGATAACCCCCCGTATCGCTCGTTGACGCGCGATCGGGGACCGGGGATTGTTCACCCATTGGTGGATCAGCGTAGACAAAAAGGGAAGGCGTTGCCATCAGACAAGTTCGAGAAGCGCCGTTGGTTGGCTCCGGACGCAGCGCATGCAGCCACACGGGGGGCGTTCAGTGTGGTAACTTCCGAATGTGCAGGGCAGGCCTCTCCACGGCTTCGGCGACGAAAGCCAGGATGACGAGTCGGCGTCAAGGGAGAACGTGGAGGACAGAAAACTCGCTTCATCGCTGGAGGGACTCGACGAGGATGCCCTGACTCCGCCTGTGACGGCCGCCGCCAATCAAAGCGTGGAGGTCGGACTGGGCGAACAGGTTCAAGGATCCGGTGGCGGCTTCGAGATCGGGCAGTCGTTGCGCCATATGTCGCCAGCCGAGCAAGAGCCTCGGCCCGGCGACCTCGACGAACCTTCGCCCGTCAAACGCTTCGGGTGGCGAATGCTCGCGGTTGCGGTCGCGCTCGTCGCGGTGGGCGCCACCTGGTTTGTGCTCCCGGAGCATGACGAAGGCATGCGGCGAAAGCTCATCCATGGGCCTGCGGGGGCGCCACCGGCGTCGGCCGCGTCACTTCTCCCGAAGAAATCGATGCCGGCCGCCGCGTTGCAAGCACCGGAATATCCAAACCCGTCACAGCAGACATCCACCCCCCCACGTCCAGCATCTCGAACTGAGGTCGGACCCCGAAAATTGTCCGCTCCACAACATCACAAGCGGCCAGTGCGGACAGACGTCGACGAACGGGAAACCCCTCGTCAAAACGACCCTGACTCCACGCTACCTCCGACCATTGAATAGCGTACTCAATGGCTGATAATCAGTAAGCGTTCTTGTTGACGAATCCTTTCCAGACCGTCAGCACGAGTATCTTGAGGTCGAGAAACAACGTCCAATCCCGAATGTAATCGAGGTCGCAACGGATCCGGGCATCGAGCGACGTATTGCCCCGCCAGCCGCTGACCTGGGCCCAGCCGGTGATGCCCGCTTTGACCTTGTGGCGCAGCATGTAATGCGAGATGTCGCGGCGGAACTGCTGGACGAACACGGGGCGTTCGGGTCGCGGACCGACCAGGGACATGTCGCCGGTCAGGACGTTCCAGAACTGCGGAAGCTCATCCAGGCTGGTCGAACGAAGGAAGGAGCCGACCGGCGTCCGGCGATCGTCGCGAGGTCGCGCCCAAACCGGTCCGCTGCTGGCTTCGGCGTCCTGGCGCATGGTGCGGAACTTGTACATCCGGAACACTCGACCATCCAGACCCATCCGGTCCTGCCCGTAGATGATCGGGCCGTTTGACGTCGCCTTGACGATCGCGGCGATCGCCAGCATGACGGGCGCCAGGAAGATCAGCGCCACCATGGACAACATGACGTCGGTGGTCCGCTTCAGGAAGGCGCTCCAGCCCATCAAAGGGGAAGGGTTCAAACGGACCACGGGCATGCCGTCGAAGTCCTCGACCTGACAGCCGATCGTTACAAACTCGTGGATATCCGGAATGATCTGGACGTCAACGGTGTCCTCGCTGATCTGTGCCAGGAGGCCCTCCAGCTCACTCCATTGCTGTCTTGGTAGTGCCACCAGAACCTGGTCGGCCCCGGTCCGCTCGATGGCGGACACGACCTCGTCGTACCGTCCCACAACCGGTCTGTCGCCGATCTGCTCGGCGGACGAATCGGCGGAGACGAGGACGCCGACGACGCTGATCCCGAGCTCGGGGCAGCGATCGATCCGGCGAATCAGCAGCTCCACGGACGGCCCTTCGCCGACCAGGAGGACCCCGCGCTGGCCGGAACGCCGGCGAAGCAGGGTGAAGACGTTGCGCACAAGCTTCCGCGCGATCACCAGGGTCACCCCGCCAAACAGGGCGAAGTAGACGAGGACGCCGCGCGAATATCTGTACTCGCTGAAAATATAGGTGAGCGCGATAAAGCAGAGCAGCGCCGTGGCGTGCGCCCTCAGAAGCATCGCCGACTGCGACTTTCCACGCAGGAACCGCCGGGGTTCGTAGACGCCGTGGGCCTGGAAGACGAGGCCCCAGATGGCGATCACCAGCGGGGTCAGGGCGGCGTACGTCGAAAAAGCCGGGAAACCTTTGGTCACCGCCACCAGGGGCACGTGAAACCGCAGCCAGAAGGATGCCAGCCAGATTCCCGCCACCAGGGCCACGTCCATCACCCGGTCGGTTGCCGCGATCGTTAGCCTGTAGTGCTTGAGCATCTGCCTCCCGCCCTTCCCTCTCGTTCTGATCTGGCGACGGTGATGCAAATGAATCACTGACACCGGGGGTGGTCAAGGGGCCCACAGAAGATCTCTGCGTAGTTGACGGAGATTTAACTCGTACGTAATAAGTCCTTTGACAGTGTGGAAAAGAACGGCGGGTGAAGGTCCCGTCCGGTCTTCCTAGGGTTCAGGCTGGAGCCGTCGGGTGGCCGGCCGTCGAATCGCAAAATGCCGATGCGGTTACGGGCTCACGCGATGGGCGCGAACGAACGTTGCATGCGCCCGCAATGAACGTTGCCAGAACGTTGAACGCAACGGCGCGCGCTGCCGGTCCGGGCTGATCGATCACCCGAGGCGTCGGGGTGAAACGCTCGGGGCCCGGAGGCGAATCTCCGTTTCCTTGAGCGGGATACCGGGCTCGAACCGGCGACATTCAGCTTGGGAAGCTGACACTCTACCAACTGAGTTAATCCCGCAAGTGACGTCTGTATGTCGCTTTTCCGTCGAAGCGTCAAGGGCGGCGCACGCGCAGGGACGTCGCCTGCCCGGCGCGCGCCGAGCTCGGCGACCGTTACATCAACACGCTCACTCGGCGAACGGATCCACCCAGCCCTTGGCGACCTTGGCGCGGGCGGGCTTGGGGGCCGGGGAGGTCGGCGAGGCAGTCGCGAACTTGTGAACGGGGGGGCGGGCCGCGCGCTTCACCAGCGGGTGGGTTTCCGGTGACGGGCCGGTTCCGCCCATCGCTGGCTCCGGCGGAGCAGGGGGAGCGGCGGCCGCGGCCGGAGGCGGCGTCGGCGCGGTGGCCGGCGGCTGCGTGGCAGCCGCGACCGGGGCGGGTGGGGCCGGCGCGACACTGGGAGCCGGAGCAGGAGGCGGTGTCACGATCGCCGGCGGCGCGGCAACGGGCGCGGCGGCGACGATCGGCGCGGCGGGCCCGCGGTTACCCAGGAACCGGCCGCCGATGACGACCCCGACGGCCATGAAGGCCAGACCGAAGAGCGCCAGACCCAGAACCGGCAGCTGCACGGGGCGCATGGCTCCGCCTCTGCCGGATGCCATCGGGATCGCCCCGGATGGCGCCGGGATCTGCAGCGCAGGCTGGGGACCGGTCGGCGCGGGCGACATCGTCCGCGGGTAGGGCGCGCCCGCCGGGGCGGTGCGCGCCGAGAAGGGGGAGCTGGGGGCCGGCGGCTGCGACGGCAGCGTCAACCCGATGCCGGAGGTCGGCGTCGGCAGGCGGGCGGCGCCGAAACCATCGGCGCGCGCGAGCGGTATGGA
>DATJWP010000187.1:0-138182 GCA_035578045.1 Polyangia bacterium | reverse complement strand
CGCTCGTTACGGCGCCGAATATCCAAGGATGAAGTCGCTCATTGGCCAGATGGACACGATCCGCAAGGCCTACGAGAAAGAGGTCGACGGCGTCCTGGCGACCTTCGAGAAGTCGTACCAGGAGATGGTCGACAACGAGCGCTCGTTGAAGGCCTTGATGGAACAGCAGAAGAAGGAGGCCATCGAGCTCTCGAAGATCGAGGTCGAGTACAAGCCGCTCAAACGCGTCTCCGAGCAGGAAGAGAAGATGTACGGGATCATCGCGAGCCGGCAGAAGGAGATCGACATCACCGGCCCAATGAAGACCAACAACGTCCGCGTACTGGAACGCGCCGTCGTCCCGGGCGTGCCCGTCCGACCAAAGCCTATCCAGAATCTCTTGCTCGGCCTGGTCCTGGGTCTGGGTACCGGCATCGGTTTGGCGTTCCTGATCGAGGCGCTCGACAACACCCTCAAGACTCAGCAGGACGTCGAGCAGCTCTTGGGGACGGCTGTGCTCGGCCTGGTTCCCGTCATCGGCGCGGCGCCAGGGGGCGAGGCGGCGCAGGTGAGCGACAACCTTCGCGAGCGCGATCTGGGGGTGTTCCTGGATCCCAAGTCCGTCGCCGCCGAGTGCTGTCGATCGATCCGAACCAACATCCTGTTCATGTCGCCGGACAAGCCTCTCAAGATCATGGTGGTCACCAGCCCCAGTCCCCAGGAGGGGAAGACCACGACGGCCATCAACCTGGGGGTCACGATGGCGGAGGCCGGCAGCAGGGTGCTTCTGATCGACACCGACATGCGGCGTCCTCGGCTCCACCGATCCTTTGGCGTACCCAACCAGACTGGCATCTCGACGGTCATCGTCGGCAAGGCCAGTCTGGACGAGGCGGTGAAGCGGACCGATGTGCCGAACCTGGACGTTCTGCCGTGTGGACCCGTACCGCCCAATCCCTCGGAGCTGCTGCACACCGACCGTTTCGGTCAGGTGCTGGCGCAGATCGGAAAGTTGTACGATCGGATCATCCTGGACTCGCCGCCGACCTCCGCCGTGACCGATCCGGCGGTCCTTGGAAACCTGGCGGACGGGGTTATCCTGGTCGTCAAGGCTGGCGAGACGACGCGAGACGCGGCCACGCACGCGCGGCGACAGCTGGCGACGGCCAAGGCGCGCCTGGTCGGTGTCGTCGTCAACCTGATCGATTTCTCCAATCCGGCGTATGGGTACGAGTACTACTACCGGAACTACTACCGCTACGGTTACACGTACGGGAACGGTCCGGATCAGAAGGCGACGACCTAGGCGCTGCACGAGGCATGGCGACGATCCTCGTTACGGGCGTCACGGGGCAGCTCGGGCACTTCGTCGCCGAGTTCCTCAGCGCTCGCAATCACACCGTCTGGGGTCTGGTGCGGCAGTCGACCATCGGTCGTGATGTAGGCAATCGCGCTCTTCCGTATCAACCGATCACCGGCGATCTGCTGGACGAATATTCGTTGCTCTCGACCCTGGAGCAGGTCCGCCCGGATCGCATCTTCAACTTCGGCGCGCAGAGTTTCATCCCGGCCTCCTGGTCACAACCCATCCTCACTGCGCAGTACACGGGACTGGGCGTGGTCCGCCTGCTCGAAGCCATGCGGCGCGCCGCCCCGCATTGCCGCTTCTTGCAAGCCGGGTCCAGCGAGCTGTTCGCTCGCGCCGAGCGGTCGCCCCAGGACGAGAACACGCCGATCAAGCCCATGAACCCGTACGGGATTGCCAAGGCGTTTGCGTTCCACACCGTGCGGGCTTATCGGGAGCAGTACGCGCTCCGAGCGACCAACGCCATCTTCTTCACCAATGAATCGCGCCGGCGCTCGCCCGAGTTCGTGTTCCGGAAGGTGACACGTGCTGTCGCGGAGATCGTCGCCGGCCGGCGCGAAATGCTTTCACTGGGGAACCTTGAAACCGTACGAGACTGGGGCTACGCGCCTGAGTACGCTGCGCTGTCGATCGCGATGCTGGATGACGCCCCGGCCGATGACTTCGTGGTCGCGACCGGCGAAGGGCACACGGTGCGCGAGCTGGTGACGCAGGCCTTCGGCCTGGTCGGCCTGGACTGGCAGAAGCACGTTCAGGTCGACGAGACCCTGGTTCGGCGGAGCGAGGTGGTCCCCCTGATCGGTGACAGTCGCAAGCTCAGCCGCGCTCTCGGAACTGCCCCGCGCGTTCGCTTCCAGGACGTACTCAAGATCCTGCTCGCACACGATCTGCGCCTGCTCGGGTGCGAAGTCCCGTTCGACGACCCCGAGTCCCGGCTGGCGCTCACCTGACCGCTTAAGAAGGCGGCGCTGCCTTCGACGCCGGCACGCTGGCCAGCGACGTGCTGCGCTGAACCAGGTCCAGGGCTTCCCCCAGCCGCTCGCAGAAGATCTCGGCGGCGATCTCGGTATCGCGGTCGATCTCCCGTCGGCCGTCGGCCCAGCCGAGCTCGAGTGTACGGCTGCCATCCTTGGCGCCCGGAATGACGAAGCGTGCCTGGAACAGAGAAGCTGTGCCCTCGTCCCCGGCTGGCGGTTGTTGGGTGAAGGTCTGAGGGGTGGGGAGCCCGCCTGGACTTGCGGTGCCGGCGGGTTGGTCCGCGAGCAAGGTGACCGACACGGCGCCCAGGATGCCGGCGGCCTCGACGATGACGGGCCACATCTCGTTGGCGTTGCGCAGCTGGCGGAGGCGGCGGCCCAGCGGCTGCAGCGCTGACCGCACCGCGCGGTTCCGCTTCCGGTACATCGCCGTCTGGGGCATCAGGTCGAGACGCACGTAACCCAGCGAGCGCAGGAACGCGATGGCGACCGCCGCCAGCACCAGCAGGAGCAACGCGGTCTGGCCGCTGTTGGCGTACGTCAGGATCAGCGCGACGGAGCCCAGCAGGATGCAGAGCCCGTACAGCACCAGAACCGCCTGGCGGTGGCTCAGGCCGCGGGCCATCAGCTTGTGATGGATGTGCTCCTTGTCGGGCTGGAACAGGGGCCGCCCTCGCAGGGCGCGCCGGGCCATCGCGAGCAGCGTGTCCATGATCGGCAGGCCCAGGGCGATGGCCGGGATCACCAGCGCCACGGCGGTGGATGCCTTCTGGTTCGTCTGCATGGCCGTCGCGGCCAGGACGAACCCCAGGAACATGCTGCCGGTGTCCCCCATGAAGATGGAGGCCGGATTGAAGTTGTAGAACAGGAAGCCCACGATCGAGCCGGCCAGCGCCGCCGAGAACAGCATCATCAGCGGGTGCCAGCGCTGCAGGGAGACCAGGAAGGTGGTCAGCACCGCCACCAGAGCGACCCCGCCGGCCAGCCCGTCCAGGCCGTCGATCAGGTTCATGGCGTTGATGACGCCGGCGACCCAGAGCAACGTGAGGGGCAGGCTCAGCCAGCCGAGGACGATCGGGTGCCCGAAGGGGTTCGCGATGACGTCGAAGCGGAAGCCCAGGTGGTAGAGCAGCGCTGCGACGAGGAACTGAACCAGGAACTTCTTCGGGGCGTTCGCCCCCTTGAGGTCGTCGTACAGCCCGAGCAGCGCGATCGAGATCCCGCCGACGAAGAGGCCGATCACGTGGTCGCGCTCGGCCAGGAAGAACATGCTGACGCCTCTGTGGAACAGCAGCAGGCCGACCAGGGGCACGTAGAACGAGATCACGATGGCGATCCCGCCCAGCCGGGGGATGGGCTGTCCGTGGATCTTCCGGGATGACCTGGCGTGGTCGAGCACGCCGAAGTGGTGGGCCAGCCGACGCACCCAGGGCGTCAGGAACGTCCCACACAACATCGAGAGAATGAAAGCGACTGCTGCGGTTCTCATTCAGCCTGGGGACGCGACAACACCCAGTTCCCCAGCGCCAACACATCCATACGCGTCTTCAGGTAACAAGCCAGGGCGTCCTGAGGTGTGGTCACGATTGGTTCGTGCTCGTTGAAGCTCGTGTTGAGCACCAGCGGAACGCCGGTCTGTCGCTCGAACTCCGAGATCAGGGCATGGTAACGCGGATTTGTGGTCTTGCTCACGGTCTGCAACCGACCCGTGTTGTCGACGTGGGTGACAGCCGGGATGCGGGCGCGCTGTGCCTCGCGGACCTTGCAGACCAGCAGCATGAAGGGCGACGGCTCGTGCCGCTCGAAGATCTCGGAGACCTTCTCCTCGAGCACGCTGGGCGCGAAGGGCCGATAGGTCTCGCGGTGCTTGATCCGGGTGTTCAGGATGTCCTTCATGTCGGCGCGCCGTGGATCGGCGACGATCGACCGGTTGCCCAGCGCGCGCGGCCCGAACTCCATCCGTCCCTGGAACCAGCCGACCACCTTGCCGGCCGCGGCTGCCGCCGCGACCTGACGGTAGAGCTCGCCGTCATCCAGGCGGCGCACATCGATCTTGGGATCCCACCCGTTGCCGCGCGCCCGCTCAATCGCGTCTTCGATGGCGCGGTCGTCGAAGCCGGGCCCCGTGTACGCGTCGGTCATCACGAACCTTCGCGGCCGTCCGAGCACGACGTGCTCGACGTAGAAAGCGGCGCCGATGGCCGTCCCGTCGTCGCCGGCCGCCGGCTGGACATAGACGTCCTTGAACTTGGTTCGTTCGAAGATCTTGCCGTTGGCGACGGAGTTCAGGGCGCAGCCGCCGGCCAGGGCGAGCTTGTCCAGCCCGGTCCGCCGCTGCAGATCCTCGAGCACGTGGAAGAAGATCTCTTCGTAGACGACCTGGGCGCTGTGGGCGAGGTCCGCCCACTTCCCGTAGAAATCCGGGTCCTCGGGATCGCGGGCCGGCCCCAGCAGCTCGGCCAGCTTGGGTGAGAAGACCAGCCCCATGCTGGGCGAGCCCTCATCCCAGGTCATCTCGATCCCCTCGGTGTGGTGACGGAAGTAGTCGAGGTTGAGCTCGAAGTGCCCACCGTCGGTCGGGCGGATCACCTGCCGCAGCTTCTCGACGTAGAGCGGCTTTCCGTAGGGCGCGAGGCCCATCATCTTCCACTCCTCGCCGAACTTGTGGAAGCCGAGGAACTGCGTGATGGCGGTGTAGAAGAGGCCGGCGGAGTGGGGGAACTCGATCCGGTCGAAGATCTCCAGGTCGCGATCCCGTCCCACGCCCCGCATCGTCGACACGAAGTCTCCGAACCCGTCGATCGACAGACAGGCGGCTTCTTCGAACGGCGACACGAAGAACGCGCTGGAGATGTGAGACTTGTGGTGCTCGACGGCGTGGAACTTGGCTTTGAGCGACCTGGTCTCGACGCCGAGAGCGGCGGCCAGCGCCTCGTCGATGCCGCGCACCTTGGCGACGTTGGCCAGGCGATCCTTCACCAGCTTGGTGAACGAGGGGCGCTTCTGGACGGCGAACAGAATCTTCTTGTGCAGGTTCGCCTTCGGATCGCGCGAAATGGCCACGTGACCGAGCTCGGTCGGCGCGACGCCCCCCTGGGCCAGCAACGCCTTGGCCGTCAGGGTCGGGAAACCGGCGCAGTGCTTGCGGCGGTTCAGCCGCTCCTCTTCCATGGCTCCCGCCAGGACGCCGTCCTTCACCAGCGCCACGGAGGCGTCCCCGTGGTACGCGTTGATTCCTAAGATGTTCATTTGGCTGGGCCGCAAGTATATGAGATCCGGAGCGGATCAACCCGGACTTCTGGATTGGGCAGTTCTCGACGGTGGGACCGAAGTTGGCGTGTATCCTAGCCGCCCTCCTCGATGACCACACGGGATTTCGCCGCGCAGGATCCGAGCTCCGTGCTCCGCGTCGCGCTTCTGCACAACTACCGGGAGGACCAGCAACCGAGCATGCGGCTGTACGGCGACCGCCTGGGTGTGGCGCTGGCCCGCCGGGGACTCGCCGTTCGCAGGGTTCGCCCACCCGGGGTGGTTCCGGACGCGTGGCGTGCCCGGTCGGCATCCTGGAACAAGCTCGACGGGTACATGGGGCGGTTCGTGGTGTATCCCCGCCTGGTTCGGGATCTGAACGCGGACATCGTCCACGTCGTCGATCACGGCCAGGGCTATCTGGTCAACAACCTCGACCCCTCGCGCACGGTCGTGACCTGCCACGACGTCATCTTGCTGGCCCTGGCATCGGGCCGGATCGGCCAGATGCCGGTCCCCAGGATTGCCCTCCATCTCCTTCGAATGTCGCTCGAGGCGATGAAGAACGCCGCAGCCGTCATCGCCGATTCGACCCAGACCAAGCTGGACCTGGTCCGCTTCATGGACATGGAGCCGGCGAAGGTCACGGTCATTCACCCCGGGCTGAATCAGCCGTTTCGTCCGGACCCGGCCCGCCGGCTGGCGGCTCGCCTGCGGTTCGGCCTGGGTGATGGCCTGGTCATCCTTCAGATCGGCCGGGGCTTCTACAAGAACCTCGCGGGCGTGCTGCGCGTCCTGCGCAAGCTTCGCATCGACGGGCTGGATGTCCGGGTCGCGCGCGTCGGCCCTTCGCTGTCCGGCGCGGATCGCGCGCTGGCCGAACGGCTCGGCGTTCTCGGCAGCGTGTCCGAGCTGGGGATGGTGCCCGACGAGGAGATGCCCAGCCTTTACAATGCGGTGGACGTTTTGTTGTTTCCATCGCTCTACGAAGGATTCGGCTGGCCTCCGCTGGAAGCGATGGCGTCGGGCGTGCCCGTCGTCTGCTCGCGGGCCGGCTCGCTCGACGAGGTGGTGGGGCAGGCCGCTCTGACCGCCGATCCCGACGACGTCGAGGCGCTGGCCTGGCACGTCGGCTCCGTGCTGGGCGACGCCCGGCTGCGGGAGGCGCTGATCGCGCGCGGGTTGCAGCACGCCGCCCAGTTCAGCTGGGACCGCACCGCCGCGCAGGCGATCGAGATCTATCGTCGCGTGCTAGATCGGACTGGCTGACATGTGCGGCATCGCGGGGATTCTGCGGTTCGACGGGAGCTCGGTGCCGGCCGAGCAGATCGAAAAGATGGTGGGAAGCCTTCGCCACCGGGGCCCCGACGATCAGGGCACGCTGGTCGAGGGGGGCGTGGCGCTGGGGATGCGGCGTCTGGCGATCGTCGACCTCAGCCCGACGGGCCATCAGCCGCTGTTCAACGAGGACGGCTCGGTCGCGCTCGTCTACAACGGCGAGATCTACAACCACCGCGACATCCGATCGCGGGTCGAGGTCGAAGGGCACACGTTCCGGGGCACCAGCGACACCGAAGCGCTGGTCCACGGGTTCGAGCAGCTCGGGGCGGCTGGTCTCTGCCGCCGCCTGTCCGGCATGTTCGCGTTCGCCCTGTACGACAGGCGGCGCCGGCGCGTGTACCTGGCCCGGGACGCCTTCGGGATCAAGCCCCTCTACATGCGGCGGACGCCCGGGCAGCTCTCGTTCGCCTCCGAGATCCGCGCTCTGGCCTTCGACGGCTCCGGCTCGCCGTCGATCGATCCGTCGTTCACCAGGACCTTTCTGCGGGCCGGCTACCTGCCCTCTCCGCACACGGCGTTCGCCGGCATCGTGAAGGTGTCGCCGGGGACGCTGCACGAGATCGACCTCGCGACCGGTGAGACACGCACCGAGGAGTTCTATCGGTTGCGGCCCGGCGAGATCGACGACACGCGGCCCGAAGCGCTCCTCGAGAGGCTGCGCGGGCTGCTGAACGAGTCGGTGCGCCGGCACCTCATGGCGGACGTGCCGACCGGGCTGTTCCTGTCGGGCGGGCTGGACTCCAGCGCGCTGACGATGTTCGCGAACCATCACGCCGCGCCGCCCAAGACGTTCTCGATCGGGTTCACCGCCTCGGACCGGGGCGACGAGACCCGGTTCGCCGCGGAGGTCGCCCGGCGCGCCGGCAACGAGAACGTCCGGATCGATCTGGGCCCGGCCAACCTGTCCGACCTGGCGCCCATCGTCGAGGCGCTCGAGGAGCCCCTGGCCGACAGCGCCGTCTTGCCGCTCTGGTATCTGTGCGCCGGAACGTCGAAGCACGTGAAGGTGGCGCTGTCGGGCGAGGGGGGCGACGAGGTGCTGGGCGGGTACGCCCGCTACTTCTGGGGTCCGGTGGTGAACGACCTGCGGCCGGTGCTGATGAACCACACGGGCAGCATGCTGGGGGTGACCCGCCTGTTCCCGTCGCGATCGCTGGGCGTGTTCAACGTCGCGCGGCGCATGGCCAAGGTCGCGGATTCGGTGTCGCTGCCGCCCGCGGCTCGCTATCTGGCCTGGTTCGACATCTTCAACACCGAAGAGCGCGAGGCGCTGATCGGCGACGGCCCGGACCGCGCGGCCGAGCGTTACGACCAGTTGTTCGCGCAGGCCAGTGAGCTGCGGCTGGATCCCGTGCAGACCCTGCAGTACGTCGATATCCAGACGATGCTGGTCGACAACCTGCTGATGAAGGCCGACAAGATCTCGATGGCCCACAGCCTGGAGGTGCGGGTCCCCTTCCTCTCGCCGGCCCTGGTCGAATTCGGGCTGGGTCTCCCGGCGCCCGAGAAGATTGGCCCGGTTCGAGACAAGCGATTGATGCGCCGCCTGCTCAGCCCCGAGCTGGGCATGCGCCTCGCCAACCGGCCGAAGCGTGGCTTCGAGATCCCCGTCGACCGCTGGTTTCGCGAGCCGGCCGCCGAAGGCGTTCGCAGCCAGCTGAGGGACGGCGCCCTGGTCTCTTCGCTGGGGTTCGCGCCGACCGCGATCGCCGGGCTCCTCGACCGGCACTTGAGCGGCGAGGACGTCGGCCGCAAGCTGTTCGCGCTCACGGCGCTGGAGCAGTGGGCGCGTCGCTTCGCCTGAAGCTCGTCAGGCTCTGGTAGCGCTCCCAGACCCGGCCGCCGATGTGGCTGGCCTCGAACTGACCGGCGGCGGCCGCCGCCGCAGTGCCCATCGCCACGGCCCGTTCCGGCACCGCGAGAAGGTCCAGGATCTGTCTCGCGAAGTCCTCGGCGTCCTGTGGCGCGGCGCAGAGCCCGAACCGACCGCGCTCCAGCAGCTCGGGTGGCGCCCCTTCGTTGCTGGCGACGATCGGTCGGGCCGTCGCCATCGCTTCGGCGATCACGCGTCCGAAACCCTCGTGGCGTGACGTCAGCACGAACAGGTCCAGCGCGCGCATCACGTCCGGGACGTTGCGGCGCGCCCCGGCGAACATCAGCTTGCCGGTCAGGCCGACTTCGCGGACCAGCGATTCCAGGCGGGCGGCGTAGGCGACTTCGACGGCGGCCTCGGCCGCCCCGACGATGACGAAGCGCGCCCGCCGCACCGACTGGCTGACCTGGGCCGCGGCGCGGATGAAGGTCTCCAGGTCCTTGCGCGGGTGGATGCGTCCGACGGTGCCGATGAGCAGGTCGTCCGGCCCGGCGCCCAGCGCCGCCCGCAGCTCGGTCGAGGCGGCGCCCGGCCGGAACCGCGACAGGTCGATCGGGTTGTAGAGCACCTCGATCCGTTCGTCGTATCCGCGCCGCCGGAAGATCTCTGCCGTGGCGTTCGAGATGCAGAAGATCCGGTCGGCGGTCCTTGTCCAGACGGCGGTCAGAGCGTCGAACACCGGCTTGGGCCGATCCATCGTGTTGCCCCGGTAATGCAAGACGTGGGGCAGCCCCAGCGCGCGCGCCGCCAGGCCCCCGTCCAGGACGACCTCCATGTTGGTGTGGATCAGATCCGCGCCCAGCCGCCGGGCGAGCTTTCTCAGCGCCCAGACGGACCGGGCGAGCCGGCCGGGGTAGACGGCCGTCGCGATCGAGACGTCGCGCCGCAGGATCGCCAGCGGCGCGAAGTGAACCTGCGCCCCCAGCGCCTCGTAGCGCGAGACCTGCGGCCCCGGAGCGGGCAACACGACGTGCGCCTCCAGACCGCGGGGGATCAGGTCGGCCAGCAGCGCCCGCAGGCTCTCGTCCGGCCCGCTGACCTCCTGAGAAAAGGGATTGAGATAGATGACCCGCATGAGGGGCGTGCTCAGAGCCCCAGCGCGGCGATCAGCCCGCGGCCCGCTTCACGCCAGGTGAAGCCTTCGGCGCGCCGGCGCGCGGCCTGCCCCATCGCGTACAGGCGATCGCGGTTGGCGGCGGCCTCGCGCAGGCGCGCGACCAGCGCGTCGATGTCGCGCGGCGGCACGATCCAGCCGTCGACACCGTCGGTGATGCACTCGGGCCCGCCGCCACAGGGCGTGGTCAGCACCGGCGTCCCGCTGCACATCGCCTCCTGGATCACCAGCCCGAACCCGTCTGCCAGCGTCGGGAACGCCACCAGGTCAGCCTCGGCGTAGTGAGCGCCCAGGTTCCCCCGGGCAACGTGAGGCGTGTGCTTGAACATGCCGTCGTACGCCCCGATGAAGGTCTTGGACAGGCGGAGAGGTCCTATTAGATGGAGCTCGGCGTCCTTCAGGTTGGCCGCCTTCCAGGCCTCGAGGAGATAGGGCGTACCTTTTCGCACGTCATGGTTCCCGACCGCGAGCACGCGAAAAGGACCGGTCGGGGCCGACCGCCGGGCCGCAAACAGCTCGATCGGGAAACCATACGGCGCGACGCTGATTGGCGGTTCGCAGCCGATCGCCTCCAAAGAGGTCCGCGTGAAGCTCGACGCGACGACGACGCGGGTGGCGAGCGCGAGCTCTGCATCCTTGCGCCGGGTCTTCCACGGCGGCTCGCGGTGGGGCGGACCAACCATGGCTCCGGGCCAGCGGATGCTTTCGCCGGCGAACATCTGCTCCACGAACCGACGGTGCGGTATCGGCAGGTCCCAGATTCGCGCGGCGTCCATCCGGCGCGCGCGCTGGAACGTCCGGAGCGCGCCATCTTCGTAGGCGTACACCCCCGTCGTCCCGCGCGGCCACGGCGACAGCGCGACGGTCAGGTCGTGGCTGGTGAAGAGCGCGTCGTAGAGGTTGAAGGGTAGGCCGGACGATCGGGCCGCCCGCGCCGCCAGCCGGATGGCGCCCTCGATCACCGGGTGGGCCCGCACGCGCTCGGCCGGGATCCCGGCCAGGAGCCGGTTTCGAACCACCGGCCGGGCCTGGGCCAGGCGCGCGGCCGCCCCCGTCAGACGAGAATCGGATCCGATCGCGATTCCGGTGGTGTAGGCGGCCAGCAGCCCCTGCTCTTCCAGCGCGGCGGCCACGCCCACCGAGACGGCGGCGACGTGCGGGTGACTGACCAGGATCGCGGTCACGCGGCGAACAGGCTGCGGACCGCCAGCAGGCGGCCGTTCAAGGCGGGTGCACCGACCGCCACGTCGAACCCGAGCTTCCGGGCGATCGGCCTCAGCGCCATGGGCAACACACCGGGTGCGCGCCGCTCGCCGACGAGAAGCTGGTAAGCGAACGAAACCTGCGCGCGCGCGAAGGGCAGCCGGCGCAGCGCCACCCGGGCATGGTTGAAGGCGTACCAGCGGGCGCTCTCGCGGTCGGAGCCGCGCATCCCGACCTCGGCGCGCGGCGCGGAGTAGTGGCGCACCGCGAGCAGCGGGTCGAAGAGAATCTTCCAACCCATGTGGCGCGTCTGAAGGCCCAGATCGATCTCGTACCCCTGAGCCACGTTGCGGTTCAGCGCCATGTCGAACTCGAGCTTCCGGGCGATCTCGCGGCGAAAGCTCATGTTTCCGCCGATGAGGTACTGGACCTCGACGGGGTTGGTGAACGTCGGGTCCTCGTACATCCGGCCGATGAACTGTCCGCGACGGTTGATGTACCCGACGCGATCGGTGCTGGGGACCGGGACCGGCCCCTGCTCGTTGCAGTTGATGTAACGCCCGCCGACCGCGCCGACGGCGCCGTCCTGGTAGTGGGAGAGCAACCGGCTGGCCCAGCCGTCGGTGGCCTCGGCGTCGTCGTCCAGCACGGCGATCACGTCGCCGGCGGCCAAGCCCAGGCCCTTTCGAACCGGGGGCAGGAACCCGGGCTCGGTCACCAGCTCCATCCGCAGCTCGAACGGGACGCCGGAGCGCTTCACCGCCGCGATGGCTTCGTGGGTCGGGGTGTCCGTATCGCGCGCGATCGGCACGACCTCGTCCGGCGGTCGATCCTGCGCCTGCAGGGAGCGTATGGCCCGCTGGATCCAGACAGGCCGCTGGTAAGTCGGGATCACCACGCTGAACGTGCGTCCGCCGGACATGAGCGGCCGACAGTATACGCCAGCCGCCCCTAGCGTCTCCGCAAGACCGAGTAGCTTCCGCGCTTCTCCAGAGTCTGGTAGCCGGGCAGGTTGCAATCGTAGGCGCCGCCCGGGGCGTTGGGGTCGCGGTAGGACAGGTACTGAGAGCCGCAGAGGACGATCTCGGGGTGGGCCCCGCTCTCGATCGCGATCGTTCGTCCGGCGAACAGCAGCCCCGCCTTGGTCGAGGTGGTCGTCAGGCCCAGCGCGCCCTCACCGCTGGCGGCAACCGCGGCGGTGGCGGCGGCCAGCGCCTGGGACTCCTGAGCCTGCCAGGCGCGGTGGCGGATCGAGATGGGGAGCGCAATCAGGGCCGGCGCGAGGGTCATGAGCAGCCGCAAGCCCCGCGCCTCAGGCACCTTCGGGAGAGCGGCCGCGCAGAGGTCGGCGTACCCGATCAGCAGAAACGCCACCGCCGGCAGGATCAGCCGGGGCGACAGCAGCAGGGTCTCGGCCAGCGAGTGGCCCCGATCGACGAAGAAGTAGCAGCCCATCAAGAGGGTCAAGCTCCCGGCGGCGAACAACGGCCCCAGCTCTCTTCGTTTCCACAGGCGCCAGGCGCCCGCCGCCAGCAACGGCGGAATCAGCAGCAGCGTGGCGACGTGAACCGGGGCGGTGCTGAGCAGGTGGACCGGCGAAAAGACCGGCGTCGTCAGATCTCGGTGGGCCGCCTCGTACCCGAACCAGGCTGTCCCGTTGGCCGCGTAGTTGAGCGCGACCGTCACCGCCAGACCGATCGCGGTCCCGGCGGCCAGGCTGACGACGCGCCAGACGGCCGCGCGTTCGCGCCGGCGGAGCGCCGCGCGCTCGCGGATCGCCTCGCCCGCCAGCAGGCCCGCCAGGACCACGATGCCGTACACCTTGGTCGGCGTCGCCGCGGCGGCCAGCACGGCGGCCCAGACGAAGCGGTCGCGCCGGGCCGTCCACCAGGCCCCGACCACCAGGGCGGAGAGCAGGAGGTCGGTCATCGCGGTCCGCGCGATGATCGTGATCGTCGGGTGCGCCAGGACCACCAGGGCCCAGATGGGCGGCTGCCCCCAGGCCCGCAGCGCGCGGGCGGCGATGAACGTGAGGGCCAGCGCCGACAGCGGGCCCACCGCGAACAGCAGCCGCGGGCTGAGGGCGAACAGGGGCGCTTCCAGCAGCGTGACGAAATAGGGGTACTTGGACACGAGCCCCTGCGGGCCGGCGAACCAGACGCCGGGATCCTCCGGCGACGCGCGGAACCGCCCCTGCAGCAGGACCCGGATCTGGCCGACGTACCCGACCTCGTCGCCAAAGCTCAGGGCGGCGGGCCACTTGACGACCAGCACCAGCGCCCAGAGCGCCGCTCCGATCATCAAGAACCACTCGCTGGATGAGATCCTCCTGGACTCGGTCATCGGAGCGCGGCCGCGGTGACGGACGACGGCTTGGCCGGTCGCGGCAGGAAGGGGCGTTCGGTGATCAGATGCAGGGGCCAGGCGAGGCCGGCACACAGCACGATCGCCAGCGCCACCCATCCGAAGTGTTCGGGAAGCAAACCGCCGCTCGCCTTCAACAGGCATCCGCTCATCAGCACCAGGATGGGGAAGTGGATGATGTAGAGGGTGTAGGACATCTCGCCCAGGGGCTGGAGGCGTCCCAGCGACCCGAGCGTCCAGCCGCGGTCTTGCAGCGCGAAGCAGAAGGCGATGAGGCCGCAGAACGTGGCCCCCATCACCAGGTCCCGCCACGGCGCGAAGAGGCCGACCCTCAGCAGCAGGGGCGCCAGCATCAACCCGGCCACCACCTCGTAACGCACGGCCAGCCGCCGGGCGAAGCGCTCGGCCAGCAGCGCGCCCAGCCACCAGACGATCATCAGCTGGAAGACCCCCCTCAACCAGAGCAGGGCGTCCGGCCAGATCGGCGCGTATCCAATGACGGAGAGCCCGACCAGGGCCGCCGTTGCCCCTGCGATCGAGCGCCGCGCGAGCAGAAACACCAGGGGATAGAGGAGGTAGAAGTACCACTCGTAGTTGAGCGACCAGAGCGGTCCGTCGGACCCGAACACCGGCGTCATGATGAAGACCAGGTTCGCCAGCAGCGTCTTCAGCGAGTGATCGGAGCCGATGTTCGCGTTCATCAGCGCGTAGCGCGTCGCGTGCAGCGCCGTGGGGAGCTGCAGCTGGAGCCCGATCGTGTCCAGCGCCCAGGTGACCGACAGCGCGAACAGCAGCGGCGGATAGAGGCGCCTGGCCCGGCGCCCCAGGTAGCTGCCCAGCCCGAACCGATAGCCAGGATCGCGCGCCAAGCCCGTGGCGTAGCGCAGGTGAATGACGAAGCCGGAGAGGACGAAGAAGAAGAGCACCGCTTCATGCCCCCAGCGGAAGGCGGAGAGGCCGAAGACCAGAAGCTTGCCAGCGGCTGAATAGTGATTCGGGTGCGTCCGATAACCCTCGGCGAACCCCTCCCAGAGCAGCCAGCGGGCGTGGCCCACCAGCACGTAGAGCGCCGCCAGACCGCGCAGGCCGTCCAGGAACATCAGCTTTCGCCGCGTGTCGCTCATCGCGCGCGCGACTCCAGGTTCAGGCGCTGCCGGGGCCCGCGCTTGCGGACCCGGCGCTCCAGCTGCTCGCGCAGATTTCGCCGGGACTGGACCACGAAGTAACGGATCCCGTCGGCGACGCGGTCGAAGTGGGAGAACTTCCGGACCATCTGCTCGAAGCGCGTGACCGGGCTGCCGGGGCCGTACGCGTCCACGACCCGGCGGGCCGCCAGGTCCGGTTCGCCGGTCCCCTGTGCCGTTCGTCCTGGCAGGAAGGCCTGGGTCAGGGCCAGGGCGGTCCGCAGGGGTCGCAGGCAGTGCCAGGCGGCCGCCGTGGCGTAGAGCCGGGCCGGATCCAGCACTTTCTCCCAAAGTCTGGCGACGTCGATCAGATAGATGGCCGGGACCTGGAAGTGGTCGATCGCCATGTGGAGCGCCTGAAAGACGACCGCGTGTGGGATCGACAGGGCTTGCGCGTCGGTTTCGCCGAGGCGCAGCGGCACCGCGTCTCGCCAGACGGCCTGGTAGTCGATCCGGCACCTGACCAGCGGCGCCAGGGCCATGTGCAGATCGATCTCGACGGAGCCCCGCGTCCAGGCGACCTCGTGGTAGTCGGGCTCGTCGAAGCCCGGCGCCGCCGCTCGCGGCTCGAAGCCCAGACGGTCCAGGACCCCGAACGCCCGGCACCTTTCCGTTCCCGGGATCAACAGATCCACGTCGGCGGTCGGCCGCGTGCCCGGCGCCTCGTAGAGGCGCTCGCCGTAGTCCAGCCCCTTGAGGACGATGGCGGGTACGCCTTCCAGCTTCAGCGCGCGGACGCACTCCCCGGCGACCTCTGCCAGCATCATGTTGCGCGCCGCCGTGATGATCCGATCGCGACGGAAGGCTTCGGCCAGAGGCGCCGGAAGGGTGTTCCCGCAGGTCACCGACAGCAGGGGCGTCAACCGGTGGGCCCGCGCCAGGACCACCAGCTCCGCATCGCTCGCGTCCAGTGAGGCAGCCCGAGACGGTTCGTTCAGCCCGCGAAGCAGCAGCTGCAGCCGTGCCCGACCGTCGGCAACCGAATTCACGATCCCGACAGGAGAGCATGCGCCAAGATGCCGATCAACGGACATGCAGAGAATTCCGATGGTCGATCTCGAGGCCCAGCACCGGCCGCTGGGCGGCGCGCTCCGGGCGGCCTTCGATCGGGTGCTCGCCTCGGGGCGGTTCATTCTGGGGGGCGAGGTCGCCGCGTTCGAGGCCGAGCTGGCCGGCGCCCTCGGGTGCGCGGCGGCGGTCGCTACTTCGTCCGGGACCGACGCGCTGCTGGCCCTGCTCATGGCGGCCGGGGTCGGCCCCGGCGACGAGGTGATCACGACGCCGTACTCGTTCTTCGCCTCGGTCGAAGCCGTGGCGCGGCTGGGGGCCCGCCCGGTGTTCGCCGACGTCGAGGCCGACACGCTGAACCTGGACCCCGACGCGGCTCTCCAGCGTCTGACCTCGCGAACCAAGGCGGTGCTGCCGGTTCACCTCTTCGGCAGGGCCGCCCGGCTGGCCCCGCTGCAGGCCGCCTGCGCCGGGGGCGGCGTTCGCCTGATCGAGGACGCCGCGCAGGCCATCGGCGCGCGCGGCGTGGGGGGCGGCTGGGGTGCCGCGCTCTCGTTCTTTCCCTCGAAGAACCTGGGCGGCTTCGGTGACGGCGGCGCGATCCTGACTGACGACACCGAGCTGGCCGCGCGGCTGCGGCGCCTGCGCAACCACGGCTCGTCCGAGAAGCTCCGGCACGACGAGGTGGGCGGCAACTTCCGCCTGGACGAGATCCACGCGGCGCTCCTGCGGGTCGAGCTGCCGTCGCTGGCCGGCTGGACCGACGCGCGCCGGCGAGTCGCCCAGCTCTACCGGCGCGAGCTCGAGCGCGTGCCCGTCGGCCTACCGCCCGCGGACGACGGCGCCGTCTGGAACCAGTTCGTGGTGCGCGTTCCGGCCGACCGGCGCGCGGCGGTCCGGACCGGCCTGGCCGAACGCGGGATCGAATCAGCCGTGTACTACCCGCTGCCGCTTCACCTGCAGCCGGCGCTGGCGTCGCTCGGCCATCGGGCGGGCGACTTTCCGCGGGCCGAGCGCGCCGCCCGGGAGGCGATCGCGCTGCCGATCCACCCCGGCCTGTCGGACGGCGCCGTCGCCCGCGTGGCAGGCGCACTGTCGGATTGCCTTCGCTGAGCCGCGCGTCTCCCCGCAACGGCAGATCCACCCGGTCCGCCGCGCGGGGACGCCCGTCACCACGGCGTGCGCCGGGACATC
The DNA here is from genome assembly GCA_035578045.1 of Polyangia bacterium. Classification (GTDB taxonomy): domain Bacteria; phylum Myxococcota_A; class Polyangia; order Fen-1088; family Fen-1088; genus JADGRB01. The sequence goes on along the minus strand of DATJWP010000187.1, from coordinate 121,330 downwards.
CCGGGTGACGACCGCCCCCGCCCCGACGAACGCATACGGGCCGATCGTGACGCCGCAGACGATCGTGGCGTTTGCGCCGATGGTCGCGCCGGCGCCGACGATGGTCGCCTGGAAGGCCCCGCGCCGATCGATGCCGGCCCGCGGGTTGCGAACGTTGGTGAACACGGCGGACGGCCCCACGAACACCGAGGGTCCCAGCCGAACGCCGTCATAGACGGACACGTTGTTCTGGACGTGGCAGCCGTCGCCGATCTCGGCGGTGGCGGCGACGAAGACGTTCTGCCCCAGCACGCAGCGTTCGCCGATGCGCGCGCCCCCCATGACGTGGGTGAAGTGCCAGATCTTGGTGCCGGCTCCGATGCGGGCGCCCCGATCGACCACGGCCGTCGCGTGGCGCCAGTGAGCGCGGCGGTTCAATCGACCTCGACGGGTGCCCCGTTCGCGGCCATCGAGCGCGTCCCCGCTTCCAGCACGCGCACCACGGCCAGCGCGTGGGCGCCGTTGCCGGCCGTGGGATCGTCGCGCACGACGCCGTGAATGAACTGCCGGCACTGGGCAGACAGCGGATCGCCCGCCGGCAGCGCGAAGGATTCGGCGCGCAGGGGCCCGTCCAGAGGCTGGATCCGCAGCGTCCGATCGGGAGACAGCTCGTCGAAGATCATGGATCCGCGGTCGCCCCCGATGGTGAACTGGCGCTTCTTCTCGGCCGCCTGGCGCGCGACCCGGATGTGAGCCAGCCGCCCGTCGGCGAAGTGCAACGTGGCCCAGACCACCGCGTCGTCGCCGCGGCCCCTGGGGCGCGCGGCGCCGCCGACCGCGGTGACCGCGACGGGCACCGCCTCGAACAGGTGCAGCGCCAGCGAGACATCGTGCGGCGCCAGCGTCCACCAGACGCTCTGGCCGGGCCGGGCCCTGCCGGTGGCGAAACGGGTCGCCTCCAGCCACAGCGGCTGGCCCAGCGCCCCCTCGGAGATCAGGAGCCGCGCGCGGCGGATGGCGGGGTGGTGCAGCAGCAGATGGTCGACCGCCAGGACTCGACCGCGCGCGTCCGCCAGCGTGTGCAGCTCTCGCGCGTCGGCGACGGTGAGCGCCATCGGCTTTTCGACCAGCAGGTGCCGATCGGCGTCCAGCACGCGCAGGCCGACGGCGTGGTGTCGGGGCGAGTCGACCGCCACCAGCGCTCCCTGCACGGCGGGGTCCGCGAGCACCTCGTCCAGCGCTCCCGTCACGCGGGCCTCCGGCGCCAGGGCGGCGGCCTCTGCCCGGCGCGCCGAGTCCAGCTCGCAGATCCAGCGCAGCTCCACGTCGGGGATCTGCATGACCGTGCGCCCGAGCGTCCGACCCCAGGGGCCGGCGCCCACCAGAGCCAGGCCGACTCTGTTCATGCGCCGGGGAGATATCACGCGCGTTCCCGCACGGTCAACGTGGTGTGACATCTCACCACACCGTCGAGGTCGGGCGGGTGCGCCTGCCCGCGCTGAAGCTGTTGCCCCAATTCTCCGATGTAGCGTTCGAAGTCATGCGGCTCGGGGTGTTGGTCCTCTTGGGGCAATCCATCGTGGCGACGGGGTGCGCCTCGACCACCGCCGCCACGGCACCGGCGCGTGAGCTGGTGATGGCGTACGACGACGCGCACGCGAGCGGGCCGCTCTCGTTCCCGTCCAACACGTACGAGAGCGTCGTGCGCTTCCAGCTGCCCGATGGGAAATACAAGCCTTTGCGGCTCCGGTTCCAGGCGGAGGCGCTGGGCAAGCTGGAGATCGTCATCTACGACAGCACGCCGCTGGAGACCCCGGGCACGGCGCTCCGCACCCTGACCCGCGATCTCGCCAAAGAGGACCTGTCCGACGGGCGGGACGGTCGCTGGGTGGTGGAAGACCTGGTCGACCTCGCGCCGCTCAAGGGGATTGTCTGGATCGGCGTTCACCGGCTGGACGGCGCGCCCAGCATCTGGGCGAGCAGCGTGGCGTCCGGGCAAGCGTTCATTCGGGACAACGATCCGACCAACGCGATGGGCCTGCTGCCGACCAGGCGGACGCCCATGATCCGGCTCGAGCTCGCCGCCGCCCCCTCACCCTGAACTCCGTTCTGCGCCTCCCCGGCGAAGCTGGGGAGCCTAACCGTCCAGGTGGCGTTCGGCGCCCACCGGGTGGGCGCGGGCGATGGCGCCTTCGATCCACCCGATCGCCTGCTGGATGGCTTGGTCCAGCGTGGACCCTCGGGCCAGCCCGACCGCGACCGCCGTCGCCAGCGCACAGCCGGTGCCGCGCGGGCTGGGCCCCGGCGCCCGCGCGTGCCGGTAGGGGCGAACGCCGTCCGGCGCGATGAGCAGGTCGACCACCGTGTCCTCGGATTCCGCCAGGTGCCCCCCTTTGACCAGGACGGCCGCCAGTCCGTCGTCCCGGACCATCGCCTGGCCGGCCAGCTCGGCTTCCGGCACGCTGGCGACCGGCCGCCCGCTCAAGGCTGCCAGCTCGGGCGCGTTGGGCGTCACCAGCGTCGCCCGGCGCAGGAGCGGCAGCAGCGCGCGGGGTTCGGCGGACCACAGGCTTCCACCTCGGCTGGTCGCCAGCACGGGATCGACCACGACCGGCCCGGCGTACGACGCCAGACCGTCCATGATGGCGCGCATGGTGGCGGGACCCGCCGCCATGCCGATCTTGACCGCACCTGGGGCCAGCCCGGCGACGGCGCGGGCCAGCGCGCTCGCGACCGCGTCGGGGTCGCGCGGCTCGACCTGGTGCGCCCCATGGGCTTGCTCGGTCCAGGCGGTCCCGACTGCGTGGGCCTGCGCTCCCAGGGCGGCCGCCGTGGCCACATCCCGAAACAGCCCGGCGCCGCCGCCGGGGTCGAGTCCGCCCACCACCACGATATCGATGACCGGCAGATTCTTAGCCATTTGCGGCGAACGCACAGGATCGCTATCATAAGCGCCCCGGGAAGTCGGCGCGTCAGGCGCGTTCTCGTGTTAGGTCTGCCTTGGCCACCGCCCAACTCAGCGAGCCGATCCAGTTCGGCAAGTACACGCTCTTCGAGCTCATCGGTCGGGGTGGGATGGCCGAGGTGTACAAGGCCCGGATCCAGGGGCCTGCGGGCTTCGAACGAACGTTCGTGGTCAAGCGGATCCTCCCGCACCTGTCGAGCGACCCGACGTTCATCAAGATGTTCGTCGAGGAGGCCAAGCTGTCGGCCCGCCTCGCACACCCGAACATCGTCCACATCTTCGAGCTGGGCGCGGTCGAGGGGGAGTACTTCATCTCGATGGAGTACATCCGCGGCCACGACCTGTCCGAGACGATGCGCGCCATCTGGAAGACGATGGGGCCGCCGCGCCCCGAGATGGTCGCCTACATCGGGCGCGAGGCCTGCCGCGGGCTGGCCTATGCCCACGCGCTGACCGACGACAACGGCCGCCCGCTGGGGATGGTCCACCGGGACGTCTCGCCCTCGAACGTGATGCTCTCTTACGAGGGGGCGGTGAAGCTGCTCGACTTCGGCATCGCCAAGGCGCTGGGCGACGCCGGCCCCGAGACCACCAAGGCCGGCACCATGAAGGGCAAGTACGCCTACATGGCGCCCGAGCAGACCGAGGGGGAGAACGTCGACAACCGCAGCGACATCTTCGCGTGCGGCATCGTCCTGCACGAGGTCCTGACCGGACGCCGGCTGTTCAAGGGCAACAACGACGTGCAGACCATCGAGCGCGTCCGCCGCTGCGAGGTCCCGCGCCCGTCGCTGCAGAACCCGGCCGTGCCGCCGGCGATGGACGCCATCATCCTGAAGGCGCTGGCCCACAACCCGGCCGATCGCTGGGCCGACGCGGCCGAGATGGCGGAGGCGCTGGACGACATCGTCCACGCGGCGCGTTTCCAGCCGAGCCACCTGGCGCAGCTGCTCTACGACCTGTTCCCCGAGAAGGGCGGCTCGCGACCCACCGCGCCGCACGCCACGCTGCATGGGCACACGGTCACCGGGAGCGCGCTGCGATCGTCGTCGGTCGCGCCGACCTCGTACACGTCGTCGGGCGCCGGGCCGGCCCCGATGGAGTCGGGTCCCGCGTCGCTGAAGCCGAAGTCCAGGTTCCGGGGCGTCTTCCTGACGCTGGTCCTGCTGGCGGGCGCCGGCGTGGCCGGCTGGAAGGTCTACGGCCACAAGCTGGGCTTCGGCTCGTCGGTGGCCGTGACCAGCGCGCCGTCGCGACGCTTCTTCGTCTACATCAAGTCGGTGCCCGAAGGCGCGAACATCTACCGCAGCGACAACAACACGCTGATGGGGGCCACGCCCGTCACCCTGCCGATCGAGCTGGTCGGCACCGGCTCGATGCGGATCCGGCTGGAGAAGCCCGGCTACGAGAGCTTCGAGCAGATCGTCGCCAGCGGCGACCCGATCTCGATCTCGCTGACGCCGTCCGGCGGGGCCCCGGCGGCAGCCGCCGACGCGGGCGCCGCGGCGGCCCCAGCGCCGAAGCCGCACCATCGCCACCACGCTGCCCCGTCGTCGGGCTCGTCGGCATCGCCCAAGCCCGACAACGGCGGGGACGACGACAGCCCACCCCCGTCAGACCTGGCGCCCGACCCGGACTGAGCGCGTGTTCTGCGGCCGCTCGATCGCGATCGTCGTTCCCGCGTTCAACGAAGCGGACAAGATCGCCGGGACGCTGCGCTCGGTGCCGGCGTTCGTCGACTGGACCATCGTGGTCGACGACGGCAGCGCCGACGGCACCGCGCGGGCGGCGCGCGCGGCCCGGCGGCCCGGTTCGGCCCGGGTCGAGGTGATCGTCCACCCGCAAAATCGCGGGGTCGGGGCCGCCCTGGCGACCGGGTACGCGCGCGCGCTGCAGCTGGGCGCCGACGCGGTGGCGGTCATGGCGGGCGACGGGCAGATGGATCCCGCCGACCTGCCGCGGCTGCTGGCGCCGGTGGTCGATGGATCGGCCGACTATGCCAAGGGGAACCGGCTGGCCTGGCCGGGTGGGTGGCGGCAGATGCCGCCGGTGCGGCTGCTGGGCAGCCTGGCGCTCTCGTGGGTGACCCAGCTCGCGACCGGCTACCGGGGGATCTTCGACTCGCAGTGTGGGTACACCGCGATGTCGCGCGCGGCGCTGCAGGCGGTGGGGCCCGATCGGCTGTACCCGCGCTACGGCTACCCGAACGATCTGCTGGCTCGCCTGGCCGCGGTCGGCGCGCGCGTGGTCGACGTGCCGGTGCGGCCGGTGTACGGCCCCTCGTGGCGCTCGGGCTTGCGTCCCTCGCGCGTGGCCGGGCCACTGACCGGAATCCTGCTTCGTGCCTTCGCCGGCCGCGTCCGACGGCGCCGGCAGGCGCGCGTCTGATGTCGCGCATCGGCCTGTTGACGACCTCGTACCCGCGGCACGCCGACGACTACGCGGGGAGCTTCGTCGCCGATCGGGTTGCAACGCTGCTGGCCGGCGGCCACCGGGTGGACGTGGTGGCGGCGGGTGCTGCGCCCGCACGATCCGTGGAAGGCGGCTCCGGCGCCCTGACCATCACCCGGCTGCCGGCGCGAGCAGGGCTCTTCTATGGGGCGGGCGCGCCCGAGGCGCTGGAGGGCAGCGGCCGTGCCTGGGTCGCCGCCGTCGCGTTCTTCTCGGCGATGGCCGCCGAGGTCCGGTCGCGGGCGCCGTCGTGGGATCTGATCGAGTCGCACTGGCTGGTCCCCGCCGCGGTGGCCGCCTCGGCCGGCGCGCCAGGCCAGCCCCGCCGCGCCTGGGCGCACTCGGGCGACGTCGCATTGCTCGAGCGCATCCCCGGCGGCCGCGCCATCGCCCGGCGCCTGGCGGGCGACGGGACCGACCTGCGGTTCGTCAGCGCGGCGCTGCGCGAGCGCTTCGCCGCGCTGGCCGGGCGCGCGGTGGGGCGGGTCGAGCCGCTCCCCATCACGTCGCCGCTGTTCTCCGCCCGCGGCGGTCGCGATGGGGAGCTGCGACGCCGCTTCGGCCTCTCGGCGCCGACGGTGCTGTCGATCGGGCGCCTCGTGCCCATCAAGGGGCACGCCCGCCTGATCCGGGCCGCGGCGATCGTGCCGGCCGCGCCGGAGGTCGTCATCCTGGGTGATGGGCCGGAGCGCGGGCGTCTGGAAGAGCTGTCGGCGCGGCTGGGGGTCCGATTGCGCCTGCCCGGGTTCGTGCCGCGGGCCGAGGTCGCCGCCTGGTTGCGCGCGGCCGACCTGTTCGCGCTCCCCTCGGTCCCGCTGCCGAACGGTCGCACCGAGGGGGCGCCGACCAGCTTGCGCGAGGCCGCCGCGGTCGGGATTCCCTGCGTGGCCAGCCCGGATGTGGCCGAGCTGGCCCGGGCGATCGACGCGCTGAGGCTGACGTAACGAGAACGTCAACGGCGTGTAACCGAGTTCGCACGCCGGTCCTCAAAAGTGCGAAGGGAACTGCGCGGTTCACCCTGTGATATGGCTCAAATCCGCAAATTTACTGGTACTGGGATGACGGCACGTTCCATGCTCTCCGTCAGGACACCGCCAATGCGAGGAGCCCCCACCATGGCGCAGCGCGTGTCTTCGACGCACCCCGAGATCTCGGTCGTGATCGCGGTCGGCAATCACGAGGACTCGGTCGGTCACCTCATCCGGAGCGTGGCCGCGCATCTGGAACGGGTGGGCCGACCGTTCGAGATCCTGGCGGTCAACGCGGGCTCGTCGGACAACAGCCTCTCCATCGCGGCCATCGTCGCCGGCACCGTCCCGGGGGTGCGCGTGCTCTCCCGCGACACCGGCGGCCGCCCGTTCCTGCGTGGCGCCTCCGAGGCGCGCGGCGACATGCTGGTTCTGCTCGAGGCGGGCAAGCCGGTGTCGCTGGCGCCACTCGGCTGGGCGCTCTCCCGGCTGGCCGGCGGCCGAGACGCGGTCGTGCTTCGCGGCCGCTACGTGGTCGCCCGCCGCCTGGCCGCGCTGCCGGTCATCGTCCGGGCCAGCCGCCCAGGGCTGCTCTTCGAGGCGCTGTTCGAGCGCCGCGCCCAGGAGCTGGGCATCGACGTCGTCGGTTCGCGCCCCCGCCGGCCGACGCCGCTGCTGCTACGGCCGGTCCTCCGCTTCCTGGCGGCCTGACCCGCGCACGGCGTCGGTCAGGCCCTGGCATGCTACTCTTGGCACGATGCTCTCGATTCTCGTCGCGATAGTCGGGCTCGGCCTCCTCATCGTCCTGCACGAGGGGGGGCACTTCCTGGTGGCCCGCCTGTGCGGCATGCGGGTCGAGCGCTTCTCGATCGGGTTCGGCCCGACGCTGCTCGGGTTCGAGCGCAAGGGGACAATCTTCCAGATCGCCCCGATTCCCTTGGGCGGGTTCGTCCAGATCACCGGAATGAACCCCAACGAGGAGTTCGACAAGTCCGATCAGACCGTCTATCCGAACCGACCGCGCTGGATGCGCCTGGCGACCATCCTGGCCGGACCCGCGGCCAACTACGCGACGGCGTTCGTGCTGATGCTGGTGGTCCTGCTGTCGTTCGGTATGCCGTCCAAGACCCAGAAGATCATCGAGCCGGTCCCCGGGCGGCCGGCCGCGATGGCGGGCATGCGGGCAGGCGACGTGCTGGTCGAGGCGAACGGCCAGGCGGTCAACGCCGACCACCCGATCACCGACGTCATCCAGGCGGCGCAGGGTGCGCCCGTGGACATCAAGGTTCTGCGGGACGGCCAGCCGGTCGTCTTCCATGTCACGCCGGAAAAGCGCTCCGCCACCGTCTACCAGGTCGGCATCCAGATTGGCGCGATCGACCAGCGGACCAAGGTCGGCCTGGGCGCCGCCGTGAAGGAAGCGGTCGTCTACCCCTACTACACGTCGGTCGGCATCCTGGGCGGGCTCTACGACATGATCCGCGGCCGGGTTCACGCCGACCTCTCGGGGCCAATCGGCATCACCAAGCAGATCGCCAAGGCGGCCCAGCGGGGCGCGGTCGACTACCTGGGGATGCTCATCCTGCTGTCGGTCTACCTGGGCCTGTTCAACCTGCTGCCCGTTCCGGCGCTGGACGGCGGCCGGGCGATGTTCCTGGCGATCGAGTCGATCACCCGCAAGCGCGTGAACCCGCGCATCGAGGCGGCCGTTCACACGGCCGGCTTCGTGCTGCTGCTGGGGATCCTGGTGATCGTCTCGTTCAAGGACATCTTCGGCCGGGGGTAGGCCCAAAGTGGGCCAGTCGGGCGAGTTGGGCCGCCGGCGCCGCACCTCGGCCATTCACGACGGGCTGGTCGGCGCGCGCGAGCTGGTCGGGACGGCGTACCTGGCCGACCCGGCCCTGCGCGAGCAGTACGCCCGCGAGATCGCGCCGCGGACCGAGGCGGCGCTGGGGCGGGTCCTGGGCCAGCTGCCGGCGGCGCTTCGACCGGCCCGGGCGCTGGACCTGGGCGCCGGCACGGGGGCTGTCGGGCGCGTGCTGCGGGCGCGGTTCGGGGACGGGCTGGAGGTCGTCGCCGTCGACCGCACGGTCGCCCCGGGGGTGATTCGCGCCGACCTGGCGGTCGAGCTTCCCGCGGTGGCGGGCCGTTTCGATCTGGTCGTGGCGGCTCACCTGCTGAACGAGCTCTTCGTCGGGCGCCCCGATCGGGTGGCCCTGCGCGCCCTGCGGGTGCTGGCCTGGGCGCGCGAGTTGCTGGCGCCCGCTGGGTTGGTCGTGCTGATCGAGCCGGCGCTGCGCGAGACCTCGCGCGAGCTGCTGGCGGTGCGCGATCAGCTGCTGAAAGCGGGGCTGCACGTGGTTGCCCCCTGCTTCTGGCAGGGCCCCTGTCCGGCGCTGGCCGCGGAGCGCGACTGGTGCCACGACGCCGCGCCCGTCCCCTCGCGCGCGCGGGTGGACTTCAGCTACCTGGTGCTCCAGGCCCAGCCGGTCGCGCCGGCGCCCGGGTTCGAGCGCGTGGTCAGCGACCCGCTGCCCGACAAGGGCCGGCTTCGCCTGTACGTCTGCGGCGGGCAGGGGCGGCGCGAGCTCGTCCGCCTCACCCGCCATCGCTCGGAAGCCAACGCCGCGCTGGATCGGGTGGCTCGCGGCGACGTCCTCAGTATCCCCGGCGCGGCGGGCGAGCTGCGGATCAGGCCCGAGACGATCGTCGCTTCGCGCGACCGTTGACCGCCCGCTTGGGCGCGCGCGCGTAGCAGACGACCTCGATGTTGTTGCCTTCCTTGTCCTTCACGAAGGCGGCGTAGTAGTTGGGACCGTAGCTGGGGCGCGGCCCCGGCTTGCCGTTGTCCTTGCCGCCGGCGTCGATGGCCGCCTCGAAGAAGGCGTCGACCTCCTCGGGGTGCTCGACGGTGAATGCGTAGTGGCCGCCGCCGCCCGCCTTCTTGTCGCGGGCCAGCCAGAAGATGTTCTGCTTCTTCGACCCCATCCCGAACGCCTCGCCGACGTCCATGTTGATGTTCATCCCGATCGCGCCGAGGGCCGCTTCGTAGAACTTACGAGCGGCCCTCAGATCGCGAACCGGAGCGCTGATGTGATCGAGACCGACGATCTTCGTCTTCGCAGGCATGATGCCGGGAACGTGGTCAGCGCCCCGGCGCTGTCAATATCAGTAGCGGTAGTGCTCGGGTTTGTACGGGCCCTCCTTGGGGATGCCCAGGTACGCCGCCTGGCGGTCGGTCATCACCTCCAGCTCGACGCCGAGCTTCGCGAGGTGCAGGCGCGCCACCTTCTCGTCCAGCTTCTTGGGCAGCGTGTAGACGCGCCCCGCCTCGTAGCCGGCCACGCCGGAGAGCGTGGGCTTGCGCTGCGACGCCAGCCAGAGATCGATCTGCGCGATGGTCTGGTTGGTGAACGAGTTGCTCATCACGAAGCTCGGGTGCCCCGTCGCGCACCCGAGGTTCACCAGACGCCCCTCGGCCAGCACGATGATGGACTTGCCGTCGGGCCAGATCACCTCGTGCACCTGGGGCTTCACCTCGACCCACTTGTGCTTCCTGATCTTGGCGATCTCGATCTCCGAGTCGAAGTGGCCGATGTTGCACACGATCGCCCGGTGCTTCATGGCGTTCATGTGGTCCTCGGTGATCACGAACTCGTTGCCGGTGGTGGTCACGAAGATGTCGCCGCGCGGCGCGGCCTTGTTCATCGTCGTGACCTCGTAGCCCTCCATCGCCGCCTGCAGCGCGCAGATCGGATCGATCTCGGTGATCAGGACCCGCGCGCCCTGGCCCTTCATCGCCTGGGCGCAGCCCTTGCCGACGTCACCGTAGCCGGCGATCACCACCACCTTGCCCGACAGCATGACGTCCGTCGCGCGCATGATGCCGTCCGGCAGCGAGTGCCGGCAGCCATAGAGGTTGTCGAACTTGGACTTGGTGACCGAGTCGTTCACGTTGATGGCGGGGAACAGCAGCTCCTTCTTCTGCGCCATCTGGTACAGGCGGTGAACGCCGGTGGTTGTCTCTTCCGAGATGCCCTTGATGTTCTTGGCGCACTGGGCGAAGAAGCCGGGCCGCTCTTTCACCGCGCGCTTGACCAGCGCGTAGAGGACGCGCCCCTCTTCGTGGCCCGGGTCGGCGTTCAGGAATGAGGCGTCCTTCTCCGCCTTGACGCCCAGGTGGACCAGCAGCGTCAGATCGCCGCCGTCGTCGAGGATCAGGTTGGGGGTGCCGCCGTCCGACCACTGCAGGACGCGCCAGGTGTAGTCCCAGTACTCTTCCAGGCTCTCGCCCTTGACGGCGAAGACCGGCACGCCGCGATCGGCGATGGCGGCGGCCGCGTGATCCTGGGTGCTGAAGATATTGCAGGAGCACCAGCGGATCTCGGCGCCCAGCGCCTCGAGCGTCTCGATGAGGACCGCCGTCTGGATGGTCATGTGGAGCGAGCCGGCGATACGGGCGCCCGCCAGCGGCTTGCCCTTCGCGAACTCCTCGCGCGTCGCCATGAGGCCGGGCATCTCCGTCTCGGCGAGGTCGATCTCCTTGCGTCCGAACCCGGCGAGCGAGAGGTCCCGGACCATGTGGTCGGGCTTCCCATTCACGAAGGGGGCTTTCTTGAACGTGCTGATCTCGGGCATTTCCGTTCTCCTTCTACGCTCCAGGTCGAAATCGTTGAGGATTGCGGACCGAGCCGCACCTGTCAAGGTAGCGGATTGTGATACGGTCCGCCCGTTGCCGTCACGGCTGGCGAACGAGTGGTCGGCGCAAGGGTCGCTGCCGCTCATCGCGGTGGCGCTCCTGCTCGCCCTGCTGGTGCTGCGGGCGGTCGTTCCGGTCACCGAGCGGGGGCGCGTCAAGGCGGGGATCTTCTTCGCCGGCGGCTACCTGCTCGCCCTGGTGGCGCTGGCCGTCTGGCGCTCGCCGGCCACCGAACCGGCGCACCACGACTGGGCCCGCCTGCTGGCGTTGCTGCTGTTCTCGTTCGCGGTGGTGATCGTCGCGAGCCTGCTGCTGTTCGACGTGGCGCTGGGCCGGCGCGCCATCCCCCGCATCCTCCGCGACCTGATGCAGGGGATCGCCTACCTGGTCGCCGCCCTGATCGTGCTGACACGGTCGGAGATCGACGTGACCAAGGTGTTCACCGCGTCGGTGTTGACGACCGCGGTCATCGGCCTGGCGTTGCAGGAGACGCTGGGGAACCTGATGGCCGGGTTGACCTTGCAGCTCGAGCGGGACCTGGAGATCGGCGACTGGATCAGCCTGGACGCCAAGATCGAGGGGCAGATCCGGGAGATTCGCTGGCGGGCCACCACCATCGTCACCAGGACCGGCGACCTCACGCTGATCCCCAACACCGCCATCACCCGCGGCACGATCGTGAACTACAGCCGCCCGACCACCGCGCACCGAGAGCGAATCCAGGTGCGCATCGACTCTCAGCATCCACCCGGCCGCGTGCGCGAGGCGGTGGTCGAGGCCGTTCGCGCGCTTCCGTTCGTCCGGTCGGAGCCGCCGCCCGACTGTCTGCTCGCGGACTTCAAGGAGGACGGATCGGAGTACAGCGTCGTCTACTGGATGGACGACTTCCGGCGCCACGAGCCCATCAACGCCGCGGTCCGAAGCGCGGTCTGGTACGCGTTGAACCGGGCTGGGATGGAGATGCCGTTCCCGACCCACAACGTGCGCCTGACCGAGATGAACGACGAGCGCGCGCGCCGGCAGGACGACCAGGAGTACGCGCGGCGCATCGACGCCCTGGCCCGGGTCGACCTCTTCCGCGCGCTGGACGCCCAGCGCGTCGACCGGCTGTCGCGGCGGATGAAGCTGCTGATGTTCGGCCCTGACGAGACCATCCTGCGCCAGGGCGATCCCGGCGATTCGCTGTACGTGATCCGCAGCGGGACCGTCGCGGTGCGCGCCCGGACGATGACCGCCGGGCAGTTCTTCGGCGAGATGTCGCTGATGACCGGCGCCCCGCGCTCCGCGACCGTGGTCGCGAAGTCCGACGTCGAGTGCTACGTGGTCGACAAGGAGGCGTTCCAGCAGATCCTCGAGGAGACGCCGGAGCTGGCGGATTCGATCAGCGACATCCTGGCCCGCCACCAGGCGGCCGACGAGGCACAAGCGCCCGACGCGCCCCCCACCGCCGCCCAGAAGACCCAGCTGCTCGCCAAGATCGCCGCGTTCTTCGGCATCAAGCCCCGGGCCTCGTAGCGCTCCTTCTCCCTCTCCATGCGAAAGCATGGAGAGGGCCGCGGAGAGGTCAGGTCGTCAAGCCGCCGGCTTCGTCGCGGCGATGATCGGCCTGACGTCGACCGCGCGCATGCCGGCGCGCCGGGCCGCTTCCAGCCCGATGTCGGTGTCCTCGTAGACGGTGCAGGTGGCCGGATCGGCGTTCAGGCGGCGCGCGGCCTCGAGGAAGACGTCGGGGTCCGGCTTGTGACGCGCCGTATCTTCGGCGGCGACGATCGCGCCGAACCAGTCCACGATCCCCAGCGACTCGAGCGACCGCATGACCACGCGCCGCACCCCGCCGGAGGCGATCGCCAGCGGCCCCTCGGCCCGGTGGGCCTGCGCCAGCTCGAGGACGGGCTGGATGGCGCGGATGCCATTGGGGGTGAGGGCATCGAAATAGGCCTGCTCCTTCTCGAGCGCGACGGCCATCGGATCCAGGGCCAGCTGCGCCTCCTGGATGAGCATGGCGGCGATCTTCACCGTCGGGACGCCCCCCAGTGAATAGAAGCGGGCCTCCGGAAACAGCAGCCCGTGCCGGCGCGCGATGGCGGTCCATGCAACGAAATGGGAGGGCATCGTGTCTGCAAGGGTGCCGTCGAGGTCGAAGATGAACGCGTGCGCCGGTCTGGTCATGAAGCTCCGCAACTGTGGAAAGATCGAGGCAGATCTGTCAAGCGCGACGGGCAATGCCCGCAGCGGCGTGTAAACTGGAGCGGTCGCGTGTCTACGTGTCCCACCTGTAAGACCGAATGCGATCTGGCGACGCACGTCTGCCCGCAGGGCGGCGCGGCGCTGGCGCTGGCCCCGGCGGCCGACCCCCAGTTCGATTCACTGCTGGGGACGGTGCTGGCCGGCCGCTACGAGGTGCTGCGGCGCATCGGGGAGGGGGGGATGGGCGCCGTCTACGAGGCGCGGCACACGCTGATCGGCAAGCGCGTCGCCGTGAAGGTGCTGCTCGAGAAGTTCCACGCCAAGAGCGACTTCGTCGCCCGCCTGCTGCAAGAGGCGCGGCTGGCCAGCTCGATCGGCCACGAGAACATCGTCGACGTCACCGACTTCGGGACCACCGACGACGGTCGCTCGTTCGTGGTGATGGAGTTCCTGGACGGCGAATCGCTGGCCGACCTCGAGCGGCGTGAGGCCCCGCTGCCCATCGAGCGAAGCTTGCGCATCGTGCGCCAGGCGGCCAGCGCGCTGGGCGCGGCTCACGCCAAGGGGATCTTCCACCGCGACGTGAAACCCGAGAACCTGTACCTGGTCCGCCGCGGAGACGCCGACTTCGTCAAGGTGGTGGACTTCGGCATCTCCAAGGCGGTCAAGCCGGGAGGTGACGAGGGGGCCGAGAGCTACCGGCTCACGCACACCGGTTTGCTGCTGGGGACGCCGCTCTACATGTCGCCCGAGCAGGCGCGGGGCGAGGAGGATCTGGACCACCGGGTCGACATCTGGGCGCTGGGCGTGCTGCTCTACGAATGTCTGACGGGCGAGGTCCCTTTCCGCGCCAACAACTACCTGCAGATCATCTCCCAGGTGCTCACGCACGAACCCCCGTCGCCCGCGCGGCTGCGCCCCGAGCTGGGGATCCCGGACGCCGTCGACGCGGTGGTGATGCGCGCGATGGACAAGGACCGTGCGCGCCGCTACCAGAGCATGGGCGAGCTGGAGCGCGACCTCGAGCGCCTGCTGGCCGGCGACCAGAACGTCGGGCTGCCGCCGGCCGTCGCGGGGGCGGCCCCCAGCCGGATGGCGCCGCGCTGGCCGCTGGCGCTGACCGCCGGCGCCTTGCTGGCCGCGGGGGTTTCGCTGGCGCTGCGACGACCGCCGCCCGCACACCCGCCGTCGCCCGCCGCGACAACGGCGCCCGCCGAGCCGGCGCCGGTTCCGCCGGTCGTCGTCCCGCCGCCCGGCGCGGCGGCTGCCGTCGCGCCTGCCGTGGATTCGACTTTGCCGGCGAATCTGCCGGCGCCCCGGCCGTCACACCGGTCGCACGTGCGCGTCGAACATCGTCCCACGAGGTCCGCGGCCGAGCCCGCGGCCAACTCCGAGGCCGCCGACTCGGTCAGACGCGGCGTGCTCCCCTCGGGGTCGCGCGAAGCCTATCCCGACCAGTGATGGCGCGGGCACATCTGTTGCTCGCGCTGATCCTGGTCACCGCGGTCGCGCGTCCGGCACGGGCCGACGACGCCACCGCCGAGGCGCGCTCGCACTACGAGATGGGGCTGCAGCTCTTCGACGCGCGCGAGCACGAGCAGGCGCTGATCGAGTTCGCGCGGGCCAACGAGCTGAAGAGCCGGCCGGCCGCGCTGTTCATGATGGCGCAGTGCCAGTACCTGCTCGGTCGCCTGAAAGAGGCGCGCGCCAACTACCAGCGCTACGCCGACGAGAACCCGCAGGGCGAGTTCACCACGCTGGCGCGCGACCGGATCAGCGCCATCGACCGGCGCCCGAGCACGTTCGTGATCAACGCCGTCCCCGACGACGTCACCGTGCGGATCTCGCCCGAGGGGCAGACCGGCCACGTGATCGCCACGGGCCAGGCCCCCAACAACTTCTCCGTCCCGCGCGGGCGCTACCGCGTCGACGTCACCAAGCCCAACTACCAGGGGCAGACGCGCGTCGTCGACGTCGACCTGGCCGAGACCAAGCCGCTGTTCTTCAAGCTGGAGCCGATCCCGGCGCGGCTGGAGATCGAGACCTACCCGCCGGGCGCCACGCTGTACGTGAACGGCAACCGCGCGCGCAACCCGTACCGGCAGGACCTGCCGCCCGGGCCCGTCGAGATCTTCGCGGAGGCGCCATTCTACGTCTCGCGCGCGGTGGACCTGAGGCTGGCCCCCGGCGAGCGCGCAGAGATGACCGGCGCCGCGCGCCTGAACCTGCCGTACCGGCAGCGCTCGGGCCGCCCCGAGCTGCTGGGCGCGTCGATCGCCCTCGGGGGGCTGTTCGGCGCGGGCGCTGTCACCGCCGCGATCGGCGGCTCATTCCAGGACCGGAACGTGTCGTCGTTCCTGCTGGTCAGCGGCGGCGCGATCGCGGGCGGCATCGTCGGTCTGCTGGTGGCGACCCCGCTGGTTCCCCGCTACATCCCCGACAACCACGCCTTCTTCATCATGGGCGGGATGTGGATCGGGCTGACCGAGGGCGCGCTGATCGGCATCGTCGCTCAGCAGATCGACACCGCCCTCGACACCGCGCAATTTCCCTGCGGGCCGCACCCGTGTCGGGGGTCGCTCGGTGACGAGCTGCGGGCCGGATTCTACGGCAGCGTTCCCGGATTCGCGCTGGGGCTGACGGGGACGGTGTTGCTGCGCAACCGCGCCCCGACGTACGGCCGGATCGCGATGATCCAGAGCGCCGCGCTGCTGGGCGCCGTGGTCGGCGCGACCACCCAGGTGGCCCTGCAATGGCAGCCGTACGGGCCGGGCTGGGCCTACACCGTGAAGACGTTCAGCAACTACCCCGACGACCTGGCCCCGACGAACGCATCCTGCACCGCGCAGACGGCTGCCGACGTGTCACAGAAGTGCGCGATTCCGGGGCGCAGCTTCATGGACCTGATGCCGGGGGCGCTCATCGGGCTGAACGTCGGGCTGGCAGCTGGTCTGCTCGGCGCGTATCTGCCCGATCAGTCGCACTACGGCCCGACCTGGCAACGGGTGCTGCTGGTCGACGCCGCGGTGGTGGCGGGCGGCGTGGCCGGCGCGACCATCGGTTGCGTGGCCAACCCCGGCTGCCTGAATCAAACACCCGACGACCGCGCTCGCTCGGTCGTCGCCGGCGCAGCGCTGGTCGGTGGCGCGCTCGGGCTCGTCGGCGGCGTGCTGGCCACTCGCCACGGCAGTGAAGGCGATCAGTCGCCCTCGGTCCCCGGCGCGCCGATGCCGATCGCGACCTTCGCTCCGATGCGAGCCGCCGACGGGAGCACGGTCCCCGCGGTCGCCGCGGTAGGCGCCTTCTAGTAAGCTGGATCGGTATGGCGGCAACGCTGCGTGAGGCGTTCATCGTCGAGGCGGTCCGGACGCCGTTCGGGCGTCACCGGGGGGCGCTGGCGGACGTGCGCCCGGACGACCTGGCCGCGCTGGTGATCGCCGAGGTGGTTCGCCGGGGCGGCGCCGATCCCGCCGCCATCGACGACGTCGTGCTCGGCTGCGCCAACCAGGCCGGCGAGGACAACCGGAACGTCGCGCGGATGAGCGCGCTCCTGGCCGGGCTGCCGGTGACCGTGCCCGGCGCGACGGTGAACCGGCTGTGTGGCTCGGGGCTTCAGGCCCTGATCGACGGCGCGCGGGCGATTGCCACCGGCGAGGCGGACCTGATCGTCGCCGGCGGCGTCGAGTCGATGACGCGCGCGCCGCTGGTGATGGGCAAGGCGCGCGAGGCGTATCCGCGGGGCGACGTGACGGTCCACGACAGCACGCTGGGCTGGCGGTTCGTGAACCCGCGCATGGAGGCGGTCTACGGGACGCATCCGCTGGGTGAGACCGCCGAGCTGGTCGCCGAGCTCCAGCACGTCACGCGCGAGGAGCAGGACGCGTTCGCGCTCGAGAGCCAGCGGCGTTGGGCGGCGGCGCAGGCGGCCGGCAAATTCGCCGAGGAGATCGTCCCGGTTGCGCTGCCCGGGGCGCGCGGGACGCCATCGCGCAGCCTGGACGCCGACGAGCACCCGCGACCGGCCACCACAGCCGCTGAGCTGGCGGCCCTGAAGCCGGCGTTCCGCAAGTCCGGCGGGACGGTCACCGCCGGAAACTCGTCGGGGATCAACGATGGCGCGGCGGCGCTGCTGCTGGCGTCGGCCGCCGGGCTGGAGCGCCTGAAGCGGAAACCGCGCGCGCGGGTGGTCGCCTCGGCGGTGGCGGGCGTCGAGCCCAAGCACATGGGTCTGGGTCCCATCCCGGCGACGCGCAAGCTGCTGGCCCGCATGGGGCTTGCTGCCGGCGACCTCGATCTGGTCGAGCTGAACGAGGCGTTCGCCGCGCAGGCGATCCCCTGCGTGCGCGAGCTGGGGCTGGACCCGACGCGCGTCAACGTGAACGGCGGCGCCATCGCCATCGGGCACCCGCTGGGGGCATCGGGGGCGCGGCTGGCGGGGACGCTGGTCCACGAGCTCGGCCGTCGCGGCGGGCGCTACGGGCTGGCCACGATGTGCATCGGCGTCGGTCAGGGGATCGCCGTGCTGCTGGAGCGCGGGTGAGCCGCGCGCGCGACGCCGACGACCCGACCGTGGTCCTGGCCGTGGTCGCGCACGAGATGAAGAACGCGCTGGCCCCGCTGGGCATGACCTTGCAGCTGGTCGAGCGCCAGCTGCTGTCGGGGCAAGCGATCGCCGCGACCGATCTGGCGTTCTCGCGCGCGCAGGTTCGGGTCCTCTCGGGGCTGGTGAACGATCTGCTGGATCAGGCGCAGATCGATCTCGCCGCGCTCCCCTTCCGGCCCCAGTCGACCGACGTCTGCGCGCTGGTCCAGGACGCCGTCCAGGCCTTTCGCCGCGCGCACGACACGCCGGTGGCAGTGGACGTGCCGGCGGCGCCGCTGACCGCCACGCTGGATCCGGTTCGCGTGCGGCAGGTGCTGGCGAACCTGCTCGAGAACGCGGCCCGCTATGCCCCCGCGGGCTCCGAGATCGCGGTCCGCGCGCGCCCGCTCGACGGTCAGCTCGTGCGTATCGAGGTCGCCGATCGCGGCCCCGGCCTGCGCGACGAAGAGAGGACCCGCATCTTCGATCGCTTCGTGCGCGGCGCGGCCGGGCGGGGGACCAGCGGTCTGGGGCTGGGGCTCTACCTCTGTCGCGCGATCGTCGAGCAGCACGGCGGCACGATCGGCGTCGACAGCCAACCGGGCGCGGGCTGCACGTTCTGGATCAATATCCGGATTACTTGAAGCCGGACCCGGGTCTTGCCCGCCCCGCGTTTGGTCGTTATTCTGATGGCCTCCGGGGGAGAGAAGCTTGCCGCGCGATCCGAAAATCACGCCCATCACGCGCCACGAGCCGCGGACTTTCTATGCGACGCGCGTGACCCGCACCCAGGCGGGGGAGTCGTGGGATCTCTGGTCGGTCGAGGACGGGCGCCGGATTGGCTTCCTCTCGGTCGTCGACGACGGCCACGTCGTCTACGCGCTGGCCACCGTCAAGCGCGGGACCTCTCATGAAGAGGTCGCCGACCTGGTCGAAGGTTTTTTCACCCCATCCTCGACGGACGCCCACAATCGGGAGATCATCATCTCGGACTATGACGAAGAGCCCGAGATGCTGGAATCGGACATTCGCCAGAGCTAGGGCCACCTCTGGATGACGGCCGCAGGGGCAGCGCCCGGCGGTCTGTTCGGCGCTTTCACGCCGTTCCCCGAGCGCGCGGCGGAAGAGTTCTTCGGCCGCTCCGAGGAGGTGGCGCTGCTCGATCGCCTGCTGGCCGGCGAGCCTCGCCTGGTGGTGTTCACCGGGCCGTCGGGCGTCGGGAAGACCTCCCTGCTGCGGGCGGGGCTGACCCCGGCGCTGGCGCGGCGCGGGGTGGCCGCGTTGATCCTGGGGAGCTACCAGGACCTGGAGCGCGAGCTGGTGCGCGAGACCAGCCGCCTGGGAATCGCGCCGCCCGTGCCGGGGCAGGACCCCGGCGACTACCTGGGCGGCATCTCGCGCGACGCCAAGGGCGGCCTGGTGCTGGTCTTCGATCACCTGGAAGAGGCGCTGGCTCCCGACGGCACGTTCGCGGGCGTCGACCTGGAGGCGCTGGCCGCGCAGGTCATCGAGGAGGGTGGGCCGATGCTGCGGATCGTCCTCTGTGTCGAGGACACCGCGTTCGCCCGGATCGAGCCGCTGCGCACGGCGCTGCGGGCGAAGACCGGCGCCCGCGCGTCGACCGCGCTCCCCCGGCTGACCGAGCCGAAGGTCGCCGAGATCCTCGAGCGCAGCGCGGTCCAGTCAGGGACGGCGTTCGAGAAGGGGCTGGCCGCCGCCGTCGCGGCCGACCTCTGCCACGACGGCCCTTGCCGGGCCATCGACATCCAGGTGGTGGCGCGCGCCATCTCCGATCTGCGCCTGGGATCGTTGCGCCGCTATCGTCGCAGCGGCGGCGCGGCCGTGCTGCCGTCGGTCTGGATCGATCGCGTCGCCGCCGACGCCGGCGGCCGGATCGCGCGCCGGGCGCTGATCGCGGCCGCCACGTCCGGGTCCGTCGACGCCGAAGAGCTGGACGCGCGCGCGCGCGACGGCCGCGACCTGGGCGCCGAGGCGCTGGCCACCCTGCGCGCGCGCGGCCTGATGACCACGCAGCCGCGCGGGCGGCGCGAGGTCCACGTCCTGGCCCACCCCGCGCTGCGCGAGGTGGTGCTGCAGGCCACGCTGGCCGACCGGGGGCGCGCCGCCGTCGCGCGGCGGACGCTGGCGCGCCGCCGGGCCGCCGGCGAGCGCCTGCGCGTCCCGGAGCTGGTCGAGGTCCTGCGGGATCTGCGGGGCCCACAATCGCCCGAGGATCGCGCCATCATCCGCCGCAGCCTGGCCGCCTTCGGGTTGCGGGCCGGGCTGGTGGCGCTGGCGGTGGTGCTGATCGTCGTCGCGCTCTACGCCGACTCGCGCCGGGCCTACACACTGGCGCTCGACCCGCCCGTCGATCAACCGGGGAGCCTGGGCGGAAGCGCGCGGATCGTCGTGCGGCTGGGGCGGCGCCGGCTCTCGTTCCTGAACTTCATGCCGAACCATCCGCCGCTCGGATCGATCCTGGCGGACTCCGGCTACACCGCGGCGGCCCTGTCGCGCGACACCGTCGCGCGGATCGCCTCGGGCGGCGCGACCGGCACGCTGGACGGCGCCGGTGCGGCCGGCGCGCGCAACCACGTCCCCAGCTGGCTTCGCGACGTGCTGAACGGGCTTCGCCCGGTGCCGCGCGGGATCGCCAAGGCGCTGCTGGGCGATCCCGACGGCGTGGCCGCGCTGAAGCAGGCGTTCGCCGATCCGGCGGCGCGCGGCGAGATCCTGGCGACGCTGGCCGTGATCGGCCGCGGCGGCGCGGGCGAGGACGAGATCCTGGCCGACGCGCTGGCCGACCGTTCGCCCGAGATTCGCCGCCGCGCGGTCCAGATCGCCGCCGGGATCGACCGCCGCGCGGACGCCAAGACCACGCAGGGGGCGCACGCCTCGTTGCTGCGTGGCGCGCTGGCCGACCCGTCGCTCGACGTGCGCGCGACGGTGCTGCAAGAGGGATCGACGCTGCCTCCCGCCGAGGCGGCCGGGATCGTGGCGCTGGCGCTGCGCGACACCGACCCGGCCTTGCGGCGGCGGGCCGAGGCCGAGACCGACGCGCTGGCCCTGCGCGCGCCCGCGCCGGCGCTGGACGCGCTGCTCGAGGTGCTGCAGAGCCCCGACGCAGGCGCGCGTCGCTCGGCGCTGACGCTGTTCGAATCGATCGCCACCCGCTCGCCCGCGGCCTCGAGCGCGGCGCTCCTGCGCGTGATTGGCAACGAGTCGCTGCCCGACGACGTGCGGGTGGCGGCGCTCGGGATTCTCCGACGGTCCGGTCCGCCCCCGGCCTCCTTGAAGCCGGTGCTGGAGAAGGCGATCCGTCCCGATGCTTCGCCCCGGCTCCGGGGCGCGGCGCTGCCGCTCTACGCGCGCCTCATCACGCCCGACGAGGCCGAAGCGCTGGCGCGCGCCGACATGAAGGGGCCGCCGGCCTCGCGCGCCGCCAGCGCGGCGATCTGGGGCGCGCTGGCCGCCGTCCGACCCGAGGACGCGGCCAAGCCGTTGAAGGCGATGCTCTACGATCCGGCTCCCGAGGCCCGGGTCGAGGCCGCGCGCGCCTTCGGGTTCCTGCGGCACGACGGGTTCGACCTGACCGACAAGGCCCTCAAGGACCCCAGCCCCGACGTGGAGCGCGCCGCCATCGAGTCGGCGCTCACGCTGTCCGCGCAGAGCCCGGCGGCGGTGGCGGATCTGCTCGGACGCGCGGTCAAGACGGTGCGGCCAGCCGTCCGGCGCAACGTGGTCGAGGCGCTGGCACGGCTGGGTGAGAAGCAGCCGGCCGCCGCGCTGGCGCCGCTGGCGCGCGCCATCCACGACGCCGATGTGCCGACGCGGGTGGCCGCCGCCAACGGCTTCTGCGCGGTGGCGCGCAAGGACGGCTTGGCCGCGTCGCCCTACCTGCGCATCGCGGCCCGGGACGATCACGAGGAGGTCCGCTCGGCCGCCGCCGCCTGCCTGGCCGACGTGGCCGCCGCCGACCCCAAGGGGGCGGCGCGCATGGCGGCCGAGCTGGCCGAGGCGACGCAGCCGGCGGTTCGCGCCGCGCTGGCCCGCGCGCTGGCGCGGATGGGCGGCGCCGCCGAGGTGGCGGTCCCCACCCTGGTCAAGCTGATCGGCGATCCGAGCCGCGAGGTGCGGGCCGGGGCCGAGCAGACGTTCACGACGCTGGCGCCGCAGTTCCTGGGCACCGCCACCCCGGCCCGGCGCGCCGAGATCGAGCACGCCCTGGGGACGGCCCTGGCCGCGGGCGACGTGCCCGAACGCCAGGCGATCGTGACCGCGGCGGCGCAGGCTGGCCTGTGGGGCCTGTTGAAGCAGGCGGCTCACGACGGCGACGATACCGTCCGGCTCGAGAGCGTGCGCGCGGCCGGGGTCCACCCGACCGGCGGACCCAACGCGGCGGCCGCGCTGGAGATCCTGCACGCGGCCGTCGAGGACCGGTCGGACGTGGTGCGCAGCGAAGCGATGCGGCTCCTGCCCGGAACCGCCGCCGGCGGCGGCCGCGAGGCGCTGCCGACCTTCGAGGCGCTGTTGCGCGGGGGCGATCCCGCCAGCCGCGCGGCCGCGATCGCCAGCATCGGCGAGCTGCCCGATCCGGGCGACGCCGGCTTCGCTCTGCTGGCCGAGGCGATGCAGTCACGCAGCGAGGCGGTGCGGGCAGCGGCGGCGCGCGCGCTGGGGCGCCTGGCCAGCCACCTGCCCGAGCGGGCCGGAGCGCTGCTCGAGAAGGCGGTTCGCGACCCCGCCTATGACGTCCGCAGCGCCGCGCTCCCCGCGCTGGCGATCGTCTGGTCGCACCAGCAGGACGCCCGGTCGCTCGGCCGCGTGCTGGTCGGGTCGGACGCCGACAGCACGCGCCGCTTCGTGGCGCTGGAGGCGCTGGTGGCGCTGGGCCAGCGCGCCTCGGCGACCGCCGCAGAGCGCTCCACCGCGCGCGCCGAGCTGAATCGCATCGCCGACGACGGTCCCGCGCTGGCGCGCCTGGCCGCCCAGATCGGGCGCAGCTTCGCCGACCGACCGGGCACCGACCTGCACGCCTTCATCGAGCGGCTGTTCGGCGGCTAGACGGCGCTGAGACGGGATCTAGCCGTAGGGGCACTGCGCGCAGAGCTGATCCCCGCTCCATCCGTCGGAGCAGATGACCTCGCGGCCGTGGTCGTAGTGGTCGTTGATGAACTGCTGGAAGGCCGCCGGGTCGAAGCAGTCGGCCTTCAGCGTCCAGTCCCACGTGGAGGCCGCGAAGCGCACGTCCAGATCGGGATCGGGCGTCAAGATCATCCGGTTCTTGCCCAGCGAGGGCCCGCAGTTCTGGTCCAGCGGGAGTGAGTCGATGAGCGCTTGCATCGCCGCGACGTCGGCCGCGCAGCCGTCGGGGCAGTTGTACGTCATCACCACGGCGCCGTGCTCGAGCGAGTGCACCAGGTTGCCCCAGGGGATCGGCGAGGTGTACGTCTGGTAAGCCGCCCAGCAGTTGTAATGATTCCCCGACGAGGGCGGGTTCGTCTGGTACGGCACCGTCTGGGTGCACGGGACGTGAGTCGCGCCTTCGTCGGGGTGCATCTCGATGGTCGACACGCAGCTGGCGCCGTCGACGGTGGCGTCGATGACCGTCGGCGCGGCGTCGCTGGGCGGCAGCGCGCGCACGTTACCGCTGCCCGAGCTGCAGGCCCCCAGCAGGGCCACGCTAACGGCGGCGACTCGACATCGCGCGGTCGATTTCACGCTGACTCTCCCGTTTCTTCGCGTCTTCGCGCTTGTCCCAGCTCTGTTTGCCGTGCACCAGCGCCAGCTCGGCCTTCACGCGCCCCTTCTTCTCATACAGGGACAGCGGCACGATGGTGGCGCCCTTCTCGCGGATCTTGCTGGCCAGGCTGTCGATCTCGCGCCGGTGGAGCAGCAGCTTTCGCTTGCGGCGCGGATCGTGGTTGCGCATGTGGGCCTGCACGTAGACGCCGATCTCCATCTGGTGCAGCCAGGCCTCGCCCTTGTCGATGTCGGCGAAGGCGTCGACCAGCGTGACCTTCCCGTCGCGGATCGACTTGACCTCGGAGCCGACCAGCACCAGGCCCGCCTCGACGGTCTCGTCGACGTGGTACTCGTGGCGCGCGCGCTTGTTGCGGGCCAGCACCTTCACGCTGTCGGTTGGCGGGGGGGCCTTCGCCATTCGGCCGCAAGCGTACAACGTCCGGGTGGCATCCGCCTTGCCTGGGGGAGACGCTCGACGCCGGTTCGCGAAGACCGGCGACTGCCGTGACGCGCAAAACGCGCTGCTCATGCGAACGCCCGTGACCCCGGCGGCTCCACGCCTCGCCCGGCCGCCTCCAGTCGATCCCTGGACGGCGCGCCCGAACCCGGCCCCCTGACTCGGCGCGCTATCGAGAGACTGACATTTCTGTCCGATATTCGGCAGCAGCCCCGCGGAAGCCAGATCTCGCGGCGGCAAAACGTGCCTCTCGCAATGGTCCTGGGATTGCACCCAGGGAAGTCGGCAACCCCATCGCCGTTAAAGCCACGAGGAAAAAACAGACATGAGAATCGCCCCCCGCACGGTTCGTACCTGCTGTCTGGCTGTCGCCCTGGTCGTCGTGGCCGGGGGCGTCGCGCGCGCCAACCCTCCGGGGCGGCTGCAGACCATCGCCGTGATGCCAGTCACCGGCGACAACGTGGCGCCGGAGATTCTCTCGGCCGCGTACGACATCCTGAAGGACCATCTAGAGCGCGCCGGCGTCTATGCCGTCGTCGAGCCGGCTCGCCCCTCACCGGCGATCCCCCCGGCCGCCGCGCCCGGGGCGCCGCCGCCGCCCGCTCCGATGCTGGAGGAGCCCACGCCGGCCGCGGCCTCGCAGCTGGGCGCCTCGGTCGGCGCGGAGCTGTCCGTCGTCGTTCGCGTCACCCACTTCGGCAGCTCGGCGCGCCTCCGCCTGACGGCCTACTCGACGGCGACCAGCCAGGTGGCCTACTGGGACAGCATCCTGATCAACGGCGGCCCCGACGAGCTGGACGTCGCGATCCAGCGCCTGGTCAACGGCATGAAGCTGGGCAAGCCGGTGCGCGACAGCGCCGACCTGGAGACGGTCACGAGCAAAGAGACGATGGCGCTGAACCGCCGCGAGGCGAACAAGTCCTTCGGGGTCCGCTTGACGTCGTTGATCCCGTTCAATCAGGCGGCAGGTGATTTCGAGGCGGTGACCGCCGGCGGGCTGTTCTGGCTGTACGACGCCCGGAGCTGGATGGCGGGCGTCGCCCTCGACATCGGTGGCGGGTCCGGCAGCCGGTTCTTCATGGACGCGGCGCTCGGGGCCTACTACCCGTTCCTGCGTGAGGATTTCACGCCCTACGTCGGGGGCGAGATCCGCTGGGCCGAGTTGCAGCTGGGCGGGGCGGGCGCCAGCGGCCTGGTGGTGCAGCCGACCTTCGGGATCCTGCTGGGCCGCCTCTCCTCGGTGCAGATCCGCGCCGAGGTGGGGTACTTCTTCGACACCTTCGGCGAGACCGCGTCGACTTACACCAACTCGTCGGGCACGGTGGTGGTCGCCGGCCCCGAGAAGCACTACAGCGACGGCTTCATCTTCTCGGGCGGGATCGGGTTCTAGACACCGCGAAAGACTAGAGACAAGCCGAGCAGGTGGGCACGCACCTGAGAGGACGCCAGGAGCGAGCCTCATCAATTCAACTCGAGGTCGAAAACTGTAGCATCCTGCTAGACCGCGCGCGCGAGCGCGAGCGCGTGGACGGGGCGCGCGCCCGCGGCCAGCAGCGCGTTGGCGCAGGCGGTGAAGGTCGCCCCGGTCGTGAACACGTCGTCGATCAGCAACACCCGCCGATCGCGGGCCTGCGCCGGATCCCCGACGGAGAAGGCGCCCGCCACCTCTACCAGGCGGGCCGCTGGCCCGGCGTGCCCCAGCTCGCGCGTGATCCGCGTTCGCTCGAGAAGGCGAGGCTCCAACCGGGGCAGCGGGTCGCCGGAGCGCAGCGCCCGGGCCGCCGAAAGCCCGGCCATCGCCCATCGGGCCAGCTCCAGCGCCTGATTGAACCCGCGGGCGCGGAGCTTGGACGGGTGCAGCGGCACCGGCACCACCGCGTCGCCCGCTTCGAAGCCACCGCGCGACAGCGCCTCGGCCAGGGGCTGCACCAGCAGGCGCGCCAGCCGCCGCCCCAGGTCGCGCCGGCCGCCGTGCTTCATGCGGACGATGGCCTCGGCCAGCGCCTCGCCGTACTCGAAGCCGCCGATCGCGCCGGCGAACGGGAAGGGCGCGCGCCGGCAGGTCCCGCAGCGCCGGGATTCGGCTCCGCGGGGGAGCGCGCACCCGGCGCAGGCGCCCACCAGAGGGTTGATCGAGAGATTGCAGGCGCCACAGAAGATGGCCTGGTCGGGGATGGCGCGATCGCACGCCGCGCAGCCCGCCGGCCAGAGCGTCTGAAGCGCCTCGACCCGCATCCATGAAAGGAACCCCATGCGGCGTTTTCGGCGCCTGAAGCTTGGCGGTTGCGGGCACCATTGATCCTGGTGGCATACGAGCTGTTCTACTGGCCGTCCATCCAGGGGCGTGGTGAGTTCGTGCGGCTCGCGCTGGAAGCGGCCGGCGCCCCCTATCGGGACGTCGCGCGCCTGCCGGCGGAAGAGGGGGGCGGGGTCCGCGCGTTGACGGCGCTGCTGGCAGAGACCGGCGGCGGCGGGCCGTTCTTTGCGCCGCCGCTCCTGCGGGATGGCAGCGTCACGCTCTCGCACACCGCGGCGATCTTGCAGTACCTGGGCCCGCGCCTGGGCCTGGTCCCCCACGACGAGGCCAGCCGCTTGCGGGCCCACCAGCTGCAGCTCACGGTCACCGATTTCGTGCTGGAGGTGCACGACACCCACCACCCGATCGCGTCGAGCCTCTACTACCACGATCAAAAACCCGAGGCGGCGCGCCGGGCCGAGCTGTTCATCAAGAACCGGATCCCCAAGTACCTGGGCCACTTCGAACGCGTGCTCGACAGCAACGCCGGCCACGCCGTGGGTACCGCGCTGTCGTACGTCGACCTCTCACTGTTCCAGATCGTGGCCGGCCTCGGCTACGCGTTCCCGAACGCGCTGTCACGAGTGGCGGCGTCGATCCCTCGCCTGGTCGCGCTTCACGAACGGGTGGCCGCGGTCCCGGCCGTCGCCGCCTACCTGGCTTCGTCCCGCCGAATCCCGTTCAACGAGCACGGCGTGTTCCGCCACTACCCGGAGCTCGATCCTGCTTAAGCTGCGAGAGCTGGTGGCCGGGCTGCTGATCTGCGCGGCCGCGTGCGGGTCGGAAACCCTGAGCAGCACGCCCGGCGGTCAGGGCGGCCAATCAGGCTCTGCCCGCGTGAGCAGCTCCGGCGGCTCGGGCAGCGTCGACGCCGCGAGCGACGCAGCCGGCGCACCAACCTGTCCCGACCCTGCCTGCACGTGCGACTCGAGCGCGGTCGAGTGCCAGGACACGGTCATGAACCTGTGTCTGGGGCCGTACTGCCCGCCGACCCTGGATGAGGCCATGCTCGTCGCGAACTGGCCCCTCTCCGCCAGCACCACGCCGTACACGGACCCCCGTGTACTAGGGTGGTACACCGCCTGCCCGGACGGAAGCCGCACGTTCAGCTACATCCAAGACCACACGGAACACACGTTCTACTTCGACGCGGCCGGACAGCTCGCCTTCGCGCTGATCGCCTCGAGCGTCGGCGTCTCGTGCGCTCAATTCGAATGCGCCGCGCCCGGGCTGATGATCTCCAACAGCATGTGTTCCCAGTGCCAGATGTATTCGGATCCGCCGCCCGGGGTGACGCTCACGCCCCAGCCGGGCCTGTACAACGGGCCCGAACCAACCTGCGCGGTGGACGGGAGCGGGCGGTGGTTCATGCCCTACCTGGACAAGGCGAACTGAGGGGCGGCGGCGCCCCCCATTCCGGTCATTCCGGCGCGTACAGGCCGCGGCGCAGGTAGGTCGGCTTGTCGAACTCCGACTCCTCGACGCCCAGCTCGTCCTGTGGGCGCTGCGGCGGCGCCTGGCCGCCGGCGCGGCGGACCAGCGGGGCGGTGCCGGCGCTCTGCGGCCGGATCGCCGGCCGGTCGATGCGTTCGGCCGGGGTCCATTCGCTGCCGCTGGCGATCGGGCGCTGCGGCGGGGCCGCCAGCGCGGCCGGGGGGACCTGCTCCATCTGCAGGTAGAAGTCGTCGGTGTTGATCGGCTCGGCCTGCTCGGCCGCCATCGCGGCCTGCACGGCGGGGACCGAGTAGCCCCCGCGCGGCGTCGGGTGCGACGGCTGCGGCCAGGAGGCGGTCGGCTGGGGCGCGGCGGGCGCAGGCATCACCATGGGGTGCGCGGGCGCGGTCATGGCGTGGGCGTGCGCCTGCTGCATCGGCAGCGCCATCTGCCCCTCGCGGCCGCGCGCGGGCGGGCGACCATGCG
Organism: Polyangia bacterium; assembly: GCA_035578045.1. GTDB lineage: Bacteria > Myxococcota_A > Polyangia > Fen-1088 > Fen-1088 > JADGRB01. Next base: position 93,081 of record DATJWP010000187.1, on the reverse strand, counting down.
ACGGCTGCGGCGACGGCTGCTCGTGCGCGTGCGAGTTGAAGCCGGTGGCGATGACGGTGATGCGGACCTCGTCGCCCGCATGCGCGTCGATGACCGAGCCGAAGATGATGTTGGCGTCCGGGTCGGCGGCCTCGGCGATCAGGCTGCAGGCCTCGTTCATCTCGGCCAGCGTCAGGTCGGGCCCGCCCGTGATGTTCAGCAGGATGCCGGTCGCGCCGTTGATCGACACGTCCTCGAGCAGGGGCGAGCTGATGGACTGCTGCGCCGCCTCGACGGCGCGCTTGTCGCCGCGGCCGACGCCGGTTCCCATCAGCGCCCGGCCCATGCCGGTCATGATGGTCCGCACGTCGGCGAAGTCGACGTTGATGAGCCCGGGCGCGATGACCAGGTCGCTGATCCCGCGCACCGCGTTCACACAGACGTTGTCGACCATGGCGAAGGCGTCCTTCAGCGTCATCTTCATGCCCGCCAGCGACACCAGCCGGTCGTTCGGGATGACGATCAGCGCGTCGACCGCCTTGGCCAGTTCGTTGATCCCGGCCGAGGCCTTCTTCTTGCGTTGCGAGCCCTCGAAGGCGAACGGCTTGGTGACGACGCCGACCGTCAGCGCCCCGACGTCGCGCGCGATCTGCGCGATGACGGGGGCCGCGCCGGTGCCGGTGCCGCCGCCCATGCCGGCGGTCACGAAGACCATGTCGGCGCCCTGCAGCGACTCGGCGACGCGCGAAGCATCCTCGAGCGCCGCGGCTCGGCCGATCTCCGGGTTGGCGCCGGCGCCCAGTCCCTTGGTCAGGTTGCGGCCCAGGTGCACCTTGATGCCGGCCATGCTGGCCTCGAGCACCTGGCAGTCGGTGTTGGCCACGATGAAGTCGACGCCCTCGACGCCGGCCTCGATCATCGTGTTCAGAGCGTTGCCACCGCCGCCGCCGACGCCGATCACCTTGATGACGGGACGGCCCGGACCCTGAGCTTCGTCGTCAAATTCGAGCATTGAGCCTCCTCCCCATCGATCCCATGGGACGGGGCCCGACGCTAATTTTTTACCCCGATTTAACGCCGGGGCCCGGTGCGCTAGAACCGGCCCGTGGGGCGACCGGGCCGAAGCCTTCCGTTCCGGATCACGACCGCCCTGGCGCTGCTGGGCGCGGCGATCGGTTGGGGCGCGCCGGCGGGCGACCCGCACGCGCGGCCGCGGGCGCTGGCGTTCGACGCGGCCCAGGGGTTGCTTTACGTCGCGCTGTCGACGGCGGACCAGGTGGCGGTGGTGGCGCCCGGCGCGCCGCCGCGGCTGGTCGCGAAGGTCGCCGCTTGCGGGTTCCCGGAGGCGCTCGCCACGCTTCCGGCGGGCGGCGTCGTCGTCGCGTGCCGCCACGACCGGGGCCTGCTGCGGATCACGCGCGACGGGCGCGGCACGTTCGCGACGCAGGCGCTGGCGCCCGACCTGCTGGCCGGAACACGCGGGCTGGCGGTATCGGCCGACGGTAGTCTCTTGTACGCCACATCCCCACCGCTGGGCGGCGTGGCGGTGGTGTCGCTCCGGACAGGCACGGTCGTTCAGACGATCGCGACCGGCATCTCACCGCGGGCTGTCCGGCTGATCCCGTCCGGATTCTGGCCGGGTGTCTCCAGCCCGCTCTTGATCGTCAGCAACTTCATCGAGCACACGGTCACGCTGCACCCGATCGACGGTGCGGGCCGCGTGGGCGCGCCGCTGCAGGCCATCCGCACGGCTGCTCCGGTGCTGGACCTGGTCGCGACGGGGGGGGACGACGCGGCGCTGTGGCTGCTCACGCACGAGGACCGGCCGGTGTCGCGCGCGCACGGTCCGGTCGAGGGGCTCGACAGCGGCGTCGTCCGCCTGCCCGTCCGATCGTCGGCCGGCTCCTTGATCGCCGATCCCGGACCAGGGCGCCGCCCGTTCGTGAACCTGGGCGATCGCCCCGAGCCGGTGATCGAGCTGGCGGCGGCCGCCGGCGGCCGGACGGTGGCGATCGCGGGGGCGGGCAGCGACAACCTGTTGCTGTTGCGCCCCGACGGCAGCCCGGTGGCCACCGTGCCGGTGGGCGCCAACCCGTCCGCCGTCGCCGCGCTGCCCGACGGCCGCTTCGTCACCGCGGACCGGCTGAGCGACACGCTGACGTTCGTGGACCCCCTCGCCGCGGATCGGGGAGGGGCGGGGAAGGGTCCGGGCGCGACGCTGGTGATCGGCAAGCCGGCCCGTACGTCGCCGGCCGAAGCGGGTGAGCTGCTCTTCTATAGCCGGGCGCTGGTCCCCAACAACAGCGCCGCCGGGCCGCTGTCGCTCTACACGTGCGCCGCTTGCCACGACGACGGTGATCGTGACGGGAGGTTGCACCCCGCCAAGCAGAACCGCTTCTTGTCGACGACCCTCACCTGCCGCGGCCTGGCGACCACCGCGCCGTTCCTGCGCCTCGGAAACCAGGCGACGCTGGCCGTGTTCGCCGACAACATCGTCTCGACCCACGCCCAGGGCGCCGAGCGCGACCCCGCCCACTTCGCCGATTACCCGGTGGCGCTGCGAATGCGCGACGCGTCCGGCTGGCGGACGCGCACGCTGTCGCCGGCCGAGATTCGCGCCGCGCTGGCCGCCTACATGGCGCAGATCCCGACCGAGCCGTCGCCGTTCGTGGCGCCCGGCGCGCGCGCGCTGACCGCGCAGGCCAGCCGGGGGCTGGCGCTGTTCCGCGACGGCTGCGCCGGCTGCCACCGCCTGGTCGGCGACGCCGCGCGGGGCGAACACGTTCCGGACGCGCTGCTCGAGGCGCGGCTGCTGGCCGGACGGGTCGCGCTGACCGCGCCGGGCCGCTACGACGTCGGGACGCCGGTGCTGGGCGAGGGGGGCAACAACCCGCCCTCGCTGCGCGGCGTGTGGGACGCGGCGCCCTACTTCAGCGACGGCAGCGCTCGAACGCTGGAAGAGGTGTTGCGCCGGACCGACCCGGACGCCGGCGCCGTGCACGCCGCGGCCAACGCCGCGCGCCCGCCGGCCTTCTCGGCCGACGAGCAGGCGGCGCTGCTCGCGTTTCTGCGGTCCTTGTGACTACCAGCCGCCGCCCGACTTGGCCGCGTCGTCCTTCTTCGCGCCGCCCTTGTCGCCCTTGTCCGCCTTCTTGTCCTTCTTGCTCTTCTTGGCGCTGTCGCCGGCGGGCGCATCCTCGGCCCGGACGATCGACGGCAGAGAAACGAGGAACGTGCCAGCCAGCAGCGCAGCGAGAATGGTCTTCATGGAGGGCTCCTTTGTCCTGGTGAGGAGGCCCTTGTAGATCAATTCCGCCGCGCGTGCGAGGCGATCCTCCGCCGGTCTTGCGAGACGTAACCGGCGACTCAGGATTTTTCAGGATGAGGGCGGTGGGTCTGTTGCTGGCGGCACTGGCGATCGGGTGCGGCCGGCGGGCGGGGACGGGCGGCACGACTGCCGTCGATGGGGACCGGGCGGCGTTCGCTCTGCAGCTTATCCGTACCGAATATCGGGAGCAGACAGAGAACGGCAGCTTCACCGGCGTCCCGGCGCTGGTCGCGGTTCTGGATGGCGCCCGGGCCGACCTCTCACCGCGCGACCAGCGGGCGGGCTGGCTGCGCCACGTGCTGGACCGCATCGAGGATGCGCTGCTGCGCCACGCCCCGCCGCGGACCGTCGCCCGCATGTGCACGGAGGCGGCCGCCCAGCTCGCCAGCCACGGCATTCGCCTGAGCGCCCCCGTCGTGCGCCCCGACCTGGCGCGAGGCGCCTCGCTGTATCGGCTCGCCTGCTTTCCCTGCCACGGGCCGCCGAACGGGCCGCCGCCGCCCGCCGCGGCGCACCTGATCCCGCGACCGCCGCGCCCGCTGGAGAGCGCGGTGACGCCCTACGAGCTGTTCAATCGGATCACCTACGGCGGCGCGGGTACGGCCATGCCGTCATTCGCCGAGACGCTGTCCGCCAGCGATCGCTGGGACATCGCGTTTCACCTCTTCGCCGATCGCTGGCCGCCCTGCGCGTCGGCGCGCTGGCCCCCGCTGCCAGCGACCGCGCTGGCTCACATGAGCGACGCCGACATCTGGCGCACGGACGGCTGGGGCGCCGCCGCCTGCCAGCGTCGCAACTTCCGCTGAGGGGGGGGCGCGGCGGTTGCAGACTGATTCTCAGATGCTGGCCCGCGCCTGGATCAACGTAGCCGGTCTGGCTGCGCTCGTTTCGAGCTCTGCCCGGGCGGAAGGACGCCCTGCGTGCGTCTCAAACGCGGGCACTCAACTCGCCATCTCCGTCGGAGAGCACCGCCTTTACCCGTGCGACGGCGCCGCGTCCGAAGGCAGATTCGTCGTCCGGCTGGCCCGGGGTGGCGTCGGAAAGAACGAGGAGGGGGGACGGGAAGCTGCCGATCGGTGTCTATTCGCTCGGGGGAACCCCGTCCTTCCACCAGCCCTTGTTGCCGAGCTGGACGTCCGACGCACCCCGGGGTCTTCGCGTGCTTGGAGGCCTCGGTGCCTCGGTCATGAGGCGCCAGACCGTATCACCAGGCGCCAGCTAAAATGCGCTGGAGAGTGTCCGTCGCAGGCGCGAGAACAGGCCGCGCCGCTGGGGCGTGTCGGTCACGCGCGAGGCGCTCTGGCGGCCCACGCCATACTGAACCAGGCCGACCGCCGTCGAGAAGGTGGCGTTGTGGACCACCTCGGCCAGGCCGCCGACGCCCTTGGGGACGCCGCGCCGGACCGGGATGCCCAGGATCTCTTCGCCCAGCTCGGTCATGCCGGGGAGCTGGGTCGTTCCGCCGGTGATGACCGCGCCGGAGGCCAGCATGTCCTCGCAGCCCAGGCGGACGATCTCCGCCTTGACGAACGACAGGATCTCCTCGATGCGCGGCTGGATGATGTCGCGGCAGAGGCCGTGGCGCGAGAGCACGCGCGGCGCGCGGCCGCCGACCGACGCGACCTCCAGGGTCTCGTCCTCGGCCACCATCGACGCCAGCGCGCAGCCGGAGCGGATCTTGATCTTCTCGGCCTCGTGCGGCGGGGTACGCAGGCCGAACGCGATGTCGCTGGTCAGCTGGTGCCCGCCGATCGGGATGACGCTGGTGTGGGCGACGGCGCCCTCGGTGAAGATGGCGATGTCGGTCGTCCCGCCGCCGATGTCGACCAGCGCCACGCCCAGCCCCTTCTCGTCATCCTCCAGCACGGCCTCGCCCGAGGCCAGCGGCTCGAGGACGATGTCCAGCACCTCGAGATCACAGCGGGTGCAGCACTTGATGATGTTCTGCGCGGCCGCGGCCGCGGCGGTCACGATGTGCACGCGCGCCTCCAGCCGGACGCCGCACATCCCCAGAGGCTCGCGCACGCCGTCCTGGCCGTCGATCTTGTACTCCTGCGGCAGCACGTGAACGATGTGGCGGTCGACGGGCAGCGCGATGGCGCGCGCCAGCTCCAGCACCTTGCCGACGTCGGTCGGCCGCACTTCCTTGTCCTTGATGGCGACCGTGCCGGTCGAGTTGACGCCCTTGATGTGGCCGCCCGCGATGCCCACGTAGACCTGCGAGATCTCGCAGCCCGACATGCTCTCGGCCTCGAGGACCGCCTGCTTGATCGACGCCACCGTCGAGTCGATGTTGACGATGACGCCCTTCTTCAGCCCGCGCGACGGGTGCGTGCCGACGCCGATGATGTCGAGGCCGTCCTCGCCCACCTCGCCGACCACGGCGGCGATCTTGGTGGTCCCGATGTCGAGGCCAACGATGATGTCCGACGATCTCCTGGGCATGCTGCAGGCAATCTTCACCGCGTTTGCTGGGACGTCGAAATTTTTTACTTTTTCTTCCCCGCTGGACGATCCGCCAGCCGGACGACGAAGCGCAGGCCGGACCAGGTGTCGTCGATCGCGCACACCTTGTTGTCGACCAGACCGGTGTCCAGCCCCCGGTCACGCACCTGCGTCTCGGTGACGTCCGTCCGGAATCCGGACGATTTCTTGGGCCAGGCCACCCACAGGCCGCCAGCCGGGGCCAGCCTGGTGCGCGCCGCCGGCAGCGCCAGCGCCAGCTTCCTGGCGCTGGCCGCGAACAGGACGATCACGTCGTACGTGCCGCGGCCGATCGGCCGCGGGGTCACGCCGGGAGGCAGCTCGCCCAGCGTGCGCGCGAAGTCGTCCGGCGCGTTGATCAGGGCCAGGCGACACCCGTCTTTGATTCCCAGCTTCTTCGGCAGCGACGTGCCAGAGTAGCCGGCCACGCTCAGTCCTGGGCGGTGGTCCGCCGGGGTGTCAGGCGCAGCGCGACGCGGTCGGAGAGCGGGCCGTCCAGGTAGACCACCGAGAGCGCACCCGGGCCGCGCGAGCCCAGCGCCGCGACGATCGCGTCCAGCCGGGCCAGCTTGGCCGGGAAGTCGCCGCGTCCCAGCCGGATCTCGCCGCTCCCGTCCAGCAACACCAGCGAGAACCCGGCGCGCGGATCGACGTGAACCTCCGACAGCTTGGGCCGCTCGGGGCGTTCGGCGTACGAGGAGAGCAGCGCCAGCGCTTGCCGGAAGACCGCCTCGCTGGTGGTCCGGGCGGCGCCGTACTGGTCGCGATTCACGCCGGTGACGATCGGCAGGCCGTCGGCTTCGCCAAACGTCGCGTGCTTGAACGGGCGGCCGTTCTCGTCCAGCAGGTACAGGGCGCCCAGCAGGGCGCTGGCCACCGCGCGCCGTTCGGTCACGTCGATCGCCAGCGTGGACGGCAGGTCGCGCCGGACGCGCGCCGACAGGATCCAGGGGTGGGTCGTCAGGCGCGCGGCGACCTCGTCGGGATCGATGGCCAGCAGCCGATCACCCGGCCGAACACCGGCCAGCTCTGCGATCTCGTCGGTCGAGACGTGCTCGGTGGGGCCGATCGCGATCTCGCGCAGCGCGAACCGCGGTGAGGCGATCACGCGGCGCACGATCAACCGACCGCCCTGCGCGCTGGCCGCCACGAACGCGACGACGGCCAGCAGCTTGCCCAGCGACACCAGCCGCCGGCCGAGGGCGCGCAGCGGCGCCTGCACCAGGGTCGCGACCGACGGGCGCATGATGGCGACCCGCCGGTTGCTGCGCCGCCGCAGGAAGCGCCGCCGGGGCGGCGGGTGCTCGACGGTGATGCCCCTCTCGTCGCCGGGAAGGGGGCTGGCGCTCACGAGGGGCCCCCGCGAGTCCCGAGCAGGCCGAGCAGCTCGCCCGCGACGCCGGTGATGTCGCCCGCGCCCAGGCACAGCACCAGGTCGCCGGCGCGCGCCGCCCTGGCCAGCGCCGCGGCCAGCCGCGGGCGCTCGACGTGCTCGACGGTCGCGCCGCGCGGAAACGTCTTCAGCAACGCCGGCGTGTCGGCCCCCGGGATGGGCGGTTCACCGGCCGGGTAGACGTCGGTCAGGAACAGCAGGTCCGCGCCCTCCAGCGCGGGCGCGAAGTCTCCCAGCAGGTCGCGGGTGCGCGTGTAGCGGTGGGGCTGGAACGCGACCAGCAGCCGGCGGCCGTGCAAGCGGGCCGCCGCGATCGTCGCGGCCAGCTCGGTGGGGTGGTGGCCGTAGTCGTCGACCACCAGCACGCCGCCGGCCTCGCCGCGCAGCGAGAACCGCCGGTCGACCCCCTCGAACGCCGCCAGCGTGGCGCCCGCGCGGTCGAACGGGACGCCCAGGAAGTCGGCGACGCACAGCGCGGCCAGCGCGTTCGCCGCGTAGTGCACGCCCGGCATCCGGATGCGGGCGTCGCCCAGCAGCCGGTCGCGGACCCGAACCCGGAACCGCGTCCCCGTGGCGCCGGTTTCCAGGATCTCGCCCCGCCAGTCGCCGGCGGTCAGGCCATAGGTCACGTGCCGCTTGGTCAGGCGCGGCGGCAGGCGGGCCGCGGTCGGGTTGTCGGCGCCGATCACCACCAATCCATAGAAAGGCACCTTCTCGGCAAAGTCCAAAAACGCGGCCTCCAGCGCGTCGATGGACCCGAAGTGGTCCAGGTGCTCGCGGTCGATGTTGGTGATGACGGCGACGGTCGGGAACAGGTGCCGGAACGAGCCGTCCGATTCGTCGGCCTCGGCGACCAGCACCTCGCCCTGGCCCAGGCGGGCGTTCGACCCGAAGGACCGCGCCTTGCCGCCGATGATGGCGGTCGGGTCCAGGCCCGCGTCGGCCAGCACCGTGGCGATCATGGTGGTGGTGGTGGTCTTGCCGTGGCTGCCCGCCACCGCCACGCCGTCCTTGACGCGCATCAGCTCGCCCAGCATCTCGGCCCGCGGGATCACCGGGATGTCGCGGGCGCGCGCTGCGGCCACCTCGGGGTTGTCGGACTTCACCGCGCTCGACACGACCACGACGTCGGTGTTCGCCAGGTTCTCGGCCCGGTGCCCGATCGTGATGTTCGCGCCCAGCGTGACCAGCCGCCGCGTCACATCGCCCGCGCGCAGGTCCGATCCCGAGACGCGGTAGCCCAGGTTCAGGAGCACCTCGGCGATACCGGACATGCCGATGCCGCCGATCCCGACGAAGTGAATGGCGACGTTCTGCTTGCGGAACACCGGCTCAGTTCTGCGTCAGCGTGACATTGGTGACGCAGCCGGTGACGCCGCTCGCGCTGGAGCCGAAAAGGAAGGCGATCCCGGCGTTGCTGTCCGAGGCGGACGCGGTGAAGGTGTGCGAGTACGTCGTCAGGCTGGCCGACAAGGTGTCGCAGGCGATCTTGCCGGGATCCGGAAGATCGTTGTTGTAGGGCGAGACGGCCTGGCCGACGTGGATCTCCAGCGTGGTGGCGCTGCCGTTCGAGGCCGACGCCTGGTACGAAAGCGTGTAGCTGGTCCCGGACGTCAGGTTGGCGTGAACCGAGGAGTTGCCCCACCCGAGCAACACGGTCATGTTGCTGAAGGTCGCGCAGTACGCGCCGTTCATCACGCCGGAGCTGGTCGGGCTCCCCTGACCGATGTTCCAGCCGGTCGTCCCGTCTGACAGGTCGCCGTTCATCACCATGTTGGTGCCGGTTCCGCTCCCGGTGGCCGGGAAGCAGTTGCCCATGGAGCCGCCCGTCTGCCCGCTGCCGCCGGTGCCGGTCGAGCCGCCGGTCGCGCTGGCGCCGCCCGCACCACCGGTGGCGTGCGCGCCGCCCTGGCCCCCGGCTCCGCCTGTCGCCGACGTCCCACCCGTGCTCACGGCGCCGCCGGTTCCGGAGCTGGTGCCGCCCGTCCCGGATGCATCTCCGCCCGTTCCCGACGCGCCGACCGTCACGCACTTCTGGACGTCGTCCGCGCACTGAAGGCCGGCGTTACAGGTGTTCCCCGACATGCAGCTGCAGAGCTCGGTGCCGGGGGTACAGTCGCTGGACGCGCCCGTGCTCGGGTGCCCGCAGGAAGCGATGGCCAGCCCTGCGACACCAGCGACGCACAACAACAAAATCCGCCAAGAAGTCGAGGAGATAGTCATGGTAGGGGCCCGGAGTCTCTCAAAGACCCGCAGGCGCCGCAACCTCGCGATGTTCGCCGATCAGGTCGCGGTCGCGGGGGCCGGGGCGTTCGTGGTGAGGGTGCGGAGGTCGTACTTCCTAGATTTCCAGATCATGCCGTCCAGGTAGTAGTGGCCCAGCGTGAACCCGGTCCAGAACGTGAGGGCGATCTCGTCGAATCGCTTGTGCACGAACAGCGACACGCCGAACGCGAACGTGTAGACCACGGCCGCGCAGGCGGCGATGAGGCCCATGTACGCCAGCGCCCGGCCGCGCTGCGACACCCATGACACCAGGCGCGCTTTCGGCTCGACGCCGCGGGCATAGCGCCGGCCGTTGAACAGCCAGACGATCGCGATGTACTGCACGGCGTGCCACAGCGCGGCCGCGGCGAACGCGGCGTCCCCGTCGCGGATGACCAGGAACGGCATCGCGAAGCCGAAGAAGTTGAACAGCAGATACGCGGGACGCACCCACTCGCGACCGGCCCGGCCGCGCGACCCCTTCAGCCAGACCGCCAGGTAGACGGCGGCGATCGCCACGATCAGCGCGCCCAGGCCGTTCACGGCCCAGGCTGGCGGGCGGAAGTGGATCACCTCGACGTTGAACAGCGTCCAGGGTCCGGTGAACAGCCGGTGCAGGGCGCAGAAGAAGGCCGGCAGGAAGATGAGCGCCTTCTCCAGGCGCGCCTCCACGCGCTCGGCGGCGCCGTGCTTGCGCTGGTAGATGCGCAGCACCCCCCAGCTCTGGGCGGCGAAGTGCCAGGTTGCCCAATAGAAGATGGTCGAGCGAATCAGCCGCAGCCACATGCCGCCCTGGATGTCGGCGGTGATGGCGAACGCCAGCGCCAGGCCGGGGATGACCCAGTAGGCGATCGGGCGCTTGAAGCGCTCGCCCGGCAGCAGGTAGACGCGCGTCCAGGTCGAGATCAGGTGCGGCCCGTTGGCCACGCCCACGCCCAGGATGACGTACCAGCCGGGGTACTGCAGCACGTCGGCGACGAACCAGGGGATCAGCGTCAGCAGCGTCACCCCCAGGAACAGCAGCACGTCCAGCCCGGGCGCGATCATCCACGGGCGCTCGGCGCCGCGCGCCATGGGCGGGGCGACGAGGTCAGGCGAGGCTGAAGCTACGGACACGGCCGAACTATAACAAGCAATTCAGCCGCGGGGTGGACGCAGGGTCGATAGAGCGGTGGCCCACTTGTGCAGCTCGTCGAGCATGGCGGCGGCCGACTTGACCTGGGCCTCCTCGCCGGCGAACTTGTCGTCCTTCAGGAAGTTCCGCACGAACGGGATCTGGACGGCCTCGGGGATCGGCATGGTTCGCACGGAGGTCAGCACCGGCTTGGCGTGCTGCACCGAGCGCGTGCCGGCCGAGATGCCGCCGTAGCTGACGAAGGCTGCCGGCTTGTAGGCCCACTCGTGAAACAGGTAATCGATGGCGTTCAGCAGCGCGGGCGGCATCGAGTAGTTGTACTCGGGCACCACGAACAGGAAGGCGTCCGCGGCGCTCACCGTGGCGCTCCAGGCCTTGGTGTGGGCGAACTGGTAGTTGGCGAACCGCGGGTGGTTCGGTTCGTCGAGCAGCGGCAGGTCGATCGACTTCAGGTCCGCCAGCTCGGGCTGGAACTTGCCGTGCGCGTGGACCCGCTCGATCGCCCAGTCGGCGACCAGGTGCCCGATGCGCTCTTCTCGCGTGCTCGCAACGACGATCAGCAGCTTCACGGAGCGAGTTCTAGCACTGCCTTGCACCGGCGTCGGAGCAACGTAAGCTCTGCCGCTCACCAATGTCGGCCGCCGCCGTCGAGACCGTCGACCTCCGCAAAACCTACCCGAATAGACAGGGACCCTCAAAGGGTCCCTTGAACCTCCCGCGACGACTCCGCCGGGCGAAGCCCAGCTCCGTCAACGCGGACGTCGAGGCGCTGCGCGGCCTGTCGCTGCGCATCGAGCCCGGCGAGATCTTCGCGCTGCTGGGCCCGAACGGCGCGGGCAAGACCACCTGGATCTCGATCGTCTGCGGACTGGTGCGTCCGACCGGTGGTACGGCGACGGTGCTGGGGCACGACGTGGTCCGCGACTCGCTGCCCGCGCGCCGCCAGGTCGGCCTGGTCCCCCAGGAGGTGAACTTCGACCCCTTCTTCACGCCGCGCGAGGTGCTGCGCTTCCAGATGGGCTACTACGGCGTGCAGCCCGACGACACGCGCATCGAAGAGGTGCTGCGGGCGCTGGACCTGCTGGCCAAGGCGGACACCAACACGCGCGCGCTCTCGGGCGGGATGAAGCGCCGGCTGCTGATCGCCAAGGCGCTGGTGCATCGGCCGCGGGTCGCGTTCCTGGACGAGCCGACGGCCGGCGTGGACGTGGCGCTGCGCCACGACCTGTGGGCCTACGTGCGGACGCTGCGCGCGGAGGGGACGACCATCGTGCTGACGACGCACTACCTGGAAGAAGCCGAGGCGCTGGCCGATCGGGTCGGCGTCATCGACAAGGGAATGCTGGTCGGCCTGGACACACCCGCGAACCTGGTGCAGCAGCTCGGTCGGCGGCAGGTGCGCTTCAAGCTGGCGGCGCCCTGGCGCGGCGGCGAGGCCGCGCTGCCCGAGGGGCTGCGGCGGCGCTCCGCCACGCTGGACGCCGGCGGGCAGACGGTGATCTGTCCGGTGGATGGCTCGCCGGTGGGCGAGCTGCTGGCGATGGCCGGCACGCTGTCGCCGGCGGTGGTCGACGTCGAGATCGTGCAACCGACGCTGGAAGACGTGTTCCTCAAGCTGACCAGGCGACCCGAATGAACCCCATCGGCTTCCGCACCCTGTTCTCCAAGGAGACCCGCCGGTTCCTGAAGGTGCCGGGGCAGACGCTGGCGCAGCCGGTGGTGACGACCACGCTCTACTTCCTGGTGTTCGGCTATGCGCTGGGCGGCCGCGTGCGCGAGGTGGACGGCGTCTCGTACATCCGCTTCATCATCCCCGGCCTGGTGCTGCTGACGGTGACGCAGAACGCGTTCCTCAACACCTCGTCGTCGATGTTCATCGCCAAGCTGCAGGGGACGATCGTCGACCTGCTGATCGCGCCGCTGGCGGTGGCCGACATGCTGGCCGCCTTCCTGGGCGCGGCGGTCCTGCGCGGCTTCATGACGGGCGCGCTGGTCTGGCTGATCTCGGGACTGTTCGCCGGCTTTGGAGTCGCCCACCCGATCTGGGTCCTGCTCTACGGCGGGCTGATCGCGACCGCCTTCGCGGCGATCGGCCTGGCGGTCGCGATCTGGAGCGACAAGTTCGAGCAGCTCAACGTCGTGCCGACGTTCGTGCTGACGCCGCTGACCTTCCTGGGCGGCATCTTCTACAGCGCGCGCATGCTGCCGCGGCCCTGGGACACCATCACGCGCGCGAACCCGATCCTCTACATGGTCGAAGGGCTGCGCTTCGGCTTCCTGGGGACCTCGACCAGCTCGCCCTGGCTGGGGCTGGCGATCACCGCTTCCGTCGCCCTGGTCGCCACAGGTCTGTCAGTCTGGATGCTCGCGACCGGTTACAAGCTGCGGAGCTGAGTCGATCTAAGGTACTCTGAGACCGGATGGTCTGTGGCCGCTGGTCTGGACGTCTTCTGCTGGCCGCAGCCGCGCTGGCGTTCGGCTCGCCGGCGGGCGCCACCAGCAAGCGGCAACCCCCGCCCCCGGTCAAGTCTCACGCCAAGAAGCCGCTGCCCAAGGGCTGTCCGGTGGTCAAGGAGGAGCCGCCGCCGCCGGCGCCCCCGCCGGTCGCCGGGAACAAGGTCGCCGTGCTCGATTTCACGGGCGACGACGCCGAGAGCGTCCGGCGGCAGGTGATGCACGTGCTGCGCGCCAGGGGGATGAAGGTGATGACCGGGCTGCGACCGGTCGACAGCGCCGAGCAGTTCCGCGAGCTGTCGGTGGCGATGAGCCTCGTCGCCTACATCGACGGCGAAGTGGCCGTGGACGGCCGCGCAGCCAGCGCCACGATCTTCGTGCGCAACGGCCTCTCGGGTCTGCGCAGCCTCTCGACGACGTTCACGGGCGACCGCCGGCAGCTGGGCGCGACGATCGCGAAGGAGCTGTGGGATCGCATCGGCGCCGCGATGGGCGAAGCCTGCGCCGACGCGGGCAAGCCGCACAAGCTGGTGCGCGAGCCGATGCGCATCAACGCCGGCACCCCGCTGACGGACGCCGACACGGCCGACTAGTCCTTCGCCAAACCACTGTGGCGAAGGACGAGGAGGGCGTTACTGCGGCGGGGCCGCGGGCGGCGGCTGCTGGCCGGCGGGCGGCGGGTAGCCGGGCGGGGGCGGCGGATAGCCCGCCGGTCCCGGTGGATACGCCCCCTGGGCGGGCGGCGGGTATCCGGCTTGCGGCGGCGCTGGATAGCCGCCCTGGTCCTGCGGGGGGGCCCAGCCCGGCGGCGGCGCGCCGGCTGGCTGCAGCTGATAGAAGTGCGAGGCGCTGTACCTCATGACCCAGAGGAACGGCACCAGCAGGAAGCAGCCGCCGATCAGCGCCAGCGGATCCAGCTCCTCGTTCCGAACGATGTAGGTGTTCAGCGGCGCGTAGCCGGGGTACTCGAGCCGAACCTGCGTCGTGGTCCCCACGATGTTCGCGTCGGTCATCGTGTAGGGCGTCGTTCCCACCGGCACGTTGTTCAGGAACACGCGCGCGCCGGGGGGTTGGCTCTGCAACACCGTCGAGCTCGCGCACCCCGTGAACGCGAGCAGCGTGACCAGACCGGCGATCGGGAACAGCTGCGCCAGGCGAAACCGCATGAGGCTCATGTGGTCGCAGACTGTACCGGGCCGCGGCCGCCTTCGTAAAGTAACCGGGATCGCGGGCGCTTCCTCACACGCTCATTTTGGGGGGGCGCGCTTCAGCGACACGTGGCTCTGGCCGAACATGCCGCTGGCCGCCGAGAGTGTCAGCCGCCCGCGCAGCTCGCCCTCGCGGTCGTGCAGGGTCGCCTGCAACGTGAACGCCTGGCCGGTCGGGCAGGCGCAGGTCAGCGTATAGACCCCGGGGCTGTCGGCCCGCCCGACCACCTGGTAGCTCTGGGCGACGCTGGCGTTCGAGAACCAGCCAGCGGCGTTCGCTCCCGGACCGACCTGCAAATACAGGCGCCCGTGCTGGTGGTGTTCGGGGTCGTTCCAGGGACCCTCCCAGGTTCCGTTGTAGTCGAACGCGGGATCGGGCGCCGCCGAGGCCTGGGCAGGCGGCGGCTCGGTGGCGGGCGTTCCGGCGGACGGCGTCTCCGCCGGAGACGCCGCGGCGACGGTGCGGTGAGCGTGCTTGCCGGCCGCGTCCTTCTTCGCGTGCCGGGAGTGCGCGTCCTTCTCGTCGGCGCCCGGGTGGGCGGCGGATGGCGTCGCGGGGCTGGCGCTCGCCGGCGGCGCGGGCGTCGTGGACCAGGTCGCGGCCACCGGCGTCCGGGGAGCCGGCGGCGGCGCGTGCCCGCGGCGCGCGTACAGGCCGCCCACCCCCAGGCCGCCGACGATCGCCGCCACCACCGCGAAGGCCACCGGCCGCCGGCGCGGGATCTTGTCGAGATCCTCGACGATCTCGGACGCGGCGTCGCCGAAGGTGGTCTGCGACGGCTGCTTGGGCATCGGCGTCGGCGCGGGGGCCAGCGCCGGTTCGGGGACGGTGGTGAACCCACCCATGAACCCCGCCAGCCGATCGGCCACGACCCGCATCCCCGCCGGGCGGGTGGCCGGATCCTTGCGCAACAGCTCGGCGACCAGGTCGGCCAGGACCGGCGGAACCGCGGGGTTGAATTCGCGGATGTCGCGCGCCGGCTCGGTCATGTGCGCGACCACCAGATCGCCCAGCGTCGTGTGCGTGAAAGGCGGGCGCCCGGTCAGCAGCTCGTGCAGCACGCAGCCGAGCGAATACAGATCCGTGCGGTAGTCGATGTTCGCCGAGTCGCGGCACTGCTCGGGCGACATGTAGAGCGGCGTCCCCATCAACGCGCCGCTGCGCGTCTGATGGACCTGCCCCGCGCGAAAGTCCCCCTCTAGCTTGGCGATTCCGAAGTCGACGATCTTCACGGTGTCGGCCGGGTGCGCCAGCACGAACACGTTCTCGGGCTTCAGGTCGCGGTGGACGATGCCCGTCTCGTGCGCCGCGGCCAGCGCCTCGGCCATTCCCTTCGCGTGACGGGCCGCCGTGGCCGGGGCCAGCGGGCCGCGGCGCGCCAGCAGCGCCGCCACCGTCTCACCGTCCAGGTACTCCATGACGATGTAGGGGCGGCCGCTGGGCTCGATCTCGCAGTCGAAGATCTGGACGATCCCGGGGTGCGCGATCGCCGACGTCGCGCGGGCCTCGAGGAAGAATCGTTCCAGCAGATCGGGGCGACCCACCAGCTCGCGCGCCAGGAGCTTGACGGCAGCTTTCCGCTTCAGGTGCCGGTGTTCGGCCAGGTACACCTCACCCATTGCGCCGGTTCCCAGCTCCCTCAGCACGACATAGCTGCCGATGGCCTCCCCGATCACGCCGTGGATCCTCGCCTGTCCGGCAAAAAACCGAAAGTGGATTGGATCATCGCTCTTTCGCCGGTGGCCCCTCGTCTTTTTCTGTGAGTGAAGCAGAATAGAGGCCAACCATGCGCCGGGGACCAAACCCATTCGAAAAACGACAGAAAGAGCTCGCCCGTAAGGATCGGCAGAAGAAGAAAGCCGAGCGGCGGGACATCCGTGACCGCGAGCGGGCAGAGCGGCCGGCCGCTGGCCCGGACGAGGATCCGGACATCGCCGGCATCGTCCCCGGGCCGCAGCCGCCTCCGCCCGAGATGGAGTGAGCCAAGCGCCAGGAGGCCAGGACGCCAGATCTGTTTCTGGCGGTCCGGCATCCCGGCGCTTCACCCCGCCCCTCAGATGCAGAGCGCGTCGATGCAGTTGTGACCGCTCCCGCAGTCAGACTGCAGCGCGCACTGCGGTGATGCCTCGCCCGGGGTCACGCAGAAGCCGCCCGTTCCGCAGACCGTCGCGGTCGAGCAGGTGCAGCAGTCGGCGCTGGTGCGGCAGCTCGAGCGGCAGAAGCCGTCCACGCAGGACTGCCCGTTGGTGCAGTCGGTGTTGCTGCGGCAGCTCAAGCGCGGGCGAGTATCCGGCTGGCAGAGGCCGGACGAGCACATGTCGTGCGCGCCGCAGTCCCCGTCGGTCGAGCAGGCCGCGTGGCAGAAGCCGTTGATGCAGGTGTGGTTCGGCGAGCAGTCGGTGTCCAGCACGCAGGTGCCGCCGCCCGTGGTGGACGGCTGGCAATAGCCGGCCGTGCAGGCGTCGCCCGTGCCGCAGTCCGCGACCGTGGTGCAGCCCGGCTCGCACGAGCCGTTCGCGCAGCGCGAGCCGAGGCCGCAATCGCTGTTGAACTTGCACAGCCCCGGCTCGGTCGGGAGCGGCTGGCAGACGCCGGACATGCAGCAGTTGCCGGTCCCGCAATCGCTGGTCACCTCGCAGGTCTGGCCGCTCGCGCCCGCCGTGCCCGGCCCGCCTCCGGCCGACTGGCCGCCCGCGCCCGCGACACCACCGCCACCGGCCCCGGCGATGCCGCCGCCTGCGCCGGCGCCTGCGTGTCCGGCTGCGCCGCCGGCCTGGCCCGCGGCGCCTCCCGCGCCGGCATGGCCCGCCGCGCCAGCGGTCCCGTAAGTCCCGCCGGTCTCACTGGTTTCGCCGGGAGCGCCCGCGTGGCCGCCCGCGCCGCCCAGCGCCAGGGCGCCCGCCCCGCCGTGGCCGCCCGTGGCGGCTCGCCCGCCGGCGCCGCCCGTGCTGCCCCACGTCCCGCCGGTCGAGGTGCCGCTCCCCTTGCTGCTGGTGCAGGTGAACGACGACGGGTCGCAGACCTCGCCATATGGACAGTCCGCGTCGCAGACGCAGACATAGACGTTCTGATCGTATTGGTGTCCGTGGCCGGGGCCGGCGTCAAAGCAGCCGGCGCTGGTCAACGCACCGATTGGAATCACGGAAAGCAGGGCGAGGAGGCGGAGGCGCGTCATTTGAATTGCTCCTTTGGGTCACCGGCGCATCGCAAGCTGTGGGCCACTTCATCTGCTCAGCACGAACGACCCAACCAATGTTTGTGGGGCGTAAATCCGCGACCGCAATCGGGCGATGTCGCAATGGCCGAGGTGATCGATCACACGAGGGTGATCTTCACCGTGCCAGCCATTCACACGCCGCCGTGCCACCCGCTCCCGCTGTCGTGGGGCGACCGTCATAGCCTGATCGAATGCGCGGAGCGCCTGGCGATCTCAACCGTGGTGGGGGCTCTCGCCATCGGATGCGGCAGCGCGCCGAGCAGCGCGGGGGCCGGGAGCCCCGGCGGAAATCCCGCCGCAAATGGTGGATCCACGGGCGGTTCCCCTGCCGGTTCTTCAGCCGGCGCTGGGGGGCACGGCGGTTCGGCGGGGACCGGCTCGCCCGACGCGGGTTCGTTGCCGTGGGCGGCAGCTCCAGCGGTTCGAGCCTGACCGGCGCCTACACCCTGCCGGGCAACGCGAAGCTCAGCGACGCGCATCACACGTACGCCATCGAGGTCTACGCGCTACGAGACCCGGACGCCGCAGCGCGCGACCGGACGGACCTGGAGTCCGTGGGCGGGTAATGGCCGGGCTCGCCTGACTCGACCACGACCTTTCCGCAGACGATGAAAGTCGATTGCGTGCGGGCCTACACCTCGGCTTCGTGAGGTTTACATTGAAAAGGTACGGCGCCGAGGAGGTGGCAGATGACGACGACTCGGATCTTCAGCGCGCTCATCGGGGTATGGCTGTTCGTGACCGCCTTCATGTGGCAGCACAACCAGGCAGAGGGGACGCTCACCGTCGTGTGCGGCGTGCTGACCTTCATCCTGGCGATCGCGTCGTTCTACACGCTGGCCGCGCGCTACGCGATCCTGGTCGTCGCGGCCGCGCTGTTCGTCGGCGCGCTCGCGCTGCCGGCGTACAACCGCGCAACGGTCTGGAACAACGTGATCGTTGCGGTCGCGTTGCTGGCGTCCTCGCTGCTCGACCGTGGTCCGCAGAGCACCCAGGCCGAGCGCGAGCTCTACGGCAGGTTCTAGTCCACCCCAGCCCAGCCGCTGGCCCGCAGGACGCCGCGTAGCTCGGCATTGCCGCGGTCCAGCGGCGGCAGCCAGGGGCCCAGGCGCTCGCGGCGCCACCAGGTGGCCGCGCCCAGCGGCTGCAGGCTGTAACGGTAGAGGTCGACGCGAACGTGCCGCGGCGGGCGCCCTTGGAACGGATCCTGGCCGAGAAGACCCAACGTCGCCCGGTCGGCCGACAGCAGGTTCCAGACCAGGCGCAAGGTCCAGTCGTAGTCGCGTGGGCTCCCCATCGCGGCGAACCACAGCAGCCAATCCAGCCGGTAGTGGTACGGGCTCATCCAGCAGGGGCGCCGCGCCGGGTCGACCGGCTGGCATTTGAACGCGTAGGCGCGCCACTGCGTCTGGTCGTCGACCACCTCGTCCTCGGTCCCCTCGAACACCAGCTGGTTGCGCTCCCGGCCCACGGTGCCGAACGCGCCGTAGGTGTTCACGATCGGCAGGCGGGTGAACGACGTGTTCATGACCTGGCTGCCCGAGAGCATGTTGAGCACCGGCGGGACGCTCAGGAGGGCGATCGCCACGCCCAGCGCGGCGGTGGCGAATCCCTGCGCGCGCGAAGGGCAGGCCGCCTGGGCCGCCGCGTCGGCCCGCGCGATCAACGCGCGCGGCAACAGCCGCCGCCAGACGCCGTCGTCGAAGCAGGCGAGGATGGGCACGATGGTGAGCCAGTTGAGGAACGCCAGGTTGCCGCTGAGGATGAGGATGATCTGCAACGCCAGCATCGCGGCGCCACCGAGGCGCCGGATGCGCGTGGGACCGAACACGAAGAAGGGCGAGACGATCTCGACGAAGTGGTTGAAGGCCACTCCCACCGCGTGCAGCCAGTGCGGCAACGCGTGGAAGAACGGCGTCAGCGGGTTGGGGATCGGCTGGGTCTCGAAGTGGTAGTCGAGGCAGGTGAGGTCGCGCCAGCACGAGTCGCCGCGCAGCTTGATGAGGCCCGCCCCCCACATGATGCGCGCGGCCAGCCAGCGCAGCAGCCAGATGACGATCACCGGCGGAGGCCGGCGCGGGAACGGGCGGCCGTCGAACAGCGGAACCAGGAAGATGCAAAGGAAGCCGGTCTCGACCAGCTGGATCTCCCAGCCGAAGCCATAGAACGTTTGCCCAACGTTGACGATCGAGATCTGAAGCCCGCAAAGCAGGGCCAGCAACAGCGCGTTGGCGTATCCCGCCATCACGACAATGCCCAGCGCCACGCCGACCCAGCCGGCGGCGGCGATCGCGCGGTCGGTGGACGACCACCAGAAGACGGACGGGAGCATCCAGAACCCGCGCGCGCGGGACCCGGCCTCGACCGCCACTTCGGCGAGATAGCTGTCGATTGGCAAGAGGCCGCGGGGCCCCAGCAGCGCCGGCCCCTGCCGGGCCAGGGTCAGGAAGGCCATGGTGTAGACCAGGCCCAGGAGCCGCACGATGACCGCCCTTCCCAGCCAATTCCCTCGTGGTCCCGCTTCGTTGCGCGCGAAACGGTCGGCGACCCGAATCAGCGGGGCGAAGCGTTCCCGGACCGGCGGCACGCGCGAAGTGTAACCAACGGCGCGCGCATTCGACTCTTCCCCGTTTCGGCTGCGTGTTATGGTCCAGCTATGATCGACCACGTCAGCGTTCGCGTGCAGGACTTTTCCCGGGCGGTCGAGTTCTACAGGGCGGCACTGGCGCCGCTCGGTTACAGCGTGCTGATGGAATTCCCGGGCGCCGCGGGCCTCGGGACGCCGGGGAAGCCGGACGTCTGGTTGATGCAGACCGATAAGACCCTGAACCCGACGCACCTCGCGCTCAGCAGCGGGCGAGCCATGGTCGACGCGTTCCACGCGGCGGCGCTGGCGGCGGGCGGCACCGACAACGGCTCGCCCGGCGTGCGCGCTGATTACCACCCGCACTATTACGCGGCGTTCATTCTCGATCCGGAAGGCAACAACATCGAGGTCGTTTGCCACGCCGATCCGAACGCCAAGCCGGCCGCGGCGCCCCGCCCGGCGGCCCGCAAGGTGGCCGCCCGCAAGCCCGCCGCCAAGAAGGCGGTGGCGAAGGCGGTCCCGAAGGCGAAGAAGCCCGCCAAGGCTGCGCCCCGCAAGAAGCCCGCCGCCAAGGCCGCCCGCAGCGCCAAGAAGAAGAGCAAGCGCTAGTCGCCGCCGCAGTCGCGTAACGTCGTCCGAACGCGTTCGAACGCCCATGGTGCGTTCGGACAGCGGTGGATCGCCGCCAAGAACAGCGCGTCACGCGCCCATTCGCACAATGTTTACACGGCGGGACCGACTTCGATGATACGCAGTCGGCGTGGCACGACCCGTGCTGATGTTCTGGCCCGCGACAACGTCGGAAGCTCCGAACACCGTCGGTGTTGCGCCGTGAGGTTCGACGGATCGCGGTAGCCAATCTTGCGCGCGGGCGCAGTGCGCCCGGAAAGGGAACGATAATGCTGGTCGGTGCGGTATCACGTGCTCGTGGGTTCGCTTTGATTGCTTGTGCAGCCGCCGCCATGGCAGGCTGCACGAGCTCGCCCCCCGGAAGGCCGGAGAATGGCGGCGGCGGCGGTGGTCTCGCCGGATCGAGCGGAGGCGGCAAAGGAGGCGGATCGGCGTCCTCCACAGGCGGCAGCAGCTCGGGCGGCTCCGCTGGCGGCGACCACGGCGGTGTGGGCGGCGCGAGCCTCGGAGGCGCGGGCGGCGGCAGCGCAGGCACCTCGGGAGGCGGGGGCTCCGCAGCCGGGGGGGCGGGCGCTTCGGGGGGCGTTGGCGCGTCCGGGGGCGGCGGGGCTGCGGGAGGCGCGGGGAATTCGGGCATCGCGGGATCGACCGGCGCCGGCGGCGACGCGGGCACCGCCGGCACCTCGGGAGGCGGCGGTTCGGCCGGCGGCTCCGGCGTGGCCGGCAGCGGCGGGTCGAACGCCGGCGGCAACTCCGGTCTCGGCGGCGCGGCTGGCGGCGGAGGCTCTGCCGCCTCCGGACCGCTCGTTCTCTCGGTGACGTCCGACGTCGATCCGGTCATGCCGGGAGGCCGGGCCCTCTACACGATCACGGTCGGCAACGTCTCGAACGCGGCCATCGATGGAGTCCAAGTGGTCATGCAGGTGCCGACCGGTCTCTCCTATTACTACGGGACCGACTCTGTTCCGAACTCGGCGGGTTGCAGCACGTGTGGTGCGAACTCCCAACCGTACTGGAACCTGGGCACGCTGCCCGCCGGGCAGACCGTGACCGTGATGGTGAACGCAGCCGCAGACACGACGCTCAGCGAAGGGAGCACAATCAGCGTGCCGATCACGCTTCGGGCGACCAACGTCAGCCCGATCATGGCCACGAAGACGATCGGCGTGCACGCGAACCCCACCAATCAGTTCTCGCTGGGAACCGAGACGAACCCGGCGACCGCCGGGCAGTCCCTCACGCTGGACCTCGACATCGGACAGCTGGGGACGACCGTCTTGAGCAACACGCAACTCACGGCCTACCTGCCGGCCGGGCTCACCGCCACCGCGATCAGCAACGGCGGGACCCAGTCCACACCCGGTCAGATTGTCTGGACCATCGGCCAGGTCGGCGTTGGTCAGCTCGTGCACCGCACGGTCGACGTCAAGGTCGACAGCTCAGTGCCTGGTGGATCGCTGCTGACCACGCGCGCCGTGCTGGCCTACGACGGTGGCGTCGAGCTCGATGGGACCGCCGAGTACACGGTCTCGGTGACCTCGCTGGCCCCCGCCCTCGCGTTTTCGATAACGGCGACGCCGGGGCCCGTCGTACCCGGCGCGCGCGTCCTTTATCAAATGACCGTCGCGAACCCGTCGACCCGTCCGGTGGACGGGGTTTACGTGGTGTTCACCGTGCCGACGGGCGTTACCTTCTACTACGGGACCGATACCAGTCCCAACTCGTCGGGGTGCTCGACCTGCTCGGCCAACAGCCTGCCCTACTGGAGCCTGGGAACGATGGCACCCGGCACGAGCGAGACGATCACCGTCAACGCTCTGGCGGACTCGAACATCGTGGGCGACGGAGATTTGATCCGGGGACACGCCATCGTCGAGGCGACCAACATGAACGACGTGCTGGCGTCCAAGACGGTCGGCGTGCACAGCGCTCCGTCGGCTCAGCTGGCCTTCGGCACCGTGACGAACCCCGTCACGCCCGGGCAGACATTCACGCTCGACGTCGACATCGGACAGATCGGGGCCGCCGCTCTGACGGGAACCGACGCGCGCGTTCATTTGCCACCGGGACTGACGGTGGCGTCGATCAGCGACGGTGGGACGCAGACCTCGACCGGGGACGTCGACTGGAGCATCGGTCAGATCGCGGTCGCGGGTTACGTGCACCGAAGCCTGAACGTCACCGTCGACGCCAATCAGGCTCCGGGGACCATCCTGAGGGCACGCGCGGACCTGTTCGTCGACGGTGGCCTGGAGCTGGACTCCACGTCCGACTACGCGGTGTCGGTGCTGGCCGCGGCGCCCCCGCTCAGCCTGGCCATCACCGCGACCCCGAGCCCCGTGCAGCCGGGTGCCCGATTGCTCTATACGATGACGGTGACGAATTCGTCCGCGCGCGCAGTTGACGGGGTGTACGTGATCTTCAGGGTCCCGGTCCCCCTGAGCTACTACTACGGGACGGACTCCGATCCTGACTCCGCCGGGTGCAGCACCTGCGGCGCCAACGCCCAGCCCTACTGGAGCCTGGGGACGATCGCCGCCGGGGCCAGCCAGATCATCACCGTCAACCCCCAGGTCGCGACCACGGCGCTGGCGGGCAGCCTGATCACAGGCTCGACGGTGCTCGAGGCGACCGGTCTGGGGGCGATGGTCTCCGTCTCGACGACCATCCCGGTGCAGCAGTAGCCAGGCACCTCAACGAGCACAGAACCGAGGGATAACCATGTCCATTCTCAGAATGATGGCCCACGTCGGAGTGCTGGCGCTGGGAGCCTTGATCGCCGGGTGCGGCAGCGGTGGGGGCTCGGGGCCTTCGGCGTCGAACCTGACCTGCCCCAGCTCCAGCCAGTGCAGTCAGTCGGAGATCCAGCAGTACGGCACGTGCATCGAGAACGCCTGCGACAGCGCGTACACGACCTGCTTCGGCAGCGGCTACAAGAACGCGACGTTCAGCGGTCCCTGCGGCACCTATTACAACTGCTTGGCCAGCTGCTCGTGCAACGACAACGGCTGCCGGACCAACTGCGGGATCGCGCCCGCCGACTGTCAGCTCTGCATCGGAAACACGATCACGCCGTGCGTGCAGTCGTCGGGCTGCACGGAGCCGACCTGCGCCGGAACCACGGGCACGGGCGGGTCCGCGGGGACCAACCAGCTGACCTGCGCCGATCTGATGGCCTGCTGCGCGGCGATCAAGGATGCGACACAGAAGTCGCTTTGCCAGATGGAGTACAACCTGGCGCTGCCCGACGGCAACGTCATCTGCGACCCGTTCGTCCGCGGCTACAAGGAGGAGGGGTTCTGCCCCTAGACCAATGCCGTTCAGTCAAGGCGTCCCAATCTTCGGGTCGACCTGGGTCAAGCGCCCCGCCCGTTCACGCAGGGGCTCCTTCCCTCTCCTCGCGAAAGCATGGAGAGGGTCGGGGAGAGGTCCGGACCCCACCCGCCGAGCCTGCGGCTCGGCGGCCTCCCCCGCATTCGTCGCATTCGCGGGAGAGGCCCAGAGAGCCCGATCTGCGCGTCCTGGCGCCTTAATTTAACTGATCGGCATGAGGGCGTCGCCGTGGGCGACGTGAGCGCAGCGGACCATACCCGACGACGTGCCGCCCGGCGGGCGGCCTGGGGACCCCTGGCCGCCGTCACTGCAGGGCGCGGGCGGCGGCCAGCTCCTGATCCCAGTAGCTGGGCAGGGCGCCCCACGGGTTCGGCTGGGCACCGTCGGTGGTGAACACCCAGCCGGCCCCGTTGGCGACTGCCATCGACAGCGCGTGGCTGGCCTCTTCGGGCGGGACGGAGTTGATGAACTGGCAGAAGCGCTGCGGCGAGTTGGCCGGCATCCAGCTGGGGGGCGTGTAGCTCTGGTAGGTGGTCCAGTCCTCGGCGAACTCGACCATCAGGTCCGAGAACTCGATGAACGACGGACAGAACCTGGTCCCGATCGCCAGATAAGCCTTCGAGTCGCGCTGGAGAGCCAGGCTGGTCAATTGCCGGTACTCGGTCTCCAGGTTCGTGCAGTCGGCCTCCATCGGCCCCTCGGCGAAATAGATGCCCGACGGCGTGTAAAGGTCGTAGTACTCGTTCACGTCGGCCATGATGTCGGCCTGCGGTCGCTGGCCGTAGCTGGTCGCGACGTATCCGAGCACCAGGATCCCCGCTGCCTGGGCCTGCGCGAGGGCCGACGTATAGGCCGGATCGGTGGCCGTTCCCGGGCCGTTCGAGGGGTTGAAGATGATCATGCCGACGGTCGGCGCGGCGGCGATGATCTTCTGCCAATCAGCGCCGGGCTCGTAGTACGCGGGGACGACCAGGTGCACGGTCCCGGGCCGCGCGCCGCCGTCGATCACGATCGTCGGCGCGTCTCCGTGGGACCCGCCGCTCCCCATGACGGCGATGTTGCCGCCGGCGCCGCTGTCGTGCGAGCCCTCGCCCGACTGCACACTGCAGGCGGCCAGCGCCGCCAGCAAGCACGTCCCCCAGAATCTTGGATTCGGTAAGCCCAACCGGCGCGCTCTCACGTTTTCTAAAGGAGCTAGTAAGCATCGCGGTCCAGAACGTCCAGATAGAGGTCCAGGGAGACGCTTTTCCGCGCAACCAAAACGGCGGCGCGCCGACACCTAGTGGTTCATGCCGCCGCGTCCCGAAACGGCCAACCCGCTCACGCCCGACTCCGCGCGGGTGGGGCGTCGCATCGACCACTATCAGCTGGTCGCGCTCATCGGCCGCGGCACGACCGGCGCCGTCTATCGGGCCCGCGACGTCCGGCTGGGGCGGACGGTGGCGATCAAGACGGCCACTGGCACGCGCGACGGCGCGCGCCTGACCGATCGCGTCCGACAGCGGTTTCTGCGGGAGGCCATGGCGCTCTCGAAGATCGACCACCGCAACGTCGTTCGCGTGCTCGACTACGGCTTCGCCGACGACGGGACGCCCTTCCTGGTGATGGAGCACCTGCGCGGCCAGGACCTGGCCGCGGCCCTGGCGCTGGCCGACGGGCCGCTTCCCATCAGCAACGTGGCCGACATCGGGCTGGGTGTCTGCGCAGCGCTACGCGCCTGCCACCGGGTCGGGATCATTCACCGCGATCTGAAGCCGGGGAACGTCTTCCTGGCGCAGACCGACACGGGAGCCGACGTCAAGGTGCTCGACTTCGGGGTCTGCCGGGCGGCCTCCGCCGACGATCGGACACGGGCGGTGCCGCCGGCCGCTCCGTCCCACCACCTGGCGCCCGAACAGATCGACGGCAAGGTCGGTCCGGCCAGCGACCAGTATGCGCTGGGCGTGCTGCTGCACCTCTGTCTCACGCGGCGGCTCCCCGAGCACCCGACACTCCGCGATGGGCGGGACACGCCCGACCAGCTGCCGGCGGGCCTCGCCGAGGTGCTGAGCCGCGCGATGCGCGTCGCGCCGTCGGATCGGTTCGAGTCGGTCTATGCCCTCGGGCGCGAGCTGCTCCCGTTCGCCAGCGAGCGCGGGCAGGTGCTGTGGCGGGGCTATTACGAGCCACGGCTCGAGGCGCCCCAGATCTCACCGGCCTCGATCCCGGGAGGGCGTCGGGGCGTCCCGACGCCGACTTCGGTCGATGCCCCCGCAGCCACGACGAAGACCAACGCCTCGCGGCGCGCGGCTGGCGAGCCGCGATCGCGGGAGCTGCCGCGACCGGGCACCTGGCCGTGGCGGGCCGCGAGTATCGGCTGCATGGCGCTGGCAGCCACGGAGATCGGCTCGGCGACGCGATCCCCGCCGCGTTCGGCGCCTCCGCCACTGGACAGGCGAACCGCCTCCGGCCAGCAGACGCCCGGGCCGCGGCCTGACCCGTCTCCGACCCTCCCCGCTCCGCGGGGAGGGGGGCAGGGCGGGAGCCAGGGCCCGACTCCTCCGGTCGCGCCGATTCTGGTTTCCGCGCCGGCGCCGGCGCCGGTGGCATCCAGCGGGCACCGCCTCCCGCCGCGCCGGGCTCCGATCCCGTCCCCGCCACCGCCTCCGCCCGAGCTTCCGACGATCGATCCGGCCGGCGTGGGGATCCCCACCGAGTAACAGGAGCGACCATGACGTTCACCACCGCCGTCACGTTTGTGCTGTTCGCGACGACCCTCGCGTCATCCCGGGGCGACGCCGTCGAGATGGTCCCGGTTCCGGATGCCCTGATCCTGCGCGGGCTCGAGCTGCGGCGGACCGGGCACCCCACCGAGGCGCTCCGGCTGTTTCGTCGCGCGCACGACAGCGCTCCCTCGCCGCGGACCCTGGGGCAGATGGGGCTGGTCGAGACCTCTCTGAAGATGTGGTCGGACGCAGATGCTCACCTGGCCGCCGCGTTGGCGACGCCCGGCGATCGGTGGGTGCGGCAGAACCGCGCCTTCCTGGCGGAAGCTCAGGCGCGCGCCCGCGGACACGTCGGCGACCTGGTCGTCACCGGGGCGCCCGGCGTGCGCCTGTCGGTCGCAGGAAAGGAGATCGGCGAGCTGCCCTTGCGGGCGCCGCTCCGCTTCGCCGAGGGAGATCTGCGCCTCACGGCCGCGGGTGACGGGCGAAAACCGGTGTCGATCGACGTCAAGATCCAGGGTGGGATGCTGAACGCGGTGACCGTGGTGCTGGAGCCGCTGGATCTGGACGCGCGGCCGCCCCCGGGGCTGCCGCCGCTGTCCGCGGTGCCCGACACCCACCCGGTCGATCGGCGGCGGTGGATCGGCGGGGCTCTGGCGGCGGCCGGCGCGGGGGCGCTCATCTGGGGCGTGCTCTGGATGCAGCTCGACGGCCGGGCCAGCTGCTTCAGCGTGACGACCCGGACGGCGTGCGCGGCGTACGACACGCGATCGGCCGGGGTGGCCCTGACGGTCGGGGGCGGGGTGCTGCTGCTGGCCGGCGGGGCCCTGATCTACATGGGGCTGCGGTCCCCAGCGCCGGTTTCGGTCAGCGCGACCGCACATTCGCTTCGTCTGGAAGCGCACTTTTGAGCACGGTGCGCCTGGACAGTTGGCGGGAGGGCCGGAAATCCGGATGATAGGGCCCGGAAACGGCCATGACCTCGGACATCAACACCGCGAAGCGGCGCCGGATCGATCGGTACGAGCTGCTCGAGCTGATCGGCGAGGGGGGTATGGGGGCCGTCTACCGAGCGCTCGACACCCGCCTGGGTCGGACGGTGGCGCTCAAGACCGTCATCACCACGCACGCGGGCGCCGCCTTCAACCAGGAGCTCCGCCAGCGTTTCATGCGCGAGGCGCTGGCCGCCTCGAAGGTGGACCACCGGAACGTCGTGCAGGTGATCGACTTCGGCGTCACCGAGGACGGCACCCCCTACCTGGTGATGGAGTACCTGCGCGGCGGGGACCTCGCGACGCTGCTGAAGGACACGCCGGGACTGCTGCCGATCGAGCAGGTGGCGGACATCATGCTGAACGTCTGCGCGGCGCTGCGCGCCTGCCATCAGCAGGGGATCGTTCACCGCGACCTGAAGCCCAGCAACATCTTCCTGGCCGAGACCGACACCGGGCCAGAGGTGAAGGTCCTGGACTTCGGCGTGTCGAAGGCGCCGATGGCCGGGGAGCTGACGCAAGAGGGACAGATCCTGGGCACGCCGCAGTACCTCTCGCCGGAGCAGGTCAACGGCCGGGTGGGCCCAGAGAGCGATCAATACGCGATCGGCGTGCTGCTGTACGTCTGCCTGACCAAGCGGCTCCCGTTCGAGGAGCACCAGAACCTGAGCTTGCTGAAGGCGATCGAGGTCGGGCGGTTCCCGTCGCCGCGGGCGTACCGCAACGACATTCCGGAGCTGCTGGAGGCGATCATCTTGCGCGCGATGAGCGCGGACCCGACGCAGAGGTTCGAGTCCGTGCACGCGCTGGGTCAGGCGCTGTGGTCCTTCGCCAGCGCGCGCGGACAGATCGAGTGGCGCAACTACTACTTCAACACGCCCGCGCCCGTGGGCGCGCAGCACCCGACCCTGCCGGTGACGCCGCCCCGGACGCTGGAGCGGACCGCGGTCTTTCCGACGCCCCAGGGGACGCCGGGCGGCACCGCGGCGGCGCCGCAGATGATGGTCTCCACACGAATGGCCCGGACGCCGCAGCCGGCGTCCGACCCGCGCGAGGAGCTGCCGGACGCCTCGCGCCTGCCCGACGCCGGCCGGCCGGGCCGGGGGCGCGCCCTGGCCTGGGGGCTGGCCGGGCTGATAGCCGGCGGGCTGGTCGTCGCCGGAGCGTTGTGGCGGGGACGAGTCGTCGAGCCGCTCCCCCCGGGGACGGGCGCGACGCACGAGGTCGTCGTTCCACCGCCCGAGCCGGAGCCGCCGCATGTGATCGCGCCGCCCCTCCGAGCGACGAGGCCCGAGCCGGAGCCGCGGCCGACGAAGCCCGACGAGGAGCGGCCGACACAACCAAACCGCCAGGAAGCGCGAAAAAAGCACGTGGGCAAGCACGCGCACAACGGCCAGGGGCCCGGAATCGACCAGAATGGCGTCGGAATCCCGCTGAATTAGCGCCCCGTCGAGCGTTGACTGAACGAACTCACATGAACATCCGAACCATTCGCCGGTGCGCGGCATGTCTGGCCGTTCTGATCGCTCTTGGCGCCTCGCCGGTCAGAGCCGACAGCGCCGCCGCCGACGCGCTGATCCAGGAGGGGTTGAAGCTGCGGCGCGAGGGGAAACCGGAGGACGCGCTCGAGCGGTTCCGGAAGGCTCACGAGCTGGCGCCGTCGCCGCGGACCTACGGCCAGATCGGGCTGGTCGAGGCGACGCTGAAGCGGTGGACCGACGCGGAGACGCACCTGTCCGTGGCGCTCTCGAATCCGGACGATGTCTGGGTCCGCAAGAACCGGGCGTTCCTGGACCAGGCGCTGGCGCTCTGCCGCGCGCACGTGGGCGACCTGATCGTCACCGGCCCCGCCGGCGCCGAGGTGTTCGTGGCGGGCGAGTCCGTCGGGACGCTTCCCGCGGTCCCCGCGCTGCGCGTCGTGGAGGGGACCGTCGAGGTGACCGCCACCGCGGCGGGGTCTGAACCGTTCAAGCAGTCCGTGAACATCCACGCCGGCAAGCGATCCACGCTGAGCGTCAGGATGTCACCGGTGGTCGTCGTCCCGATCGCGAAGCAGCCCGAACCGCCGCCCGAGGCGAACCCGCCCCCTCCGCCGCCACCACCGCCGCCACCACCACCGCCGGTCGAACCCGAAAGCCACTGGCATACCTGGTCCGGTATCACCCTGGGCGCCCTGGGCGTGGGCGCCGTCGCGCTGGGAGTCACCTGGCTCGCCATCAACAACAGGTGCATCGAGGCCAACAGCAAAGGCTGCATTCAGGAATACACGACGAAGACGCGAGGCTGGATCGCCACCGGCGCCGGGGCGGCGCTGCTGGCGACGGGCGCCATCTTTTTTTTCACCGGCCCGTCGAAGGCGGACTCGGCGGTGGCCTTCGGCGCTTCACCGGGCGGGCTCTGGTTACACGCGCGGTTCTGAGCGGGGCCGCGACAAAAAAACCGCGGCCCACCGTCTGGTGAGCCGCGGCTTTCGATTCACGCCTTGGCCTTCTCGGGCGCAGTCGGCTTGTCGCCGCCGTTGACGACGACCTTGCGCGGCTGCACTTCCGGCTTCTTCGGCACGCTCAGCGTCAGCACGCCGTTCTTCAGGTCGGCGGCGACGTTCTCACCGTCGATCCCGTCGGGCAGTGTGAACGCGCGCGTGAAGCCGCCGTAGCTCCGCTCGCTCGCGTAGAAGGTATCGCCCTGTTCGTGGCGCTCCTGCTCGCGTCGCCCCGAGACCTGCAGCCGGTTGCCGGTCAGCGAGATCTCGAGGTCCGAATCCTTCACACCCGGTAGGTCGGCGCGGAACACGTACGCGTCCTTGGTCTCCTTGACCTCGAACGTCGGCGCGAACGCGCGCTCGTGGCCCCGCTCCTGGCCCGCGAACACTGACTCGATCTCGCGGTACGGATCCCAGCGCAACATCTCGCGCATGATTCGGAACGGATCCTGTCCGGGAGCTCTCCTGATGAGGTTTGCCATCTCTCTTCGTCCTCCTTTGCAGACCCCGAAATAAACACGGGTGCAGGGGCGACAAGCGAGACGGCGAGCGTCAGGGGTCGAGACCGACGGAGCGCAGCTCGGATTCCAGGCGAGCGACCTCGGCCAGGACCATCTCGGGCGCCGGACCGCCGGGCAGCGCGCGCGCGGCGACCGCGCGATGGGGATCCAGCGCCCGCATGACGTCTGGCGACAGCGCCGGGTCGACGTCCCGCAGGTCGTCGGGGCCCAGCTCATGCAAGGTTCGCTTTCGCTCCTCGGCGCGGCGCACCAGACGGCCAATCACCTCATGCGCGCTGCGGAACGGCATGCCGCGGCGGACCAGCTCCTCGGCCAGGTCGGTGGCGCCCAGCGCCGGATCGGCCGCGGCCGCGGCCATGCGCTCGACGTCGAACTCGAGCCCCGCAATCAGACCGGGAAGCACCGCGAGCGATCGCTGTGCGGTCTCGATCGCGTCGTACAGCGGCTCCTGTGTCTCCTGCAGGTCCTTGTTGTACGCCAGCGTCAGCCCCTTGCTGGTCGTCAGCAGCGCCACCACGTCGCCGATGGCGCGCCCGGCCTTCCCGCGCAGCAGCTCGGCGATGTCGGGGTTGCGCTTCTGTGGCATCAACGAGCTGCCCGAGCAATAACCCTCGCCCAATCGAACGAACCCGAACTCCGTCGTCGACCAGAGGACCAGCTCCTCGCCAAGGCGGGACAGGTGCACCGCCATCAGCGCGCCGGCGAAGGCGATCTCGGCGGCGAAGTCCCGGTCGGACACCGCGTCCAGGCTGTTGTGGGTCGGCCCCGAGAAGTCGAGCGCGGCGGCCGTCTGGCCGCGATCGATCGGCAGCCCGGTCCCGGCCAGCGCGCCCGATCCCAGCGGCGACTCGGCGGCTCGCCGCTCGGCGTCCGCGAAGCGGCCGCGGTCTCGGCGGAGCATCTCGGCGTAGGCCAGCAGGTGGTGTCCCAGCGTCACGACCTGTGCGCGCTGCAGATGCGTGTAGCCCGGGAGCAACGTCGACGCGTGCGCGCGCGCCTGCCGGCAAAGCGCGAGGCGCGAGCGATCGATGCCGGCGATGATCTCGATCGCCGCGCGCCGGGCATAGAGCTTCAGATCGGTCGCGACCTGATCGTTCCGGCTGCGGGCGGTGTGCAGGCGGCGGCCGGCCTCGCCGATCAGCTCGATGAGCCGCGTCTCCACGTTCATGTGGATGTCTTCCAGCGCCGGATCCAGCTGGCGGGCGCCCGAGACGATCTCCTCGGCCACTCGATCCAGGCCGGTCACGATCGCGTTCGCGTCGTCCGCCGAGATGAGCCCGACGGAGGCCAGCATCCGGGCCTGCGCCTGACTCCCGCGAACGTCGTCGCGCAGCAACCGGCGATCGAACTGGACCGAGGCGTTCAGCGCGGCGGCGGCCGGATCCATCGCGCCGGAGAAGCGAGCGCCGCGACCACCGCTTGGGGACTTGCCCGACATGCGGCCTTCATATCACGCGCGCATATTTCGAACGCGTTAACGAAGTTGCGTTCTTGTTTTGATCGTCTTACTGGCGCAACGGATCGCTGCACGCTAGCATCCGGGAAGGGTCCGCGACCGACTGGCCCACCAAAGGAGGAGAAGAACGCATGAGTAAACGCACCCTCAAGAACGGTACGCTCTCTCTTCGCCATCTTCACCGGTTCGGACACAAGGAGGCCGACCGGCTCTAGCCCTCCTCGAAGTTTCTAGCGATTCGGCAATGACGTCCCGAGCCCAAAAGCGGACGTGAACCCGGACACTGGCGCGGCTCGCGCAGGGTCCACGAGCTGGGCGGCGCCTCGAGGCGCAACGCCCTTGACCAGTCTCTAGCGGAACCAGCGCGCCGGCGGATCGTCCGCCGGCGCGTTTTTTTTCCGTGAACCTCAGGACGCGCGCTTGACGCGCAGGCCGTTGAGCTCGTCCAGGAACTTGGCGGTGGTCTCGATGCTGTTCTCCAGCGACTCGACGACCAGGTTCAGCAGCGCCTCGTTCTCCGTGCGCAGGGCCTCGTAGTAGCGCTGGCGCTCGATCGAGTGAATCACCGCCGGCAGATAGCCGTGCTTGATGAGGATGAAGTTCATCAGCAGGCGCGCGACCTTGCCGGAGTTCTTGGTCCAGGGGTAGGCCGCCAGCAGGCGGAAGTGGACCTTGGCCGACCGGGTGATCGGGTGCAGCTCGGCGAACTCCTCCGACTCCATCCACTCGCCCAGCTTGCGCATCTTGTAGGTGATCTTCTCGGGCGCCGCGATCTCGTGATAGTACAGACGGTGTAGGGGGTTCTCCCGGCGGTACGGGTATCCCTTGGCGGCTTCTTCCGGCGTCAGGATGGCGTACAGCTTGCGAATCAGCTCCAGGTCGACCGCCGGCGGCTTCTTTGCGACGCTCGCCTCACGCACGAAGTCGACGGCCGTCTTCTGGTTGCGAACCTCTTCGTACATCGGGATCAGCGTGACGTCGCTGATGATGCGCTGGTCGATCGCCGCCTTGAGCTCGGAGTAGGAGAGGACCACGCCCTCGAGCGCGTTGTCGTGGAAGATCCACGAGACGTCCAGCCTGTCCTGGTAGTCCTTCAGGATCTTGGCCGGGAAGCTCGCAGTCTTTGCCCGGAGCGCCTCCATCTTGCTGTCGATCTCGAAAAACTTCGCGTCCATCCCCGTCTCCTGCATGGTTCGTTCGGGCCTCCGCCGAGTTGCGAACCGGGGCACTATAGGTACAAAGAACCCTTTCGTCAAGCATAGTTAGCCCACATCTATCGCGCGCGGGGCCCACCCGCAGGGCCTCCGAAAGCCGGTGACCGGCCGGCGGGCTGGCGCCGGCGGCGCGCCGGGCAGGGCGCCAGGCGAAGCTGTATGTGTTTGAAATTACGGGCAATACTCCGGCGCAAAACTTGACACTCGGGGACCGCGGTCAAGAATGGGAAACGACATGACGCCGGCGCCGTCCGCTCGCCATGACGTGCTGCGCCAATCCGGGCACGAACCAGTGCTACTAAATGAAGCGCTGGCCTGGCTCAACCCGCAGCCCGGCGGCCGGTACTGTGACGCGACCCTGGGGCTTGGGGGCCATGCTCGCGCGGTCCTCGAGCGTTCCGCGCCCGACGGCCGGTTGATCGGGCTCGATCGCGATCCGTCCGCGCTGGCGCTGGCGCGCGCCGAGCTGGAGCCGTTCGGCGATCGCGTCACGCTGGTGCACGCGCGCTTCTCGCAGGCAAGCGAGGTCCTTCAACGGCTGGACATGATCCCGGTGGACGGCTTCCTGGTCGACCTGGGTGTCTCTTCGCCGCAGCTCGATCGCCCCGACCGCGGGTTCTCGTTCCGTCATGACGGCCCGCTCGACATGCGCATGGATCCCTCGACCGGCGAGTCGGCGGCCGACCTGCTGTACCGGGTCGGCGAGACGGAGCTGGCTCAGATCATCCGCGACTACGGCGAAGAGCGGCACGCCGCGCGCGTCGCGCGCGCGATCGTCGAGGCGCGCCGCGCGGGGCCGGTCGACACGACCGGCAAGCTGGCCGCGATCGTGGCGCGCGCGCTGCCACGCCACGAGCCCGGCAAGAATCCGGCCACCCGCACGTTCCAGGCGCTCCGCATCGCCGTCAACGAGGAGCTGGACGAGATCGATCGGTTCCTGTCGGTCGCGGCCGATTGCCTGCGCCCCGGAGGCCGGCTGTGCGTCATCGCGTTCCACTCGCTGGAAGACCGGATCGTCAAGCGCAGGTTTCGAACGCTGGCGGGACGCGACGGCGCAAGCTCCCAGGCGCCGGCCGTCCTCCGCATCCTGACCAAGCACGTGGTGGTGCCCGAGCAGCCCGAACGCCTCCGCAACCCACGCTCCCGTTCCGCCCGCCTCCGGGCCGCGGAGCGTCTGTGATCTACAGATGATCGTCGCACCTGACACAGGCTTCCGCCGCGGCGTCGGCGTCTGGGCGTTCCTGCTGGCGATCGTGACGGCCGGCGCGCTGGCCCACGTCGCCATCCGAATGCGCGGCATCCAGATCGCCTACGACATGGGGCGGGAGCGGCGCGCCAACGTCGAGCTCGAGGAGCGGCGGCGTAGCCTGACCATCGAGATCGGCATGCTGAAGGATCCCAGTCGCGTCATCGGCGTGGCGCACGACCAGCTGCGCATGGGGCCGCCCGCGCCGGGCGACGTGGTCAAGCTGGCGCCAGGGGTGGTTCTCCCATGATCCCGGCGGGCCGCTGGGCGCGCCTCCGGATCGCGGTCTGCGGCGCCGTGTTCGTCGGTCTGTTCGTGGCGGTCGGCAAGCGCGCCTTCAACCTGCAGGTGCGCGACGCCGACCGGCTGCGGACCATGGCCGAGGAGCAGTACCTGCGCGAGATCGAGCTGCCGCCGCGCCGGGGTCGGATCCTGGACCGCAATGGCGCGGATCTCGCATCGACCGCCGACGTGGACTCGATCTACTGCAATCCGCGCCAGCTCCCCGACCCGCGCGACGCCGCCCGCCGCCTGTCGCTGGTGCTGGGCCTGGATCGCGTCGACCTGGAGAAGAAGCTGTTGCAGCGCCGGTTCTTCGCCTGGATCAAGCGGAAGGTCACGCCCGAAGAGGCCGCGGCCGTGCGGGCGATGCAGCTCCCCGGCGTGACGTTCACGCGCGAGCCGCGGCGCTTCTATCCGAATCGTTCGCTGGCGGCGACCGTGATGGGGCACGCCGGCTCGGACGGGACCGGGCTGGACGGCGTCGAGCTGGCCTTCGACAAGGCGCTGCACGGCACGACCTCGTCCGTGCAGGGGATCCGCGACGCGCTGGGGCGCGAGATCGCCATCGACGGCACGGTGGACGCGCCCAGCACCGCGGGCAGCGACGTGGTGCTGACCATCGATCGCTACCTGACCTTCATCACCGAGCGGGCGCTGGCCGCCGGGGCCGCCCAGACCCACGCCAAGGGCGCGATCGCCGTCATGATGGATCCGCGCACCGGCGAGGTGCTGGCCATGGCCTCGGTCCCGACGTTCAACCCGAACGAGCCGATCGGCGCCGCCGAAGCCGACGCCCGCAACCGGGCGGTCACCGACACCTACGAGCCCGGCTCGACCATGAAGACGTTCACGATCGCGGCCGCGCTGGACGCGGGCGCCGTCCGCCCGGACGACCGGTTCGACTGCCTGATGGGGCGGATGATGGTCGGGAAGTACTCGATCCACGACACGCACCCGCACGGCGTGCTGACCGTGGCCGAGGTGTTCAAGTTCTCCAGCAACATCGGCGCGACCAAGATCGCGCGCCGGCTGGGTCGCGAGGCCTTCGCCGACGCCCTGGCCCGCTTCGGGTTTGGCAGGCCGACCGGGATTGGCCTGCCGGGCGAGCGTGCCGGCGTGGTCCGCCCGGTCGAGAAGTGGGGCGACATCGGGTTCGCGAACATCTCGTTCGGGCAGGGGATCGCCGTGACGCCGCTGCAGATGATCGCGGGCGTCAGCGCGATCGCGGGCGGCGGCATCTACCGGCAACCGCACGTCGTCGCCCGGATCGTCGAACCGGACGGGACGGTCGACGCGCCGGCCGCGGCGCCCGACCGCCGCGTCATGTCGGCCGCCGCGGCGCGCACGATGCTGGGGATCATGCGCGGCGTGACCGAGCAGGGGGGAACCGCCCGGGCGGCCGCCATCGACGGCTACCCGGTCGCCGGGAAGACCGGCACCGCGCAGAAGGTCGCCAATGGGCACTACGACTCGAGCAAGTGGATCGCGTCGTTCGTCGGCACGGTGCCGGCCGACGATCCGCGGGTCTCGATCATCGTCGTCCTGGACGAGCCGCAGGGCGCTCACCAGGGGGGCGCGGTGGCGGCGCCCATCTTCAAGGAGATCGCCGAGCAGGCCCTGCGCTACCTGCACGTCGCGCCGTCGGTGACCCTGGCGTCGAACGGAAAGGCCGCTCGCGAAGACAGCGCCGCCAAGGTTCAGCCGGCCGAGGACGCGCCGGCCACGGACCTGCCGCTGGACGACGATGCGCTGGGCGACGACCCGTCGCTGGCCGAGAAGTGGGACGAGGTGGCCGGCGCCGAGGGCGGCCGCGGCGGCGAGGCGCCGGACGCCGTGCAGGTCCCCGACTTCACCGGGATGAGCCTGGGGCAAGCCATTCACGCGGCGCACCGCAGCGGGGTCGAGCTGGCGTTCGACGATCCCGACGGCCGGGCCACCGGAACCGCGCTGCGCCAGCGACCGGCGCCCGGACCCGCGCCGCGCGGCGTGGTCTGCCGGGTGGCCTTCGGGTCCAAGGACGGGCTCAGATGATGACGCTGGGACAGCTGCTGCGCGGCGTGGACGGCGCGCGGCCGGCTCGTGACCGGGACGCCGGGTTCGCGGCGCTGGGGATCGCCGAGGTGCGCGACGACTCCCGGCGGGTGGGGCCGGGCGATCTGTTCGTCGCGGTGCCTGGCAGCGCGGCCGACGGGCGCAAGTTCGTGGCGGACGCAGCGGCTCGGGGGGCCACGGCGCTGGTGACCGAGGCGCCGGCCCCGGCTGGATTTCCGGGCGTGGTGGTGCTGGTCGACGACGCGCGTCGCGCGCTGGGCGTCATCGCGGGGAACCGCTTCGGGGCGGCCGGCGCAATGACGCTGATGGCCGTGACCGGCACGAACGGGAAGACGACCACCACGTACCTGCTCGAGGCCATGCTCGCGGCCGCCGGTCGGACGGCCGGCGTGTTCGGGACGATCGCCTACCGCGCGCCGGGGCTGCCGGGGGGTGGACAGGCGGCGCCGCTGACGACGCCCGGGGCGTTGATGCTCCAGGAGCTGCTGGCTCAGATGTGGGCCGCCGGCACGACCGACGTCGTGCTAGAAGCGACTTCTCACGCCCTTTCGCAGGGGCGTCTCGACGGTTGTCGGTTTCGGGTCGCGGGTCTGACCAACCTGACGCAGGACCATCTCGACTACCACGGCACCATGGTGGATTACGAAGCGGCCAAGGCGATCCTGTTCGAGCGCCTGATCGATCCGGCGCACGGCGTGGCCGTGACGTTCACGGACGACGAGGCAGGCCGGCGGATGGCGGCCCTGGCGCGCGGCGCCGGCAAGCTGAGCGTGGCGCGACGGCCCGGACCGGCGGCGCGCGGCGCCGACGTGATCGTCGAGCGCGCCGACCTGACGCCCGGCGGGACCCGGGCGCGCTTCGCGACGCCGCTGGGCACCCTGGACGTCGACTCGCCGCTGGTGGGTGGCTACAACCTGGACAACCTGGCGCTGTCGGTCGGAATGGCGATCGCGGCCGGGCTGGAGGCGAGCGCGATCGTCGGCGGGGCGGCGCGGCTGCCGGGCGTGCCGGGGCGGCTCGAGCGGGTGGCGAACCCGCGGGGGGTCCTCTGCCTGGTCGACTACGCGCACACGCCCGACGCGCTCGAGCGGGCCATCGCGGCGGCGCGCCCGCTGGCGACCGGGGCAAGCGGGCGGCGAGGGCGGGTCATCGTCGTGTTCGGCTGCGGCGGCGATCGCGACCGTGGTAAGCGGCCGCTGATGGGCGAGATCGCGGTGCGCGACGCCGATCTGGCCGTCGTGACCTCCGACAACCCGCGCACCGAAGATCCCGCCGCCATCGTCGCGCAGATCGTCGAGGGGATGCGGCGCGCCGGTGGCGCGCGCGAGTACCGGGTCGAGGTCGACCGCCGGAAGGCGATCCGGCTGGCGGCCGCCGCGGCGCAGGCCGGCGACGTGCTGCTGATCGCCGGCAAGGGGCACGAGGATTACCAGATCGTCGGCGCCACCCGGCTGCACTTCGACGATCGCGAGGAAGCAGCGGCCGCGCTGGCGGTGGCGTCATGAGTGCAGCCCCGGCAACTCGGTCGATCGCCTTCGCGGTCCGCGCCATGCGCGGGACGCTGCTGCAGCCGGGGTCTGGCGACGGGACGTTCGCGGGCGCGGTGACCGACAGCCGGACGGTCCAGCCGCGGCAGCTCTTCTTCGCGCTGCCGGGCGAGCGCGTCGACGGCTTCGATTACGCGGCCCAGGCGGCCGCCGCCGGGGCCGCCGGGCTGGTGGTCGGGCGTTCGCGGGGTGTTCCGGCCGGAACCGGCGGCGCGGTGGTGATCGCGGTCGACGACCCGCGGCTCGCGCTGCACGAGCTGGGGCGCGCCGTCCGTGCGGAGTTCCGCGGCCTGGTCGTGGGCGTCACCGGATCGAACGGCAAGACCACCACCAAGGAGCTCTGCGCCGCCGCGCTCGCGCCGCTGGGCGCGGTGCTTCGGACGCCGGGTAACTTCAACACGGACGTCGGCTTGCCGCTGACCGTCCTCTCGGCCAGCGGCAACGAGGCGGCCTGGGTGCTCGAGATGGCGATGCGGGCGCGCGGCGAGATTGCGCTGCTGGCTGAGATTGCGCGCCCCGCCATCGGCATCATCACGAACGTTGCGGGTGCCCATCTGGAGACGCTCGGATCGATCGAAGAGGTGGCGCGCGCGAAGGGCGAGCTGTTCGCAGGGCTGGGACCCCAGGGTATCGCCGTGTTGCCGCTGGGCGACCGGCTGATCGCCGAGCAGGCCGCGCCGATCCCGCCAGCGCGCCGGATCACGTTCGGCGGCCGACCCGCGGACGTGGCGGTGCTGGACTTCATTCCGAACGGTGTCACGGGGGCGGTGGTGCGGTTCGCGGTGCGCGGCACTCCCGTCGTCGCACGGCTGCCGCTCGGCGGCGAACACAACGCGCGCAACGCCGCCGCGGCACTGGCCGTGGCCTCGACGGCCGACGTGGCTCCGCTGGCGGCCGCCCGCGGGCTCGAGTCGGTGGCGCTGCCGCCACACCGCTCGGCGGCGCGACCGGCCGGCGGTCGGACGATCCTGGACGACTGCTACAACGCCAACCCGGCGTCGATGAGCGCCGCGCTGGCGGCCCTGGGCGCGGCGGCCGGTGCCGGACGGCGGTTCGCGATCCTGGGCGACATGCTCGAGCTGGGGGCCGGCGCCGCGGCGGCGCACCGCGAGCTGGGTCAGGCCGCTGGCCGAGAGCTGGCCGGCCTGGCGGCGGTCGGGCAGTTCGCGCAGCCGATGATCGAGGAAGCGCGCGCCGCCGGGATGGACCCGCGGCGGGCGTTCGCCGCCCCGTCGCCCGAGGCAGCCGCCGAGATGGTGGCCGGCTGGACGTCGCCGGGCGACTGGATCCTGGTCAAGGCGTCGCGCGGTCTGCGGCTGGAACGGGCCGTGGACGCGCTGCAGTCGAGACTCAATTCCGTCGAAGGCCCCCGCTAGAAAACGCCCCCACATGCTGTTTCATCTCTTTCTTGCGCTGCGCGAGCGAATCCCCGGAGCAAACGTGTTCCGGTACGTCTCGACGCGCGTCGGCCTGGCGACGCTGACGTCGCTGATCATCACCTTCGTCGTCGCCCCCTGGTTCATCCGCCGCGCGCGCGAGCGGCAGCTGGGCGAGGTCATCCGCGAGGACGGCCCGGCGGCCCACGCCTCCAAGCGCGGGACGCCGACCATGGGCGGCGCGCTCATCATCCTGGCGCTGACGGCGGGCACGATCCTCTGGTGCGATCTGCGCAGCGAGCTGGTCTGGCTGGCGCTGATGGTCACCGTCGGCTACGGCGCCATCGGGTTCCTGGACGACTACCTGAAGA
This sequence comes from Polyangia bacterium, assembly GCA_035578045.1. Taxonomy (GTDB): domain Bacteria; phylum Myxococcota_A; class Polyangia; order Fen-1088; family Fen-1088; genus JADGRB01. The sequence continues at coordinate 52,823 of DATJWP010000187.1, read as the reverse complement.
TCTCGCGCAAGAACAAGAAGGGGCTGCCGGGGAAGCTCAAGCTGGCGGGGCAGCTGGTGATCGGCGGGGTCGCGATGGCCCTGTTGTACGCGGGCGACGGGCTGCCGCCGGACGTCCGGCTGCGGGTCGCCATGCCGCTGGTGAACTTCCACCGGTTCTCGTTCGCGCTGCCCTACGCCGCCTACGTGGCGTTCGCGGTGTTCGTGCTGATGGCCGAGTCGAACGCGGTGAACCTGACCGACGGCCTGGACGGCCTGGCCATCGGCCCGGTGATCATCTGCTCGTTCACGCTGCTGCTGCTGTCGTACGCGGCCGGCACGACGCTGCGGGACTTCAACATCGCCAACTACCTGGGGATGCCGCACGTGCCGGGCGCCGGTGAGCTGGCCGTGTTCTGCGGGGCCATGGGCGGGGCCGGGATCGGCTTCCTCTGGTTCAACACCCACCCGGCCCAGGTGTTCATGGGCGACGTCGGCGCGCTGGCGCTGGGGGGCGCGCTGGGGTTCGTGGGGCTGGCCACCAAGACCGAGCTGTCGCTGCCGCTGATCGGCGGCGTGTTCGTGGTCGAGGCCCTGTCCGACATCATCCAGGTCGGCTACTACAAGCGGACCAAGAAGCGCATCTTCCTGATGGCCCCCATCCACCACCACTTCGAGAAGCTGGGGTGGCCCGAGTCGCGGATCGTGGTGCGTTTTTGGATTGTCTCCTTTGCTTGCGCGATCCTGGGGCTCATCACGACCCTCAAGGTCCGATGAGCGTCGATCTGGTCGATAAGCGGGTGCTGGTCGTTGGTCTCGGGCGCTCCGGGATCGCGGCGGCGGCGCTGTGCGCGGCGAAGGGCGCGCGGGTCACGGTCACCGACAAGCGCTCGGCGGCCGACCTGGCCGCTGCGACCGCCCAGCTGGCGGCCGGCGTGGCGCGCGAGCTGGGCGGGCACCGCCGCCAGACCTTCCTGGCGGCCGACCTGATCGTGCTGTCGCCGGGCGTGCCGGAGATCCCGGAGCTGGCCGCGGCCCGGGCAGCGGGCGTCGCCATCACCGGCGAGCTCGAGCTGGCCAGCCACTTCGTGTCGGCCCCGATCGTGGCGATCACCGGCACCAACGGCAAGTCGACCACCACCACGCTGATCGGCGAGATGCTGCGCGCGACCGGCCGCCCGACCTTCGTGGGCGGCAACCTGGGCGAGCCCCTGGCCGAGGCGGTCGGGACGCCGGCCGCCGAGCGCGACGGCTTCTGCGTGGTCGAGGCCTCCAGCTTCCAGCTGGAGACGGTGCGGGAGTTCCGGCCGCGGGTGGCCGTGCTGCTCAACATCACGCCCGACCATCTGGATCGCTACGACGGGATGGACGGCTACGCGGCCGCCAAGGCGCGCATCTTCGCGGCGCAGGACGCGGCCGACGACGCGGTGGTCAACGCCGACGATCTGCTCTCCGTCCGCGCGGCGTCCACGGCGCCCAGCCGGCAGCTGCAATTTTCGATCGCGCGGCCGCTGGCGGCGGGCGCCTGGCTGCAGGACGGCGCGCTGCACGTGATGGTGCCGGGCGAGCCGATGGAGGCCTACCCGGGCGACCTGAGCTGGCTGGCCGGCCAGCGCCACAACCAGGCGAACGCGCTGGCGGCGTTGCTGGCGGCGCGTCTGGCGGGCGCCTCGCCCGACGCCGCGCGCGCCGGCTTGCTGGCCTTCCGGCCGCTCGACCACCGGATGGAGCTGGTCGCCGATTCGGGGGGCGTCACCTACTACGACGACTCCAAGGGGACCAACGTCGGCGCGGTGGTCGCGGCGCTGGACGGGTTTCCCCGCTCCGTCGTGCTGATCGCCGGCGGTCGAGACAAGGGCGGCGACTACGCGCCGCTGGCCGAGGTCCTGGCGCGCGTCGGGCGGGCCGCGATCCTGATCGGCGAGGCTGCCGACAAGATGGAGGCCGCCTTCCGCGGTCACGTGGCGGTCCAGCGCGCGCCCACGATGGATGACGCGGTGACCGCCGCCCGCGCCGCCGCGCGGCCGGGCGACGCCGTGGTGCTGTCCCCCGCCTGCTCCAGCTTCGACATGTTCCGCGACTACGCCCACCGCGCCGAGGTGTTCCGCGCGGCCGTCGCGCGCGTCGCCAGGGGGGCGAAGTGACGTCGAGCCGACCGTCGAAGCCGGTCGCCAGTCGGGCCGCGAAGCGGGCCACGGACAAGGTCCGCCCGCGGGTTCGTCAGACCGCAGCCTCGCCGCGGATTCCCAAGCCGCCCGAACCGACCGCGGGCGACAGGGCGCTGGCCGGGGCGCGCGAGATCTGGGAATCGCTGCGCGCCCGCGTGGCTGCCTGGCTGGCGCCCGAGCCCAAGCCAGAGGCGACGATGATTCGCCCCAGCCAGGTCGGAGTCGACCGGGTGCTGGTCGGGGCCGTGCTGATGCTGGTCGCCTTCGGAACCGTGATGGTGTTCTCGTCGGGCGCCGTGTTCGCCGCCAAGAAGTACGGCGACTCGTTCTACTTCTTCAAGCGCGAGCTCATCTACGCGGTGCTGGGCTTGGGCGCGATGTCGCTGGCCATGCGCATCGACTACGCCGTGTACCGGCGGATCGCCTACCCGCTGCTGTTCGTGGCGATCGTCTGCCTGGCCGCCGTGCTGAAGGTGGGCTCGCGCGCGGGCGGCGCCATCCGCTGGTTCCGCCTGGGCCCGCTGTCGTTCCAACCCAGCGAGCTGGGCAAGCTGGCCCTGTGCGTGTACCTGGCGTCGTTGCTGGCGCGCAAGGCCGAAAAGGTGCGGGTGTTCTCGGTCGGCTTCCTGCCGCCGCTGCTGGTGACCGGTCTGATGATGGGCCTCTTGCTGAAGCAGCCCGACCTGGGGACCGCCGTCATCTTCGGCTGCGTGGCGCTGGGGCTGCTGTTCATCGCGGGTACGCGCTCGAGTTATCTGATCCTGGCCGTGCTGGTGGCGGCGCCGGCCGGGTGGAAGTTCATCGTGTCGACGCCCTTCCGGATGCGCCGCATGCTGGCCTTTCTGGACCCGTGGGCGTTCCGTCGCGACGTCGGCTACCAGATCACCGAATCGCTGATCAGCGTCGGATCGGGCGGCGTGACCGGAATGGGGCTGGGCGACGGCCGCCAGAAGCTGTTCTTCCTGCCCGAGGCGCACACCGACTTCATCCTGTCCATCGTCGGCGAGGAGCTGGGCCTGCTGGGCGTGCTGTTCGTGGTGGCGCTGTTCGGGGTGCTGGTCTGGCGCGGGCTGCGGGCGGCGATGCGCGCGCGCGACGTGTTCGGCGCCTACCTGGCGTTCGGCATCACCGCGATGTTCGGCCTGCAGGCGCTGGTGAACATCGGCGTGGTGCTGGGGTCGTTGCCGACCAAGGGGCTGCCGCTGCCGTTCATCAGCTACGGCGGCACGTCGCTGGTGATGAGCCTGTTCATGGCGGGCTTGCTGGCCAACATCTCGGCCCGCAACCCGGAGCCGCGCGAATGGCTGGCCCGCGGGCGCCGGGCCGGCAAGGGCGCGAACCGCCGCCTGGATGCGGGGCCGCGCCTGATCATCGAGGTCGGGCCGCCGCCCAAGGACGTTCCCCCTTCGGCGCCGCTCACCGCTCCGGCGGTCGATGCGCCGCCATCCCCATGAGCACAACCGCCCCTTTGCGGTTGATGATCGCGGGCGGTGGGACGGGCGGCCACCTCTACCCGGGGATCGCGGTCGCCGACGCGGTCCGCGCGGCGGGCGGCGAGGTCGTGTTCGTCGGGACCGAGCGCGGCCTGGAGACGCGCCTGGTGCCCCAGGCCGGCTACGAGCTCGAGCTGGTTTCCGTCAGCGGCCTCAAGCGGATGGGCGCGGCCGGGCTCGTGCGCGGCCTCAAGCGCCTGCCCTCCGCTTTCCTGGCGTCGCGCCGGATCCTGAAGCGCCATCGCCCCGACGTCGTGCTCGGGGTTGGCGGGTATGCGTCGGGGCCGCTGGTCTTCACCGCGGCGCTGTGCGGTTTCCCGACAGCTGTTCAGGAACAGAACAGCGTTCCCGGGTTCACGAACCGGGTGCTCGGTCATCTGGCCAAGCGCGTCTTCGTCGCGTTCGAAGCGGCGAATCGCTCCTTCGCGCAGCGCAAGCTCCGGTTCACTGGCAACCCGGTGCGCCGCAGCTTGATCGAGCGCGCCGCCACCCTGGCGGCCCGTCCGGGCGGCGGGTCAATCCTGATCCTGGGCGGCAGCCAGGGATCGCACGCCGTCAACGAGCTGGCGTCGGGGATGGTCCGGGTACTGGACGCGCGCGGGCGATTGCCGCCGATCATCCACCAGACCGGCGCCGACGAATACGAGCGGATGCAAGTGCACTATGGGGCCTTCGGGTACGACGAGCGGCGCGTGCAGGTGCGGGCGTTCATCGATGACATGCCGGCCGCGCTGGCCGACGCGTCGCTGGTGGTCGCGCGGGCGGGCGCCCTGACGCTGGCAGAGCTGGCCATCATGCGCCGCCCGGCGATCTTGATCCCGCTCCCCACCGCCGCCGATGACCACCAGACCGTGAACGCCATGGCGTTCGCGGGCGCAGGCGCGGCGGTCGTCTTGTCGCAGCCCGACGCCTCGGCCACGCGGCTGGGCGATCTGGCGGATGAGATCCTGGGGAATCCGGGGCGCCAGGTACAGATGGCGCGGGCCATGGGCGAATTGGCCCGTCCGGACGCCACCGAGACCGTGGTCGGCGAGCTGGCGGCCATCGCCCGGCACCGGCGCTAGGAGGGCGTTGCCCTAAAGGCAATGGTGAGCGAAGCGAACCATGCCCGACGACGTGCCGCCCGATAGGCGGCCTAGGGCGACGCCCCCAGCGTGGCGAGAACGCACGCCGCGCACAGGCATGCGCGGCATTTTTCCCACAAGGTCGCGGTGCCTGGCGTGGCCACCGTGCGCAAAGTCGCGGAATCCCGGACACGGCTGGGGTCTAGGCGGCGGCCCGGAAGATGCACAGCGTAGGGGACAGCGCCCGTCCCCCGGCGGCCTGCCGCGGCTCGTCGCGCTAGAAAGAGCCAAGACCATGAACCGCCGCGGCATGCTCGTCTCCGTCCTGAGCTTGGTGGGCCTGGTGGCCGTTCCGGCCGGCGCGCAGACCCTGCCGCCGCCGGCCCCGGCCGGGCAGATGCAGCAGGCGCCCCAGCTCGAGCCGCCCCCTCCCTACGCCCCGCCACGGGTGGATGGCGAGCAGCTCCCGCTGGGGGCCGAGATGCAGGGCGACGCGCAGCCGTACGGCGACCCTGCCCAGATGGCCGGGCAGCAGCCACCGATCCCGCAGCAGGTGCCCGGCCAGGAAGACCCGAACGCTTATCAGCAACAGGCCGTGGATCTGGGTCCGGACAACGACATCGCCCAGACCTACGACGATGGCTATGATCCGCAGGCCTACACGCAATTCCAGAGCGCGCTGGCGCCGTACGGCAGCTGGGACTACGACGATTCGTACGGGTACGTCTGGACTCCGGCCATGTCGATCGTCGGCGCCGGCTTCGCCCCCTACGCCAGCTGCGGCCACTGGATCCGGTCCGAGTACGGCTGGACCTGGGTGTCTGACTGGAACTGGGGCTGGGCGCCGTTCCACTACGGCCGCTGGGTGGTTCGCGCCAACGGGTGGAGCTGGGTCCCCGGTACGATGTGGGGACCGGCGTGGGTGTCGTGGCGCTCGGGCAACGGCTACGTGGGCTGGGCGCCGCTGCCGCCGCGCGGGGTCCGGCTGGCCGGCTGGTATGGCGCGCGCTCTCCGTGGCGCTTCACGCCCGCCGCGAACCTGGCCGCGTCCCGCCTGGCATTCGTGTCACCGCGCTACCTGCCGAACATGTTCGCGCGGACCAGCGTGGTGTCGACCGATCGGCTGCTGTCCCGTGGCCGGTACAACGTGCACGTGAACGCCGGGCCGTCCCGCGGGATCACCGCGCCGCCCGTGACGCTGTCGCACGTGGCGCCCGGCGTGCTCCCGCACGTCGCCGTCTACCCACACGCCGGCGTGCCGGTGTACGCGCGACCGTGGGTCCGCGGGCCCGAGGCGCAGCGCGATCCCCTGACCAACGGCTGGCACGCCGGGTCGCCGGTGGTTTCGTCGCGCCCGCCCGCCGCGCCGGGGGCCAACACGTTCGGGGGTTACGCCCGCCCGAACGGGTACGGGTACTCCGCCACCGCAGTCCGTCCCGCCACGCCCGCTGGCGCTCCCGTCTATGGCCGCCCGGCCCCCAGCTTCGGTGGCCGCCCCTCGGCGGGCGGCGCAGTCCCCGTCGCGCCGCGCCCGGCCTACCAGCCCCCGGCGATGCGCGCCTACGCCCCCGTCACCCGCAGCACCAGCTACGGCGCCGCGCCGGTCATGAACAGCGGCGGCTCCCGGGCCTTCGCGACCGCCCCCGTGGGTGGCGGCGGGTACAGCCACTTCGGCGGCGCCCCCGCCCGCGGCGGGTACAGCCACTTCGGCGGCGCGCCCGCCGGTGGCGGGTACAGCCACTTCGGCGGCGCGCCGGCGGGTGGCGGGTACAGCCACTTCGGCGGCGGCGGCGCGCACTTCGGCGGGGGCGGCGGCGGCGCCCACTTCGGCGGGGGCGGTGGGGCCCACTTCGGTGGCGGGGGCGGCGGCCATCACCGCTGAGCCACACCCCTGGTTGACAGCCCGCCCCCGGCGCGCTACCAAAGATCTCGTCGGGCGTTTAACTCAGCGGAAGAGTGCCACCTTCACACGGTGGAAGTCGAAGGTTCAATCCCTTCAACGCCCACAACTCAACTGCCCAGAATCACTGGGAGCCGGAGTCCAGCTGGCCATTTTCGTTTCTGGGGCGAGACGTTCGGTCAAGACGTCGTCGATGTCGATCGCGGGATTCCGTGGCAAGGGCGGGTTGGCACGACCGCTCGATCGAGCATCCCCACGGACGGGCCGAGCAGACACCGCGGGAAATTCACAGCCCGGTCACAAACACCGGTGTCGTCGCGCCGTCAGGTCCGTTGGCGATCTCGCCCAACGTATTGTCGCCCCAGCACGCGACCCTGCCACCGGCGAGAAGCGCGCAGGAATACGCAGATTCAGAGCCAGAGCCCCCCACGACGATCGCCGTCGCGTCCGTTATCCCCAATACAGGTACCGGCGTCAGGGACGAAATGAGATCGCCGTGCCCAAGCTCGCCCGATCCATTGTCGCCCCAACACGCGACCGCACCGCTTGAGAGCAAGGCGCAGGTGTGGCGGGCGCTCGCCGCAACGGCGACCGCGCTGCTCAAGCGCTCACCAGCACGGGGCTCGTCGACGACGTCGTGGTTCCATTGCCGAGCTGGCCGTCACCATTGTTCCCCCAGCATTCGACAGCGCCGCTCGAGAGGACCGCGCACGCGTACCCATCGCCGGCGGCGATCGCCGTCGCCCCGGTCAGCCCCGTGACAGCAGTGGGAGTCATGGCGGTCTCCTCCGTCCCGTTGCCGAGTTCGCCAACCTGATTGTCGCCCCAGCACGCGACCGTGCCGTCCGAGAGAAGCGCGCAGGTGTGCACCTCGCCCGCGGCGATCGCCCTCACCCCACTGAGACCGACTACCGCCAGGGGACTGAATGCTTCCGTCCCCTGGTTCCCGTTACCCAGCTGAGCTTCTGTGTTGTCGCCCCAACACGCGACCGCGTCGCTGGAGAGAAGCGCACAGGTGTGAACCAGACCCGCGGTAATCGCCGTGGCGCCCGTGAGCCCTAACACCGCTACCGGAGTCGAGGACGCCGTTAACGTGCCGTTACCAAGCTCGCCGTAGTCATTGTCTCCCCAGCACTCGACCTTGCCACCTGAGACAACCGCGCAGGTATGGCCCACGCTCGTAGCGACCGCCGAGGCCCCCGATACTCCCGTCACGGGCACGGGGCTGAAGGACGCGGTCATGGTCCCATTGCCCAACTGACCGACGTCACTGGTGCCCCAGCACTTGACAGTGCCCGTCGAAAAGAACCGCGCATGTATAAAAGTCGTCCGGAGCAGCTGCGAGCGCCACTGCGATTCCGGGGGACCTTTGGTCTCGGCCACCAGCCACGCCTGCCGCTCCGCCACCCGCTACGCTCGTCGCTCCGCCAGGACCCGCGCCGCCGGAACCGCCAGTTCCCGCCCGACCCGCGACTCCGCCGGCCCCACCCGGCGTTCCCCCGGCGACGCCGCCGCACCCGCCCAGCAAGACGGCGGTGAGCGCCGCCGATCCCAAGAACTGAAGCTTGGTCCGACCAGTCGGGATTCGGACAGCGGTTCTACCGGTGTTCTTCATGCGCTCCTTGGCTGGTGAAGAGGTGGGCATCATCGAACTCGGGAACTGTCTTGCGGGTCGAACGGCGGGGGATCGGCATGGTCAATGAAGAACGGTTCGGGATCGGGGATGGGACGAACTGTACGACAATCTCAAGTTCGCGGTGGCGTGACGCAGCTCGTCGGCGCGGCTTTCCAGGGCGGGGGTCTCCTCTCCCACGGGCGGGAATCGGCAAGACGACGATCTGACTCGTTGAGTGGTGTCGCCGTAGTTGCATGGCATTGCCGCGGCGGCGATCCCCGCGCCGGAGATGTGATCGCCGGCGGATCTAAACACCGACCTTTCCGAGATGGCTTCCGGCATCTGGTTCTGCGATGAATCCGTGGATCGGCGGATGAGCGCGGTCCGGCAGAACGCCGCGCTGATGCGCGAGCTGACGGGGACGCGCGGTCCAGCGCTCGCGCCGCAGATGGAACGCGCGGCGGCGGCCAAGCCCCCGGTCCGGCCGACGGTGCCGCAGCGTTTGCCGGCGCACTGACGCGCGGGGCGGGCACTGGCCCGGAGGTGCCCGCGGTCGATCAGTTCGGCTGCAGCGTGCAGCAGATCAGCGCCACGTGCCGATGCGGGTTGCGAATTTCGCGGCACTCACGCCGCTGGCTTCCCACCACGCCACCAGGCCGTCGCTACTGTTTTTGCGCGACGATGTCCTCGTAGACGACCTCGGTCTGTGTTCCGCTGGGCTCTTGAATTGCCGTCGCGGCGACCATCAGGTGAAGCAAGTCGCCTTGCACGCAGAACGCGAGGGGCCCGTATGAGTCGATCGCCGTTCCGCTGTTCACGGTGAACTGCAGGACGTTCCCCTGGGCCGTGTACGTGCCGCCGGTTCCGATCGGTTCGTCCTTCGCCGCCACGTTACAGGTGCAGGTGGTCGACCCGGAGCAACTGGCGGAGGTCAACCCGGTCCCGCTGCGGCTCACCTGAGACCTGTACGCCTGGTCCTTGTCCGCGCAGGTCTCGCTGGTGTACGGCGACAAGCAGACGCTGGGGAACGTGTCGGTCTCGACCCGCATCCGTATGAAGTTCGTGGTCGCATACGTCATGCTGCCGGGATCGAAGTTCACGCTGCCGCCGTAGCTCAGGGTCGTGAGCTTGAAAGTCTCCTGCGCGCAGTCCGCGTCGTCGGTTTCGGCCGGCGTGATGCAGCCGCCCAGGACCTTCCAGGTGCCGGTCAGATCCCCTCCGCAAGGGTCGACGGTGCCGCAGGTGTCGGGCGCCCGCATGACGCCGCCGCCTTCCCCACCGCCGCTCCCCCCGCATCCCGACAATGCTTCGACGACCATCCCCAGCCCGAGCGCGACGCAGAGCGCCCTCATCGACCCGATCGTTCCAGGATCCGGCGCCCGGGGCAAGTTGCGGCGGGGCCGTGTGGCTCGCCGGACGGGCGAGATGCTCCCACGTTCTTCGTCACGTTCCGGGCTCTTCACACGGTGGAAGCCGAAGGTTCAATCCCTCCAACGCCCACGACGGATCTCGGCAGTCGGTCACAGAGAGGCGGTGCCGGCGTCCATCCCGGCGGCTCCGGCTTTGCCGCCCCCTCCGCCCGCGCCCGTGCCACCAGCGACACCGGCGCTTCCGGTCGTTCCCGCGCCGCCACCGCTTCCGGCGGCTCCGCCGGTGCCCGAGCCGCCAGTTCCCGACCCGCCAGTGCCGGCGGCTCCGCCGGTGCCGGAGCCGCCAGTGCCCGAGCCGCCGGTCCCCGAGCCACCGGTCCCGGCGTGACCGCCGGTGCCCGAGCCGCTGGTCCCCGAGCCGCCGGTGCCCGAGCCACCAGTACCGGCGTGGCCGCCGGTCCCGGAGCCACCGGTCCCCGAGCCGCCGGTCCCCGAGCCACCGGTCCCCGAGCCGCCGGTGCCCGTCGAGCCTCCGCGTCCACCGCCGGTCCCGCTCGACGTCCCTCCAGATCCGCCAGTCCCGCTCTTTCCGCCAATTGCGCCCGTGCCGCCGGTACCGCTGGTCCCGGAGGAGACCGCGGCGAACCCGATGCTGAAGTGCGAGACGCTGGCCGTGATGCTCGAACCGGAGACGGTCCCACCAACGTCGTCGAACCCTCCGCTGGTGTTCGACCAGAACACGTGGACGTTCGCGGGCGTCGAGGTCAACGGGATGGTCACAGCCACCGGCTGCGCGAACACGGTTCCGGTGGGTCCGAAGAGGTAGGCCTGCGAGGCCAGCGTGTATCCGCCGGGAGCGGTCGTCGGGACCACCGTGATGACCGCGGTCGTCGAGAGCGCGTTGGCGGGAACGCTGACCTTGACGCCAGACCGCGTGACCAGACCGCCTGCAGGGCCGATCGCCTGTCCGGGCTCGCTCCCGCCGGTTCCGTCCGCATCAGGCGCCCCGCCGTCCAGGTCGCCGGAGTTGCCACCGCCCGTGATGCCTCCGGTTCCGCGACCGCTCCCTGTCGAGATCGGTTCGGAGGACGCGCAGGCCGTCGCCAACGCAAGGGCAAACCAGCCAATCCGGCTCCCCGTCGAGCGAAGACTCATCGCCGCTAGTGTACCCCGGCACGGGAGCGAGCCGCGCGATCCCGATGACCGCCCTCGACGCGCAGTGCCGGCTGCCATGCTCCAGCTCCTCGTCCAACGGGTCCATTGGCGGCGTGCCCGCTCGGCCTCTCGTTGTTTCCCGGTCTCTCCTTGCGACGATATCTGTTTCACGGGGCTGTCGAACCTGTGCCCGCTTCTGTTATCGTCACGATCTAGGCCGCAGACGCCGCGATGCTGTTTTCCGAGTCGACGTTCCTCTTCTTTTTTCTTCCAGCGGTTCTACTGCTCTATTTCGGTCTCGGGGCTCGATTTCAAGACCTGGTGCTGTTGGCCTTCAGCCTGCTGTTCTACGCCTGGGGTGAGCACGGCTACGTCCTGGTCCTGCTTGCGTCCATCGCGCTCAACTGGCGTTGCGCGCTGGCCATCCCTGCTGCGGGCTCTCCCCGTTCGCGCAAGCGGGTCCTGATCTTTGCGATCGCCGGCAATCTCCTGCTGCTCGTTGGGTTCAAGTACACGAACTTCCTGATCGACAACCTCAACGCCTTGTTGGGCGCTCTCTCATTGTCGCCCTCCCGGGTGGGCAAGGTTCATCTGCCGATCGGCATCTCGTTCTTCGCGTTTCAGGGGATGTCCTACGTCGTCGACGTCTATCGAGGGACCTGCCCGCCGCAGCCCAGCATCATCAAGATGGCCATGTACAAGTCCTTCTTCCCCCAGCTGATCGCCGGCCCGATCGTCCGATACGTCGACGTCAAGGCGCAGATCGAGAGCCGGTCGGTCGCCCTCGACGACATGGCCCAGGGGATCCAGCGGTTCATCCTGGGGTTGGGCAAGAAGATGATCATCGCCAACATCGTCGCCCGGCCGACGGACCAGATATTCGCCCTGCCGCCGGGCCAGCTGAGCGGCGAGCTCGCCTGGATCGCGGTCGTCGGCTACGCGCTGCAGATCTACTTCGACTTCTCGGCCTACTCGGACATGGCGATCGGCCTGGGGCGGATGTTCGGCTTCCGTTTCCTCGAGAACTTCAACTACCCGTACGTCGCCACCAGCGTCACCGACTTCTGGCGTCGCTGGCACATCTCCCTCTCCAGCTGGTTTCGCGACTATCTCTATATTCCCCTCGGTGGAAGCCGGGTGTCTCCAGCCAGACGCTATCTGAACCTGCTGATCGTGTTCATGCTCTGCGGTCTCTGGCACGGCGCCAGCTGGAACTTCGTGATCTGGGGGCTGTTCCACGGCACCTTCTTGGTGGTCGAGCGGCTGGTTGGGCTGAAGACCGTCGGCCCCAACGTCTCCGTGCCGCGCCGGGTGCTCCGGCACGCCTACCTAGTGACAGTGGTTCTCGTGGGGTGGGTGTTCTTCCGCGCCGACACGCTGAGCTACGCGCTGGCGCTGCTGCGCGCAATGGCCGGCCTTGCCCAGCCCAAGACGGCCGTCCCCGGCATCCGAATGTTCGTCGACGCCTCCGTGGTCATCGCGGCGGCGCTGGGGGTGCTCGGCTCCGCGCCGGTGCTGCCGTATCTGGGAAGGAAGCTGGCCCCCGCTGCGGAAAGTCGTCGTCCTCCTCATGCCGCCATCGAGCTCGCCCGCCTCCTGGGCCTGGTTGGTGTCCTGACTTCATCGGTGGCGCTGATTGCCGCCGGTTCATACAGCCCCTTCATCTATTTCCGTTTTTGATCGTGTCGCTGCCGCTGCCACCCACGCCCGTCGCTCCCCCGCCCCTGGCGCTGTCACCGCCCGGGTTCACGGTCAGTCGTACACACGCCTGGAAGTTGGCGCTGACGGTGATCTTCTTCGGCTTCCTGGTGGCGCCGGTCTTCGACCTGGCGCTGGGGCTGGACCCCAATCCATCCCCCACCCGCGATGTCGTTCCCTTCCCGCGCCCGCATCTGGATCGATCGCTGCTCCGCTGGCCGGGCAGTCTGATCTGGTACCTCAAGTCGAACATGGGTTTTCGCGGTGCCCTGGTCCGCGCCCATGGCCGCTTCGTCTGGTCGGTGCTGGGGGGATCGCCCGCGCCGGAGTCGGTGTTGCGCGCCAGCCCCTGGCTGTTCCTGAGCGGCGAGCGCACCCCCGACGACTACCGCCGCGTCGATCCGTTCTCGCAGGCCAGCCTTTCGCGCTGGGCAGAAACCCTCGAGAGCCGGCGACGTTGGCTGGCCGCCCGCGGGATCCGTTATGTGGTCGTGATCGCGCCGAACAAGGAGACCATCTACAGCCAGGACGTGCCCCCCTGGCTGACGCGCGCGCCCGGGCCCTCGCGCCTGGAGCAGCTCGACGCCCAGCTGCAGCCGTCGGATGTCGCGATCGTCGACTTGACGCGCCCGCTCGAGGCCGCGCGGCCCAGCGGACGCCTTTATCACTTCACGGACACCCACTGGAACGACGTGGGGGCGTTCGTCGGCTACCGAGCGCTGGCCGAACGCCTGCAACCCTGGTTCGCCGACTTGCGGCCGCTGGAAGGATCGGACCTGATCGAGACCGTCGCGCTGACCCCTGGCGGCGATCTGGCCCGCATGAGCGGGCTGCAGCTGGATCTGCGCGAGCCGGAGCGACGGCTGTCCCTGCGCCCGGGCGTCAGGGACGATGGGCGGTTCGATGACGGCTCCCCGATTCACTTCGAACGAATGGACGTGCGCGGCCAGCCCAGGTTCGTGACGCGGGCACCCGGGGGGGAGATCGCGTCTGCGGTGATCCTGAGGGACTCGTTCGGCGAAGCGCTGATCCCATATCTCTCGCGCCACTTCCAACAGGCAACCTGGATTTGGACGTACGACTTTCCGACCGCAGAGATCGAGTCGGAGAAGCCCGCGCTGGTCATTCAGGAACTGGTCGAGCGCAAGCTGATGGTTCTGGAGCCCAGCTCTCCCGGGACGGAAGCGCCGTCTGGCGTCAGCGGCCCGTGAGGATCACCCCAGCGACCGCGATCCAGAGAACCACCGTCGCGATGAGCGGCTTGTCGGTCAGGAAAACCTCCTCGGGGCTGCCGCCCGCGCTCTTCGAGTGCATGAGGTAGACGTAACGAAACATCCCGAAGATCACCAGCGGGATGGTGAGCATCATGCGGTTGTTGGAGGGGAGCTTTGGTGACGTGAAGGTGTAGAGCGAGTAAGCCATGATCGTCGACGAGGCGACGATGCTGATCAGGCTGTCGAGCAGCGAGGGGGTGTACTCCTTCAGGACCTTGCGGTGGTGGCCGGCGCCAGCCTCCAGCAGCACGAGCTCGTTTCGCCGCTTGCAGAACCCGAGAAACAGCGACCCGAGCAAGGTCACCATGAAGAGCCAGGGTGAGATCGCCACCCGCAGGACCGCCGTACCCGCGAAGGCGCGCAACACGAAACCGATGGCCAGGATGAACACGTCCAGCAAGGCCACATGCTTCAGGAAGAAGACATAGCCGAGCTGCATCACCACGTAGCCGGTCACGATCGCGGCGAATTCGGGGCTGAGGAACCAGGCCGCCACCAGGCTGCCCAGCATCAGGACGCAAGCGGCGATCACCGCCGTCATCCGGGACAGAGCCCCCGACGCGATGGGCCGGTTGCGCTTGGTCGGGTGCTGCCGGTCCCGCTCGACATCGACCGCGTCGTTGAGCAGGTAGATCGAGCTCGACACGAGCGAGAACAGCACGAACGCCGCGGCCGACCGCGAAAGAAACTCCCACATCGCCGGCGAGAAGAGCTTCCAGCGCTCGTTCAGCGTGAAGACGAACCCTGCGAACACGAGCAGGTTCTTGATCCAGTGCTTGGGGCGCATCGCCCTGAGCAGAGCGATGCCCACGAACGGCCGGGCGAGATCAGGAGAGGGCCTCGTCAAGTTCGGGTCCGTTCCGTGCGTGTCTGACTCTCGCATGAAGGCTCGACGCCCGCTAGTCCTCGGAGCTCTGAAGTGCTAAACCCATTCCACACGATGGATGTCGCCGCGATCATCGTCAACTACCGGACGGCGCGAGCGACGATCGACGCCGTGCGGTCGTTGCGTCAGGATCTGGACAAGCTGACGGATCCTCTGATTGTCGTGGTCGACAATGACTCGCAAGACGGTTCTTTGACAGAGCTGCAAGCGGCATTTTCCGGCTCCGAGTGGTCGAGCCTGGTGAGCGTGATCGGCTCCGGTCACAACGGAGGATTCGGAAGCGGCGTCAACTTTGGTATTCGGCATGTGCTCGAGTCCCGGGCAGCCCCGCGCTATTTCTATGTCCTCAACCCCGACGCGGTGATCGATCCGGGCGCCCTCAATCACTTGGTGGCGTTCATGTCCGAGCACCCCGACGCAGGACTGCTGGGGAACCTCATTCGCGATCACGACTCGGACATCATCAAGGCCTTCAGGTTTCCATCGATCCTGAGCGAGCTGGAATCGGGGGCTTCGCTGGGCCTGCTGTCGCGCCTGCTCGGTCGGTACACCGTGCCCCTGACCCTTCACGAGTCTGCTCCGGTGGACTGGGTGTCGGGTGTCAGCATGTTGTTCCGCAGCGAGGTCTTCTCGACAGCTGGTTTCTTCGACGAGGATTTCTTTCTGTACTTCGAGGAGATCGATCTCGCGCGACGACTGCACCACGCCGGTTGGAAGGTCTACTTCGTGGCTGGGGCCGCGGTGCAGCACATCGGCGGCCTCTCGACCGGAATCAAGCGCGAGAACCGGCGAACGCCCGGGTACTGGTTCGACTCGCGCAGGCGGTACTACGTGAAGCATCACGGCCGGATGTACGCGGCCGCTTGCGATGTCGCGTGGCTGTTTGGGCACGCCGTGTTCAGGGCAAAGAACCGCCTGCTGCGGCGCAGCGACACCCGCCACCGCAAGGCCGGCCGCGATCTGCTCCGTTACGGCGCGTTGAACTTCTGGAAACCCGTGGTCTAGGTCCGGGCCGTCATCAGCTCGATCCGGGCAGTCGGCGGCGGATCCAGCTCGTCCAGCCGCTTCGCCAGGACCTGGGCCAGCTGTGCCACGTTCGGCTCCTGCAACATGCTCGAATGTCCTCCCGGGACATCGATTGCCACGACGCCGTCGGCGCTGCGGCGCTGCCAGCCCAGCATCGAATCCTGGTAGAGCTGCACGTACGGCTCGTCGCTGCCTTCCCCCGAGGTGGCCCGGAAGAGGACGATCTGGTGGCGGATCTCCGCGTTCGGCCGATAGCGAGACTCCGCAGCCAGGTAGACCTTTCGCACCCCGAGGCCACGGGCCCAGGGCGGCAGCGGTAGCCCGTTGCGCATGCAGAGGCGCAGCGTGCCGACGGCGAGCCGATCCGTCGCCCGTTGCAGCCGTCGCCGCGCCTCGTAGACGACCAGGTTCTTGCCCTTCTGGCCGAGGACGCGGGCCAACTCTGTCACCTTCTTTCCCTGGATCGCCTCTCGCACCCGAGAAAGGCGGCGCTGGTTTTGAACGTTCCGAATCGGTTGGGCCTCGACGTCGGCAGCGTCGAAGACCGCCACCAGATGCGCCTCTTCGCCCGCCCGCTCGAGCTGCAGCGCCATCTCCAGCGACAGCACCCCGGCGGCGCACAGGCCGCCCAGCAGATAAGGACCGTGCGGCCGGATGGACTGGATCTCACGGACGTAGTGAGCGGCCATCTCTTCGATCCGGGTGTGGACGATGGGCGCGTCCTCGCGCCCCTGCGGCTGGATCGCGAAGACCGGGCGGCGGCCCGCGAAGCGGCGCGCGAGATTCCGGTAGAGCAACGTCTCGCCGTCGGCGTCGTGGATCAGGAACAGGGGAAGCCCGGATCCCTCGCTCTGCAACGGCACGATCGATCGCGTGTCCTCGACCCGATCGATCCGTTGGGCCAGCGCCTCGACGGTCGGGAACTCGACCAGCGCGGTGAGGGGAAGGCGTTTGCCGAAGCCCCGTTCAATCTCGGCGCAGATCATCACAGCGGCCAGCGATGTGCCGCCCACGTCGAAGTAGGGATCGCGCACGCCCAGGTCGAGGAGATCGAGCGCGCTCTTCCAGATCTCCAGCAGGCGGCGTTCGGTCGGGTTTCGCGGCGAAACGAGCTCCAGGCCCAGGGGGCGCTGGCGCAACCGCCGTTGGGTGGAAGCGGCCAGGATTCGCGTGGGCTCGCCCAGCTCGTGCGCGAGCCGATTCCAGCGAGCCGACCGGTGCGGGTCGCGCGCAGCGACAGTGGGAACGGCGGCGCGCGCCGGAGCCTCATCCGGCTCGCCGAAGGCAGACTCCGCCGCCGGGAACAGCTGGGCGGCGCGCGCCGTCGTCATGCTGAACCGCTCGGCGCCGTTCAGCGACAGCCGCTCGGCGGCCAGGCTCTCCAGGAACTGCCGGGCCGGAACGTTCTTGGCGGTTGGCGCGAACGGCGCGACGATGCGGGTCAGGCCCATCTGACCGGCCGTCCCGCTCAGATGGCGAAACATGGCGTGCTCGACGCCGCGACCGAGGACCCGACAGCTCAGGAGAAAGGTGTCGAGGACCAGAGCGTCGTCCTCGACAAGGAAGATGGCCGCGCCGACCAGGCCGTAGTCGCCAAAACGATCTCGCACATGGACCGCCAGGCAGGTTCGGCCCTCTGTGGCCAACCTGAGGACTTCGCTCTCGGACCGTCTCCGCGTCGTGAAGTTGAACTGGTTGGTCCGCTGCGTGAGCTGGGCAATCCGCGGCCACTGGTCGGCCGCGGGCTCGGCGATGTCCACCTGCAGCTCCAGGCCCGCCAGGAAGTCCGTCAGGTTCGAGGCGGAGCGCCGGTGGCGGTCGCGATCGAGGCTCTCACGGTACATCTGCGTCCGCTTGCGGTCCGCGTCGGTGGCCGGGCCCTGATCGAGCGGCCACACGTTCGAAAGGAAGCGCGCGACGTCGCCGTCGACCGGCAGGCGCAACGTCAGCACGTCCGGGCAGCTGGCCCCGACCTCCGCGCACTCTAGAGCGCTGTCGTCGATGAAGACGAAGCTGTCGAGGCCCAGGTTCAGCTCTCGGGCCAGCGCCTGCAGGTTCTCCGACTTCGGCAGCCAGTTGACCCGCATGGCGATGATGTCGTGGAGCTTCAGCGCCATCTCGCTCCGCCGACGGAACACCTCGAGCACATCGCTCTCGACGTTCTTGCTGGCGAGGCAGAGCAACATGCCTGCGTCTTTCTTGGCGAGGACGAAACGTTGCAGCCACAAATGGGCTTCAGTGATCTCGATTCCGTCGACCCCGTCCTCGCCCACCACGCCCTTCCACAGCGTATTGTCGCAATCGAGCACGATCACCTTGCAGGGAGGTGACTTGAGCCGGTGAACGGCGCGCGACAGCCGGCCGGCGAGATCGGCGAAGAAGACCGGCGTGTAGGGCAAATGCCCCAACCGATCGCCGCTGGCGTCGTGGGACGCAGCGGCTTCGGCCGGCGTTCGAACACCATCCTCGAGCAGCGTGACGTTGGGGAGCTCGGCGACGCCGGCGCGGAGTCGTTCGGCCAGCGACGGAATGAGAGCGGCGGATTCCGGCCGCTCGAGGGCAGATGGGCTGGGCGGACAGACGGCGAAGACGATGGGGGCGCTCGAGGCCGCCGCGAAGGCGCGCAGCGCCGCGAGGAGGTCGTCGCAGTTTCGCTCGGCGACCGCCGCGATCCCCGTCGACGGCCCCGCCGCGTCCCTCCACCAGTCCTCGAAACGCAGCAGCACCACGTTGGGACCGCCCGTGTTTCGACGAAATAGGCTTCCCGGGGCCAGAAGCTCCTGGAAGATCTGACCGTAGGGCGCCAGCGCGACCTCCAGGTCCAGTCCGACTTCCTTCAAGAGAAACGACAGCAAATCCGCGAGAGGCTCGGCGGTGAACGAGGACGCCACGACCACCCGAGCGACCTCGTTCGCCGGCGAGGCGATCGCTTCCACGGCTTCAGTCGTCAACCCGGTACCCCGACGCCATCCTGACAGCTCCTTCTTGATGGCGATTCATAGCATGCCCGAAGGCATCCGAATTGGACAGCATCGGCGCTCCGCTCTGGATGCGCAGGGACGACGCGCGTCAATCGAAGGGGGGACGCTCAGGCGCGCTTCTCGAACACCAGCATGTTCCCCATCGCGCCGCGCGCGCCGCCGCCCCGGTCGAACCACGCCTGATTGAAACGGTACACGAGTCGCTTGAGCGGCCGGGCCGGGATATGGACATAGAGCTCGGTGAACTGGGTGGGGAACCGGGCGACCAGCTGCAGCCCGAGGCCCGCGCAGAACTTCGTCAGCCAGCCGATGTCGGTCTTGCGGACCAGCAGGCCGCCTTCGTCCTCGGCGGACCACTCCTCGATGCCGCGCGCATTTCGGTGGCGCTCGGGCACCTTCCGGCCCAGCAGGCGCTTGGTGGCCCGCAGCGCGGGCTCCCAGAGGCGGACGTGCCAGGAGGCGGCGTCATTCTCCATGAGCGCGACCCTGCCGCCCGGTTTGACGACTCGCGCGAACTCGGTCAGCACGCGCTCGACCTCGGGGATGTGCATCAGCACGCCCCAGCAGCTCAGAAAGTCGAACGCGGCGTCGGGGAACGGTAGGGCGCGCAGGTCCCCCTTCTCGACCCGGATGCGATCGCCCAGGCCCGCCTGCGCGATGTTCCGTCGGGCTGCCGCCAGCGCGGCATCGGAAAAGTCCACCCCCGTCACGTCGAGGCCCCGGCGGGCCAGGCGCATGGCGTGAAAGCAGTAGCCGCAGCCCGCGTCGAGGATCTTCGCGCCCGGTCGCGCGCCCAGAGTGTCGACCAGCCGGGCGAACGCGGCGTCATACAGGCGGTCCAGGTCGGGGTTGAGGTAGTCGGACTCCCACTGCACGTGGGCCGTTTCGCCGCTCAGGAAGCTCTCCGACTCCTCTGTCCGCGTCGCCATCCTTTGCCTTCTCGCACAATCAGCGCGTCGAGTGAAGCGCGCGATGCGATCCCTAGTCGGGGGGCGGTGGCACGCCGAGTCGTATCCGTCGGACGCGAAACACCAAGTATCGGCTGGCAACGAAATTGACGGTGGTCGCAGCCGCGATGCCCACCAGAGCCGCGAGCTGCGGTGGGCAGGAAGGCGCACGCCCCAGGATGAACACCGAAAGACCGTAGTTGACGGCGGCGCCAACGGATGAAGCGGCGACGAAGCTCGCAAGTTGGCGAATCAATGGCCCCCGGCGCGCAAACGAGAAGCTAAACCGCCGGTTGAGCACGAAGTTGAACAGCACCGACACGAAGATGGCGGCGGCGACCGCCGGGCGGGCGCGAACCCCCAACGACAGAAGCAAGGTGAGCGCTCCGAGGTTCACGATGGTCCCCATCCCGCCCACCACCAGGAACTGCGCCAGCTGCGACCAGACGCCGTACTTGAACATGTAGAGTCGTCGCAGGTGTTGCAGGTAGTACAGCTGCTGCTTGAACGTCAGCTTGCTCTGGCCAAAGCGTCGATCCTCGAAGTGAATCGGGATTTCGACGACGCGTTCGCAGCCGCACTTGACGATCAGTTCGAGCCCGATCTTGTATCCAATCGGGTTCAGCTCCCGGCGGGCCGCGAATGTCGATTGGCGCAGAGCGAAGAATCCGGACATGGGATCACTCACGCCGGTGAGTGGTCGGGCCAGCAACGTGGCGACGCGGCTGTTCAGCCAGCGAAGGAAGCCCCAGTCGTCGGAGGTCGTGCCGCCGGGCGCGTAACGCGAGCCGACCACAAAGTCCGCGCCAGCGTCGAGCTTCGCGAGCATTTCGGGAATGGCCTCGGGCGGGTGGCTCAGGTCCGCGTCCATGCAGACCAGGACATCTCCCCGCGCCTGCCTGAGCCCGTCGATGACCGCCGGGCTCAGGCCGCGGTCGGAAGTTCGCACGACGATCTGCACCCATTCCTCGGGCCGCGCCTCGATCAGCTGGACGGAGCCGTCCCGGCTGTCGTCGTCCATGATGAGAACGTCGAGATCGAGCGCGTGCTTTTCCCGAACGGCCGCCAGGCGATCGATCAAGTGTGGCAGGCTCTCGACCTCGCGAAAGGTCGGAACCACGACGGTCACGCGGGGGAAGGTCACGTCAGTCCTCCGCCCTCGCGCGCGAAGAACCATAAGTGATATTCATGCGCCACACACTAACAAGGTTCGAGTCACTGCAAGAGGAGAAACAACGGACGCGTCGCAGCGGCGAATCGGCGCCGTTCGAAACAACCTGGCAACGCGCTAGCCTCGCGCACGAAAATCCTCAGGCGGTGTATGTGTGGGAAGTGTTTCCGAGACGTCGACCGACGCCTCCGAATTCAGTGGTGACGGCCGAGGTGTGTCCTGTTTTTGACGACCCGATTGCGACGTGAGGGCTTGACAAAGCAAAGGAGCTGCGGGAGTTTTTGTTGGCCTTGCCCGGCAAGCTTCTCGGTGGGAAAGACTCGACGGAGGTCTCCGCGTTTGGGCTCTGGTCGGTCGCTTACTGGATCGCGCTCGCTCTCGCCGCGATCATCTTCGCGTTCTTTCGGAGTCCAACCAGCCTGTTTCAGGACGAGAGCTACGCGGTCTGGCTGGCTGGAAATGGTTGGGGTCACATTTGGCGCTTCATTTCGTTTGAGCCCCATCCGCCGCTCTATCACGCGACCCTCAGCATCTGGATCCGCGTATTTGGAGACTCGGAGAGGGCGGTCAGGGGGCTGTCAGGGACCTTTTACCTGCTCTCTCTCGCAACGACCGCATTGATCGGTCGTCAGGTCTTTCGCCGGAACGAATTGAAGGTCCTGCTTGTTCTGGTGGCATGCTGCCCGGTGCTGATCGAGGCAGCCGATTATGGCCGCATGTTCACCCTCCTGTTCTTCGAATCATGCGCGGCCCTCCTCAGTTTCTACGTTGTTTTCGTTCGGTCGAGCCCACGGCGAATCGCCGCCATCTGCCTCGGGATCGCCAACTTGGCCGGAATGCTGACCCACTACTACTTCGCGTTCGTGCTCCTGTCGGAGGGGGTCGTCTTCCTGCTCTTCGTCCGGAGGGACTGGCTGAAGGCGGCTCTGGCGCTCGGCGGTCCGGCCGTCCTGTTCTTGCTGCTCTGGGGCGCGCACCTTCATGCTCAATTGGTGAGCGGTCGGTTTCCCGGCAATACGCCTCGGTCAGTCCCGTGGCTTGGTGTGGCCGCTCATGAAATATACGGCTACTACGGCAAGCGATGGGCCATGGTCGCGTCGTGGCTGGTTGTCTGCTCCTTGGCGTACCTGCTCACGCGGCGCACGCAACAGCGCGAGTCCGTCCGTTTCGATCCCCGCCTCTCGATATTCGCCACGATGTGGGCGGTGGCATTCGCTGGTCCGTTCTTGGGAGCGCTGATCGTGGGTCAGGACTTTTGGAAGGGTGGGATGACCTACCTGCCCACCATGTTCCCGTTCATGGTCGTTCTGGTCCTCGTTCTTGGACGGGTGATCACGCGGATGAACATCGTGCTCGTCATGGCGATTCTACCCGTGATGGTGTTGGCCCAGCTGCGCGGGGACCATGCCAGACAGATCCTCAACCAGTCGGCCTGGTCGGGAATTCAATCCCTGAAGGACTCCGCCGGCGATGGCGACGTTGTCGTTTGCCTCGATAACTACATCACGGTCTTTTACTACTACGCGGGGCGCGCCCCACGGCCCAAGCAGCTTGCGATCGTCGCCTACCCTCCGGATCTCGCGAGCCACCCAGGATGGTACAACGAGACGCCAACCCTGAAAAATCTGGCCGACTATAAGGCAAAGACCCGAGATTTCGCTCTGGGGCTGCGGCGCGATCTACAGGATCGCCCGGGTCGCCACGTTTGGCTGGTGGACAGCACGTGGAACGAGCAGACGACCCAGATCGTGACCGGAATCTTCGATTCCAGCCTGCAACGCATGGGTGCCATCAGGGTCGGGAACGGATCAGGATTCTCGCAGTACATCGAGTACGAGGTTCCGCCGAAGTCTCTGATCTGAGACCAGTGCCGTTAAGCCAGCTGCTGGTCCAGCCTTCCGGGGGGATCACTCTGGATTGACCGCGGGCGCAAAGGAGCGCCCGCGCTGCTGCTGGTATGCAAAGTTTATGATGAAGGCCGCCAGAATGGCGATGAGCAGGGTTCGCCATTGCTCGAGCACGGGTACCCCAACTCGCCGAACCAGGCGCTCGGGGATGAAGAGCAGGACCGGCGCGACCCTGGCGATCGCCGGAAGAGTCTCGCCTCCGCGCCCGTAGCGCAGAATCGACACGAACAGGGGGGCCAGGCCCACGTAGTCGTAGTCGTGCAGGTAGTGGGAGAACAAAAACGTGAAGGCCATGAGAAGTGCAAAAAGGTCCGTCCGATCCAGACGGGCGCGACAGAGCCAGAGGATGACGGTCGAGACGAGTGCGAGAACCGAGAAAGTCGCGGAGGGCAAGCTGAGGCCCAGCAGAGTCATGACGCTCTCGAGGCCCACCTTGTGCGGGGCGCCGGGGAGGTTGAAAACGAGGTCGTAGCCCGAGCGAACGCCGGTGACCCAGGCAGAGAAAGCGCCAATCGGTCCCCGAGAGACGATGGGAAAGAGCGCGAGAACCAAGGCTGTCCCGGCGGCAACCAAGAGGGTGCGCCAATCGCGATCCAGCATGAACCAAAAGGCGATGAGCACTGACAGCTGCGGTTTGAAACTCGCCAGACCCAGACAGAGGCCCGCTCCGAGCCAGTGTTTGCGTCGCGCCCAAATCCAGGCGCCCATCGTCGCGGCAAAGGCCACCAAACTGGTCTGGCCCATCCAAAGCACATGGGTCGTGAATGGAGCCCCGATCACCACAGCGAGTAACACCCACCGCGACCAACGATCGCCCCCGGCCGCGCCCGGCTTACCGTCACGCGACTCTGCGTCGAGGAGGGACACCGACCCCCACGCGATGGCCGCGATCGACGTCAGATTGAGCATCAGCCAGATCACCCGGGCAGCCGGGTAGCTGAAGAGAGCCAAAAGCAGACACAGGGCAGACGATTGCGGCGGGTACAGGAACTCTACCTGGAACAGGTCCATTCCCGGCATCGCCGCGACCGCGCGGGAGAGCTGTGCGTGGTCGTAAGGGTTCGCTCCGTCGAGCCAAGCCCGACCGGCCGCGAATAACACCCGCCCATCAAACCCGAGTTGGCCGGCGCGGCCGACGCCGACGATCCCGAACCCAACCATCGACGCCAGGGCGCCTCCCAGAAGGGCCCCGATGATGAGCCGGCGGGATCTACTCCCTTCCGTCACGAGAATTCTGCCGCTCATCCGCACGCCTCCCCGATCTGCATTCGCGAGCGACTGTAGCATAGAGCCTCTCAAAGGCGCCCCCGGGCCCTACATGTCGCCTTTAGGCGGCCGACGAACTTGTCGAAACGGGTGAGAGTCTTCGTGGAAGCAGGTATCATCGCGCAGGGCGACACGCAGTAGAGCTTTTATGGTCCCCTCCTTGAGAGATCGTGTGAATGTCCGGATCGGTTTGTTTCCGGCGCTGGTTCTGACAGGTTGCGCATTCCTCGGTGGGTGCCACGGCATCATCAGCCCGGCGAGCCCCCCCAACACGACCGTACTGATGACGCCGACTCCGGACGCGGCCTCGGCGGGTGGCGGCTCTGCGATGAGCCCGGCTGGGCAGGGGGGCTCAGTCGTTGGCGGCAAGGGCGGGTCCGCTGGCCGTTCGGTCCAGGATGCCGGCTCGACCGGTGGCAGCACGGGGGGAACGGCGGGCCAGGGCGGGGGCGCGACGCCGCCGCCGGACGCCGGCATGCCTGTCGGAACCGATCTGACCGGCTACGTGAACCCCTTCATGGGAACCACCGCTGACGGCCAGAGCTTTCCCGGCGCTGCCCGTCCGTTCGGCATGATCCAGTGGAGCCTGGACAACGCTCGGTACGAGTCCAACCAGTACGACTACAGCACGCCGAACTTCGCAGGCTTCAGCTTCACTCACTATACCGGCTACGGACCGCGTGTGGGCGTCATGTTGCCCTACGCGGGCACAGTCACCACATCGCCTCCGTCGGTGCGGACGGTTCCCAACACCAACACGGTCTCGCCATATGAGAGCAAGTTCAATCACTCCGATGAGACGGCGACGCCCGGGTCCTACAGCGTCAAATCGGCGTCGGGGATATCTGTCCGGCTGGCAGTTACCGACCGGGCCGGTGTGGGAAGCATCACCTGGCCGACGACCGGCAGCGCCGCTTCACTCATCTTCGACCTCGGCAACTCGCAGACGTCATCTCTGAACTCGGCGCCCATCTACAACCAGACGGTCATCGACCAGAAAAATCAGATCGTCCAGGGTTTCGCCGGAAAGAGCGACTACCGGCTGTATTTTGTGATCGAGTTCGATCAGCCGTTCTCGAGTGTCGCGTCGTTCGATAGCGCGACGATGCAACCCGGCCAGACGACGTCCTCGGTGGGAACCGATGTGGGGACTGTCGTGACCTTCGCTGTCGGAACCACGGTGAATCTCCGGGTGGGGCTCTCGTATGTGTCGCTGGCAAACGCGCAAATGAACCTCGACAGCGAAATTCCGGCCGGTACGAGCATTGCCCAAGTCAGTCGCCAGGCGACCGACCGTTGGAACGCGGTGCTCAACCGGATCGTCGTGAGCGATCCAAACGCGTCCAAGGACGAGCTCACCAAGTTTTACACCAACCTTTACGAGGCCACGATCCAGCCGAACGTCGTGAGCGACGTCGACGGCGAATATTGGGGAGCTGACAATCAGGCTCACACGGTGGCCAAAGGGCACGCCGCCTACAGCACGATCTCTGCGTGGGACCAGGGCCGCGGGATGTGGCCGCTCCTCGCCTACCTGTTTCCGTCTACGATGAGCGACGTCGCGCAGTCGTACATCAACGTCGCCCAGCAGAGCGCCGCGAATAGCCTTCAGGGATTCGTGTTCCCGTTCCTGGCCGAAGGTTCCGCCTTCGGGTTTGGGCCGGGTCCCGAATATGCGCTACCGGCGCAGGCCTACGCGTTTGGCGCCACAAATTTCGACACGACCACCGCGCTCAAGGACTTGTTGGCGGTCTCGAACAGCGGCGTCGTGCGTGGGGGATTGCAAGGCGACTACCTGGCGGGTGATTCGACTCCCGAGAACCATCTAGATTTTTCGCTCACGGATTTTGCGGTTCGGCGGATGGCCCTAGCTGTTGGAGACACCGCGACCGCAACCGCGCTCGCCGGCCGGGCCGGAAAATGGAAGGACACCTTCGACACGAGCGCGGTGGACAACGGCTTCACCGGTTATCAGTGGTTCAAGAGCTCTGCCACCCAGTTCAGTGCCTTCACGACCTCGACCGACGGGACCGGGTCTTCGACGGCCAACAGATTCACAGAGAGCTGCAGCGCTCAGGACTCGTACTCCGTGCCGCAGGATGTGGGGGGCCTGATTACGGCCATGGGCGGTCCCACGGCCTTCGTTTCGCGCTACGACTTCTTCTTCTCCCAATACTCGAACATCGGCAGCAACTTCTCGGATACAACCGTCCAGAAGTCTTGCCGCTTCTTCGATGCTGGCAACGAGCCGGATTTGCGGGCGCCATGGCTCGCGAACTGGGCGGGAGGGCCGTCCCACGTGCAGGCCGCCGTCCAGAAGGTTCTCTCGACGCTGTTCGCGAATACCCCGAGCGGTTTGCCCGGCAACAACGATTGGGGCGCGATCTCGTCCTGGTACGTTTGTGCGGCCCTCGGCCTCTATCCTCTGATTCCAGGGGTGGGTGGATTTTCGGTGAACACCCCCCGCTTCCAACATGTCCTGTTGACCTTCGAAGACGGGCACCAGCTGCTCGTCGAGGCGAATTCGAGCCCCTGGACGAACGGATACATCTCGAGCGTCGCCATCAACGGCAGCAGCTGGGATTCGACCTGGATCCCCATCCAACAGCTCGATAGCGGCGCCGCGCTGGACACCCTAGAGTTCGGTCTCCAGTCCACACCTTCGAACTGGGGGGCATCCCCCTCCGCCGCGACCGCACCGCCGTCCTTTGGAAGCGACTGATCCGGCTTACGACGTTCGGGCCACAACCGGAGACTTGCGGCGAAGCAGGGCGCCGGCGAGGATCAGGCCAATGCCGCCGAGCTCGAAGATCCAGTTGGCCCTCATTCCCAGCCACCGCGCTCCGAGGATCAAATCGACTCGATGAAATGACGTGGCGCGGATGAATACGAAGGCGGCCAACGTCGCCAAGCCGACGATCGCCAGCTTTGTCGCCCGCGGCATGCGGCGCACGATGAATAACGCCACCCCGACGGTGCCGATCGCACCCGCCAACACGAGCTCGATGAACCGTCTCTGGACGTGCGCGCGTGTGTCGTACCATCCCTGGGCGCGCGCGACGACGCGGCCCATTTCCGTGAACGCGGTCTGCACATCGAGTTGCTTGTTCACGCCCAGAAGGATCATGATCACCGACAGCCACCGCCAGACGCGCTTCTCGTCCTCCGGCATGCCAGGGATTTTTTTGCGTCCCAGCGTGACGCACTGCCAGCCGGCGGCCGCATAAGCCACCACGGTCACCCAGCCCATGACGTTTGGGTCTCCGATCCCCGGAGACCATGAGCCGATCCAGCCGTCGCCCGTCCCAATGTACGCCATCGCCCGAGACGACCTGGAGGTCAGCCGCCAACCGCTCGACATTCGAACAGGATCTGCTCGCCGCCGAACAAGCGCTCCTGATCCGAAACGCGGTAGAAGTTGTAACCCGCGCTTCGGATCTGTCTGCGAACCATGCGTTTCAGCGACTCGAGCACCTGATCTGCCATCATGCCCCCTCGACTGCCGACCCAACGCGATCGCGTCCGGGACCGGTACGTATCACATGTCCGCGCCGGTCACGCGTAACTTCCTTCCTGGTTCTGCCGCGGCCATGAAGCACGACCGTCGGCGATGACGCGCAGTCGCCTCGATGTAGGTATGTGTAGGCGTTCCCAATCTCCCTGGCCCCGGGGCCGCGTTCAGCGAAGGACCTCGTCATCCCGCGGGTGTGTACGTCCATCCAGGTTGCGTACCGGCAGTCCTGAAGACGATGCTAGCATCACAGCCGACGTGGTCGTTGGTGCCCGAAGCGAGAGTCAGACATAGCGATCGATACTTCGCCTGGTTCGACTACCTTCGGATCCTTCTGGCGATCGGTGTCTTCGTCACGCACGCGGGAGCGCACCCCTTCGGGTCCGACAACTTCGGAAACGCCTGCGTTCAAGTCTTCTTCGCGCTGAGCGGGTTCCTCATTGGAGGAATCCTGCTTCAATCGCTACCGGCCGATCTCCCGCGCTTCTACTTCAACCGTAGTACGCGAATCTGGGTGCCTTACGCGATCGCGATCGGGCTGCTGTTCGCGGGCAGCGCGCTTCAACACCAGCTGCACGATCCCAAGGTCTGGGAGTTCTTCTTCTACAAGGCGACCTTCGTCTACAACTTCTTCGGCCCGCCTCAGCTCGCCAGGTTCGCCGCGCGCATGCCGCTGCACGGCACCGGAAACCACTTCTGGTCGATCTGCGTCGAGGAACAATTCTACCTGTTCGCCCCGTTCCTCATGGTGTTCCTGCGGCGGCGGCGGGCCATCGTCGTCGCCGCGCTGGTCGCTATCGTGGTGCTCAACTTCGCCTACCAGTACGCGTTCGCGTCGGTCGCACTGGGCGTCCTGCTCGCCATCAGCCGCGACGAATTCGGCGATTGGTATCTGCGTCCGGGCGGTGTCGCGCTCGTGGTCGGGATGTTGGGGGCAGCCGTCGGCCTGGTCTGCGTGGGCTGCCTGTCGTACGGATCGGCCGTGCCGTTTGCGGCGGTGGGCGTGGTGGCGCTGCTTGCGCGCCCGCGCCGGCCGCTGAAGCTCGGCCCGTGGCTCGGGGGCATCTCGTACCCGTTCTACCTCGATCACTGGATCGGGCTGTTCTTCCAGAAGACGATCGTGCGCCACCTTCACACCGGCCCGGTGCTGACAGGCATCGGAGCCTTCGCGATCGCGTTCACCGCCTGCGCCGCCCATTACCGCTTCATCGACAGCGCCATCATGGCCAGGCGCGCGGCCTGGTTCACGCCGCGGCGGGGTCTGATCGCCTGCTGCTGCGGTCTGGCTCTGGTGGCGCTCGGTCTCGTGGTGGGGGTCGCACTGAACGCGTCGCGGCCGGCATCGTGATGAACGGACCCCAGCGGTCCGCTGGTCGCGCAACGAGGACGTCGCGACGCTGTCTCCGTTTGGTAACAAATCGTGACTGAATGTCGTAAAGAACGCGAGACTGCGGCGGCACCTTGACACCCGCTTCGCTCAATGGGTAGCGTCGATTGAGCTCAATGGATCCTCGCCTCAAGGCGGTGCTAGGCTTTGTGCGCCGCTTCTGGTGGCCATTATCGATTGCGTCATTTCTTCTCGGGCTGGCGTTCGATCTTCGGTGGTTCATCAAGCTCCCGGCGGCTCAGGCGTTCGCGCGCCTCAGCAATACCTATGCCTGGAAAGTGACCAACTACTCGGTCAACTACATCGATTTTGGATTCGTTAAGCGAGGGACTCTGGGCTGTCTCATGCGGTGGCTTCCCCCGAACCAGAGGTTTGTCGGCGCCATCGTGCTCTACTTGCTCGTCTTCTTGTTGTTCGTCGCTTTGCTGAAGTTCCGTCTGCGCGACCTGGACGCCCCCTACCGCGACGCATTGACTCTGATCGCCATAGCGAGCCCGCTCGGATTTCAGAATCTCGGCTACGATTTTCTGCGCTACGACGAGATTTGTCTGGTCACGCTGGCCGTGTCCCTCATCCTGGTGGAGCGGGGCGTGTGTTGGCCGATGCCCTTGCTGGCTGCGTTTGGCATCCTGACGCATGAAGGATTCGCGCTGTATGGCGTCCCGGTGATTGTCGCTCAGTATCTCTGGCTGCGTCCGGAAGAGGTCCATGGCCAGAAGCTGTCAGTGGCATCGACCAGGTGGAATGACATCATGATTGCAGCGATGGCGCTGGTCGGGGCTGGCATCGCCGCTCTCACGGCCATTCACGGACGATCGGACGCAGTGGGCAAGGCGTTTGATGTCGGGGTTTCTCCGTGGACAATGGGTGCGGTCATCGAATTTCATCCGCTGTCGCTCTGGTTGGGCGCCATCGGCGTTTCGGTCGGCTTGCTGGCCCTATGGCTGGTCCTTTATCGGTCCGCCGGTCGGAAGCTGGACCTGTCGTTCCTGCTCCTCTTTTCGCCGCTTGGTCTACTGGCTCTGGCCACCGACTGGGCCCGATTCTCGAGCTTGAACTTCTTCGCGACCCTGCTGGTGGTTCCAACCTTTTTGAGGCTAGGGGGAAGGCAAGCGCCAGCCCCCTCCACGGGTTGGCTTCTGGCCGTCCTAGCCCTGTTTTGCGTTCCGTTGGGTCCGATAGGAATCATCGACTTCTTCCCTTACGTCGGCTTCATGGTCGCCATAAAGCACTAAGACTCGCCGGAAACAGCAGGATTGCCGTTTGGCGACGAGCCGGTCACAAACGGCGTTGCCGCACCCAACGAATCGTCCTCCAGTCCGTTGGTGACGACCCGAGAGAGAACAGCCAGGACGAAGGTGGCGTAAGGGTCGTAAGTCGCATTGGGAATCTGGTCCACGAGGTAGATGGCTCCCATCAAGCACATCGAGCCGATCAAGACCTGATCCGGCTTGGAAAGCCTGCGCAAGGCACGGCGACTCTTCCAGATCGGATAAACGGCCAGTCCGAACGTGGCAATGAAGCCCACGATGCCGCGGTGGCCGAATTCGATGGCCCACGCTCCGTCGGTCGTGGATGTGTTCTCGCCGGTTATGGGATCCAGACGAAATGCGCGGCTCCCGATTCCCCACCCGAACACTGGCCGCTCGAGGGTGCGATTCAATATGTACTCTTCCTCGGAGAGCCGTAACCCGAGCGAGCCGGCGCGCTCGGCGCCAAAGTTATCCTGGACGAAGGCGTTGATTGCCGGCACGGGAATCAGTCCGACCGCACGAAGCAACGGATAGGTCAAGACGAACATGCTGGTCCAGCGTGCAATCTGGGTCTGTATGCGAGTGTTCGCCAGGACGATGAGCGGCGCGAAGCAAACAACGTAAAGGAGGGCGCCCAGCGAATGACAGGCCACCAGGATGACGACCAAGAACAGCGCGACCTTGCGGGCGCCGATACCGAACACCTGAGCTCGAATCCGTGCCAATCCAACCGCCCCCAAGATCGCGAAGGACGTGAAGAACGCAACGCTCAGCCCGTGCCCCATGAAAACCATGGGGCGGTAGTGACCACCCCGCACCTCCTGGACGAACTGATGTTGCATGAAGCCGTAGACCCATACATTCAGCATGGGGCTGAGTCGCATCTCGACCATCATCGGGATCGTGTAGATCACCGCGCTCCCGACCACGATTTTCACCAGGGTTAGGAGGTCCTGAGAGCTCCGTATGACGGTTCGGCCAAGGAAGATCGGAGGCCCCCAGGTGAGAAGCATCGCGATCGTACCGCCAATGAAGGTGAAGACGGTCAACCCCGGCACGACTCCGCGGGGAAACACCAGAGCGTCTCGATTGGTCAGCCACGATCCGAGGAACCCCACGATCATCAGGATGAGGAACTTGTCGATCCCCTTGCCGGGGCGTGCTCCTCGAAAGACGCCTGGCCTGAAAATCAAACAGCCGATGAGGGCGCTCAATGAAGGAATGATCTCTTTGTCGAACGGCGGTAGCGCGGGGATCACGAATCCGATGACAGGCGGGAGAAACATCTGACCCGC
Organism: Polyangia bacterium; assembly: GCA_035578045.1. GTDB lineage: Bacteria > Myxococcota_A > Polyangia > Fen-1088 > Fen-1088 > JADGRB01. The sequence continues at coordinate 21,478 of DATJWP010000187.1, read as the reverse complement.
GAAGATCACCACCGGAACGGAGATCGCCGGTCGCCAGATCGCGATAGCCGCCAACGACATCGGCACGAAGGCGATCAGCATGAACCACGCAAACAAATTCGCGTTTGGCATCGAGGAACGGACTCCGTATCAACGAGTGGCCGAGCCGACCTGCTTAGCTACGAGTTCCGCCGGACGGTTCGTGGCGCTCTGATCGAGGGGATCGCCGGGTAGAGCCTGAACTCCACCCATCGCGGCTTGGCCCGTCCGGTAGTCGACACTGTTCGCCGCAGTATCCATGAGTCACACGGATGTAGCACTTCGTCATGTATGATGAAAAGGTTGTGAGTGACCCAGTCCAGCAGGGGGCGCCGCGCCTTTCCGTCACCAGCGAGCCAAGCGGCCCGCTCTTGCGGCGAACCACTGTGCTGACGGTTTCGCCACGCGTGATCTCGCGGGTCCCGGGCGCTTCACCCGAAGGCGGACCCGAGGTGCCGTCAGGGATGGCCGTGGCCGGAGGCCCCGTGGCTTTGCCCGGCCTGCGACCGGAAGAACGGCTGCTGTTGGGATTCGTCGATGGTCACCTGCCCGTCGGTCGGATAGCCCGTGTTGCCGGATTGTCAGAGGAAGCGACCATTCGCCACCTGGGCGCCCTGTGCGCTCGACGGATCCTGGTTCCGGTCGAGACGCCACAAGTCACGATCCGGGGCACAGGCGGGGAGCCGCTCTTTCGGTTGGGAGGATACGACGTCACTTCCCGGATCGGGCAGGGCGGAATGGGATCAGTCTACGCTTGCCGCCGTACGGGGACCTTTGGCTTTCGGCGGATGTTCGCGATCAAGGTTGTTCGCCAGGACTCGGGACAAGAGCAGGCGGCCGAACGTTCCTTCGCCCGTGAAATCCAGGTCGGTGGGCTAATCGATCATCCGAACGTTCAGTCCGTCCTCGACGTAGGTAGCTTCAAGGGGCAGCCCTACATCGTGCTCCAGCTCATCGAGGGCGGTAGCCTCGACGCGATTTCGCTGGATCAACCGATGCCCCCCGGCGTTTTGGCCGCCGTGTTCGTCGACGTGTTACGCGGGCTTCAGAGTGCCCACGGCCTGACGGACGAGGGTGGTCGTTGGGTCGGGCTTGTCCACGCCGATTTATCGCCACCGAACATCCTCGTGGGTGTCGATGGAGTGGCCCGACTCGCGGACTTCGGAAGCGCGCGCTTCACGGCGCTGGGAGAGGGAGGTCTGGCCGATCCGATGATCTTGGGGAAGCCGGCCTTCATGGCGCCGGAGCAGCTCCTGGGTGAGCCGCTGGACGCACGGACGGACATCTTCGCGGCGGGCATCGTGATGTGGACGATGCTGACAGGCCATCCTCTGTTCGCCGCCGACAGTTACGAGCAGATCGTTGCCAATGTCCTGCGCAAGACAGTGGAGCCTCCCAGCCGTTACGGTGCGCCCGCCTGCTTCGACGCGGTTTGTCTGCGGGCGCTCAGCCGGTCGCGGGAAGATCGCTACGGCAGCGCGGAAGAGATGGCAGGCGCGCTGCTGGCTGCCGCCGTCGCGAACGGGTGTCTCGCGCCGCCGACCGCAGTCGCGGCGTTCGTTCGCCGGCGCACGCCGGCCGGTGGTCCCAGCCTGCGTCGACAGACCGGCTCCGTCTCGACGGTCATGCCTGCGGTGGTCCCGTCACCAGCTCCTCCTGAGAAGCGCAAACCAGGAATCACGCACCCGGCTCAGGACTTCTCCCGAACGGTGATCATCCCCGAACGAACGGCTGCGTTAGAGGCTGACAACGTACGGCGACGGCGGCGGCTCATTTTCGTTTCAGGCGTGTTGATCTTGTGTTTCGGCCTGTCGCTCTTGCTAGCCCGGATTTCCAGGCGGGCGGCGGGGCGGATTCGTCAGGATGCTGTCTCCAAGAGTTTGCAACCTGCCGGCTAGACAACGCGACGCGGCGCCTATGGTCATCGGCCGTCGGACATGCTAGCGTTGGTACTCAATCAGGGACGCAGCTATCAACCATGGCGGGAGAACGGGTTTCAGATGGTGGCTGGTCCGGACTGAGCGGCGGCCTTGATTCCGAGTTGGGGCAGGCCGTCGGATCTGAAAGGCCGTGGGGCTACGTGGTCGTTTTCCTGGGCGACGTCCCCCAGCAGGTCTACGCCCTGAAGGCCAGATCAGCGATTATCGGGAGAGCCCCCGAAGTCGACGTCCGGATCATTGACGCCTCGGTGTCGTCCCACCATGCCAGCATTCGGCATGAGACCGAACAGTTCGAGATCGTCGACGAGAATTCTACGAACGGGACTTTGGTGAACGGCAAACGAACGGTCCGCTCACCTCTGCGCAATGCCGACAGGGTCACGGTCGGAAACATCGACTTCATATTTCTGCTGGAGCGGCCCACCATGGCCACCATCCGGTTGCCCGATCGCGTGGGACGGCCCAGCCCCGCCATCGCGATCGTTCCGGCGCCGCCCCTGGCGGCCCGGGTCAATTCGAATGAAGAGGAGGGGCTCTCCCTCGAAGATCTGGTACGCAAGCTGGTGGCCGCCTACCGATTCGTCCGGGCGCGGGCCGTGTTCTTGGTCAGTCTCGCCCTGTTCGGGGCCCTGCTTGGCGTCTCCTCACTGTTCGTGCTTCCCCCGGGCGTCGTGGCGACCACGGAGGTCCGGCTCCTTCCGCATCTCACGCTGTCGAATAATCCCGGCGATGATCCCTGGCAGAATGGCGGTCGCGACTCCTCGCAGTTCGTGGAAAAATCTGCACGAACCCTGGGCCAGTCCGATGTCATCAGCGCCAGCTATCGAAAGCTCACGGGGCTGACGCCACCTGATTCCTTGATCGCATCGATCGCGAGCAGGCTCAAAACGGACGAAACGGGCGACCACACGTTTCGAGTCAGCTTCAAGGATAAGATGAGCACGCAACCGGCGGCTGCCGAGTTCCTGGCCGTGCAGATGCAGAATTACGTGCGTTCCTCGATTGCGGAATCTCTGCGCGAGCTGGCGGCCAAAGTAGACTTTCTTCGCGGCCAGTCCAAATTTGCCGAGTTGGAGGTCAAGCGGATCAGCGCGGAGCGGGCCGCCTTCCGAGAGGCAAACGCCGATCACCTCCCCGAGAACTCCCAGGCCGGCAACACTCGATTCGAGCTCGAAAGCCGGCGTGACGAGCTGTCGTCGCAGCTTCATCAGCTCTCGGGAGATCTGATGGCCGAAGAGTCGCAACTCCAGACCCATCGGCCTGACGCGGAAAGAAAGTTCCAATGGTCGCAGATGTACACGCAGTCGCTGACGGATACGAACCGCAAGCTCACCGAGGCTTACGCCCGTGGCTTGGGCGATGCCCACCCCGAGGTGCTGGCGCTCAAGAATGAAAAGCAGCGACTCGAAGTCCTCGCCAAGGAGGAGCTGCAGTCGCCGACGTCCGAGTTGGCGCGCCAGTCGGACCCCAACTATCTCCAGGCCCAACGGAGCGTCAGCAAGCTACGCGCCCAGATCGCAGCGGCGCGGAGCAACCTCGCGGAGACCCAGCGGAGCTTGAACTCGGTCCAGCGAGTGGAGCGGCAGCTTCCCCGAGTGGAGCAGAAGCTCGCTGACCTCAATCATCAAGAAGAGGCGGCGCTGCGCGTCGACACAGACCTGTCTTCCAAGCTCAAACAGGCCAAGATCCAGTTGGACCTCGAGCAGGTTTCGGCAGAGTCCCGATACGAGGTGGCGCCTGTCCACCTCGAGCGCGCGCGCAGCTTGCCGACCCTGGGCAAGCGCGGCGGCTTCGGACTCTTCATCGGACTATTAATTGCCGGACTGGCCATCGCGGCGCGAGAGGCCAAAAAGTTCGTCTCCCGGACGATCTCGGAGCAGCCGGTGGTTGTGCCCGAGGTTCTGGCTCGCCGGAGCCGACCGAGCGACCGTCGGTTTTGATGTGTCGGCGTTGACCGAGCCGCTCCGGGGCCGATCAATCCGGATCTGGGTCGTAACGGCCATGGCGTTGAGCACCGTCGGGTGCGCCAGTCAGCAGCCGTTCGTCTGGGTTCAGGACATGCCTGTGTCACTGGACAGCGCGGCTATCATCCAGCCGCGGGACACAATCAGGGTGGTCGTCCGGGACCAACCGGCGCTGTCCGGCGAGTTCGTCGTGGGCGATCAAGGGGAATACTCACAGCCGACCGTCGGCTCGGTCGCAGTGGGCGGGCAGACGACCGACGCGGTCGCCTCCGATCTGCGGGTCAAGCTCACCGGCGTCCTGGCGAGGCCCGAGGTGAGCGTTTCGATCGCCAAGATAGCGCCCATCAGGGTGAACGTCGTCGGTGAGGTGAAGGCGCCCGGATCGTATGAGCTGACGCGCGGCCGCGGGATTCTGGTGGCTCTAGCCAGCGCCGGGTGGTTGAGCGAATTCGCCGACAAGAATCGGATCTTCGTCATCCGAAAAGACGGAAACACGATCCAACGTATCCGATTCGCGGCTGCCGATCTGACGGCCGCGGAGCCGCACGCGATCGAGTTTCGGCTCCGCGACGGAGACATCGTGGTCGTCGATTAGGCGAGCCCGGGCGCGGTGTCAACGGCGTTCCTGCCTTGCTATGTCCTGCTGGCCGAACTGACGAATCCGGCGGTTACCTCGCCGCAGGCGATCGTCTCGGAGACTCGGGCCCTCGACGCCCTCCCCGGAACTCTGGTTTTTGACGCAACCCTGAGAAGCGAATTCCGCGCCGGAGAAGCCCCCGCACTTTCAAACCTGCCCACCCAGTCCTTCGCCGCAGCGCTGATCACCCCCAGGGTGGACCTCGGCGTGGGAAGACCGGGGATGGTCTGGACGGCTTGGTACAGTCCGCGATTGTTTTGGCAAGTTCCCCACCTTCCCGCCGCGACGGATCTCCTCGTCCTTCACACATTTGGCCTCGCGCTGGACGTTCGACTGTCGAGAAGAACCCAGGTGACGGCCTCTGTCGGGGGGTCGGTCGGCGCACTTGACTACACAGCGCTGCCCCAGGTGCTCGGAACGATTCAAGCTGCGCTTCCACCCGTCCTGCAAGTCTCGGCCACTACTGCCCAGGGCGTGCTCAGCATCCAATTGAGCAGCCGCTGGACGTTTGGCCTCGGCGGCACCGCCTTCTACTGGCGCTGGCTGGAGGTGCCGGCCGGGCTGCCTCCGGACACCGTCACTCAGCAGGTCGCCCTATCGGGCGGGCCAGGGCTTGGTTTCCGCGCGTCACACGTCGACACGTTCCGGGTTGATGTACCGATCCAAGAAGCATGGTACTCGAACGACTCTCATTTCCTCGTCGTGACCCCGGCCACAACCTGGCGGAGAGCCCTCGCGCGCCGCGTCGACCTGAGCCTTCGACTGGGCTTGAGTTACGCGCAATCGACGCTGACCTCGGGGGCATCGATCGATTCCCCAGGTGAGGTGGCGATCGGCCCGGTCGGGTCGGTCGAACTCGTTTCCCGCGTGGCGCGCTGGGACGAGGCGACCTTCTCAGCTCGCGCCTCTGCTGGCGTCGATCACTTTCTCGATCCGGTCATCGGCGTGGGGGTGCGGCAATGGTTTGCCGCCGGTCAGCTCGACGCGGTCTCGTCACGGCGAGGGGCACTTGGGCTGCGCGGCGCTTTTGCCACTGTGTTCGGTGAGGTACCCACGGCGCCAGGAGTCGGACAACCCGACGAGACGGTTTTTTCGCTGGGTGTCTGGATGCGCAAGCGGATGTCTGCCTACGTCCTTGCAGAATGCGGCGGACTGTGGGCAGATCGCGCGCCACCCTTGGCGACCCCGGATTTTCATTTTCATCAGCGCCAGCTATGGATTTACCTCACGCTGGCTGCAACGACGAAGCCTGCAACGCGCAGCATTGGCGGATCAAATTAGTCCGTTCCGTGACATGTCAAAAACGTGAACATGGATGCCTCCCCTAGGGTGAAAATCCGTTAACTGGGTGCCGACAAACTATTCACCGAAGCTTCACGCCACTCTGGACTTGAGTTCCGTAGACTGAGACAACATCTGGACGTGAACGACACCGATTCAGAATTTCTCGGGACAGCAGAGTGGGAGGACTCCGGTGAAGTTGGGAATTCTTCGTAGCAACGAACAAGCGCTTCATACGGTTCAAAGGCTGGCCGATCTGTTCTTGATCGCCGCCACATATCCGCTCGTCAGCAGCCTTTACCATCAGCGGTGGACTGCGGAGGCGAGCACGCTGTTGGTCATCGTGATCCTTGCGTTCACGGTTGCCGCGGAGATTTGCAGCTTGTACCGCCCCTGGCGAGTCGAGCGCTTCCGGGTTGAAATCCGAACCGTGCTTCTGGTGTGGACCACGACGGTGGCTGCGCTGGTGCTGATCGGATTTGCGACCAAGACCTCGCACTCCTACTCGCGCGTGGTCTCTTTTGGATGGTTCGTGGCGGCGCCCGTTACGCTGAGCGCCTGGCGGCTGTTGGTGCGTACAGTCCTCAGGTGGTTGCGCTCGAACGGGCGCAATACCCGAGATGTCGCGATCTGGGGGGCGACGCCGGCAGCGCGGAGTCTATGCGGCGAGATCGGGTACCGACACTGGATGGGAATGCGGGTGAAAGGAGTTTACGACGACCGTTCCGCCGACCGCCGGGACGACCTCTCGGACATGGGATTCTCGCTCCTGGGGGGGCTGGCTGAGATGGTGGAGGCCTGCCGCGCGGGCGAAATTGACATCGTCTATGTCGCCCTGCCACCGCGCGCGGAGCCCCGTATTGCGCAGATCGCCCGCGATCTGGCCGATACGACCGCCAGCGTCTATCTGATCGCTGACTATGGTCAATACCAGCCCATCGGCTCGCATCTGAGCGCGATCGGCAGAGTTCCCTTGATCAGCCTGCACTCGTCGCCTCTCGATGGCATGAGCGCTTGGCTCAAACGCCTGGAGGACGTCACGATCGGAACGCTCATTCTCGCGCTGATCGCGCTCCCGATGGTGGTCATCGCAATCCTGCTGAAACTGAGCTCGCGCGGTCCGATCTTCTTCGTCCAGCGACGCTACGGGCTCAACGGCAGGGAGATCAAGGTCCTGAAATTCCGCACGATGACGGTCGCCGAGGACGGGGCGCAAGTCGTGCAGGCGCAGAAGAACGACAAGCGAGTCACCAAGCTGGGCGCCATCCTGCGCCGCACCTCGCTCGACGAACTGCCGCAGTTCCTGCAGGTGTTGGCAGGCCAAATGTCCATCGTCGGCCCGCGTCCCCACGCCGTTGCCCACAACGAGCTGTATCGAGGGTTGATTCCGGGCTACATGCTGCGCCACAAGGTCAAGCCAGGCATCACCGGGTGGGCGCAGGTGAATGGGTGGCGCGGTGAGACACCCGACGTCCACCGGATGAAGCGGCGTGTTGAGCATGATCTCGAGTACATCGGTCGATGGACCGTCCTGTGGGACATCAAGATCGTGCTCATGACCATTTTTGGTCGCAAAGCGAACGAGAACGCCTACTAGGACCAGAACTGCTTAACGCCGGTCGTTGATTGGACTGCGGCGATGGCGTAGATTCTGAACAAAGATCGCGAACCGCCGCCGGGCGGGCTCGGGGGTGTGAGGCAATTCTCGGGAAGGCAATGACCACAGACGGCAAGACGAACGGCAAGAAGGCGTCGCTGGGCATTCAACGGGTCGCGTCTCTGCACGTGTTCGTGCGCGACCTGGAGCGGAGCCGCGACCACTACATCAAGAACCTGGACTTCGCCGAAATCGCGGTGAGCACACCGGAGTTCGAAATGGATCAGCGGGCTCGCGCGAGCGTGGTGCAAGCCGGTGGGGTGCGCTTCGTATTCATGGAGCCGCTCGGCTCGAAGGGGGAGAGCTACCGCTGGCTGGAGAAGCATCCCGAGGGGATCGGCCGGATCGTGTTCGACGTCGAGAACGCCGAGCGTGCATTCAACATCCTGACGGAGCGAGGCGCCACCCCGGTCACGGGAATCGAGCGCCGCCATGTCGACGGCGGAACGGTGACGTGGTTCGACATCACGACGGCCTTCGGCGACACCCTGTTCCGCTTTGTGCAGCACGAGGGGCCAACGCCAATCATGCCCGACCTGGTCAGGCTCGATCCGCCGCGCGGGGGGAACAACCGCTATGGCATCCTCGAGGTCGACCACATCACGACCAACTTCCTGACGCTCAAGCCGGCCATCATGTGGATGGAGGCGGTGATGGGGCTCGAGCAATACTGGGACATCGCCTTCCATACCCAGGACGTCAAGAAGGGGCAATTCGGCGGATCGGGGCTGAGGTCGACCGTCATGTGGGATCCGGAGTCTCGAATCAAGTTTGCGAACAACGAGCCCGCGGCGCCCTCTTTCAAGTCGTCGCAGATTTACCTGTTCTGCGAGGAGAACCGGGGCGCCGGTGTTCAGCACGTGGCCTTTGGAATCGAGGACATCCTCGGGGCGGTCCGTGGGATGCGAAAATCCGGAGTCGCGTTCAGTCCGACGCCGGGCACCTACTACGACATGCTGCCGCAGCGGCTCATCGATACCGGCATCATGCAGATCGAAGAGGACATCGAATCTCTGCGCGAGTTCGAGATCCTGGTCGACGGCAACGCCCCCAAGCAGTACTTGCTGCAGGTTTTCATGCGTGAGGCCTCGGAGCTGTTCAAGGATCCCCAGGCCGGACCCGTGTTCATCGAGCTCATTCAGCGCAAGGGTGACAAGGGGTTTGGTGGCGGCAATTTCCGCGCGCTCTTCGAGAGCATCGAAAGACGCCAGCAGATCGAAGGAATACGGTGATTCGACGGCCCGCGCGTCACTCAGATGAAGCGTCTGCGGCCGAGTGAGTTCAGGCACGGACCGCTCGCCATCGTGGGGATGGGGCTGATCGGCGGTGCGCTGGCGAAGGCCGTTCGGACCGCCGACCCTGACCGCGAAATCATCGCGATCGATCCAGACCCCAGCACGCGGGCCGCGATACGGCGGTTGCGTCTGGCGACCAAAGTGGTGTCCGGAGTCGACGGCACGATCGAAGCGGCGCGCACCATCGTGGTCGCGTCGCCGATCGCGGCGCTCGGGGCCATTCTCGGCAGGCTGGCGCAGCACATGCGCCCCGATGCGCTCTTGAGTGACGCCATCGGCGTCAAGCTACAGGTGGCGTCGCTGATCGCGCGCCGGCTTCCGAGCGTCGCATACGTCGGTGCCCATCCCATGGCAGGCGGCGCGCGAGGCGGGTTCGAGAACAGCCGGGACGATCTGTTCCGCGGGAGCCCGGTCATTATTTCGCCTGGGCCGAACGCCCGCCCGGCGCACTTGCAGGCCGTCCGGGGGCTCTGGCGAGCAGTGGGTGCGTATCCCATCCAGATGTCGGCGGAGGACCACGATCGCGGCGTCGCGCTCACCTCGCATCTCCCCTACGCGGTGGGTCTGTCTTTGATTCGCCTCGCTGCCGAGCGCCCGGCAGCTTTCCGCCTGACCGGTCCCAGCTTTCACGACGTGACCAAGCGGGTCGACTTCGAGCCCAAGATCATGGCCGCCGTCGTCGCCAGCAATCCGTTCATACCCGACGTTCTGCGCCAGATGGCCGCGAAAATTCTGCGCCTCGCAGACCTGATCGAAAGAAACCCTGCCGACCTGCTCGCGGAGGCCCGGAGGATTCGCCGGACCCACCTCGCCCGCGGTCGGTGAGTCGCCCAACGCGATGCGTCGGGCGAAACTATAGTCGTCAATAGGCAGACCCCTCGTTGTAAAATGGGGCCCGCAGGGTTCCAAGTCAGGAGCTAATTCGTCATCGACTCCGTTGCCAACGCTCAAATCGCCACCGCCGTATCCGTAAGCGAGCTCGTTGTCCAGGTTCCTACCGACCGCCAACGATCAAGCGCGGTCGGTTACGACCCCGCATCACATCTCTGCCAGCTCCGCCTTGGATCGGGGGCAGGGCTCTCACAGTTGGACCCGGAGAACACCTTTCTGGGGGCTCTGGTGGCGGTGTTTCATCGTTACACCCAGCAGGATTCGATCGCGCTGGACCTGTTCCTTGAGGATCCCGCCGGCGAGCGTTCCTATCGAAACGTGGTGCTGTGCGTGGACGTGGGCGCGGCCGAGTCGCTGGCCACGATCGTCGGGCGAACCGCCGCAGCGCTGTCGGCGCAGCGAAACCCATCTCAGGGCGCCTCGGGGCTATCTCCGCAGACCACGAACGTGGCCGTCAGCTTCGGAGCTGCCGGCGCGCACAACGGCAAGCCCCGCCCGGATGACCACTCACGCGATCTCCACTTCCGCGTCGATCGGGACGACGCCGGCGTCGTCCTACAGGATGTCGTCTACAACGGACGCCTCTTCCGCGCCGAGACGGTCAAGCGTCTGGTCGACAGCCTCGCTTTCCTTTGGGAGGCGGGGACGCGCGATCCGGCGGCGCTGATTCGGCAACTGCCCATCATGGGCCCGGCTGACCTGAACAAGGTGGCGTTCGATGAGGCCAGCGGGCACGCTGAATACCCGCAGGAGCCGGTCTACGCGACGTTCGAAGCGTTTGCCCGCGCGCAGCCAGAGGCGACTGCCGCCACCTTTCAGGGGCAGGCGCTCTCGTACGCGGAGCTCGACGCACGCGCCAACCGCCTGGCTCACCATCTGATCGCCCAGGGCGTGGGTCCGGGAGTTCCGGTCGCCGTCTGTGTCGTTCCGAGCCTGGACATCCTGGTGTCGATGCTGGCGGTCTTCAAGGCGGGCGGAACCTATCTGCCGCTCGACCCGACGCACCCGCCCGCGCTGATCGCGACGATCATCGAGGAGGCGCAGCCCCGCATCGTCCTGACCCACGCCCCGCTGTCGCCCCTGACGAAGCCCGAGCAGTTCCCCCAGTTCTTCCTCGACACGAAGGCAGGGATTCTGGAGGGCTTGCCGCCGAGCACCCCGGTCGTGGCTGGCGACGGCCACCCCCTGGATCGGGCGGCCTACCAGCTGTACACGTCGGGGACCACGGGCAAGCCCAAGGGCGTGGTCGCGAGTCACCGGAACCTGGCGCACTACATCAACGTGGCGAAGCAGATGTACGGCTTCCGGAGCTCGGACATCTTCTGCTCGCTGGCGCGCTACACGTTCAGCATCAGCATGTTCGAGCTGGTCTCGCCGCTTTGTTGCGGTGGCTCGCTTCGGCTGCTGGCGCGGGACGAGGTTCTGGCGCCCGAATCGCTGGCCGGCGTCCTGCAGACCGTCACGGTCGTTCACGCGGGCCCGAGCCTGCTGGGAAACCTGTTCCGCTTTCTGCGGACGAATCCGGCGGCGGCCCCCACCTTCCCGCGGATGCGTCACGCCTCCTCGGGGGGCGATATCGTTCCGCCGTCCATCATCGAGGAGATGAAGGACGTCTTCCCAAAAGCCGAGCTGTTCGTGATCTACGGATGCACCGAGATCAGCTGCATGGGATGCACGTACCCCATCGATCGCGCGGAGAAGGTGACCGCCACCTATGTCGGCAAGCCCTTCCCCGATGTGAGTGTCCGCCTGCTCGATCCCTCGCGAAACATCGTCCCGATCGGCGTCGTCGGCGAGATCTGCTTCTCGGGGCTGGGCGTCGTGTCCGGATACTTTCAACGCCCCGAGCTGAACGCCGAGAAGTTCATCGAGCTGGACGGGCGGCGGTTCTACACGACCGGCGACATGGGCCGCCTGGACGCTTCGGGCAATCTCGAGATTCTCGGTCGGCGTGACTTCCAGGTACAGCTGCGCGGGATCCGGGTCGAGCTGGCGGGAATCGAGAACACCGTCCGCGAGCTTGGTCTCGCCAGTGAGTGCATCGTCATCTTGAAGAAGTTGGACGATCAGGACGTCCGCCTGATCGCGTACGTCGTCAGTCCGCGCCACACCGACATCGCCTCGTTCCGACGGGCGTTGGCGGCGCACCTGCCGGACTACATGCTGCCGCAGAACCTGGTGGTGCTGGAGGCGCTCCCGCTGACCGCGAACGGCAAGGTGGACCGCCGCAAGTTGCAGGACATGCCGGTCGACCTACGGGTGACCGCCAGCTCTGGGACCGCTCCCCGCAACGCCGTCGAGCGCAAGATCGCCGGCGCGTTCGCCCGCGTGCTGAATCTAGCGGAGGTGGGGATCGACGACGACTTCTTCGACCTCGGGGGGCACTCGCTACTCGCGGTCAGCCTGCTCTCGGATCTCGAGAATGTGCTGGGCATTACCTTGCCACCCAGCGTGATCTTCGAAGGGGCGACGGTGCGCCTGCTGGCCGAGCACTCGCAGACGTCGTTTTCGAACGTCCCGAAGCCGCTGCCGCTCAACCGGGGCGGCCCGGGAGCACCGCTCTACACGTTGGTCGGGGTGCATCTTTACCGCAACCTCGCCCAGCGGCTGGACGGAAAGGTCGCCGTCCATGCGGTCTACGCACCGCAAGAGTTCGTGATGTTTGACTCGCCCGAGAAGGGGCCGTCGGTCGTGGACCTGGCGCGCGAGTACGTGGAGATCATTCGGCGTCATCGACCAACCGGGCCCTACCGACTGCTGGGGATGTCGTTCGGCGGCATCGTCGCCTTCGAAGTGGCACAGCAGCTGCGCGCAGCCGGACAAGAGGTGACGTTCCTGGGCCTGGTGGACGCGGTGCTTCCCGACCGAAGCATCGGCGGCCGAATCGAGCAGATGCGTTACCTCATGTCTCGGCCCCGACGCGCGGTGGGAAAGCTGGTGGCCGAGCGCCTGAAGGGGTGGTTCTCCAGCAGGGCGTCCGGAGGTGGATCCGAGTTCGCCGAGTTTCAGAAGTACCAGGACGTCGCCAAGCTGGCGCCCCTCGAGGATCAGCGTCAGGGATCGTACCAAGGCGCCACCGAGGCATACTTCAACCGGCTGAGCAGGTTCGTCGGGAACGTGACGCTGATCGTAGCCGAGCGGCGCCTCAAGCAGCACATCCTGCAGTCGCCGGCTCTGGGCTGGGCCCGCCTGATTTCGCCGCTCGAAATCCGGCTGGTCGATGCGGAGCATCTCGCGCTCCTGGACGAGCCCCGTGTTGCCGAGGTGGCGGACATCGTCCTGGCGGGTCTGGCGCGTTCTGCATAAAGATCTTGCGGCGGTGTTCAAAAGAACGGATCGATTGGGCGTGGCGATCCTGATCGTGGGAGGGGCCGGCTACATCGGTAGCCACACAGCCAAGCTGATCTCGTCGGCCGGACACCGCCCAGTCGTGTTCGACAACCTCGTGCACGGTCATCGCTGGGCGGTGAAGTGGGGCCCGCTCGTCGAAGGGGACCTGGCGGATCCAGTCGCCATCCGTCGCGTCATGCAGGAGCATGACGTGAAGGCGGTCATTCACTTCGCCGCCTACGCGTACGTCGGGGAGTCGATGACCGACCCCGGTAAGTACTTTCGCAACAACGTCGTCGGGACTGTCAATCTGCTGGACGCGATGGTCGCCGCCGGCGTGCGCGACATCGTGTTCTCCTCGACTTGCGCGACCTATGGCACGCCCGAAAAGGTCCCTATCGCGGAGGACCATCCGCAGCATCCGGTCAATCCCTACGGGGAGTCGAAATTGATCGTCGAGAAGATGCTGCGCTGGTACGCCCAGGTGCACGGCCTTCGCTACGCGGCCCTGCGCTACTTCAACGCCGCCGGTGCCGATCCCGACGGCGAGATCGGCGAGGACCACGCCCCCGAGACCCACCTGATTCCGCTGGCGATCGCGGCGGCGCTGGGCCGGGGCAAGCCACTCTCGATCTTCGGAAACGACTACCCGACGCCCGACGGGACGGCGGTGCGGGACTACATCCACGTCCGGGATCTGGCGGACGCGCACCTGGCGGCCCTCTCGGCGCTGGAGAAAGGCGCCGCCCAGCTGTGGCTCAACCTGGGAACTGGCCGCGGCAACTCGGTGCGTGAGGTCCTGGCGGCGGTTGAACGGGCAGTCGGCCGACCGGTGCCGGTCGTCGAAGCGCCACGGCGCGCCGGCGATCCCGCGATCCTGGTGGCCGACGCACGGCGAGCTCGCCTGGAGTTGGGTTGGACACCTCTCTATCCGACAATCGAGACCATCGTCGAGCACGCCATTCGCTGGCACCAGCGGCATCAAAGCGGGTGACCTGGAAGCGAGACGACGTGGAACGAATCGGTTACCTAGTTCCGGAGTTTCCCGGACAGACGCACAGCTTCTTCTGGCGCGAGCTGGCCAAGCTACGAGCGCTGGGCGTCGATCCGGTCCTCATCAGCACGCGGCCGCCGCCGCCCGGTTTGATCTGTCACGAGTGGACGGCTCGAGCGATGGAGCAGACCCACTACCTGGGACGGTCCCAACCGGCGCTGATGCTGCGCGGTCTCTTGGGGGCCAGCCTCAATGCGCGCGGCATCGCTGATTGCCTGAAGGCGATCTGGGGGTTCGAGGAGATGGATGCGCAGCGCGCCGTCCGGCTGGCGGCGGTGGCGCTCGCGGGTGCGGAGCTGGTGGCGCTGGCCCGCCGCGAGAACTTCAGACACGTGCACGTTCACTCGGCGGCCGATTCGGCTCACGTCGCCATGTTCGCGCGCTTCCTGGGAGGGTTGACGTACAGCCTGACCCTGCATGGGCCGATCGAGGACTACGGCCCGAACCAGCGGTTGAAGTGGGGCCATGCCAGCTTCGGGATCGTCATCACCCGGCGGTTGCTGGGCGAGCTGCGCGCCGTGTTGGGTAAAGAGGTTCCCCCCCGCGTCGAGGTGGCGCCCATGGGTGTCGACGCGGACAGTTACGTCCGCAGCACGCCCTACCTTCCTTGGGACGGTGCTGGGCCGCTGCGTCTGTTTACCTGCGGCCGCCTGAATCCGGTGAAGGGACACGCCGATCTGGCGCGAGCGATCGCCATACTCAGGTCCCACGGCGTCGACGCCCGGCTGCGGATCGCCGGCGAGGACGATCAGGGCGGGGCCGGTTATCGTACCACGCTCACCGCCGCCATCGATGAGGCGGGGGTGCGTGATTCGGTCGAGCTGCTTGGCGCCATCTCGGACGTCAGCGTCCGGCAAGAGCTCGAGCGTGCTCACCTGTTTGCCCTGGCGAGCCACCACGAACCTCTGGGGGTCGCCATCATGGAGGCCATGGCGCTGCGCATGCCGGTGGTGGTGACCTCAGCCGGCGGGGTGCCGGAGCTCGTCGAGACCGGGCACGACGGACTGCTGGTCGGGCCCCAACGCCCTGAAGAGATGGCCGCTGCCATTCTGGTCCTGGCCCGCGATCCGGCGCGCGCCGTCCAGCTCGGGGAGAACGCGCGCCGCAAGATCGAGTCGGCCTTTGACAGCGGGCGAAGCGCGGCGATCATCGCCCAGCTGTCACGATGGAACCAGGGATGACGCTGAATGACGTAGGTGTCGTCGCCATTGGGCGCAACGAGGGAGAGCGCTTGCGGCAGTGCCTGGCCTCCCTGCCGGCCGGCGTTCGTGCGGCGGTATACGTCGACTCCGGCTCCGAGGACGACAGCGTCGCTCACGCGCGCAGCATCGGCGTCGAGGTCATCGAGCTCGATCGGTCCGCTCCGTTCTCGGCGGCTCGCGCCAGAAATGCCGGCTGGCAGCGGTTGCGGGAGCGCCACCCGACCCTGCAAGCCGTGTTCTTCGTCGACGGAGATTGCCAGATCGTCCCCGGCTTTCTAGAGGAAGCTGCCCGGGTCTTGCACGAGTCGCCGCAACTGTCGGCCGTGTGCGGCTGGCGGCGCGAGCGTCACGCGAAGCAGACCATCTACAACACCATCTGCGACGTCGAGTGGCGCATCGGTGGCGCGGGCGACACGGCACTCTTCGGCGGGGATGTCCTGATCAGGCTGTCGGAGCTCGCGCGGGTCGCCGGCTACAGGGACGAGCTCATCGCCGGGGAGGATCCCGACCTCAGCGTCCGTCTGCGGCTGGGGGGCGGCCGCCTGGTCCGTCTCGATCGCGTCGCCACCATCCACGACGTTGCGATGACCCGGTTCCGGCAGTGGTGGAAGAGAGCCGTGCGGTGTGGACATTGTTATGCGCAGCTGGGGGACGTTTACGGACGCATCCCGGAGTTGAGCTTCTGGCGTGACGCCCGGCGCAGCCTGTTCTGGGGCATGGTCGTGCCGGCCGTCGCCACCAGTCTGGCGCTGCCCAGCGTCGGGCTGTCGCTTGGGCTGTTTGGCGCTTACCCGCTGGAGGGCCTGCGGATCTACCAGCGATCGCGTCAGCAGGGTTTTACCCCGCGCGAGAGCGCGGCCTGGAGCGCGTCGTGCGTGGTCGGCAAGCTGCCCGAGTCGGTCGGCGTTCTGACCTATCGGCTCAACAAGCTCCGAGGGCGCGCGACCGTGCTGATCGAATACAAGGGGCCGGCCGCCTCAGGTCGTTCGGTTTGAAATCGGCCTGAAGCCGTGGTCACGCAGCTTCACGTAGCTGCGCCGGTTCAGCATATGAAGGGGCGCCCGTTGCAGAAATGAAACCCAACGGGTCAATCGCCGCAGCAACCGGCCCCGCGCCGCCAAGATGGCGAAGTCCTGCGCGGCCGGGTAGGCGAGCACGCGGTGCCACGCGGCGGTGATCCGCTGCGGCGTGAAGTCTGCCCCGCGCTCGCGGCCATTCCGCACCATCGCCTGATAGAGGCTCGGATCCTGGCGAAGCTTTCGCACCGCGGCCTGAACGTCCTCGGGCGAGCGGACCTCGATGTAATCCAACTCTCCGCGTCGCAGGGCGCGGAACGCTGGCTCGGGCCCCAGCAGCGCAGGACACCCAGCCAGCCAGGCGTTGACCAGCTTGCTGGCCGGCTTGAGCTTGAGGTCCTCTTCCGTGGCGTCACGGACTGCGAGAACGACGTCGCTGGTCGAGTAGTCATGCCAGCGCTGCGGTTCCGAGCGCGTCGCATTCTCCTTGACGTCGTAGCTCAGCTCCACGCCCTGGCCGCGGAGCTCGCTCAAGAAGGCCGGCGACCGAAACGGTTCGTAGAGGTTGCACTGTGAACCCTTGAATGCGATCGATTCGATCCGCGAGCCGCGTTCGACGTCGCGAGGAATGAGACCGGGTTGGGACCAGTGGGGAATGAAATGATCATTTGCGTTATGTACGTTGAGCTCGTTCTGTACAACATTGCGGTCGCAGATCTCCGGGCGAGCGGCGTCCTGCTGGACGGCAACGATGTAAGGCAGCACAGCAAAATCACGTACCGCAAGGTCGTGATACGACACCACGTTGATCGCGTCGTCCCGGAAGCTGTCGGAGATTGTTACGGAGAGGCCCGCCTGACGAAGGCGCAGATAGGTCTGCGCGATCCAGCACTCTTCGACCTCGACGATCCGATGCGGGATTGCGTCGGGGTCCAGCGGACTGGAGCCATCGAAGAGCTCGGGCCAAGCCCCCTTCCGCCCTCGGAAAACGAAGTGCACCGGGACTGGAAACGGCAGCAGGGGAACCGGCAGGGACTCCTGCCGCGGCAACGCCCCGGTCATGGCTCGGATTTCACGCTGGCACGCGCGGCGACTGGTGTCAAGACCAGCGGCACCAACTCCTATCGCCTGATCGCGGCATCGACACCAGAGTTGACAATCGCAAGGGTTGTTGACGCCTTCCATTCGGTCTTGCTAAACAAAGTCGGTGCACGTCGCGATGGTCCAGTTTGGGGATTACGGGGAGGCAGAGCGACGTTTTTCCGCCGGCGGCAAAGAGACCTATTTTGCGCAGCGCTCGACGGTCACATTCGTGGCGACGCTGGTGCAACGATTTGGTGAAGTCACCGTCCTGACGGTCGGGGCCGATCGACCGGACGAGCGTTTGCCATCCGGCGTGCGGACCATGGGCGTCGAGCTCTACCCGCGAGACGGTGGTTCTCGCGCGCTGCACGTCATCCGAGCGCTCGAACGCGTGGCTCCCGACCACATGATCCTGGTCACCCCGAGCCTGGCCCTGCTGACCTGGGCTCTGCTGAGAGGGGTTCGGGTGCTCCCGATGTTCTTCGACAGCTTCCGCGCGCCCGGATGGAAGGTCCGCGCGCGCTATCACGCGCTCGCGCGATTGCTCTCCCTGCGAAAGATCGAGTGGGTGGCCAACCACTCACTCGCTGCGGCGCTGGACCTGGTGCGGATCGGGATCGACCCGGCCAAGGTGCTCCCATTCGACTGGCCGTCCCAAGGCGTTCCACGGTCGTTCCCCGCCAAGGTCGCCCCCACCAACGACGTCTTTCGCCTCATTTACGTCGGGATGTTGTCGGAGAGCAAGGGAACCGGAGACCTGCTCCGGGCGGTCGCCGAGTTGCGCCGCCGCGACAGCGGGCGCTGGTCGCTGACGGTGGTTGGCCGCCAGGACCCGGAGATGACGAAGCTGGCGGCCGATCTTCGGCTGGGCGACGCCGTGCACTTTCAGGGGCTCGTGCCGAACGAAGAGATCCTCCCGATGATGCACGACCACGACGCGGTGGTCGTCCCCAGCCGCCACGAGTACCCCGAGGGTTTGCCGGCGACGATCTACGAGGGTCTCTGTTCGCGGTCGCCCCTGGTGGTCTCCGACCACCCGATGTTTCGACTGAAGATCCGGGATGGCGTCAACGGGTTGGTGTTCCGAGCGAGTGACGTCCCCTCGCTCGTTGACGTTCTCCAGCGGCTACGCAATGATCCCGATCTGTACGCTCGCCTGTCAGGTGACGCCGAGGAAGCGGTCCGCGACTACTTCTGTCCACTCAAATATGAACAACTCATTTCGGCGTTTCTCGAAGGACCCGAGAAAGCGCGCATTCAGCTGGCCGACTTCAGTATTGGAAGCGGTAGGTACGGCGTCACAAATCCGGTCAATTAAACTGTACGTTGCATTCGTGGCATGACTGAGCGCATCCGAATCGGACAGCTTCCCTTCGACGCGGTGGATTTGTCCGGAACCCTGGACGCCATCGAGGATCTCGTCCGGGCAGGGGCCGGGGGGACCGTTTTCACCCCCAACGTGGACCACATCATGGTCGCCGAGAAGGACGAGAGGTTTCGACAGGCCTATCGGCGCGTCAGTCTCTCGGTGGTCGATGGGGTGCCGGTGTTGTGGGCCGCCCGCCTGCTCGGTCGGCCCCTGCCGGAGAAGGTTTCGGGCTCGGACCTCGTCATCCCGCTGGTGGAGCGGGCCGCGCAACGCGGCTGGCCTGTCTTCCTGCTGGGCGCAGCGCCCGGGGCCGCCGAGACGGCCTCAGCGCGTCTTCACGAGCGATTTCCGACTCTGAAAATAGTGGGCACCGACGCCCCACGGGTCGACCTGGGTTCGCCCCTGGAAGAGCGCTTGGCCATCGCGCGGCGTGTGGCCGAGACGAAACCAGATCTCGTGCTGGTGGCGTTCGGCGCGCCCAAACAAGAGATCTTCTGCGACGAAACCTTGGACGTCCTCAAGCCGGCGGTGCTGGTGTGCGTCGGTGCGGGGATCGATTTCATCGCCGGCGTGGCGCGGCGCGCGCCGGCCTGGATGTCCCGGGTGGGCGTCGAGTGGCTGTTCCGGTTGGCCCAGGAGCCTCGTCGCCTGGCCGGTCGTTACCTCCTGCGCGATACACAATTCTTCATCGTGGTCTTGAAGCAGCTCGCCCGGCGCTAGGCGGCGGCCTCGCCCGGCTCGGGGCTGATGAGCTTGAGCCTGCGTGCGAGCGCCAGGACCAACCCCGCCGTCAGGACCACCACCACGAGGATGCCCGCCAGCGGCCCACTGCGGCCGTGGCCTTGAATGAGGCCGTACAGGAGCCTGCAGCAGACGCAGTAGACGCCCATGAACAGCGTTACGCCGAGATCCGATTTCCAGGCGACGACCCCGACCGTTCGGCAGCCCGCGATTGCGACCAGCACGTAGGCGAGCTCGGTCAGGGTCAAGAATGCGGCTCCGCGAAGGCCGAACCGCCGCGTCACAAAGAACACCAACGCCACGAACAGGCTCAGCTTTGCCATGTTTCCAATGCTCAGGTATTTCGGTTTCCCAACGGCGAGCAGGATGGCTTGGTAAGCCGCGGAGACGGCACCGATCCAGGTTCCCAGTGTGAGAATGGAGACCAGCGGACCGACCTCCCAAAACTGGGGCCGGTACAGCAGCTTGATGACCGGCGGAGCCAGGGCGATGCCCATTCCGACCACGGGCGCCACGATGACCAGCAGCCGCGTGTTGTGCCCGCGGATCGACGCCCAGTGCTTGCCCCCGCGCCTGTGCGCGTCAGCGATCAGGGGATAGACGATCCTGTTCGAGAGCTGCCCGATGATGGACGACGGGAGCGCCGCCAAGCCCGCTGCGATCGCGTAGAGACCCAGCTTTGCGTCAGGGAGGAGCTTGCCCAGCGTCAACCGGTCGCTCTGCGTCGACAGGAACGTGAGCGCGGTGCTGGCGAAGATCCAGCGGCCGAATTCGAAAAGCGAGCGGCGCGCCTCGGGATCCCAGGCAAATCGGTTCTTTTCGCCCTCCAGCACGGTGTGGCTGAGAACGGTCTTCATGATCGCCGAGACCACGCCGCCGGCGATCAGCGCCCAGACCGAGTGCGTGACCGCCGCGACGCTCAGGGTGGTGACGATTCCGCCGGCCTGCGCCGTGAGCTCGACGACCGAGATTCGTCCCAGCGCGAGCCGGCGGTTCCCCGTGAAGAGACGCGTCGACTCGAGGGCTCCGAGCAACGCCGTCGAGCTGGCCGCCGGAAGCAAGTAGAGAAGCTCCGGTCGCTCGTAGAACCGCGAGAGCGGCCAGGCCAGCGCGCAGGCGCAGAACCACACCATCGCGCCTCTGAACACCTGAACCGTCCAGGCCGTGTTCAGGAACATTTCGTCCTCGCCGTGGCGGCTCTGGATGATCTGCTGTCCGATCCCGATATCCGAGAACAGGGAGAGGCCCATGATGAACGTGGTCACCAGCGCCATGATTCCGAACTGCGCCGGAAACAGGAGCCGCGTGAGCAGCAGGTTCGAGACGAACCGCATCCCGCTGCTGGTGCCGAAGGCAATCAGGATGATCGCCGAGCCCCGAATGGCCGCGCGCCGGATGTTGGTGTCCTGGCCTGGGGCGGTTGTTGGTCCGGCGTCGGTGTCGGGAGTGGATTCTGCGGGAGTGGTGGTCATACGTAAAAGCGGCTCGCTGCTGGAGACCTATCTTGACTACTCGGAGGTAACTGACTAGCCCTCGAGACCGATCGGGTCGGGAAAAGGAGCACCGAAGTCCGGCCGCGGCCCCCGGCCGAGCACCCAGTCGTAGACCGCCAGGGTCTGACGCGCCTTGTGACTCCAGGTAAACAGAGAAAGGACACGGTTTCGCGCGCGTCGGCCGATCCCCCGGACAGTTTCGGGGGCTGCCACCAGCCGGGCCAAGACCTCGCGGAGACGAAGGACGATGTCGGCGCGGGCCCCGAGCGGGACCCGAAAGCCGGTCGCGTCGGTCACCAGCTCGGCGGGGCCGGCGTAGTCCACGACGACGGGAACCAAGCCGAGAGCCATCGCTTCCAGAACCACGCCGCCGCCGAACTCGCGCACGCTCGGAAACCCCAAGACATCGGACTCCACCAGCCGCTCCTGCAGCCGCGCGTTCTCGACCCATCCGTCGAGCCGTGTCCGATCGGCGACGCCCAGGTCGGCCGCGAGCTGCTTGAGGCG
>DATJWP010000186.1:0-50735 GCA_035578045.1 Polyangia bacterium | reverse complement strand
GGCCCGCGGCGGCGTGCACGGGCTCGCCATCCGGCTGGCGCTGGCGGTCAATCGCGTGCTCGGCCGGAAGGGCAAGGTCGTCGGCGATCGCTACCACGCTCGCGCGCTGACGACGCCACGCCAGACGCGAGCGAGCATGGTGTACGTGCTTCTCAACTTCCGGAAGCACCTGCGCGCGCCGCCGTGCATCGACCCTCGCAGCTCGGGCCCGCACTTTTCGGGGTGGCAGCGCGAGCCGGCGGCCACGGACGTCCCGCCGGCCACGGTCCCGCCGTCCACCTGGATGGCGCGCATCGGCTGGCTGCGCGCCGGCGGGCCCTTGCGGGCGGAAGAACACCCGGCCGCCGCTCCGCGACCGCGCCCCTTTTGATTGCGCGGATCTTGCGGGTGGGCGGCGCCCAAGGCCCGGAGGTCCCCCAAGGGATGCTCGAAGACGTGATGCATTGTCAGCGCTCGAAGCCTTCTCTCTTCGCCCGCTCACAAACAGACGCCGTACAGGACTTCCCCCCCCAGCGGGGTGCACGTCTGCCCCGCCCCGCAATCATTCGCCGCCGCCGTGCACGCCCCATTCTTCATCTCGCACCGGCAGACCGCCTTGCAGGTCTGCTCGCAGATCAGCCCCGGCGCGCACTGGGTGGTCGAGGTGCAGCTCGTCCCCGCGGTCCCCGTGCGGGTCGACTCCGGGCAGGCGCAGGCGACGTGGTCCATGCTGGACGGCAGCAGGCAGGCCAGTCCCAGCGGGCATCCCGAGCTTCCGGCGGCCGCCGCCGCGCCGGTCGGGTCGCAGTCGGCGCTGCAGGTGTAGTAGGCGGTCGTGACGGCGCCACAGGCCACCGGGTCGCGGCAGAAGCTCCCCGGGCCGCCGCCGGCGTCGCTGGCGCCGCCGCAGTCGTCGTCGGTGTCGCAGAAGCGCAGGCAGACCTTCACGCCGCATCCGAGCGACGAGTAGTCGAAGCACTGCGATCCGGCGGCGCAGTCGCCGTTGGTCATGCAGGTGGATCCCGGGGCGCCGGTGCCGCCGGTGGTGCACTCGTTGCGCATGCTCGAGCAGTTCAGCTGGCAGGTCGCGCCGCCCGCGCAGACCGGGTGGACCGGGTCACACCCCGGGAAGGCTCGCACCGGCGCGCCGTCGGTGGCGCCGCCGTCGGCGCTGCACATCGGTCCGGGCATGAGCTGCACGGGCCCCTCGACGATCGCCCCCTTCTTGATCGTGAGGAAGGTGGTGCCGGTTCCGCGGATGCAGCCGCGGCTGTCCTGCGCGGTCACGGAGAACGTCACGTCGCCGGTCTCGCCGCCCGAGAACCCGACCGACAGCGTTCCCATGTCCACCGAGGCGTCCGGCCACAGCGTCAGGTCGCTGGCCGAATAGGTGAGCGTGCGCTTCTCGCCGGAGGCCTTCGACACGTCGACGGTGATCTGCGTGATGTCGGTGATGGGGTTCGAGGCGGACGGCTCCAGCAGCAAGATCACGTACGACTGCGGGGTGTTGCAGCCGATCGCCGCCACGGACGCCAAGATCGACAAACCGATCGACAGGTCTCTAGAACGCACGCATGTTCCCCAGGGTGGTCGTGGGCGGCTGCTCACCGCTGCTCGACGTCGCAAACAGCAGGATGATGGCGGTTGTGACCACGACGCCGACCGCGCCCCAGAACCAGTCCCTGCGATAGAAAGGCCGGTGGGACCGCAGCGGCATCACCTGCGCGGGGGCGGGCGCTTCCAGCGTCAGAGGCGCGGCGGGCGTCAGCTCGGGCGGCAGCATCAGGTCGGCCGGCAGCGGCACAGCCGCGTCGGCGGCCTCGGGGGCTGCCGCGTCCGCGGCCGGAAGCGGGGGAGCCGCGTCCGGGTTCGCTCCGTCGGTCTGGGCTGCTGCCAGGCGCGCGACCAGGACCACCACCGCGACGGCGATCCCGATCCCTGACAGGCGATAGGGGACGCGGCGCGCACTCACCATCGGCCGCATTGTGCGCCCGCCAGCGGGCCTGCGTCTAGAACGGCCGTTCTATCGCCCCGGGGTTGGGACGATCGGGCCTGTCCGGAAACTGGCGGCCCAGTCGATCCTGGCCCGCATGTCGAGGGCGCGCAGCCGGTCTGCCTCGGTCGCGTCCGGGCTCAGGTGGGACACAGCCTCTCGCGCCCGCGCGAAGTCGCCCACCCGATAGGCGGCGTCCGCGATCATCCGCCGGCACTCGCGCTGCATCTCGGGGATGAGCCCGCTGCGGTCCTTGGCCGGCGCGATCGACGGCGGGAACCCTGAGAGGGTTCCCGCCCCTTCCCGCGGCGGACTTCGCTGGGCCGAGCCCAGCTCCGTCGACGCGACGTCGTCGCCGCAGGCCCGTGTCAGCTCAGGCAGGGCGCGCGCCGGATCGCGGGCCAGCAGCTGGCGGCCCACCAGGTAGGGCCCCAGGCGGTCGCCGGGGAAGAGGCGCGCGTACTCGGTCATCAGGTAGAAGGTCAGCACGCGGTCGGGCTCGCCGTCGACCTGATCGTCGCCCAGCAACGCGCGCCCCAGGGTTGCGCGGGCCGCCGGGCTGGTCAGGCCGGCCACCCTGGCGGTGGCCAGCCGGCGATCCGCGTCGGTCGTCGCCAGCTCGAGCGCGCGGCGCTGGTGGCCGAGGGCGCCGTCGTAGTCGCGCTCGGCGAAGTCCAGCTGCGCCTGCAGCGACTCCGTCTCGGCCCGCAGCGGCACGGTCAGCGAGCCGTCGATGGCCAGCCGCGCCAGCGTCTCGCGCGCCGCCTCCGGCGCGCCGGCCGCCAGCTCGGCGCGCGCCAGCGCCAGCCGGTACAGAGGCTCACCGGGATCGTCGTGGCAGGTCGATCTGAGCAACTCCACCGCGCGCGCGGGGTCGAGCGGCATCACGGCCCGCGCCTCGTTGACCCGCGCCGCCAGCTCGCGGGCGCAGACGCGCGCGAAGATCGCGGGGCGCCGGAACTGCTCGGTGGCGTGGGCCTTCTGCTGGCGGTTGAGCGGCTGGGTCGCCAGGAAACGCCGCCATTCCAAATCCAGCTCGGACAGCGGCACCCGGTAGACCTCGTCGAAGCTGCCGGCCGAGCGGTAGAGCGCGCGCAGCTTGTCGGCGCCGCGCGTCTGCAGCAGGAACGCCGCGAAGGATCCCGCCAGCGTGTAGGCCCGCGCGCCCGACTCGGCGCTGAACCCCGCGCCCACCACGCTGGCCAGCGGAGGCGCCAGCCCGGCCGCCTGCATGGCCGCCGCGTCCTGGTGCAGCGTCGCGTCGCCGTCGGGCGCGTCTGCGTCGGCTGCCTCCGCCACCCCCTCGATCAGGCCGATGGCCAGCACGGGGTGGGGGAGCGGCAGCCAGCGCCAGGCCAGCGACACGCCGAAGAACGGGTCCCCGAACCCGGCCGCGAAGACATGCGCCATCTCGTGGCGCAGGCGCGTGGACGGGAAGGCTTCGCCCTGCACGAAGATCTCCCGGGTCCAGGGCTTGGCGTAGAGCGTGTGGCCCGCCCCGACCAGCGCCTTCTTGGCGGCGGCGTCGGGGAAGTCCCAGACGGTGATGGGTCCGGGCGGCTCGACGCCCAGCGTCTGGCGGAGCTGCTGGTGGCGGAACTCCAGGTCTTCGCGCTCGAGCGCCAGATCGGCAGGCGTCCTGGTGCCGGGCGCGTAGCGGACGATGAAGTGGTCGCTGGTCATCGTCTGGCTGAGCTCGCGCAGCAGGTCGGCGCGCGTGACGTGATAGCCCAGCCGGCCTCCGACGGCGTACAGCGTCGCCGACGCGATCAGGAACGGCACGGCGGCGATCAGAACCGGCCGGTTCCACCGCCGCGGATCTCGGCCATGTCCGGTCGCCGCGATGGCGAGCAGCACCGCGGTCGTCGCCCACACCAGAGTGGCGACGCGGAACAGCAGCAGCGGCACCGAGGGGCGCATGGCCTCGTCGTAGATCGGGCCCGGGAAGAAGCCGCCGAACGGATCGTAGGCGAACACCGGCGGATCGCGGTAAAGGCGCAGCAGCGTCCAGAGGATCGAGAGCACGGGCAGGGCCAGGGCCAGCGCGCGGCCGCGGAGCGGCGCGGTGGTCACCAGCCCGGCCACGACGCCAGCCGGCGCGGCGAAGAGGGCGGTCGAGACCGGCAGCAGCGCGAAGAAGGCGAACCCCGCCGCAAAGCTACAGTTGCGCACACGCAGCGCGTTCGCGACGGACAGCAGCAACGGCAGCGCCAGGATTCCGACGGTCCGGGCCACGGCCTGCCCGAAGACGCGTCCCAGCGCCGCCCCCGCCGGCGTCTGCCCCTGCTCGGCGCGAGCCCGGGCCAGCGCGCCGTGGCCGATGTCGACCCCCGCCAGGGCGACGCCAAACCCCAGGATGAACGAGAAATCGTAGCCCAGCACGTCCGTCAGCGGCAGGAAGGACAGCACCAGCGCCAGCAGAGTCAGGGCCGCCCCCCAGAACAGCGGGCGGACCCCCAGCCGCGCGCGGGCCGAGCGCCAGAGCACTGTGGGAGGCAATGTGGGACGCAAGCGTCGCAAGGCACCCGTTTCTAGATCGAACCGGCGCCGAACGCCTCACGCGTGTTGCGCGTTGATCCTTTTTCCGTCGACGACTACCATCAGAAGGAGGCTCTGCGCGTGCCCACCGATCAAGACCGCCGCCGAGAGGCTCGCGCACCCATCGAGCTGAAGGTCGAGTACAAACGGCTCAACACGTTCTTCTACGACTACACCAAGAACATCTCCAAGGGCGGCACCTTCATCAAGACCGAGCGGCCGCTGGACATCGGCACCATCTTCCTGTTCAAGCTGGTGGTCCCGTCGCGTGACGAGCCGATCGCTCTGCGCGGCGAGGTGCGCTGGGTGATCAAGGAAGGGGCGCCGCGCCCGCCCGACGTGCCGGCCAGCCATGAACCGGGAATGGGGATTCGCTTCGTGTACGACGACGACCAGCATCGCCAGCGCCTGGAGCAGGTGGTCGAGAAGATGATGGTCGACAGCCTGGGGCCCCTCATCTTCTCGCGGCTGGTCGGCAAGCCGCGCTGAGCGGCGCCGCCAGCCTCACCGCCCAGGTCACTGCTTGATGATCTCGATCCCTTCGATCGTCGCGTTGTCGGTGACGGTGGTGAACGTGATGACGATCTGACCGGACGAGCTCGCGGTCGCGGTGAAGTCACGTGTCGTGGCTTTGAACTGAGCGCCGGTCGTCGCGAAGATGTCGAAGCTCGACAAGACGGTGGTGCTGTTGATGGCGACGTTGAACTTTCGTTTCCCCGAGGCGGTCCAGTAGAGCTCGGCGAAGTGCAGGCGCACGGTGTACTTGGCCGAAGCCGTCAGGCTCGGGATCGTGTACGTGACGTTGCCGTAGCGCTCGCTCTGGTAGACGCCGGCCGGCGCGGCATTGGTCACGCCCGAGGTGGTGATGGTGTTCGTGACCGTGCGCGCGGTGCCGCCGCTGAAGAACTGATCGGCGGTGAACGGCGAGACGGGGCTGCTGGTGCCGCTGTCGATCCGGTACACGGTGGTGGGCGTCGACGAGACCGTGACGCCGGCCGTCCCGCTGATGCTCCCGCTGGCCGCCGTGACGGTGAAGGGGCCACCCGCGGTCGTCCCGGCCGTGTAGAGCCCGCTGGCGCTGATGGTGCCGCCGCCGCTGGCGGTCCAGGTGAACGACGGCTGCGTGGTCAGCGTGGTCGTGAACTGGTCCCGGGCAGACGCGGTGAACTGCTGGGTGGCCGACGTGGAGATCGTCGCGCTGGCGGGGGAGACGACGATGCTGGTCAACGTCTGGTTGATGGTGACCGTGACGGCGCTGGTGACCGTCAGGTTGCCCTGATCCTTGACCGTGACCTGGAAGGCGTAGCTGCCGGCCTTGGTGAAGGTCGCGGTGCTGCTCTTCGCGGCGTTGGTGCCATTGGCGCCGAAGGTCACCGACGCCGGGGGAGATCCGGTCGTCGCCCAGGTGTAGGTCAGGTTGGCTTCGCCCGCGTCATCGGCGCCGAGCACCGACAACACCGTCGTCGACCCGGTCACGGGCGACGGGCTGGCCGCCGCTGGCGTCGCGATGGTCGGCGCGGCGTTCGGGACCACGACCGAGACGCTGGCGCTGCCGCCGATGCTGCCGCTGACCGCCGAGACGGTGAAGGGGCCGCCGGCGCTGGTCCCGGCCGTGAACAGGCCGCTGGTGCCGATGGTTCCTCCGCCGCTCGCGCTCCAGGTCAACGAGGGCTGCGCGACCAGAACGGCACCGAACTGATCCAACCCCGACGCGCTGAACTGCTGCGTGGCCGAGGTGGAGACCGTGGCGCTGGTGGGCGAGACGCTGATGGTGGTCAGCGTCTGATTGACCGTGACGCTGACCGTGCTGACGGCCGTCTGGCTGGCGGTGTCCTTGACCGTGACCTGGAACGAGTAGGTGCCGGCCTTGGCGAAGGTCGCCGTGGTGGTCTTGGCGGCGTTGGTGCCGTTGGCGCTGAAGGTGACCGAGGCCGGTGGGGTCCCGGTCGTGGCCCAGGTGTAGGTCAGATTGGCCTCGCCCCCGTCGTCGGCGCCCACCACGGACAGCGTCGTCGAGCTGGCGGTGACGGGGCTCGGGCTGGCCGAGGCCGCCGTGGCGATGGTCGGCGGGTTGTTCGGCGTGGCCGGGATGATCTCGATGCCTTCGATCGTCGCGTTGTCCGTGACGGTGTTGAAGTTGATCACGATCTGGCCCGACGAGGTCGCGGTGGCCGTGACGTCGCGGACCACCGCCTTGTACTGGGCGCCGGCGGCCGCGAAGACGTCGAAGTTCGACAGGGCGGTGGTGCCGTTGATCAGCACGTTGAAGACGCGCTTTCCGGTCGCCGTCCAGTACAGCTCGGCGAAGTGCAGGCGGACCGTGTACGACGCCGACGCGGTGAGGCCGGTGATGGTGTACGTGGAGGTGCCGTACCGCTCGCTCTGGTAGACGCCGGCCGGAGCGGCGTTGGTCACGCCGCTGGTCGTGATGGTGTTGGTGACGCTGCGGGCGGTGCCGCCGCTCGAGAACCTGTCGGCGCTGAACGGCGAAACGCCGGCGGTGCTGCCCGTGTCGATCTGGTAGGTGGGCGTGACGCTGCAGGTCGCGTTGGCGCAGCAGACGCCCGAGACGCAGAAGCCGGAGGCGCACTCGTTGTTGCCCCCGCAGGTCTGCCCGTTGGTCTTGTCGTCGTGAGCGCCGGCCGCCACCCAGCCGCACAGCGCGGCGACCGCCGGGGCGTTCCGGACCACCAGATCCTGCGGCATGAAACCCGTGACGCCGGGAGGCGTGGTCGGCCGGCCGAACCAGGCCAGGGGCGACTGGTCCGGATTCGTGATCGGTGAGGTGCTCGGGCTGGACGGCGTCACCAGACCGACGCCGACGAGCCCGGTGTAGCAGCTGTCCTTGTCGGTGCCGGAGGCGAAGTTGGCCAGCGTCGAGGTGTGGCACTCGGCGCAGTGGCCGGCCGTGGCGCCGGTGGTCGCGCCCGCGAAGTAGGTGTTGTAGACGTACGTCCAGGTGTTGGGCTGCGACGCGCCACCGTCGACCGTCGCGCAGGTCAGCGTGGGCAGCGTGCCCCCGTCGCCGGCCGCGCCGCCGTCCGTCGTGCCGGAGCCGCCGGTCCCGCCGGTCCCGGACGAGCCACCGCTGCCGCCGTCGGGCGGGTTGAACAGGCCGTAGACGTCCACCTCGCCGCCGGAGGAGGGCGCCGTGCCCAGCGTTCCGACGTAGACCTTGCCGTTGGCGATGGTCGGCGGGATGTACTTGGGGGCGTTCGCCAGCTTGTCGGCCGCCACCATGGTCGAATCCCACAGCTTCTGCGCGACGTTCTCGGCGTTGTAGGCGTAGAGCGCGCCGCCCACCGGGGTGTTCGAGTTGAAGCCGCCGCCGCCGGTGGCGCCCAGCGCGCGGGTCGCCCAGACGATGCCGGTCCCCGACGTCGATCCGTTGGCCGACAGCGACACCTGACCGCCCTGCGTGTCCCCGCCGCTGGCGGTGTCCGGCCCCCGGGCGACCGCCGTCGTGTTGAACAGGTTGGTCGACCGGTTGAACGAGAACGCGCCCAGCGTGGTCCCGTTCGGCCAGACGTACATGAACGATCCCGAGGGGCCGTCCCACCAGGTCGGGCCACCCACGATCTGGCCGCTGTTGCTGGACGGCGAGAAGCGCTGGACGATCTGGGTGTCGGGCGGCGTGCCGGCCACGAAGTGTCCCATCGAATCGCCGCTGGTGTTGACCACGTACATGATGCCGTTCTTGCCGCCGCCCATCATCAACGTGGTGCCGGGGATCAGCATCGGTCCCGAGCTGCCGACGTCCTGGTCGTTGTTGTCCAGCGTGGCCACGTCCGAGGGCATGAACCACGAACCGACCGTGGGCGTCCCCGAGACGCCGACGTTGGTCAGCTTGATGAACGCGTTCGCGAGCTGCGTGCCGGTGGTGTTGGTGGTTCCCGAGCGGCCGTCGCCGCTGACCATGTAGAGGTTGCCCGAGGAATCGACCGGGAATCCGCCGCCCCCCTGCCAGAGACCGCCGTGGCCGGTGTTGGGGTTGGTCACGTAGGGCGTGAGCGGCTTGATCGGCGAGGCGGTCGTGTCGAAGCGCAGCACCCAGCCGTGATAGTTGTTCTGGTCGCAGTGGGACGCGAACCCGACGGTCAGCACCCCCTGGGACAGCGTCAGCCCGACGCGGTTCTGGTGGCGCTGGGGGTCGAAGGTGATCTTGCCGCTGCTGGTGCCGTCGCCCGTGCCGTTCACCGCCAGCGGCTGCCCGTTGGCGTCCAGGCCCATGTCGATCGGGCTGCCCGACTTGTCGGCGCCGGTCGTCAGGTCCAGCGCGTGTAGCATGTACTTGAAGGTGCCGTTCGCGTTGCGCTTGGCCGCCAGATAGATGGTGTTCGTCGACGGATCGATGACCGGCGTGCTGCTGATCCCGATGAGCGGCTGCGTGTTCACGCAGGTCGAGGCCGACATCCAGGGCGTCTCGATGCTGGTGCGCGACCAGATCAGGTCCCAGGGGCTGTCGGCGTTGAACGCGTAGACGTTGTTGGCCTCGGTGGCGATGTAGACGACGTTCTTGCCCGAGACGGCCTGGGCCACGTAGAGGGGCTGAGAATAGACCTGCCCGGTGACGGCGTACGAATGCACCTTGCCGAACGTTCCGGTGTGCACGTTCGAGGTGGTGAGGATCGTTTCGTTCAGGTTCGCGCCGGTGCGCGACAGATCGTTGTGCTGGGTCAGCACGCCGGTCATGGGGGCCAGCGACTGCGCGGCCGCCGCGGCCACGACGACCTCTCCCTCGGGCGTCCCCGTCTGCTGAAAGCAGCCCGACATCGCGAGGCCGGCGCCAATGAGGGCCGCCAGCGCGCCCACCTTCATCCCACGTGTGCTCTCCACGCCGGGACGGTATCGGTCCCTCGGGTGGTTGTCTACGACGACCGTCGTATGGGCGCCGGCCGTGCACTTTTTTGCGGAGCAGGGCGGCACGAAATCACCCGAGTTGCCGCGTGATACTGTGCGGCATTGGTCGTCCATCCACCGCGGGGGTAGGAAATGACGATTCATCACGCAAGTGTGGCCGCGCTCGGGTTCTCGAGTTTGTTGATCGGCGTGCCTTCGGCTCGCGCGGGCGACGGCCTGCCATGACGGCGAGGGGCGCATTGCTGGTGCTCGTCGTCGCCGGGTGCGGCGGGGGCGGCGGCGCCGCCCCGCCCGGCGAAAGCGGGCAGCGACGCGGCGACGGCGGCTCCGACGCGACGTCGGACGTCGGGGCGCCCTCAGGCGATGGCGCCGCACCGACCTGCGGAAACGTCCAGCCATGCGGCGGCGATGTGGTCGGCAACTGGACGTTCGTGGAGGAGTGCGAGAGCGCCACCAGCGTGGCGACCATCCAGGCGGACTTTGCCAGGAGCGTGGATGACACCTGGTGCGCGCTCGCGCAGCTGATCGGGATCGAACCGCAGGCGTCCGGCTCGCTGCAGTTCGACGCCGCCGGGCATTACGCGCTGGAGCTGATCTACAGCGGGACCTTCGACATCGAGTACCCCGTTTCGTGTCTGGTCGCCTTCGACTGTGACGATCTGACGGCGGAGCTCCAGTCGGAGATCGACGCCGGCGTGTTTCCCGTTCCGAGCGCGTCGTCCGTCTCGTGCGTGGGGACGTCGAGCTGCCTGTGCCGGGCTGCCGTCTCCGCGGAGCAGTCGCAGTCCGGAACGTACTCGGTCGCCGGCAGTGTCATGACCCTGATCTCGACGAACGGCGCCGTCCTGAACAAGAGCTACTGCATCGCGGGGAACGCCTTCCACGTCCTGGCAACTTCGACCGGGACGTCGGGGCAAACCAGCATCGACAGTGACGTCGTCGCGGTGAAGCAGTAGCAGGGCACCGGCCTCAGGGCGCGCGCGACTGGGCGATCGGGTCGCTGCCGTCCGCCGCCGGCGGCAGGAAGCGCGCGTCGGTCAGGGTCTGCAGGAACGCCACCACCGCGTCGATCTCCTCGTCTGTCATGGGCGGCGGTGCTCCGGCGCGCCGGTTGTAGACGGAGGCCGAGAGGTTGACGTTGGTCTTGTATAGGTCGGGGACGTCATCGAAGGTCTGTCCGGGCGGATAGATGCGGCCGGGAGCCACCGCCCGCTGCGCGTAGAACATCACGACGTCGCGCAAGCTCCGGTAGACGCCGTTGTGTCCGTAGGCCGGCAAAACCGCGACGTTTCGCAACGAAGGGGTGCGGAAGCTGGAACAGAACCGCGGGTCGTTGGACGGCGTCCGGGGATCCTTGCGCTCACAGAGCCCCAGGTCGAACGACTTGGGATCGTGGTTCGGGGGAAGCTCACGATTGCGGGGCAGGGCGACGGCGTCGTAGCCGAAGTCGGTGAACATCGAGTCGGCCGGGTTGCTCGACGTGTCGGCCATCCGGTGGCAGCCCACGCAGGCGCCGCGGCGGCGGTCCTTGAAGACCTCCAGACCGAACCGCTCCTGCTCCGTGAGGGCGGTCTGGCCCCGCACGTAAGCGTCGTACTTTGACGTCGCGGGCGTCATCTCGTCGCTCGTCAGGAACGCCTCCAGGGCCTTGCCCAGGGCACGCACGGCCGCCTCCGGATTGGCCGGGACGCCCATCACTGCCCGAAGCTCTGCCGCATAGGGCGCGCTGGCAATCTTGGCGGACAGACGCCGCGGGTTTCCGGCGTTCATCTCGTCGGGGTTGAAGAGGGGCTGCCGCACGAGCTCCGCCAGACTGTCGGCCCGTCCATCCCAGAAGAACCCGCCGCGCGGCTCGGGCGCCGGGTTGTCGTCGTCCTCGAAGTAGTGGAAGCGCTGGAAGTACCGCAGGTAGAGCACCGACGGCGTCGATCGACGCGCGAAATGGCCCGGACGGCTCCCCCGCGGGACGCCGATGTTCGAGCCGTTGGTTCCCGAGAAGGCACGGGCGGGATCGTGACAGCTCGCGCAGCTGGTGCCCGGCGGTTCGGACAGACGACCGTCGAAGAAGATCTTCTTTCCCAGCGCCACGAGCGTCGGATCGTCGGGGGGACCCTGGCGGGGCGGCACCGGAAGGACGTTGGTCCGCCGAGCCGGAACCACGGGCGTTCGCGGCAGCCGCGGAAGGTTGGCCGCAGCCCAGGCCCCATCGATGGTTGGCTTGGGCGGCGGCGGGGTCCGGCGGCACCCGCCAGCCCCTGAAATGGACAGCGCGACGCCGGCACAAAGGGACAGGCGTCGCGCGAATACTGCTGGTCTGGTCAGACGGCCCTTCCCGTTACGGGATATTGTCGTAGTGACCGACCGGCACGCCGCTCTTGTCCACGCAGTTCAGGCGGGTGCCCGCCGTCGTGTCGCAAGTGCCGCTGCAGGCGGGCGGCGCCGCCGTGGTGCAGGCGGCGAGCACCGTGCCGTCGACCTTGTACGCGGTGAACGTCCAGGTTTTCTGTCCGACCGACCCGACACGGTCCATCAGCATGAACCCGAACTCGTTCGAGAAAGCGAACGAGCTCAGCAGCGTGCCGGGCGCCGGCAGGCTGACGCTCGGATCGAAGTTGGACGGAAGCTGGATGTCCAGGTTGTCGCCGCCGTTGCCGGCCACGATCGTGCCCGGGTGGTTGCTGGCGAAGTCGAGCGCCTGGAAGTCGTGCACGTGACCATGCAGGGCCAGCCCGATGTTGGGCGGGAAGTAGTTGGTGCCGTAGGCGGCGTTCATGAACGATTGCATGGCTGGGTTGCCGACGCCCAGCGGATTCACGGTGTAACCGAGGATCGGGTGGTGGTTGGTCCAGATGTTCAGCATGTCGGGCGTCGCCAGGCTGGCCGCGTTGGTCACCAGCTCCGTCGTGTAGGGCTCGAAGTTGGGCGGCGAATAGGCATTCTTGGCGATGTTCGACGAGTCGAAGACCACGAAGCGTGTGTCGCCAAACGAGACTGCCAATGGGTCGTTGTAGTTGCCCGAGTTGTCGTTGGTGGAGTCGTTGCAGGTCTTGACGCCCGTCGAGTCGTACAAGTTCGTGTCCAGGTAGCGGTACCAGCCCTGGCCGGCGCGGTTGCAGGCTTCGTGATTGCCGCGGACCATGACCCACGGCGCCGCAGCCAGCAGCGGAGCGGCGGGCGTGAAGAAGTCCGCCATCCAGACGTCCGAACCGTAGCCCCAGACGGTTCCCACGCAGCTGCTTTCGCCGGCCGGGCAGGGGTTCTCGCGGTAATGGTAGTCGCCGACGTGCAGCACCAGGTCCGGGTGCGCCGCGGCCGCGGCCTGGGCGATGACCGGGAACGGCCACTGGGTGGGGTCAGCGCAATGCTGGACAGGGTTGTTGAGGGCGATGCGGCAGCCGGTGTCGCCCAGGACGACGATGCGGTTCACCGTCGCTTTGGGGAGCGGGAGACTGATGCCCGCCACGGTCGCGGTGGTCGCGTTCGCGGGCACCAAGAACTCGCAGGTGCTGGTCGTGAAGACCGACGCCTTCGATTGGCCATCCGACATGGCCTGAGCGACCGTGGCGTCGGACGTCGTGGGGCGCAGCGCGTTGGTGCCGGCCAGCACGCGCAAGGTCATCGGGCTGGTCGTGCCGTTGACTGTGATCGACGGACAGACGTTGTACGGGGTCAGGAGGCGCGCGATGGCCTGGTTGTTGGCGCCGATCTCGACCCAGGCCGTCTCGCCCAGGGCCGAATCGGGCGGGCAGGTCAGCTGGAAGTCGAAGGTCGCGTTGCAGCCCGCGTCGCCGTCGGAGGCGGTCAGGGTCAGCGACACGCTGCCCGGCGCCGTGCAGGTCAGCGTCGGGTTCGCGGCCGTGGTGCTGCTCAGCGTGCCCGAGCTGGTCGTCCAGGCGTAGGTGAGCGCCGACGGCCCGCTGTCGGGGTCGCTGGCCACACCGGTGATCGCGATCAGATTCCCGGCGGGCGGCGCGGCGCTGACCGAGGTGATGCTCGGGCAGACGTTGACGGTGCCGTTGATGGCCACGCTGCCGGTGGTGGGCGCGCTGTGGCAGTCGATCGCCACGGCGACCGAGGTGGTCGCGCTGGCGGTGACGTTGAAGAGCGCCGAGTTGCCGGTACAGGTGGCCGTGCCGTCGGTCGACGTGCCGGTCAGCGAGATGGCGTACCCCGTCCCGGCGGCCACGCCGCCGATCAGCGTGCTGACGGACGACGAGTTGGAGACGTCGATCGAGCCGGTGCGGCTGGTTGGGCCGGTGAGCGAGTACGTGAAAGAGTTGATGGTGAAGCCGGGCGTCCCCTGGACGGCCAGCGCGATCGAGCCGCTCGGCCCGCCGCTCACGGTGTTCGGCTGGCCGCCGCACCCGACGAGGGCGGAGAGGCCGATGGTTCCGACTGCGAGGATCTGCAGGAGCTTCTTCGGGGAAATTGTCAGCACGCTCGCCTCCGGGGGAAGGTCGGTTACGAATTCGACCCGCACTGTTGCTTTGTCGCGAGCGCCCGTCGAGCGACGGTTCAGTGACAACTTGTAGGCGGGACGCGTAGAGACTTCGGCTTCAGCCGATGATCATCTCTTCGCGATCGCCGCCCGTCGGGGCGGCACCGGATGCGAAACGGCTGGCGCGCCAGGCGTCGAAGAACGGGTGGGGCGGCTCGCCGCGCAGGAAGGCGGCGTAGTGGCGGGCGACCACGGGCGCCATCATGAAGCCGTGGCCGCCGAACCCGCAGACCACGTAGAACCCTGGCACCCCGGGCAGCTCGCCCACGATCGGGTTCCCGTCCGGGCTGACGTCATAGGGGCCGGCCCACTGCCGGACGACCTTCACGTGTCCCAGGCGGGGCATCAGCGCCGTCAGCCCGCGCGCCATCCTGGTCAAGAACGCCAGGCGCGCCCCCATTCGGACCTCGCGATCCGGATTCGCCTCTTCGGGCATCGAGAGGCCGCCCACCAGCTCGCCGCGTAGCGACTGCGAGACGTAAAGGCCGCTCTCGATCTCGGAGACCATCGGCTTCAGGAACGGCTTCAGCGGTTCGGTCGACAGGATCTCGTGCCGGACCGGCCGGTCGGGTAGGGCGCCACCGGCCAGGCGCGCGACCACCGGCGACCAGGCGCCCGCGGCGCAGACGATCCGCCCGGCCACGATCGGGCCGGCGGGCGTCGACAGCACGAAGTCATCCCCGCGGCGCTCGATGGCGGTGACCGGCGTGTGGGCACGGATCTGCACGCCGCGCCGGGCGGCCGCGTGCGCGTAGCCCCACAGGAACGGCCAGGGGAAGACGATCGCGTCGGTCGGGTTGTAGCAAGCGGCCACGAACGGGGTCGTGTCCAGCTCGGGGACGATCTCGCGCGCGTCGG
Source organism: Polyangia bacterium (assembly GCA_035578045.1). Taxonomy (GTDB): domain Bacteria; phylum Myxococcota_A; class Polyangia; order Fen-1088; family Fen-1088; genus JADGRB01. Next base: position 36,009 of record DATJWP010000186.1, on the reverse strand, counting down.
CCGGCGAGATCAACCGCGTGGGCAGGTCGCAGCGGTTCTGCAGCGCCACGTTGCGCGCCAGCCGCTCGGCCGACGCCTCGGTGCGCGCCAGGAAGAGGTAGCCCCCGCGCCGCATCCAGACGTTGATCCCCATCTCTTCGGCGAAGCGGGCGCAGATGTCGACCGACTCCTGCATCAGGCGCACGTTCATCTCGGTCGACCACTGCTGCCGCACGCCGCCGCCGTTGCGCCCGGAGGCGCCCCAGGCCAGGTGATGCGCGTCCAGGACCAGGATTCGCTTGCCGCCGTGCGAGGCCAGGTCGTGGGCGATGGCCAGCCCCATGACGCCGGCGCCGATGATCGCGACCTCGGCGCTGGCGGCGGTCATTCTCCGCCGCCGTCCGATCTCGCGCCGGCCAGCACGGCCAGCTCGGTGGGCGCCAGCGGCGGCCGCGCCGTGAACGGCTGCATCTCATCGAGGGGGCGGCCGGCGGCGCGCGCGATGGCCTGCGCCACCTCGCGCAGGCACTCCTTGCCCTGGCAGGGGCCGGTGCCGAACCCGGTGTAGCGCTTGACCTCCTCGACGTCGGTGCGCCCCAGCTTCACCGCGCGCTGCACGTCGGCCAGCGTGACGTCCTCGCAGCGGCAGAGGATCACCTTGCGCGACAAGCCGGCTCCATCAGGGTTGCGGCGTGGCCGGCGGCTCGAACATCGCGTCGTCCATCGGCTCGTCGAAGGCGACGTCGTTGACCGTGGTGACCACTGTCACCGGGCCCATCTGCCCTTCGGACAGGTAGGGGATCTTCAGCCCACCGACCGTTCGCCAGTCGGACTCGGTCGAGCGGAACGGGATGTCGCCCTGCGGGGTGACCCTCACCCCCTCCTGCGAGATCTGAAGGTGAGTCTGGCGGTCGTAGCAGCTGCGCATGGGGGGCCCGATCCGGGGCGTCATGACCAGGCACTCCTGTCCAGCCGGTGGGTCGGTCGCCATCTCGATCTTCGAGAACAGCCGGTGGGCCTCGATGTCGGCATTCCAGGACGCCTCGACCCGCGCCTGCTCGGCCTCGGCCCCCTCCAGGAGGCGGACGCCGTTGACGGGGTCCTTGGACCAGAAGACCTGGCCGTTCGTCCCCTCGAGCACCAGCCCCACGCCGGTCACCGTGGTGCGCACCAGCGACTTGTCGGCCTTGGTCAGGAAGTGCTCCGCCGGACCGTCGAGCGCCATTGCCTTCAGCGAGACCGTCACCTTCAGATGAACCGTCCGGTGGGCGTTCCAGGTGGCCAGCCCGCCGGTCGCCGCGATCGAATCGGCCAGGACCGCGTCCGGTGTACGGACGGCCGAGGCCGCCGCTGCCGCCTGCGGCGCCGGCGTCGAGGCGCAGCCGCCCAGCAACACGAGCCCCAAGGCGCAGCGGAACGCGATCGTTTTGGTGGTCATGGCGCGCGGGATGCTCGGACAGCGACGAGGGCGGCGTCAAGGACCGGGTCGCGTCCGGATCGCAAGCCGGCGCGCGTCTCGAGCACGCGGCGATCGGGCTGCACGCCCCGCCCCTCGAGCAGCGTCCCCTTGGGCGTCTTGAAGTCGGCCACGACGTACTGGATGATCGCCCCGCCCGGGAGCGACGTCACCACCGACGGCAGCACCGCGCCCAGCGTCGTGTCCCCCACGACGATCGCGCGCTTGCCCTCTTGCAGGCCGGCGGTCAGCATCTCGGAGGTCGAGGCGGTCCCCTCGTCGGTCAGGATCGCCAGCGGTCCCAGAAACGGCTTCTCGCCCAGCTCGGGCTTGGCCGTGAACGTCTGGCCGAAGTCGCGAAACTTCAGCGTCCCCAGCGTCAGCGGCTTGTCGACGAACAGCGACGCGACCGGGATCGACATCGCCCCCACGCCTCCCGGGTTCCCGCGTAGGTCCAGCACGATGGCCCGCACGTGGTGGGACTGGAAGCGGGCGATGGCCTTCTTCACGTCGTTCAGCACCGGATCGAGGATGAAGATGTTGAACGCCACGACGCCGACGTCGCCCACCTCGTAGGCCCGCACCTCGGGGTAGACCGACAGGTGGCCGAAGTGCAGGGGGTCGGTCCGCGGCGGATCGCGCACCAGCACCACCTTGCCGGGGCGGTTCTGGTCGTCGAGGTAGCTCAGCGTGACGCGCGTCCCCGGCGCCCCGGACAGCCGGTGCGTCGCCGCCCGCCGGAGCGCGAACCGCTCCTCGACGGGGCGGAGCGGGCGCGCCGACGGGTGGCCCGCCGTCAGCGGCCGCCCGCCGATCTCGGTCACGATGAACCCGGGTCGCAGCCCCAGGTGCTCGGCGCTCGAGCCGGCCTGCACCCGCGTGATGGTCGGGCGACCCTCGATCATGCGCACGGTCAGCCCCGGATCGCCGACGGCGTCGGTGGCCGGCACGGGGGCCTGCGACGGAGCCTCGCCGGGGGCCCCCGCTTCTTCGGCGTCGTTCTCGTCCTCGTCGCCGGGGCCGGTGATCAGCATGTGCGACTGCCCCAGCTCGCCGATCATCTGGTTGAGCACGCGATAGAACGCCGCGTCCGATGGGGCGCCCAGCGCCAGCGGCTCGTACTTGGCGCGCACGGCGTTCCAGTCGAGGCCGCCCAGGGTCTTGTCGAAGTGGTTGTCGCGCACGGTGCGCCAGGCGGCGTCGACGATCGATCGACGCAGCTCGGTCTGCGCGCTGGCGGCCGTCTCGCGGGTGCTGGGCGGCGGGGCGGCGAACGGCGGTGGCTCGACGGGATGGGGTGGGGCGGTCGTCGTCTCGGCGGACGGCGTGGCGGCGGGTGGGGGCGGCGGCGCGGCGCACCCGCCGGCCGCGAGCCCCGCCACCAGCAACAGCGCGAGGGTCGCCAGGATCGCGCCGACGGCCCTGCCGGCTCGCGCCCCGGCCCGGGCGGCGGCCTCCGGACCGACGTGGCCGGTCACGTCGCCTGCGGCGAAGACTCCCGGGGCCGTCGTCGCGCCGTCGTCGCCGGCGACCGCCGCGAACCCTCCGCGCGCCGGATCGAACGCGACGGGCACGCCGTGCTGGCGTGGCAGCTCGGAGGCCGGGGCGGGCAGCGTCGCCACCGCCACCATGTCGCCGGCTGCGGTGCGCCGGTCGCCGCCCGCCTCCAGATCGAGCCCACGGATCTTGCGCGCGCCGCGCGCCATGACCACGGTCTCGCGCGCGAGGTCGATGATCTCGCACGCGACGCCGGCCGCCTCCAGACCGCGCGCCAGCGTGGCGGCGTACGGCGCGCCCGCGAGCACGATCACCCGGCGCTTGGCCGCGACCGGCCGCACGCCCCAGCGGAACACCAGCCGCCCGCAGGCGCGCGCCGAGACGACGCCGGGGCGGTCGTTGTCGGGGAAGGGGAGGTTCTGGTCGTAGGCGCCCGTCGCGTACAGGAAGCGGCGCGCCGACACCCGCAGCAGGCGCTCGCCGGCCACGACGGCCAGCACACCCGACGCGCCGTCCTCGGGGTAGAAGCCGACGGCGGCGGCGCCGGCGGTCAGGTCGGCGCCCGCGGCCCGCGCGGCGTCGGCCAGCTCGGTCGCGCGCGCCAATCCCCGCGGCTCGGCCAGCAGGGACCCGCCCAGCTCCGCCTGATCGTCGAACAGCAGGATCTTCCGGCCGGGCGCGGCTTCTGCGGCGGCCCGCGCGGCCGAGAGGCCCGCCGGCCCGCCGCCCACGATGCACAGGTCGGCCACGCGCTCGACGTGGGCGGCTCGGACCGTGGCGGGCGCGTCGGGCAGTGTCCCCGACCCGCCCATCTCGTGGACCAGCTTCAGGAACAGGGCGTTCCCGGCGCGCGTGCCGGTCATCATCGTGTGGTGATCCATCCCCTCGGGGAACAGCCAGTCGGCAGCGGCCAGCACGTCCACGTCGGCGCTGGGGAACGCGTTCTGGCGCTCGCAGCGCAGGTCCTGGCGCACGGGCAGACGGCAGGCTCGCTGGTTCGGGCGTCCGTCGACGCGCATCAGGCAGGAGGCGCAGTGGCCGTCCAGGCAGAAGAAGCCGCGCGGGCGGTGGTACTTGGGCGAGCGCGCCAGCGTGTCGACGCCGGCCGCGTGCAGGGCCACCGCCAGCGGCTCGCCGGCAAAAGCGGCGACCGTCTCTCCTTCGAACGTGAATTGAACGGGGAGGCCGCGCGGGGCGCCCGGGACGAGGTCTCGCAGGTCAGCGGTCACGCATTCAATGTACCAGCCCCGTCGATCACTGAGGACGTCAACGCGCGCGCGCGCCGAAGATGGCGGTGCCGACCCGGACCAGCGTGGCGCCCTCGGCGATGGCCAGCTCGAAGTCGCCGCTCATCCCCATCGACAGCTCGCGCAGCTCGACGTGGGGGCGCGGGCGCGCCGCCTCGCGGTCGCGCAGCGCGCGCAGGGCGGCGAAGTGCGGGCGCGCCTGGGCGGGATCGTCGGTGAACGGCGGGATCAACATGAGGCCCGCGCAGCGCACGTGGGTGGCCTGGGCGAACCGATCCAGCAACGCCGGCAGCTCGGCCGGCGCCACGCCGCGCTTCTGCGCTTCGCCGGCGACGTTGACCTGGACCAGGCAGGACTGCGGGACCGCGCGCGACTCGACCTCATCCAGAAGCGCGATCGAATCGATCGTGTGAATCAGCGCGACCTGCCCGGCGACATACTTGACCTTGTTGCTCTGCAGCGGCCCGACGAAGTGCCACTCGGGCGCCAGATCGCCGGACGGCGCGCCGGCCAGCGCGGCCCGCTTGTCGCGCAGCTCCTGCCCGTAGTTCTCGCCGAACGCCCGCTGGCCGGCGGCCAGGCCGGCCCGGACGTCGTCGGCGGTCATCTTCTTGCTGATCGCGATCAGCCGGACCGACTCGGGCGGCCGGCCGGCGGCCCGCGCGGCGGCTGCGATCCGCTCGCGCACGATCTGGAGGTTGGCGGCGATCTCCTCGGCTCGGGTCATGGCTCCGGGAACCTGAACGCGGCGGGCGGGTATCGCCGCAGCGCCCCCAGTGCCTGCAGATCGGCCAGCACCTCGGCCAGCGGCAGCCCGATGACGTTCGTCAGCGAGCCGCGCAGCTCGGTGACGAACGCGGCGGCGATCCCCTGAACCGCGTAGCCGCCGGCCTTGTCGCGCCCCTCGCCCGACGCGACGTAGGCGTCGATCTCCGCAGGTTGCAGCGCTCGCACCGAGACCACGGTCGTCACGGTCCGTTCGAGGTTTCGGCCTCCGAAGCGCAGCGCGTAGGCGGTGAGCACCTCGTGGCGCCGGCCGGCCAGCTTGCCGAGCATCGCGCGCCCCTGATCGTCGTCGGCCGGCTTCCCCAGGATCTCGCCGTCGACGACGACCGTGGTGTCGGCGGCCAGGACGGGCAGCTCCCGCCCGGCGGCCGCGCCGTCGGCCACGAAGTCCCGCTTCCCGGCGGCGATCCGGCGGGCGTAGTCGACCGGCGCCTCGCCGGCCAGCGGGCTTTCGTCGATGCCGGCGGGGAGCACCTCCAGGACCAGGCCCACCCGTTCCAGCAGCTCGCGCCGGCGCGGCGAGGCGGAGGCCAAGATGAGATCGACGAGATCGGCCCGCGACATGCGCGGCGCTTTTACCACGCGCAACCGGCGCGCGAGCCGGCCGAAAAGACCGACATGCGTGCGATGGAAGTCATGGCGGCGGCGCTGCTCGCGGGCTGCGCGCCGGCCACGGATCTGAGCCACCTGACCGAACCCGGGGCGCAGGTGGGCCCGCCGCCTGGACCGGGCGGCGCGACGCTGGTCGACCCGCCGGCCGGCGCGGCGGAGGTGCCGCTGAACCTGGATGGCGTCATCGTCCGGTTCCCCGGCGAGGTCGTCTGGGGGACATCGGCCTTGAGCTTGTGCGACGGGGGACCGTCCGTTCCGACCTCGCCCCCCGCGCCGACCGATTGCGCCGACGGTGGGACCGGCCGCTGTTATCGCGTGGACCTGCAAGCGGCACTCCCACCCAGCGTCGCCTGCTCGGTGGCGCTGGCGCCCGGCGCCACGGACGCGGGCGGCTCGGCGCTGGATCCCGGGGTGATCGGCGTCTTTCAGGACGCGGCGGCCCCCGACATGACGCCACCCGTGATCGGCGACGTGGCAGTCCAGATCAGCGGTCCGTGCGTGGAGGTCGCCTTCTCGACCGACGAGCCCGCGACCGGAACGGTCGTGCTGCAGGCCGGCGGGGCCGAGGTCGACTCGCCGGCGGGCGCCGGTCAGACCACCTTCGATGTCGCGATCCCGCTGGGTGGGCTTCCGCCCAGCGCGCCGGCCACGCTGTCGGTCAACGCGGTCGATCTGGCGGGCAACCTCGCCGCCTCGGCTCCCTTCGCGTTCACGACGCCGGTGGCCGTCCCGCCGGTGGCCATCACGGAGGTGCTGGCCAACCCGGCCGGCCCCGAGCCGCAGCAGGAGTACGTCGAGCTGCGGAACCTGGGCGACGCGCAGGTCTCGCTGGGCGGCCTGCGCCTGGCGGACAGCAAGGGGGGTGACGACCTGCCCGACCAGGCGCTGGCGCCGGGTGGATACGCGCTGGTCGTCACGTCCAGCTACGATCCGTCCGAAGGGAGCGATCCGCCGCCCCGGGCCGGCACGCTGCTGGTGCGGGTCGATTCGCGGCTGGGCGCGGACGGGCTGTCGAACAGCGGGGAGACCGTCCAGCTCCTGCAGGCCGACGCGATCGTCTCCAGCTACGGCGGCTGGGTCAACGTCTCGGCGGGCAGCTGGAACGGAAAGGCGGTCCACCGCCTGGTCCAGACCGCCTGCGACGGCGCGGCGGTCTGGAACCATTCCCCGCTGCCGCCGACGCCCGGGGATGGGCCACCTTGATCGCGACTGGAATTTTCTGCCGCCCGCGGGGGCCCCGTGGCTATGATAGGCGCCATGTCCGGGCACAACCGGTGGACCAAGATCAAGCACAAGAAGGAGGCTTCGGATTCCAAGAAGTCGAAGCTCTGGACCAAGCTCATCAAGGAGCTGACCGTCTCGGCCCGCGTGGGCGGCGGTGACCCTGGCGGCAACCCGCGGTTGCGCGCGGCGGTCGACAAGGCGCGCGGCGTGAACATGCCGAACGACACGATCGACCGGGCGATCAAGAAGGGGACCGGCGACCTGGAGGGCGTCAGCTACGAGGAGTTCAACTACGAGGTGTTCGGCCCCGGCGGCACCGCGGTGCTGGTCGAGATCATGACCGACAACCGGAACCGCACCGCGGGCGAGATCCGCAGCGTGATCACCCGGCACGGCGGCAACCTGGGGGCCTCCGGTTCGGTCAGCTACATGTTCAAGAAGCAGGGGCTGATCGTCTACGAGGCGGCCGCCGTCACCGAGGACAAGGTGACCGACCTGGCCATCGAGCTGGGGGCCGACGACGTCAAGAGCGAGGGCGAGTCGATCGTGGTCGTGACCGAGCCCAAGGCGTTCGAGGGGATCCGCGACGGCCTGAAGAAGGGCGGTCTGCCGGAGCCGGCCTCGGCCGAGGTGACGATGGTTCCGCAGAACACGGTCAAGCTGGTCGGCAAGGAGGCCGAGGGGGCCGTGAAGCTGGTGGCCGCCCTGGAAGACAACGACGACGTCCAGAACGTCTACTCGAACATGGACGTGGACGACGCTGTCCTGGAGAGCCTCGGCTGACGGCAAGGATCCTCGGCATCGACCCGGGCTCGTTGCGGCTCGGCTACGGGGTGGTCGAGTCGGCCGGGGCGAAGGTTGCGTATGTGGAGTGTGGCGTGATCTCGGCGCCGGCGCATCGGCCGCGGGCCTCGCGGCTGGCGGAGATCGGGCGCGGCCTGCGCGAGCTGATCGCCGAGGTGCGCCCGGACGCGGTCGCGATGGAAGAGGCGTTCTACGGCGTCAACGTTCAGTCGACGATCGCGCTGGGTGAGGCGCGGGGCGTCGCGCTGTTCGTGGCCGCCGAGGAGGGGCTGGAGGTGACCGGCTATCCACCGGCCACCGTGAAGAAGTCGGTGGTCGGGCACGGTCGCGCCACGAAGGACCAGATTGGCTTCCTGGTTCGCGCCCTGCTGTCGATGCGGCGTACGCCGGCGCCTGACGCGGCCGACGCGCTGGCGATCGCGATCTGTCACGCGCGCCGGTGGGAGCCGCGAGCCCGATGATCGCCTACCTGCGCGGCCATTTGCTCGAGGCAGACGCCGAGACCGCGGTGGTCGACGTCGCGGGGGTCGGCTACCAGGTGCTGGTCAGCACATCGACCGCCGCGGCGCTGTCGGTCATGCCCGCGGACGCGACCGTCCAGCTGTTCGTGCACACGCACTTCGTCAAGGACGAGCCCCTGCGCCTGTACGGGTTCGCCGACAAGGCCGAACGAACGCTGTTCCAGACGCTGATCAGCGTGCAGGGGGTCGGACCGCGGGTGGCGCTGGCGATCCTGGCGGGCATCGAGGCAGCCGAGTTGGTGCGCGCCATCGCCACCGGCGACGTCGCGCGCTTGACGCAGGTGAAAGGGGTGGGGCGCAAGACGGCCGAGCGGCTGGCCCTGGAGCTGCGCGAGAAGATCCTCGACGTGCCGGCCGGGAAGGGGATGGCGGTCGAGCCGGTGGCGGCCCGCGGCGGGCCGCCCAGCGGGCCGCTGGGGGACGTCTACGGCGCGCTCGTGCAGCTGGGATACAAGCCGAGCGAGCTCGAGGCGGTGCTCGAGCGGCTGGATCCGTCGCGTCCCGTCGCCGACCTGATCCGCGAGGCGCTGGGCCTGTTGCGGAGGCAATGATCGATGGCGCGCAGCCGGCATGAAGACGAGGGCGCTGCGCCAAGCCACGCGCCAGCTCGTGTACTCTCCGGTGAAGTCGTGAGCGCCGCCGCGAGCGAGCTGGACGACGACGCCGCGCTCCGGCCGCGCAGCTTCGCCGAGTTCGTGGGGCAGCGGAAGGTCGCGGAGAACCTGGCCGTCTACGTGCAAGCCGCCCGCAAGCGCGGCGACGCCCTGGACCACGTCCTGCTCTCCGGACCGCCCGGCCTGGGCAAGACCACGCTGGCGTTTCTGCTGGCCCGCGAGATGGGCTCGCAGATCCGCGTGACCTCCGGGCCGGCGCTGGAGCGCAAAGGGGACCTGGCCGGCATCCTCACCTCCCTGGGGCGGGGCGACATCCTGTTCATCGACGAGATCCACCGCCTGCAGCCGGTGATCGAGGAGAGCCTGTATCCCGCGATGGAGGACTTCCGCATCGAGCTGGTCACCGGCACGGGCGCCGGCGCCCGCGCCATCCCGCTCCCCATCGAGCGCTTCACGCTGGTGGGCGCCACGACCCGCACCGGGCAGCTGGGCTCGCCGCTGCTGTCCCGCTTCGGCATCGTCGAGACGTTCGCGTTCTACTCACCCGACGAGCTGACCACCATCGTGCGCCGGTCGGCGCGGCTGCTGGACATCCCCATCGAGGACGCCGGCGCCGAGGAGATCGGCCGCCGCTCGCGCGGGACGCCGCGCATCGCCAACCGGCTGCTCCGCCGGATCCGCGACTTCGCGGACGTCAGGGGCGACGGGCGGATCACGCGCGACGTGGCCGAGTTCGCGCTGGGCCGGCTCGAGGTGGACGCCGTCGGCCTGGACGCCGGCGACCGCCGCATCCTGGCCACCATCATCAAGCGCTTCGACGGCGGACCGGTCGGGATCGAGTCGCTGGCGGCGTCGCTGGCAGAGGACCGCGACACGCTGGAGTTCGTCTACGAGCCCTATCTGATCCAGGAGGGGTTCCTGATCCGCACGCCCCGCGGTCGCCAGGTGACCCGCCGCGCCTACGAGCACCTGGGCGTTCCGCCGCCGGCCGCTAACCGCGGGGGTGGGCAAGGCTCGCTGTTCTAGCCAGCGCCGCCCCGAGCTCCCTGACCGGGTCGCCGGCGGGCTCGACCGCCCGCCAGGCGATGTAACCGTCCGGCCGGATCAAGGAGGCGCCGCCGGGCTGCAGACCGAACGCCCGAAGGAACGCCGCGGGATCGGTGACGAAGTCGACGCCCAGTTGCAGAACCTCCACCGGACCGGCCGCGGCCCGCCACGCGTCACCGTCGGCCAGCAGGACCCACGCCCGCTGAAACAGATCCAGCGTGGACACTCGCTGGCCCGACCTCTCGACCCACAGGTGCGGGGCCCGGGTGCCCGGCTGGCCTGCCCACTGGTCGGGCCGCGCGGCCGGCGGGAGCTGGTCGGACGCGTCCAGCACAGCGGCGGACCGATAGAGTTGACCCAGCTCCATCGCCACGTCGTCCAGGATCTGTACGCTTCGATCGACTTCACCGGCGTAGGCCTTGAAGTCGCCGCGCGCGAAGATCTGGGCGTGGCGGAGCCAGGCGATGGGCCGCCGCTCGGTGTCGTACGTGTCGAGCAGGCGCGGCGTCGACGTTCCCGACAGCACGGCCGCCAGCTTCCAGGCCAGGTTGTGGGCGTCCTCGATCCCGGTGTTCGCGCCGTACCCGCCGCGATTGGGCGGGAGGGTGTGCGCCGCATCGCCGGCCAGGAAGACCCGCCCCTGCGAAAAATGCTCGGCGATGAGCGCGCTGACGTCCCAGCGGCCGGTCGTCACGATCTCGATGGGCAGGTCGTCGCGCCCGATCGCCCGGGCGATCATCGCCCGCAGCGCCGGCTGGTCGGCCGGCAGCTCGTCGTCGAAGATCAGCAGCCAGCGCCCGTCGGCATAGGTCGTGAGGAACGCCTTCCAGCCCGGCTGATCGATCTGGAACTGCGCCACGCCGGAGCGCAGGTGCTCCTCCAGCGGGGCGCGGAAGATCACGCTGCGGACGGTCGCCAGCTGGCCGCGGCCCGAACGCCCGATGCCCAGGGCCTCGCGGATGGGGCTGCGCTGCCCGTCCGCGGCCACCAGGTACGAAGCCTCGATCGTGTAGGGCTGCCCGGCGCGCGGTTGCACGGTCGCGACCACGCCGCCGTCGTCCTGCCGGAAGGTCAGCAGCTCGGTCTCCAGTCGAAGGTCGGCCCCCAGCGAGGCGGCCTTCTCTCGCAGCATCGGCTCCAGGCGGTCCTGTGCCAGCCCCGCGCTGCGACAGGGGCTGTAGTCCAGGTCGGGCGCCTGCGCTCCCGGGGGGGCCCAGGGCAGCTCTTCGAACCATTGGCCGGTGAGGCTCTCGACCCGGGCCCGCCGCGGACGGCCGGTGCCCTTCGGTTGGGGCAGCTGGTCGGCCAGCCCCACCGCCCGCAGCAGCTCGACGGTGCGGGTCGTGAAGCCGATGGCGCGCGGGTGGGACGAGCTGCCGGCGTGCCGCTCGACCAGGACGGTCGGAACGCCGCGCCAGCTCAGGAACACGGCGCTGGCCAGTCCCACCAGGCTTCCCCCCGCCACGAGCACGGGCTTGGTCGATACAGTGTACATACTGATACACTGTATCGATCGAGGCGGGTTGTCAAACCCGATCGAGATCGGCAATACAGGACCGTCCGAATGAGCAAGCCACGCCTGATCTGGGAGCGGACCGAGCCCACGCGCCGCGCGTCGCCCGCGCCGTTGAGCCGGGATCGGATCGTGCGCACCGCCATCCAGCTCGCCGACGCCAAGGGCCTGGAGGCGGTCTCGCTGCGCAACATCGCCGCCAAGCTGGGGGTGGGACCGATGCGCCTCTATGGTTACGTGGCCGCCAAGCAGGATCTGCTCGAGCTGATGGTCGACGCGGTCCAGGGAGAACCGGCCTCGGCCGCCCGATCGCGCGCCGACTGGCGCCGCGCCCTGCGCGCGATCGCCAACCAGGTGCGCGACGCCGCGCTGGCGCACCCCTGGCTGGTGGAGCTGCTGGGGGGACGCCCGCGGCTCGGCCCACATGCGCTGGCCCAGCTGGAGGCGACGCTGGCCGTGTTGAACGGCATCGGCGGGACGCCCGGCATCGACGCGGTCCTTCAGGCGGCAGGGACGTTCGACGCCTATGTCTTGGGCGCGATCCGGACCGAGATCGGCGAGCGGCGCGACGAGCTGACCTCAGGCAAGAGCAAACCCGAGTGGCAAGCGGCCGCCGGACAATATCTGCAGCGGCTGGTGGCGACCGGGAAGTTCCCGATGCTGGACCGGGTGATGCGAGAGGCCTCCCACCCGGGACCCGACGTCCGATTCGAGCGCGGCCTGGACTGCGTCCTGGACGGCATCGCCTCCCGGCTGCTCAGCGTCTAGCGGCGCGAGAGCTGCGCGTCGTCGAGCGTTCCGCGGAACGCCACGCGGGCGGGACCGCGCAGTCGAACGCCGGAGTAGTCCGCGGCGACGGTGATGGCCAGCGTCCCGCCGGGGAGGTGAACGGCCGTCTCGGCGCCGGGCGTGAGGCGCCCCTCCAGGCAGGCCGCGACCACGGTGGCGCAGGCGCCGGTCCCGCAGGCCAGCGTCAGGCCGCTGCCGCGCTCCCAGACCACCAGATCGATCTCGCGCCCGCGCAGGCGCGCGAACTCGACGTTGGTCCGGCGCGGGAAGCGGTCGGCGACCTCCAGGGTCGGGCCATAGCTCTCGGCCAGCGTCCGCAGATCCTCGGCGCCGTCGACGAAGATGACCGCGTGCGGATTCCCCATCGAGACGGCCGTGAAGTGAAACTCGCGGTCGCGCGCCACGATCGGCTCGCGCAGGGCCCGCTCACCACCGGCCGGCGACAGCGGGATCTCGGTCCGGGTCAGCCGGGGCCGGCCCATCTCCTCGGCCACGTTCTGCACGGCGCCGCCCGCCACGTCCATGGTGCAGGCCAGCACGCCGGCGCCGGTCTCGATGTTCAGGGTGGGGCGCCGCAGCGCGGGGTCGGATTCGTACAGCACCTTGGCGACGCAGCGGAGCCCGTTGCCGCACATCTCGGCCTCGCTGCCGTCGGCGTTCAGCACGCGCATGCGCGCGTCGCCGGACGAGCTGGGAAGGATGGCGAGCACACCGTCCGCCCCGACGCCGAAGTGCCGGTCACAGACCGCGCGCACGATGGCCGGATCCTGGATCGCCAGGGCCGCCGCTGCCGGGACGCCCCCGCGCAGATCGACGACCACGAAGTCGTTCCCGGTCCCCTCGGCCTTGATGAACGAGAGCGGCATGGCGCCGCTACTCGGCGGGTGCTGCCGGCGCCTCCGGCTGCTTGACCGATGGCTTGTCCTCGGGAGCGGACTCTCCTTCGGGAGGGGCGGCGGCCTTCTTGTGCGGCTTGGCCGCGGGCTTGGTCGCGGCCGGCTTCGTGACGGCTTTCGCGCCCGCCTTGGTCGCGCCCGCCTTGGTCTCGCCCGCCTTGGTCTCGGTCTTGGCCGCCGGTGCGGTCGCGGCGGGCTCGCTGGTGGCGGGCTCGCTGGTGGCGCCGGGCGCGGTCCCGCCCGCCGTCTTCTGGATGTTGTCCCGCGCCTTGTCCAGGTCCAGCTTCAGCTTGGCCGAGCGCGCGTCCTCGTCCTTCTTCTGTGCGGCCTTCTGCTCGGCCAGGCGCTGCAGGCGCCGCGAGTCCTGCTGGCTGGAGAAGTGGGCCAGCGCCAGGGAGGTCAGCAGGAAGAGGAACGCGGTGATCGAGGTCAACCGGGTCAGGAAGTTGCCGGCGCCCGAGGAGCCGAACACCGTCTGGCTGCCGCCTCCGCCGCCGAAGGCGATCCCCATGCCGCCGCCTTTCCCGGCCTGCAGCAGCACGACCAGGATCAGGAACACGCAGATCAGCACGTGGAGGATGGTCAGAAACGTGATCATACGGACGAACCTTCCTTGACGAGGCGAACGAACGAGTCGGCCACGAGGGACGCGCCGCCGACCAACCCGCCGTCGACGTCTTCCTCGGCCATGAGTGCCCGGATGTTGTCCGGCTTGGCGCTTCCCCCGTAGAGGATGCGGAGCTGCGCCGCCACGGCCGCAGAGCGGCCCGCGATCTCGCTGCGGATGAAGCGGTGGACTTCCTGGGCCTGGGCCGGCGTCGCGTTGCGGCCGGTGCCGATCGCCCAGACCGGCTCGTAAGCGATCACGACGCGCGCCAGCTCTGCTTCGGAGATGTCGGCCAGGGCGCCGTCGAGCTGGGCCTTGATCCGTCCCAGCGTCTCGCTCGCGTCCCGCTCGGCCAGCGTCTCGCCGACGCACACGATCGGCGTGAGCCCGGCGCGCAGGGCAGCCCTGGTCTTGAGGTTCACCGCGGCGTCCAGCTCGCCCATCAGCTGGCGCCGCTCGGAGTGGCCGAGGATCACGTACTTGCAGCCGACGTCGGCCAGCTGCGACGCCGAGACCTCGCCGGTGAACGCGCCCTTGTCCTCCCAGAAGCAGTCCTGGGCTGCGACGTTCACCGGGCCGTCCTCGAGGCGCTTGGCCACCGCGTGCAGAGCCGTGAAGCTGGGCGCCACCGCAACGTCCACGTCGCGCAGGGCCGCGACGCCGTTGCGCACGTCCGTGGCGAGCGCCAGCGATTCGGCGATCGATCCGTTGAGCTTCCAGTTCCCGCAGAAAAACGGCCGCCGAGCCCGTGCCATGGTCAACCTCTCAACCCTCGAGCGCGGCCAGACCGGGCAGCTTCTTCCCCTCGAGGAATTCGAGGGAGGCGCCGCCACCGGTCGAGATGTGAGTGATCTTGTCGGCCACGCCGCTCTTGTGGACCGCCGCCACCGAATCGCCGCCGCCCACCACGGACAGCGCACCGGCCGCGCCGGCGACGGCCCTGGCGACCGCCAGGGTACCGCCGGCAAAGGGGTCCGATTCGAACACCCCCATCGGGCCATTCCAGAAGATGGTCTTGGCCCGCGCGATCGCGTCGGCGAAGCCGCGCGCCGTCTCGGGACCGATGTCCAGCGCCGCCAGGTCCTCGGGCACCGCCAGGGACTGCACCACGCGGGCGGATTCGGCCTTGATCCCGGCCGCGGCGACCACGTCGCGCGGCAGCAGGATGTCGACGTTCTTTTCCTCGGCGCGCCGCAGGAAGGCGCGGGCCAGCGCCAGCTTGTCGTCCTCGACCAGCGAGCGGCCCAGGCGGCCCCCCTTGGCCTTGAGGAACGTGTTGGCCATCGCGCCGCCGATCAGCATCTGATCGACCCGCGCCAGCAGGTTGTCGAGGACGCCGATCTTGTCCGACACCTTGGCGCCCCCGATGATGGCCACGAACGGACGGTCGACCTCGCCCAGGAGCCGGCCGAGGAACTTCACCTCGCGCTCCATCAGCAGGCCCAACCCCTTGTCGGCCACGAACTTCGTGACGCCCACGGTCGATGCGTGAGCCCGGTGGGCGGTGCCGAAGGCATCGTTCACGTAAACGTCCGCGTAGCTGGCCAGCGCGCGCGAGAACCCCTCGTCGTTCGCCTCTTCCAGCGGAGAGAAGCGCAGGTTCTCGAGCAGGGCCACCGCGCCGGCCCGGAGGTCGTTCACCACCTTGCGCGCGCCGTCGCCCACGGGCTCGTCGGTCAGGGTGACGTCGGCGTCGATCAGCTCGGCCAGCCGCCCGGCCACCGGCTCGAGCGAGCACTTCTTGTCGGGCTTCCCCTTGGGCCGCCCCAGGTGCGAGGCCAAAACCACACGCGCGCCCCGTTCGATGGCTAGCTTGATCGTCGGAAGGCTTTCCCGGATCCGGGTGTCGTCCGACACCTTTGAAACGTTGCCCTCGACCGTCAGCGGGACATTGAAGTCGACGCGGATGAACACGCGCCGCCCCGCGATGTCGAGGTCCGAGATGGTCTTGATGGCCATGATTTGGGCAAAAAAAAGCGCGCCCGGGTCGGGGCGCGCGAAGAATGCTCGATGAGGTTGGGAAAAGCTAGAAAAATCAGAGACAGCGCGGCGCCGGGCGGCGCCGCCAAGGGGCCGCTAATCCAGGTCGAGATCGCTCGTGACGAGGCTGATGATCTCGGACGCGAGAGCGACAATCTGCTTTGGCTCGTATCCGTTCTCGCGAAGCTCTTTGTAAATGGACTTGGACAGGATCTGGAGCGCTTTCTCCCGGTTCGGAGACGGCGCCGCGGGAACGACGGTCGAATCGACGGGCTTTATCTGCGTTGCTTGAGTTACGGCCTGAGCCATTGAGAACCCTCCTCCCAGAAGGTCGGCGCGAGTTTTAGCACGGGCCATGCCAGGCCATCAGAGCCGTAAGTGCTTGAAATAACTGAAGCCCATTCGCGCGCTGGCGCGTCACCGCGAAACGCATTACGCACTCGGCGCGCGTTTTCGACGCGCCGCCACGCTGTGTCCCTGAGCAATTTCCGTCGGAGAGTCGTGACAGGGACGTCACCCGCGCCAAAAAACCCCATTCAGGGAAGGATTTCTATGGGGTGCGAAAGGAATTTTGCAGGCGTAAATCGTTCCGCCTCAGGTGTTCCGCCCGGAACCTGCGCCGGGGTTGCTTGTCTGAGCCTGTGCTTCGGCTTTCTGACTGCTATGCTAGCCGCGCGAGGTCATCAGTGAAGCAGACGCAATCTCAGGCTCAGGCTGTCGAAATCGCGTACCTGATGAACGGCGAGGTGGTGTCGGTCCGGCGCCTCTCGAAACGAAGCGAATGGCGCAGCGCGCTCTCGGCCTTCGGCCTGGTGGCCGCGATGTCTGCAGCCACCTCGGCGGTCGTTGCGCTGGCGCTGCTGGTGGCGCACCGCGTGCTGTTCCTGCCCACGTACCTCGGCCTGTGGGTCGTGGTCGGGCTCGGGGTTTCGGCCCTGGCCGCCGCGCGAGCCGCGCGACGCGCCCGTTCCTATAACATCGGAACGGGCATCGACGATGACGCCTTCGCGGCGATGCCGATGCGGCTCGTCCGTCGGGAAGGGCCGACCTACCGGCTGGTCATCGCTCCGGGCTTCACCGGACGGCTGGACGGCGATCGGGCCGCGATACCGCTCGAGGCCCAGCTGGGCAGTGGTCAGGCCAGCCGCTTCGTCGACGTGGCGCTCGAGCCGGGCGCGCGGGCCGAGGTCGGCAGCGGCGCGACGACGTTCGTCATCCGCAATTTCCCCGAGGCGGGCCCGGTTCCCGGCCTGCCGGGCAGCGTGGTGCGTCGGTTTGCTCGGCGCGCGTTCCTGCCGCTCGAGATCGCGGCGCTGGCCAGCGTCTTCTGCGCGGTGCCGGTGGGCGCCCAGATCGGCGAGGCGGACATGCGGTCGGCGATCCCGCTGCGCGCGACGCCCTGGGAGATCGAGAAGGCCCTGCGCGCAGAGGCGCAGATCCAGGCGCGGTCGCTGCACCAGTGCTTCGACGTGCTCCCCATCGCTTGCCAGCACTCCGGCTACGTCGGCGTCGGCGTGTCGCTCTCGCGCGACGGCGAGATGCGCGATCACTGGATCGCCCGCTCGACCTACAGCGCCGAGTGCCCGGTCGAGCAGTGCATGTCGGATGTGGTCTCGAGCTGGTACTTCGAGCCGCTGCCGCAGTCGATGCGGGTGATTCTGCCGGTGCAGGTGTTGCGCACCGACAAGCCGCTCCCTTACGGTCCTGCCCGCGCGGCCGCCGATCAAGAACGGTCGTCGGCCCGGCAGAAGCTGGCCTCGTCCGTCAATTGAAAGACGACGAGACGCCTGCCGCGGACGCGCGGAACGAGCTCGAGATGATCGAGGCTTGTTACGAATTCCCCGGGGATTTCGAGCTGGCGGTGATCGCTCGCAACGACGAGGAGACGCTCGAGAGCGTCCTGGACGCGGCGGCGACCTCGGCCGGCGCGCCGCTGGCCCACGATCAGAAGGCGTCGGGCGGCGGCAAGTACGTCAGCCATCGCCTGCGGGTTCGCTGCGCCAGCGCCCATGAGGCCCAGTCGGTGCGCGCCCGCATGCGAGCCCTGCCGGGCGTCATGACTGTGCTCTGAGTCCCCTCAGGCCCGCCACTTCCGGGAGACCTCGACCGCCTCCCGATAGTGGGCCAGCTCGGCGTCGCGGCGGGCCTCCGACCAGCCGAGCTCGTCGCCCGCCAGGCGGGCGGCGCGCCGCGCGGCGGCCAGCCCCTGATCGGCGGCGTCGCGAAACAGCGGCAGGCGGCGGATCAACACGTCGGTGAGGCGCCGTGCCTCCTCGAACCGGGTCGCGTGCACGACCTCGGCCCACAGGTACGGGAGCGCCGGGTCGATCCGGCTGCCCAGGCCGGGGTCATTGGCCAGCGCCAGCACGGCTGACGCGCGCGAGCCGTAGGTGGCGAGGCGTGCCGCCACGTCCGGCCGCTGCGTGGTCAGATCGGGTGGCGCGCCGCCGCCCGGCAACGGGCGCTGGCCGGTGGTGCAGGGGGCCAGCGCGCGTTCGAGCCCGGCCGCGCGCAGCATGTCGACGACGACGTCCACGGTCTCCTCGGCCATCCGGCGCAGCGTGGTCAGCTTGCCGCCCGCCACCACCACGGTCCGATCGGGCAGCGGCGCGATGGTGTGCTCGCGCGAGGTCTCGGAAGGTGTCTGTCCGCGCCCCGACAGCAGCGGCCGCAGCCCGGCAAAGGTCGACACGACATCGGCGGGGCCCAGCTTCAGCGCCGGGAAGGCGTGGTCCAGCGCCTCCAGCAGGTAGGCGACGTCGCTGCCGCGCGCGCGGATCTCGTCGCCCAGCCGCGGCGCCCGGCCGGGATCCTCGGTGGGCGCGAAGTCGGTGTCGGTGGTGCCGACGATCGTTCGCGGTCCGGCCGGCAGCACGAAGTAGAGACGGTTGTCGCGCGGCGTGCGCGGAACCAGCGCGCGCCCGCCATGCGGGAGGCGAGCGGCGTCCAGGACCAGGTGGACGCCCAGCGTCGGGCGCAGGCGGCGCGGGCCGCCCAGGAACCCGTCGGTGAAGGGGCCGGTGGCGCTGACCACGATCCGCGCCTGGACGTCGAACCGCGCGCCGCTCTCCAGGTCGCTCACCGTGGCGCCACGCGCGCGCCCCTGGCGGTCGCGCACGATCCCGACCACCGGAAGATAACTGGCGCAGGCGGCGCCGGCGCCAGCCGCGTCGAGCACGTTCTCGAGCACCAGGCGCGCGTCGTCGGTCTGGCAGTCGACATAGAGCTGGGCGCCCCGCAGGCCGGCTGTCCGCAGGTGGGGCGCCAGCTGGTAGACTTGGTGGGCGGCCAGCCGGCGGCCGCTGGCCGGCGGTCGCCAGAGCGCCAGCGCGTTGTAGAGGCCGACCCCCGCGCGCAACGCCTCGAGGCCCGGACGCTCGCCCCGGTAGGCAGGGAACAGGAACTCGATCGGCCGGCAGAGATGCGGCGCCGTGGCCATGAGGCGGCGCCGCTCGCTCAGCCCCTCGAACACCAGCGGCAGGTCGCCGTACTGCAGGTAGCGCAGCCCGCCGTGAATCAGCTTGGACGAGTGGCTCGAGGTCTGGCTGGCGAAGTCGCCCGCTTCGACCAGGGCCACGCTGAGCCCGCGCAAGGCGGCGTCGCGCGCGATGCCGGCGCCTGTGGCGCCACCGCCGACGACCAGCAGGTCGAACGGCTCCGACCCCAGCCGCGCCAGCAGTCGAGCGCGAGGGTCCGTCATTCCTTGAGCGCGATGTGCAGCTCGTCGAGCTGCCGCCGCGCGACGGGTCCCGGCGCGTCGGTCATGAGGTCGGTCCCCTTCTGCGTCTTGGGGAACGCGATGACGTCGCGCAGGGACTCCGCGCCGCACAGGAGCATCGAGAGCCGGTCGACGCCGGCCGCGATGCCGCCGTGCGGGGGCGGGCCGTACTTGAAGGCTTCCAGCAGGAAGCCGAACTTGGCCTGCGCCTCCTCGTCCGACAGACCCAGCGCCCGGAACACCCGGGCCTGCACGTCCGAGCGGTGGATCCGGATCGAGCCGCCGGCGATCTCGTTGCCGTTCAGCACCAGGTCGTAGGCGCGGGCGCGCACCGACGCCGGGTCGGTCTCGAGGCGCTCCAGATCGGCGGGGTTGGGCGAGGTGAACGGGTGGTGGGCGGCCACCAGCTTCCCCTCGTCGCTGGTCTCGAACAGCGGGAAGTCGGTGATCCAGCAGAACCGCCACTGGTTCTTGGGGATCAGGTCCAGCTTGGCCGCCAGGTGCAGGCGCAGGCCGCTCAGCACCGCGTTGACCAGCTTCCGCGCGCCGAACTGCAGGAACAGGATGTCGCCGTCGGAGACGCCGGCCGCCTGGTTGATCGCGCGGCGCAGCTCGTCGCTGATCGTCTTCATCGGGCTCTGGGCCCATGCGCCGCCCTCGCCGATGCGGGCGCGGGCCAGGCCGCGGGCGCCGAAGCCCTTGGCGAACTCCTCGAGCTTGTCGAGGTCGGTGCGCGACAGCGACTTCGCCTGCTCGGCCGGCAGCCGCCATCCCTTGACCACACCGCCCGTCGTCTTGAGCGCGGCCTGCAGCAGCCCCACGCCGCCGCCGTCGTGGCGGGCCACCACCTCGGTCAGGTCGCAGAGCGGCAGCTCGAAGCGCAGGTCGGGCTTGTCGTTCCCGTACTTGCCGGTCGCCTCGGCGTAGGTGAGCCGCTGGAACGGGCGGGGGACCTCGATCCCCAGCACGTCCTTCCACAGCGCCACCATCAGCCCCTCGACGATGTTCTGCACGTCGTCCTCGGTGACGAAGGACATCTCCAGATCGATCTGGGTGAACTCGGGCTGCCGATCCAGGCGCAGGTCCTCGTCGCGGAAGCAGCGCACGATCTGGAAGTAGCGGTCCATGCCCGCGACCATGAACAGCTGCTTGAAGATCTGGGGTGACTCGGCCAGCGCGTAGAACTGCCCGGGGTTGAGGCGCGACGGCACCAGGAAGTTGCGCGCGCCCCCCGGCGTGTACTTCACCATGAACGGCGTCTCGATCTCCAGGAAGCGGTTGTCGGCCAGGTAGCGACGCGTCGTCTGGTAGATCTGCGAGCGCGCGATGAAGTTGCGCTGCAGCGCCGGCCGCCGCAGGTCCAGGTAGCGGTGCTTGAGGCGGATGGTCTCGTCGGCCTTGGCGTCGTCGGTCAGCTCGAAGGGCGGCGTCTCGGCGGTCGAGAAGATGGTGAGCGCGTCGGCCTTCACCTCGACCTCGCCGGTCGCCATGTGCGGGTTCTTGTGGCCGCCGCGCTCGGCGACGACGCCGGAGATCGCGACGCAGTACTCGCGGCGCAGCTCGCCCGCGCTGGCGTGCGCCTGGGCGTTGGTCTGCGGTTCGAACACCACCTGCGTGGTTCCGGCGCGATCGCGCAGATCGATGAAGACGCAGCCGCCGTGATCGCGGCGCGCCGCCACCCATCCGAACAGGATGGCGCGCTTGCCGGTGTCGCCGGCGCGCAGGGCGCCGCAGTCGTGGGTCCGTTTCAGGTCAACGAGGAACTCGGGCATGGCGGTCCACTTTATCCGCTCCGTCCCCTGCGCGCGAGTTGTGTTAGCTTGCCTGTGATGCGCCTGCGCGTCCTCTATCACGGCAACTGCTTCGATGGGTGCAGCTCCGCCGGCGTCTTCACGCGCTTCTATCGCGAACGCATCGCCAAGGGGCCGGTCGAGGTCGTCTACCGGCCGCTGGAGCACAAGGGTGACGCCCAGCCGTTCCACTCCGACTGGTTCGACGGCGACGAGAACGCCTGCGTCGACTTCCGCTACTCGCAGGATCCGCGCCTCACCTGGTGGTTCGACCACCACGCCTCCGCGTTTCAGCTGCCCGGCGACGAGGACCATTTTCGCTCCGACGCCACGGGCCGGAAGTTCTATGACCCCAAGGCCAAGAGCTGCACCAAGTTCCTGTCCGACACCGTCTCGGCCAAGTTCGGGTTCGACGCTGCGCCGCTGGCCGATCTGATTCACTGGGCCGAGATCATCGACGGCGCGCTGTTTCCCGATGCGACCATGGCGGTCGAACTGAAAGAGCCGGCCCTGCGCCTGATGACGTTCATCGAGAACAACCGCGACCCGGCGCTGGCCGATCGCTTCATCGGCGATCTCATCAGCCGCCCGCTCCCCGAGATTGCGGCCGATCCTTACGTGGCGGGTCCGCTGGGGCCGTTGCTGGCGCAGCACGAGAAGAACATCGAGACGATTCGGTCGGTCGCGCGGCTGGAGGGCGGCGTCGTGTTCTTCGACCTGTCCGATCGGGACGTCGGGCCGTTCAACAAGTTCATCTCGTATTACCTGTTCCCCGACGCGCGCTACTCGGTGGGGGTGACCGCCTCGGCGCGCGCCAAGATCTCGGTCGGCTCGAACCCCTGGTCCAAGCAGCCGCGCACCCACGAGATCAACAAGATCTGCGAACGCTATGGCGGCGGCGGCCACCCGGTGGTCGGCGCGATCTCCATGCCGCGCAGCGATCTGGCCAGGGCCAGGCAAATCGCGCAGGACATCGTCAGAGAACTGCAAGGTTGAGGCTCTTGCCTCTCCGCTGCGCGGAGAGGCGGGGACCTCACCCGGCACCTGCGGTGCCGACCTCTCCGCTGCGCGGAGAGGTGGGGATGGTCATGGGGGGCGGCCCGTCTGGCCTCTCCGCTTTGCGGAGAGGCCGCCGAGCCGGAGGCTCGGCGGGAGAGGTCTGGATCTGCAGATCGTCAGCGGCGGGTGGGGCGCAGGGTGCGGGAGCCGCGGCGGGTGGTCGGGCGCGGGCGCTTCCCCTTCGGCGCCGGTGCCGGTGGGGTGCTGGCCAGGCGCGTCTCCAGGCGGTCCAGGCGCTCGCGCAGCGCGGCCGTCTCGCCGCGCAGCCGGTCGACCTCGTCGTGAAGGCGCCGGGTCTCGTCCAGCGGACGGGTCGCCTCCTCGATCTCGCGGATCGCGTCGTTCATGCGCCGTTTGGCGCGGCCATCCAGCTCGGCGGCCAGCGCGCCGCGCAGCGCGGGCAGGGCATCGGTCAGGCCCAGGCGACCCAGCGCCATCGCCGACTCACTGCGCACGCGGAAGTCGCGATCGCTCAGGCGCAGCTCGATCGCCTCGCGCGCGGCGCGCGCCATCCCGGTCCCGCGCGCCAGCTCGGCCAGCGCCGTGACGACCGCGCGCCGCGCCGGGAAGCCGCCGCCCGGGCGCCAGGCGTCGCGGATCATCGGCAGGGCGCGCTCATCGCCCGTCTGCCCCAGCCCCTCGATGGCGCGGCTGGCCAGGATGTCCATGAACGACGGGCGGTCGACCAGGTGGGGCAGCACCGCCAGCGCCTCGGGCGACCGTGTCTTGCCCAGCGCCAGCGCCATCTCGGCCTCGACGAACACGCTCGCGTCGCCCGCTTGCAGCCGCTCGGCCAGCGCGCGGCCGGCGATGTCGTCGCCCACGTAGTTGGACAGGCCGGCGGCGGCCGCGCGGCGCACGCGCGGCTCGGGGTCGCGGAGGGTGTCGATCAGCAAATCGCGCGCGTCGGCGCGCCGTGTCTTGCCCAGCGCGCGCGCCGCGGCCCCGCGCACGCCCCAGAACCGGTCGTCGGCCAGCGCCTCCTTGAGGGCGGCGACGTTGGTGGGGTCGGGCAGCTCGCCCAGCGCGCGGGCCGCCAGCACCCGGTCGATCCCCAGCTCCGCCGCCGCGAGCTGGCGCCGCCAGAGCGCGGCGGTCTTGGTCAGCTTGATCGACTTCAGGATCACGTCGCCCGGATCGAAGATCACCTGCGTCGGCCGTGACGGCAGCGGGATCTCGAAGTTGTGCGCCGCCTCGCGGATCGCGACGCGCACGTCCTGGGTCCGCCCCTCGACCTCGAAGCGGACGGCCGCGCCCAGCTCGAACAGCGGCGCGTCCGGCGTGACCGGCTGCTTCTGGGCCAGTGACAGGGTCCCGACCTTGCGGTCCTCGTCCCAGCGCCAGTCGCCGGCCAGCTCGGGGTGGCCGGGGCGGGCGATCCAGCGATCGAGGAACGCCTCGACGCCGCGGCCCGTGGCCTCCTCGATGGCGCGGGCCAGATCGCGCGTCTCCACCGAGCCGCGCGCGTGCTTGCGGGCGTAGTGTCGCAGCGAGCGCCAGAAGCCGCCGTCGCCCAGCTCCTGCCGGAGCATGTGCAGGACGCGCCCGCCCTTCTCGTACAGGTGCGCGTCGAACAGGTGGATCGGCTCGTCGTACGCGCGGCACACGACGGGCCGCTGGTAGCGCCCGGCCTCGTTCAGGTAACCGTCGGTGTCGGCCAGCAGCTCGTGATCCGCTTCGTCGCGCCCCTTGGCGTGCTCGCGCCAGACGTACTCGAAGTAGGTGGCGAACCCCTCGTTCAGCCAGCCTTCGGACCATTCGCGGCAAGTGAGCAGATCGCCCCACCACTGGTGAGCCAGCTCGTGCGAGACCAGCCCGTCGATGTCGTGATCGATGGCGGCCCGTTCGTCGAGCAGCACGATGTCGGTCAGCGTGGTGGCGGTGGTGTTCTCCATGCCGCCGAAGATGAACTCGGGGACGGTGATCTGGCTGTAGCGCGCGTGCGGGTAGGGGACCCCGATCTTCTCGGAGAAGTGGTCGATCATGGCCCCGGTGCGGGCGAAGCTGCGGCGCCCGTCCTCCTCGCGCCCCGGCGGCACGAAGGCGTAGACGTCCACGCCCGTCTGGGGCGCGCGGTCGCGCAGCTCCGTGAACGGCCCGGCCACCAGCGTCAGCAGGTAGGCCGGCTGCGGCAGGTCCAGCGTGTAGTGCCAGCGCGTGCGCCGGCCACCCTGGGTGTCGGAGCGCTCGCGCAGGGTGCCGTTCGACAGCACGAACAGCCCGGCGGGCGCGGTGCAGATCACCTCGGTCGTGAACTTGTCGATCGGCTGATCCAGGCAAGGCCAGAAGCAGCGCGAGTCGTCGTCCTGCCCCTGGGTCCAGCACTGCAGCGCCCGGTCCGGGTGGGCGGCGTCCGGTCCGATGAAGTAGAGGCCGCGGCGCGGGCTGCACGAGTAGCGGATGGCGACGTCGAAACGGTCCCCCTCGCGCGCGGCCACGGGGAGCGCGATCTGGAGCCGTTCTCCGTCGTTGTCGAAGGGGGCCGGGCGGCCGCCCACCGAGACGTCCTTGACCTCCAGCTCCACGGCGTCGAAGGCCACCGCCGCCAGCCGATCGCGCCGGACCACCACGGTCAGGGTGGCCACGCCGTCCAGGCGGCGCCCGGCCAGATCCAGCTCCCACTCGAGCCGCGCGTGCTCGAGCCGGACCGGTCGATCGCCGACGTAGTTGGTCCGCGTTCCGGGAGGCGCGAAGGGTCGGCCCATGGGCGGAGCACGTTAAGCGTCTCCGTCGGCCGCCGTCAATCGTCCTTGCCTGTTGGCGGCGCGGGCCCGGCGTGCTGAAATCGCCCCGCATGAGTGGACGCGAACCGGTCGAGAGGCGCCACGTCGTCACAGGCTCGACCCCGACCGAGATCTACGGCATCGTGACGGACTTCGCGTCCTATCCCCGGCTCTTCCCGGAGATGAAGGGGACGCGCGTCCTGGCCGGGGGCGGGGCGCCGGCGGCGGGGGGAACGATCCGGGTCGAGTTCCGGCTGCAGATCGTGCTGCCGGTGCGGTACGTGCTGGACCTGGTCTGCAACCCGAGCGCCCTCACCGTCGACTGGACGTTCGTCGAGGGGGAGATCGTGACCGACTCGGTCGGCAGCTGGCGGTTCGCGCCCGAGGGCGACGGCGCCGCGATGATCTACCGCGTGTCGCTGGACGTGAAGGCGCCGGTCCCGGGCTTCGTGCTGCGCAAGGTGACCGACGGTCTGGTGGCCGCCTCGATCCCGGCCATGTTCACGTCGATCGAGCGCGAAGTGCGCCGCCGTCAGGGCTTGCTGACGTAGGGGTTGCCCGGGACGTAGAAGCGCAGCAGGCGCTGCGCCCACTCGCCCGCGTAGTCGACGCCGACGCGCGGCGACCGGGCGCGCTTGGGCGGCCGCGAGCCGTCGTCGGCCAGGTAGAAGTCACCGCCTTCGACCAGGTCGTGGCCGTTGTTGGCCCGGGTGATGTCCAGCCCCGCGCACAGCTTGCCGGGCCCGGTGAGGGGGCGCTTGGCGGCGGCGTCGAAGCCCGCCACCGGCTCGGCCGCGCGCAGCAGCACGGCGCCGGCCACGCCGTGGGTCTCGGTGACGACGTTCATGCAGTTGTGCATGCCGTAGATCAGGTAGACGTACAGGAAGCCCGGGTGTCCGAACATGATCGCCGCCCGCGGCGTCGGACCGCGGCGCGCGTGGGACGCGGCGTCGCGCTCGCCCAGGTAGGCCTCGACCTCGACCAGCCGCGCGACGCGCGGGGCCCGTCCGGGCGCGCGCCGGACCAGCAGCTTGCCCAGCAGCTCGCGCGCGACGGGCAGGGTGGGGCGCGCGTAGAACGCCCGCGGCAACGGGGACAATCGATCCGCGTCAATCACCCAGCAACAACCGCTGCCGATCGACGCCGTCCAGCAGCCCGCCGAAGCGGCCGTCGGCCTCCAGCGCGGCCAGCATCCCGGTGGCCGCCTGCCGGTAGCCGGCCCGATCGAGGTCGCCGGCGACCAGCCGGTAGCGCAGGAACAGGAACGCCGTCTGCGCGACGTCGGACAGGCAGTAGCGGCGGAGCGCGTCGATCTGGCCGGCCTGGTAGAGCCCCTCGACCTGGCTGCCGTCGACGCCGTGCTTGCCGGGCAGCCCGATGACCCGCGCCGCGCCGTCCAGCGAGGTCATCCGCGCCGCGCCGTGATCCGACAGCAGGTCGCACAGATCCAGGTGCCCCTCCTCGCTGAACCGGTACCGGTAGCCGTCGCCCCGGTAGTACCAGCGGAAGTCGGCGCCGAAACGGAGCGCGCGCAAAGCCAGCACCGGCAGATCGAAGCTGCGCCCGTTCCAGGTGATGAGCAGGGGCTGGTTCTTGCTCATGAAGTCGGCGAAGCCGGTCATCATGCCCGCCTCGTCCTTGCCCTCGCCGATTGTCCCGATCCGTTTCACGCCCAGCGTCGCGTCCAGCCAGATGACGCCGATCACGATTGGGCGGCAAGCATAGAGCGGGGGGAACGGACGATCGGACGCGCGGTCCGAGCTGCCCGGGACACCAGACGGCTCCGGCGGTGTCCAGAGCTCGTGGTCGGGGATCGTCTCGATGTCGAGAATCAGGTACGTCGGGTCGACTGCCACGCGGTCATCTTAGCGTGATAAAACGCCGGCATGGCCCTCCTCCCCCGAGCGCGCGCCTGGCTGGCTGCCGCGCTGCTGGCCGCGGGCGCCGCCGGATGCGCGCACGTCCCGCCGCCCGTCCAGCCATGGCAGCGCGAGCACCTGGCCAAGCGGGCGCTTCGCTTCGACGCGGATCCCACCGAGGATCACTTCCGGCAACACTGGTACGGCGCCCGCGAGGGCGCGGACCTCGGCTTCGGACAGCCCGGCGGCGGGTGCGGCTGCAATTGAGACGCAGCTGTTCGCTGCTGGTGGCGCTGGCGGCGCTGGCCCTGGACACGCACGCCCGCGGCGACCAGGTCACGATCCGCGGCGCGTACTACCGCGAGCCGTCGACGCGCGTGATCCAGCCGGTGGTCGACATCGAGAAGGATCTGCCCCAGGGATACGACATCAACGCGCACTACCTGGTCGACGCGATCACCTCGGCGTCGGCCGCGGCCGGGACCACCGTCGACAGCATCTTCACCGAGATCCGCAACGAGGTCGGCCTGGGCGTCGGGAAGAACTGGGAGCGCACGCGCGCGACGCTGTCGTACCGGTACAGCGCCGAGTCTGACTACTGGTCGCACGGCCTGGCCGGCTCGCTGGCGCAGCGGCTCTGGGGTGACACGGCCACGGTCGCCCTGGCGCTGGGCGTGTCGTGGGACAGCATGCAGGCGGCCGGTCGCACCCCCGAGTGCGCGCCGCCGGGCACCATCCAGTGCTTCCTGAACTCGTACTTCGGCGGGGTCTCGTACACCCAGGTCCTGTCGCCCGTCGCCATCGCGCAGGTCGACGCCGAGGTCGCATTTCTGGATGGCTTCCAGGGGAACATGTATCGCCTGGTGCCCAACCTCGGCTACGAGCGGCCGCCCGACCGCCGCCTGCGCAACGCGCTGGCGGGGCGGGTCGGCTACTACTTCCCGTCGACCTCCACCGGCCTGCAGCTCTTCTACCGCTACTACTGGGACCTGTACCCAGGCACCCCGAAGACGCCGGTCGACCCCTGGCAAATGCAGGCCCACACGGTGGAAGGGCGGATCTACCAGCAGCTCACCCGCTCGCTCGAGCTGCGGCTGCTCTACCGGTATCACCGGCAGAGCAAGGCGGAGTTCTGGTGCGACGTCACGATCAACCCGAACTGCTACGAGGCGGTGCCGGCGGCGGACCTCTACTACTACAGCAGCGATCCCAAGCTGGGCCCGGTCCACACGCACTACCCCGAGATCAAGTTCATCTGGGCCGCCGACGCGCTGCGCACCCTGCCGCTCTTCCGCTGGTTCGCCGCGGGCACCTTCGAGCTGAGCTACGGCTACTACATCCAGAACGACAGCTTCGGGAACGCCCACGTGCTTCAGGCCGGCTACACGATGCCATACTAGGGCGGATGGCCGCCCGGTCGCCTCGCATGCCGCAGATCGGCCTCCGGCAGGTCCGGGCGGCGCAGCTGCGCGGGCGGGCTCGCCGGCGGGCGATCGTGCAGGTGCTGCTGGGATCGGTGTTCCTGATCGGGGCGCTGGCCTACGCCCGCGCCCCCGACCGGCACGCCCAGGCGAGCATCGCCTGGATGTCGGGGCTGGTCCTGTTCTCGACCCTCGACGTCGCGCTGGGGCTGCGGATGCTGGCCCGGCTGGCCCGCCGGGGGGCGGGCTGGTGGGTTCTGGGGAGCGCTGCCTGGGGCGCGCTCTCGGTCGCCGTGCTGGCCTTCCTGCTGCGGAGCTGACAGATGGCGGAGAAGGTCGTGCTGGTGACGGGCAGCTCGTCGGGGTTCGGGCGGGCCACCGCCGAGCGCTTCGCGTCACGCGGCTGGCGGGTGTTCGCCAGCATGCGCGACCCCGCGCGAGGCGAGCCACTGCGCCAGCGCGCCGCCGCCAAGGGGTGGTGCCTGTCGACGCCGGCCCTCGACGTCACCCTCGACGAGTCGGTCGGGCCGGCGGTCGACGAGATCCTGCGCGAGACCGGGGGCCGGCTGGACGTGCTGGTCAACAACGCCGGCTACTACGCCTACGGCCCGCTGGAGGAGACCACCCCGGACGAGCTGCGGGCCCAGCTGGAGACCAACGTGGTCGGGGTTCATCGGGTCACGCGGGCGGTGCTCCCGGCCATGCGGGCCCGCCGGGATGGGGCCGTGGTCACCGTCGGCTCCATCTCCGGGCGGGTGGCGCTGCCGGTGGTGGGCCCGTACCACGCCTCGAAGTGGGCCCTGGAGGGGATGATCGAGGCCTGGCGCCTGGAGCTGGCCCGCTTCGGTATCAGGGTCACCCTGGTCGAGCCGGGCGCCTTCGCGACCGGGCTCCACGTCAACGAGCGCCTGGCCGGCGGCTTCCAGCCGCAGAGCCCCTACGCGCCTCTGGTCGAGGCCTACCGGCGGCAGCTGACCACGCTGCCCCGCGCCGAGGATCTGACGCCCGTGGTCGACGCCATCGAGCGGGCCGCGACCTCGCCGCATCCGCGGCTGCGCTGGCCGGTCGGGCCCACGTCGTTCTCGGGGGCGCGGCTCCGGCCGCTGGTCCCGGACCGCCTCTACGAGTGGGCGATCGCCTTCGCTTTCCGGATCCGCAAGCGGCGCCGAGATCGCTCCGGCAACGACGGGTCCTTGCAGCTATAATCGAAAATCGTGTCCGACAAGCTCACGCGCAGGGAGGTCGACTTCGTTCTGCGCCGCGCGGCCGAGCTCGACACGCAGGCGCCGTCGCCGGCCGACCGGGCCGGCGACGAGTCGTTGAGCGTGACCGAGCTGGTGCGCCTGGGGGAGGAGGCCGGGCTCCCGCGGGAGACGGTCGAGCAGGCGCTGGTCGAGATGCGGCGTGGGGCGCCCATCGAGCCGGAAGAGGGCGGGGCGCTCACGCGCGCGCTCGGGGCCAGCCGGGTGGTCGTCAGCCGCGTGGTCTCGGCGCCGGTCGAGACCGCCCGCCGAGCGGTCGACCGGTTTCTGCGGGAGCAGCTCATGACGGTGCGCCGCCACCACGGCGATCGCGTCGAGTGGGAGCGCGCGCAGGGGCTCTGGCCGGGGCTGATCCGGTCGCTGGACTTCTCGAAGCGCTACGCCTTCGCGCTGGTGACCCGGGTCGAGACGATCCTGTCGCCCGAGGGGCCCGACGGCCGCGAGACCGCCATCACCTTCAACATCGATCTCTCCGAGATGCGGCGCGAGCGCTTCGGCCAGATGGGGATGCGCGCGGCGATGGCCTTCCTGCTGTTCGGGGTGGGCGGCGCGCTGATGGTCCCCGGCTCGGCGGTCTACGACCTGGTGGCGCTGGCCGGCGGCGGCGTCGCGGCCGGCGGCATCTTCGCGCTGGAGCGGCGCCGCTACCTCGAGAGCCGCAGCCGCGTCCAGCTCGCCCCCGAGCGCTTCTTGGACCTGCTCACACTGCGCCACCGCCGCAGCTCGCCCGTACCGCCCGACGACGACTCCGACGAGACGCCCTAAAACGAGGGGGTCGCGAGGCCGTCTTCGTCGATGACGCTCCGCGCGCGGCGGGTGTGGTGCGGCGCGGGGGCCCGATGTCGCGCGGGCTCGCTGGAGGCGGTGGGGGCAGCGACGGGGGCGGGGACCTTGTCCAGCACGACGTGCATCGTGC
Organism: Polyangia bacterium; assembly: GCA_035578045.1. Lineage (GTDB taxonomy): Bacteria > Myxococcota_A > Polyangia > Fen-1088 > Fen-1088 > JADGRB01. The sequence goes on along the minus strand of DATJWP010000186.1, from coordinate 5,689 downwards.
GATCGGCCGTCGTCGTGGCGGTGATGGGCACCTCGCGGTAACCGGCCAGCCGCAGCGCGTACTTCGACGGGTCGCCGCCCTTCGCGAGCTGCACCTCGACGGGGACGGTGCCCAGGTCCGCGCCGTCCTTCTGGTCGATGACGTGCGCGCCAGTAGGCTCGGCCTCGAACCGGATGGTGACGGTCGTCGGGACTGGCTTGGGGGCCGGTGGCGGCGCCAGCTCGGGCGACGGCGGTGGCGGGATCACCTCCGCGGCCGGCGATCGCGGCGCCGGCTCGACGGCCGCGTGCTTCTTCGGCATCAGGACCACCGCCAGCAGGATGGCGGCCAGGGCGCCGCCGCCCACGATGGCCAGGTTGCGCGTGCGGGCCGGCCTGGCCATCGAGTCGTCCAGCTCGGAGGTCGCCGACGACAGCGTGGTCGATGCCTTCGGCGGCATGGTGAGCCGAGGGGCCAGCTCTGTCTGGCCCGGGGCCACCGCCCCCCGCATCGGGGGCAACGCCAGCTTCATCTCGCCGGTCAGCGCCTTGCGGAAGTCGTCCATGCTCTGGAACCGATCGGCCGGGTCCTTGGCGAGCGACTTCATGACCGCGGCCGCCATCTGCGGCGGCGTGGACGGCGCGAAGTCCAGCAGCTGCGGCGCCTCCTGCAGCATGTGCTTGGCGAACAGCTCGCCGACGCCCTCGGCCATGAACGGCGGCCGTCCGGCCAGCATCTCGAACAGCATCACGCCCAGCGAATAGATGTCCGTGCGGTGGTCCAGCACGCCCGAGCCCTTGCACTGCTCGGGGGACATGTAGAGCGGCGTCCCCATCAGCGAGCCGGTGCGCGTCTTCACCGACTGCGCGCCGTCGGGCGACGCCAGGATCTTCGCCACGCCGAAGTCGAGGATCTTCACCTCCAGCGCGCCGTCCGCCTTCTGGCAAAGCTGGACGTTGTGGGGCTTGAGATCGCGGTGGACGATCCCCTTGGCGTGGGCCGCCGACAGCGCCCGGCACATCTGCACCCCGATGGCCTCGACCTGGGCGGGCGGCATCGGTCCCCGGCTGACGGCCTCGCTCAGCGACTCGCCCTCCAGGTACTCCATGATGAAGTAGGGCTGGCCGTCGGTGGTCTGGCCGAAGTCCAGGATCTCCACGATGTTCTCGTGGGCGATCATGTGAATGGCGCGCGCCTCGTTGAAGAACCGCGAGACGATGTCCGCGTCGCGTGCCAGCACGGCGTGCAGCAGCTTGATGGCGACCTTCCGACCGATGACGGGGTGCTGCGCCAGGTAGACGACACCCATCCCCCCCTCGCCGAGCAGACGGATGACCCGGTAGTTCCCGATGGTCTGGTTCACCATGCTCGCCGTCGCGCTCACCACGTGCCTCTCAAGGTCTCTTGCAAGCTAGACGCACTCAGACTCGGATTCTAAAACGAAGGGCTTTAAAAATCGAACTCCGCGACCATGCCGGCCGCCGATGCGCTGGCGGTAGGGAACAGTCGGAGACCGTGATTGGAGGCACTACTGGTGCTACCGCTGTCGCCAGACAGGTACCCCTTGTAGAGGAAGTAGCCGCCCGCGATCGCGAAGGCCCCCCCCACGCCGACGAACACCCATTGCAATGTTTCGTCCCGGTTGCCCTGGTCCAGCTTGCTCTGCTTGTCGGCCTTCTGCTGGTCGGTCAGCCCCGGCGCCGGCTGGCCGCTGGCGTTGCAGAACATCATCGAGTTGTTCGGGCAGGGGAAGGTCCGGTATTGGTCCAGCTGCTGGTTGATCTGGTGCACGTCCCAGCCGAACTTCACGGCCAGCGCCGCAGACACGGCCGTCCCGACGGCGGCGACCACGAAGCCGACCTTGGACATGGTGTGCCCGCCGCCGCCTTCGTCGGCCGCCCGGGGCTCGGCCACCACGCTGCCGCCGGACGGGGGACGTGGGACCTCGACCGACACCGGGCTCAGGCCCAGCATCAGCGGCAAGCTCTGGCCGGCCGCCAGCGTGAACTCTTGCTTGGTGGTCGTGTAGCCGCTCTTCTCGACCGAGACCTCGTGCCGTCCGGGCGCGACGTCCGAGATGACGACCGGGGAGCTGCCGGTCACGCCGACGCGCGTGCCGTCCAGGCTGACGACCGCGCCGGTGAAGTTCGCGCGCACGCTGATCGATCCATCGCCGCGGCCGCTCAGCTTGGCTATCCAGCCCGGGGCCTGCTGGTGCACGCCGGTCGAATCGGCGCGGCGCTTGGGGATGGTGTCGGTCGTGAAGCTCTCGACCACGGCCCGGTTCACGTCCAGCAGCTTCAGCGTGATCTGGTAGTCGCCGCCCAGCTTCTTGATGTTTCCGAAGATGAGCTTGCTGGCGCCCAGGCTCTTACCCGCCTGGGACAGGCAGGCCGGCGCCTCGTCCGGGCAGGCGAAGACCAGCTTCACCTCGACCAGGTCCTTGCCCTGCACCAGCTTGTAGTCGCTGCTGGACGCGACCCGCTGCCGGAGAGCGTCCGTCGCCTCGGCCGCCAGCGCGTCGGGCACGCCGTCCAGGGGCTCGAGCCCGAGCACGGCGGTGCCGGCCGGCTCTGCTTCCCCCTGGGCGGCAGCCGCGCGTAAGGCCCAAAACACGGCCAGAAGGAAGAGAACGAACGGGAGGCGCCGGGCTGGCATCGGACGCCATTTTTTCCGCATGTTTAGCTGCTGTCAATGAGCGCAGACACAGCATGGAACGGCGCGGCGCGATCGGGCGGCCGGGCGTGCGCCATGTTAGCGTCTAGCTCTCCGCCATGCGGCTCGGGGTTTTTGGCAAGGTCGGGCTCGCCTTCGGCGTCCTGCTGCTCGCATTCGCGGGAAATGCGACGTTCACGGTGCTGTCCATCCGGCGCGCGCGTCAGGGCGTTGTCGCGAACGAGGCCTATCTGGAGCTGCAGGGGGCGGTGGACGGCGCCTGGAAGTCCCTGAACGATTTCGCGCCCTCGCTGGGGCGTGGGGGAGGGCGGCTGGACCCGAACCTGCCGCTGGCCCTCCGCACCGCGCACAAGCAGATCGACGACGCGCTGGGGGCGATCGACCGCTACCTCGAGAAGGAGCCCGCCTCCACCCGGCGGGGCGACTTCGAGCTGCGGCGCCGGCAGATCGCCGGCCTGGGCAGGCAGGTGGACGTGGTGGCGCTCGAGTTGGGCGCGCCGGCCGTGTCCAGCAACCCCCGCGCCCGGTCCGAGTTCGAGAGCCACTTCGCCAACCTGGTGCACGGCCTCAACCGGTTGCGGCAGCCGCTGCGGGGCGCCGGCGGCCAGATCGCGCAGCGGCTGTCGGACGACGAGGAGACGGCGCTGTCGCTGGCCATCCTGATCGGCGCGGCCGGTCTGGCGGTGGCGCTGGGGACGTTCCTGTTCACCTGGCGGACGCTGCGGCCGCTGGGCGTGCTGCGGCGGCGGGCCCGCCAGCTGGCGGGGGGCGACTACGCCCAGCGCACCGGGGTCACGTCGCGCGACGAGATCGGCGATCTGGCGCGCGAGTTCGATTTCATGGCGGACGCCATCCAGGAGCGCGAGCAGCGCCTGATCCGCTCGGAGCGCCTGGCCACCGTCGGGCGCATGGCGGCGCAGATCGCCCACGAGGTGCGCAACCCGCTCTCGTCGATCGGGCTCAACGCCGAGCTGCTGGGCGACGAGCTCCCGGGCGAGGCCGACGAGGCCCGCCGCCTGGTGGCCTCGATCATCGGCGAGGTCGACAGGCTGGCCGAGATCACCGAGACCTATCTGCGCTTCGCCCGGCTGCCGCGTCCCAAGCTGGAGCGCGAAGACCTGTCCGCGCTGATCGCGTCGGTGATCGAGCTGGCCCGGGGCGAGCTGGCCCAGGCCGGCATCGCGCTGGAGGTCGACGTCGCGCCCGACCTGCCCGAGATGATGGCGGACGAGGCGCAGATCCGACAGGCGCTCATCAACCTGATCCGCAACGCGCGCGAGGCGCTGGCCGCCGCGCCGGTCAAGCGGCTTTCGATCGCGGCGGCCGTCGACGGCGATCGTTTGACGTTGCGGGTGGCCGACTCGGGCGCGGGGATCGCGCCGGCCGACCTGGCCAAGATCTTCGAGCCGTTCTTCTCGACCAAGGCGCAGGGGACCGGCCTGGGCCTGGCGCTGGTGCAGCAGATCGTGGTCGACCATGGCGGCACGATCGACGTGCGCAGCGCGCCCGGGGCGGGGACCACGTTCACGATCCGGTTCCCGGTGCGGCTGGACTCAGTGGCTGGCGGCGGCGCGGTGGGCGGCGGCGCGGGCGCGGTCGCCGAGACCGTCGTAGAGGGTGGCGAGCTGCAGGTGAAGGGCGACCGGGTCGGCGGCCTGGAAGACCAGGGCGCGCTCGAAGGCGGCCGCGGCGTCGGCGCGCTTGCCCGTGGCGGCCAGGGCACGGCCTAGCGTCGCGTGCAGGTCGGCGCTGGCCGGATCGATGAAGATCGCGATCGGCGCCAGCTCCAGGACGCGCGCGGTGTGGCCGCGGCGCGCCTCCGCGAACACCACCTCCTTGGCGACGTGGTCGTTGTGAGGATCCTGTCGCAGCGCCGCCCCCAGCTCGGTCACCTGCTCGTCGACCCGCTGCAGGTCGCCCAGCAGCTCGGCGCGCAGCGCGCGGGCCTCGACCCGGTCCGGATCGAAGGCGATGGCCACGCGAAGATGGATCTCGGCCGCGTCCCGCTTTCCGCGATGGATGTCGGCCAGCGCGAGCCGGACCTGGACGTCGTAACCATCGCGATGCTGGTCCAGCAGCGCCAGGAACGCCGAGACCGCGGCCTCGGCATCCCGCCGCGCCAGCGCCACCTCGCCGGCCAGGAACAGCGTCGCGGCCTGCTCGTCGGGTGATGGGCGCGGAAGGGCCCGAGCCCGCTCCAGGGCCTTGCGCGCGCTGTCCAGATCGCCGGCGGCCACGGCCGCGATGCCGCGGGCCAGGTCCCCGTCGCCCGTCAGCCCCGGTCCCAGCCACTCGGTGGGCAGGTACTGGCCGGCGTACGGAGCCAGCTCCTGTCCCAGGTATTCATGGAAGGCCCGATCCAGCTCGGCGGCGGGGCCCTGCGAGATCCGCTCGAGCACGGCCGCGCCGCGCTCGCCCGCTCCGTAGGCGACCAGCGCCTGGCGGATGGCGGCGAAGCCCAGGCGATGGTCCAGGAACGCCAGCGCCTGGGCGGCGATGGCGTAGGCGCGTCCGGCCTGGTCGCCGCCGCGCGCGTTGATGAAGGCGTTGGACAGGTCGGCCAGCGGTGGGATCTCGCCGCGCTGCCAGGCGCCGTAGATGGCGGCGCCGTCGTGCCGCTTCCACTCGGGACGGATGCGCGCCGCCTCCAGCTCGGACAGCCCCTCGGTGAACCAGCGGGGGACGCGCGCCCGCGACAGCTCGATGGCGAAGACGTGCGCCAGCTCGTGGGTCAGCACCATGCCCCAGTTGAAGGCGTGGTTGGTGGGCGACTCGGAGGTGATCACGCGGCCGAAGCAGACGGCCGAGACGCCGATGGTGGGCAGGCCGGTGGTGCGGACCGCGAACTGCCGCGGATCGGCGTAGAGCTCGAAGGTGATGGGGCCGGCCGGCTCGAACCCGTAGCGGGCCACGTCGTCGCGGTAGCGCTCTTCGAGATAGGGCCCCACCACCTGCTCCGCGGCGGCGCCGGCCGCGCGCGGGACGCGGAACCGCAGGTGGGCGGTCGAGACGGTCACGTAGCTCGCCGGGATCA
>DATJWP010000185.1:0-30766 GCA_035578045.1 Polyangia bacterium | reverse complement strand
CGTTGGGCAGACGAGCGATGCCGAATCCCTTGGTTGACGATTGGATCGGTTACTGTGCGGCGGGAAGCAAGGCTTCTGATCCGCGCTTCGCCGCGTGGGAGAACGTGGACGACCTCATTCGCCGGAACCCAGAATCGGGTTGGTCGCTCGTCCTCGAGCTCATCGCTGCTGCCGCGGACGACCAGATTCTTGCCAAGGTCGCGGCCGGTCCACTCGAGGACCTTCTCTCGCGCGATCCTGATCGGTTCATCGAGAAGGTCGAACTTGAGGCTCGGCGCGACCCGAAGTTCCGACGGTGCCTCAGCGGAGTCTGGGGGATACCGCAGCGGATCAAGGACCGCGTGGCGAAGTACACGTCCACGGTTGAGGACCCACTGTAGGTGGGAATCCGAGCTAATTCCTTGAGCGCGCTCTTGCTTGCCGCGGTGGGATGCGCCGATCGAGCGGCCGGAGTGATGGATCGGTACGAGCTGAATGGTCCGGGGTTCGTCGTCCGACTCAATCGTGAAGCCGCAGCGGACCGACGCGCCCCAGTCGATAGCGGATGCGCGGGGGAACCGATGCCGGTGCTGCCGAACCCGCCCTTGCAGCGGACCGACGCGTCGGTTGCTGCGCTCGCGCTCGCTCCGGTCGCTGAACGGCGATATCGTTCGACGGATCGGGAACTCCCGGTGATCCCGGCTGTCTCTCCGTAGTGCGCGCTGCGGTCCTTCTGCTTACCGTCACGGGTGTGCTGGCCGCTGGGCTGCCGATATCGGCGCGGGCGGCGGAAGACTCTCGTCCACCATGGCAGGACACGGGGTGTGACGGCGTCAGTCCCACCTTGAAGCTGAGTGCATCGGATCTCGCCGCAATTCGTCGTGCCGTCCGTCTGCGTTCTCGCTCCCGGGTAATCAGAATCGGACCGGCCACCGATGGCCAGGCTCCAGGCGGCGTCATTCAAGCGGTCACGATCGTCAAAGGCAACTGCGACTCCGGGGACGGAGTCAGGTGGTGGGTTCGAAGGGGGCCTCACGGATGGCGGGTTGTGAAGAATGCCGGATATGATGGATGGGTGACGGTCTCGTGAGAGGGACGGTCGAACCGCGCGTTGCAGCGGATGGCGCTTGCGCGCCGCCGCCGAACGCGTGATCGTTGGACGGACCCGGACCCATGAACGCGAAGTCACTCGGTCGGTTGAAGCTGGAAGTCGCTTCGTGGGCCGCTGAGACCCGGACCTTCGTAGCGGCTTCCCGACGGCTAATCGAGTACTTCGGGTCTGCGAGAGAGCTCGAAAAGTGGGACGCTGCCCTCGAGAAACCGCTCGAGTGGGTCTCCCTCGTGGTGGCGCATACTCCGACCAGCGAGGGAGGTAGAAAGGCTCTGCCTCCGTACGTCAGTGGCCCCGCTTTTCGATGCTCAGAGGACACTGCGAAGGTCATCTCGCCGCTGGTGGAGATCGTCGGCGGTCCCATCGCGACTTTCGTCCACACGATTCGCAGGATCTTCCCAAAGGCGGACCAGGGCCGTCACCTTCTTCCGTACGGGATCTTCGTCGGGAGCTTCGCTGATGCGGTGTCGTACCCGATGTGGACTCGGTATCGGAATCTTGCGCCAGACGAGTGGAAGGCCGTCTTTCGCAAGAGGCCGGCCAACCGCGCGTTGCCGCGGACGGCACTTGCGCGCAGCCGCTGAACGCGTGATCGTTGGGCGGACGGCCTTTGAACATTGGTCTGCGCTCTTCGTGTACGCAGTTCTGCCAGCCGCCATCATTGCGATCGGAGCCGGGTGCACGAGGGGTGCTCGACCAGTTCACACTTCGGACGCAGGGCTTTCACGTGCCGAATCGCACCCCTTGGAACCCATTTATCGCTCGTCCGATGCATTCCTCACGTTTTTCGTCGATTGCCACTACGAGGTCCAACTGGGCGACCACCGGCCCACCAGGGCTGCCTATTTCTACGACGACCGGTCTGGTCGAATCGAAGGAGGAGTCTCGGTCTTCCGTTTCGCGACGAATGGCGACCTGCTTGACGATACCTTCAGCGCTGACGCGCCCCTGTGGGACCGCCTCCTCGACCAGGGCCGGTGGGTTCAGGTTCGCTGGGATGCGGGATCCCACAATCTATTGATACCGGCGCAGTGCCACAGATGACGCTCGACGGCTCTGATCTCGCTAGCGCTGGTGTCTGGGAGTGCCGCCCAACCCGCCGTTGCGCAGACGACGACCTCGGTCGCTGCGCTCCCTATCGCGTTCGCCGCTGAACGCCAGTATCGTCAGCCAGACAAGCACATGCCGATGGCCGCCCGAAATGCACTCCTCGTCGTCGCTCTCGGCGCCGCGTGGGTGCACCCGGCCGTGGCGGACGACAAGCCGTATGACGGCTTCGGGACGGACATCGCGAAGGTCGAGTCGGGCGGCATCTGGAAGGCGAGCGGTCGGTGGGGGCGCTACAGGGCGGTCGTGCGGAGAGGATGCTCGCCCGAGCACTGTTATGATGATCTATTCGTGGAGTGGCTCGAGGTCATCGACGGTGGAGCCTCGAAGGTGGTCGCAACGAAGCACGTCCGGGAGATTCCGGGCCTCACGCACGTCTCTGAGATGAAGTTTGTATTTCCGAAGAAGGGCACGCTGTTGGAGGTTCAGCATGAAGGTGGCATTGGCGACGCCGAGGACCGATGGACACTTTGCTTTGAACTGGGGCCTCCGGGGAACTACACGAGCAAGCCGGGGCGGTGTGCTGGCTAACGCCACATCGTTAGCCAGGCGGACGCGACTCAGATCAGATAGTTGGCGTGGCGGCAGAACGCGCAGACGAGCTGATCCATGCGGCACTGCACGGAAAGGCCGGCTAACATGAACTACCTGAGCAGGTTCGCCGCTGGCCGTCGTGAAGGTTCGCCGCTGAACATCCCGCCGGACGCGCAAAAATCCCGCCGGGCGCGGCCCGACGGGATCTCCGCACGATCGTTGAGGATCAGTAGGTCTTGCCGACGCCCGTCAGGTTCTCGGCGCGGCCGACCGCGGACGAGATGGCCTCGGACGCGTCGTTCGGCGCGCGGCGCAGGCGGTCGCGGATGTCCTCGCGCAGCTCGCGTCCCGGCTTGGGGGCCAGGATGAGGGCGATGCCCGCGCCCACCAGCATGCCGATGCCGAACGTGCCGAGCGTCCCGGCGAGCCAGGCGCCCGTCGAGCTCTTCTGCTCGAGGCCCAGCATTCCCAGCAGGTCTTCTTTGTCCAGGTTCTTCAGGTCCTTGAGATTCATGGTCCCCTCCTTGCCTATGAGCCTTCGCCCGTCTTCGTCTCCACCGCGCCGCCGAGCGAATCGGCAAGCTCGGAAATCTGGTCCTTCAACATGGGAAGCAGCGCCAGCCGGATGCCGATCCTCAGCCCCAGGCCCACGATGCGCGAGGTCAGGGGCGTGAAGATGCCGCCGCCCAGCACGTAGCCGATCCCCAGGGCCGCGGCGATCGTGCCGTATGGGTTGCGCTGGACCCGCCCGTCGATGTCCGCCGCCCGCTTGAGATCCGAGACAGCGTCGCGCGTGCGATCCCAGGCCTCGTGGGCGGAGTCGCTGACCTTCCCGATACGCCCGTTGGCCATGTTCTGCTGCTCGTGGGTTTCCATCTTGGTCTCCTCGCTCAGCCGGCCCGCCGGGCGATCTTCCCGATCAGGAATCCCACCGCCAGCGCGCCGAGCAGGCACTTGCCGGGGTTCTCCTTGATGTAGCCGGTCACCTCCTTGTCCAGGGACGACAGGCGCCGCTTCGCCTCGTCGATCTGCGGCCGGACGCGCGCGCCCACCTCGCGGACGGTCGCCTCGATCTGCTCCGTCATTTCCATGGTTGTCCTCCGACTTTCCTGCGTGTTGTGCGACCGCCGTCGCTATCGCCGTCTCCCGAGCCAGAACCCGAGGGCGAACGCCCCGCCCAGCACCAGCGCCGGGCGCCGCTGAACCCACGACCGCCAGTCGACCTGCCGCGCAACCTCTTTGCGCAGGGCCATCATCGACTGGGTGACCCGCTCTCGCGCGCGCTCGACGTCCGACTCGGCCTGCGCCAGCTCGTCCGAAAGTGAAGGCTGGTCGGTGACCTGTCCTGGCGTGCTGTCCGTCGAGCTCATGAGACGTGCTTCTCCAGAGGCTGCGTGAGCGCGTCGACGCTCCGGCTCACCTCGTGGGCGGAGTCGCGCATGATCCGCGTCCCCTTCATCCGTTTGAGGGCGGTCGAAACGGCGATCGCGCCGGCGATCAGGTGCAGGGCCGCCACCGCCCCGAACGCGATCGGGGCCCCCCACAGGCGCGCCAGGGTCAGCGCGACGGCCAGCCAGGCGAAGGCATAGCCGAGCAACAACACGACGCCCGCGATCGCCAGCATGGCGACCCCCTGGCCGTAGCTGCGCATGTCGGCCGCCAGCTCGAGGCGGGCCAGCTTGATGTGGTCGGCGACCAGCTGGCCCAGGCCGTCGGCAGTCTCCCTCAGGAGCCCGACGACGCCCTCCGGGGCGTCATGTCCAGCTTGCCTCGACATCACGGTTCGAAGCTAAGCACGGCCGTTAGCGCTGCAAGCTTTTCCAGGTTGGACATACATTCTGAAGCTTGCAGGTCTTGCAGGGGACCCCGCGCCAGATCGTGTCGATCATCTCTTGCGCCCGGTCGAGCAGGCCGTCGTCACGGCCCGCGAACCCCAGCTCGAAGTTGCGGCGGCCGGTCCCCTTGGCCCCCAGCCCGGCGCCCGTCCAGTTGGCGCTCCCCACGTAGATGAAGGCGCCGTCCACGATCACGGTCTTGAAGTGGACGCGCGGGCAGGCCCGCAGCGCCAGCGCCCGGCGCAGGCGCGGGCGCTTGGCCAGCGCCGCCCGGAACGCCCGGGAGGGGGGACCGGCGTGCAGGATGCGCAGCTCGACGCCCCGGGCGGCCAGCTCGTCGAACACGCCCAGGATCGAACGGTAGGTTCGGGCCGCGCCCACGCGCAACGTGCGGCGCCGTCCGGGGGCGGCGCGATGGTCCTCGACCATCAGCTCTTTCAGGTTCGCGGTGGCGATCCAGACGCTGCGGCGCGCGTCCATCACCGCCTGCACGACGCGCTCGTAGTGTCCGCGCCCGCCCACCAGCTCGAGCGTGAACGCACGGGCCGGCTCGACGAAGTCCACCGCCGGCTACCCCTGGTCGTTGCTCGCGGGGGACAGGGCCAGGGTCAGCGGGGCCTGCGCCAGCTTCTTACGCGGCTCGTCGGAGACGGCCACCGAGAACGGCCGAGCGTCGATCTGCGGCCGGTCGCCCAGGTCTTTCTTGCCGCGCGCGCCCAGCTCTTCCAGCTTGCGCGCCGACACCACCGTGCGCCGCTCGAACGACACCATGGCGACGTTGAAGTGCTTCACCGCCTGACCCAGCGCGCGCCCCAGGTCGCCGAAGTGGTCCAGGACCGTGGCGACGCGCTCGTGCAGCCGGCGCCCCTCGTCGCTGATTCGCTGCGCGTTCTCGGCCAGCCGCTCCTCGCGCCAGCCGCAGGAGATCGCCCGCAGCAGCCCCAGCAACGTCGTGGGCGTGGCGACCAGCACCCGCTGCGCGAACCCCTCTTCGATGAGGCCCGGCATCTGCTCCAGCGCCGCCGTGTACAGCGCCTCCCCGGGCAGGAACATGACGACCACCTCGGGCGCGACGCCCAGATCGTCCCAGTAGCTCTTGGCCGAGAGCTTGGTGATGTGCGCCTGCAGCTGGGCGGCATGCAGCCGCAGCTTGGCCGTGCGTGCCTCGTCGGTCGCTGCCTCGCGCGCCTCCAGGTAGGCCGACAGCGGCACCTTCGCATCGACGACGATGTTCCGGCCACCGGCCAGCTTGATGATCATGTCCGGGCGCAGGCGCCCCTCGCCGCTTGCGGACGCAACCGTCGCTTGCTCGACGAAGTCGCAGTGCTCGAGCATGCCGGCCAGCTCCACGACGCGCCGGAGCTGCATTTCGCCCCAGCGGCCGCGCACGGTGGATGCCTTGAGCGCGCCGACCAGGTTGCCGGCCGCGTCCCGCAGCCGCTCCTGCGTCTCGGCGATGGCCTGCATCTGCTGGCGGAGCGCGCCGTAGGCCGTGCCGCGCTCGCGCTCCATCGCCCGGATCTGCTCGTCGACCTTCTCCAGCGAGGCGCGCACCGGCGCCACCATCCCTTCGATCAGCTTCTCGTGCGACTTCTCGCGCGCCTGCTGCTCGGAGGCGGTCTGGTTGCGGGCCCGCTGGTCCTCCAGCGTCCGCGCCAGCGTCTCGGCCCGGGCAGCCTCCGCGGATCGCTCGCTCTCGGTCTGACGCAGCGCCGCCTCGAGCCCGTTGGCACGGGCCTCCGACTGGCGGGCCTGCGCGGCCAGCGTCTCGGCGCGCGCCTCGGCGGCGCTGGCGCGGCTGGCCCCCTCGCGCGCCACGGCCTCGGCCAGCGTCTTGCCCCTGGCCCCGGCCAGCAGCCAGGCCAGTCCCCCCGCCGACACCCCCCCGATCAGAAACGCCACGCCGGCGATCGCCAGCCAGGACAACTCCATGAAGCGCGATACTATCCACCCGTTCAGGTCACTGCAAGAAACTCGATCGCGGGCAGGGAAGCCGGTACGGGACCTCACGGATGAGCTTCAAAATGTTTTGAAATAAATACCTGTCCCCTTGCCGCTCCGGGGGTCCGCGGCCTATAGCAAGGCAGTCCATGGGCGAGGGCGGAATCAGTCAGCGCAAGGCGGAACACCTGGTCATCGCCGCGTCGGGCGCCGCTGATTTTCGGAGGCCGACACTGTTCGAGGACGTCCGGCTGCTCCACTGCGCGCTCCCCGAGCGGGCGACTGCCGAGATCGATCTGCAGACGACGTTGCTGGGCCGGAAGATCCGCGCGCCGCTGATGGTCACCGGCATGACCGGGGGCACAGAGGCGGCCGGCGAGATCAACCGATCCCTGGCGGCGGCCGCGGCGGCGCACGGGATCCCGTTCGGCCTGGGCAGCCAGCGGGCCATGCTGTTGCACCCCGAGCTGGCGCCCACCTACGAGGTCCGGCGGGCCGCGCCCGACGTCTACCTGTTCGCCAACTTCGGCGCGGTGCAGATCGCCTCGCTGGCGACGTCGGCGCTGCGCGAGGTGGTGGCGCGGGTCGAGGCCGACGCGCTGTGCATCCACCTGAACCCGGCCCAGGAGATGGCGCAGCCCGGCGGCGATCGCGACTTCCGGGGCGCCCTGGACGCCATCGCGCGCGTCGTGGCCGAGCTGGGGCGCCCGGTCATGGTCAAGGAGACCGGCTGCGGGATCTCGCCGGCCGTGGCGCGCCGGCTGGTGGCGGCGGGCGTGCGCGCGATCGACGTCGCGGGCGGCGGCGGGACCTCGTGGACGGCGGTCGAGTCTCATCGCGCCCAGGGGGCCGACAAGGCGCGCGGGCAGGAGCTGTGGGACTGGGGCATCCCGACCGCGGCGGCGGTCGCCTGGCTGGCGGCGGCGGGCCTGCCGGCCGCGGGCGTCGATCTGGTCGCCTCGGGCGGCATCCGGACGGGGCTGGACGTGGCCCGCGCTCTGGCGCTGGGGGCCCGCGTGGCGGGCGTGGCCCAGCCAGCGCTGCGCGCGGTTCAAGAGGGCGGCCGCGACGGCGGCGTCGCGTTCCTGGGCGGCGTCATCGAGGGGCTGCGCGCGGCGGCGCTGCTGACCGGCGTCGGCAAGGCCAGCGAGCTGGCCGGCGCGCCGCGGGTCATCACCGGCGAGCTGGCCTCCTGGCTGGCGCAGAGGCCCGCGTGAACGCGGCGCCGCTCGGTCATGGCTTCGGCCACGCCAAGGTGATCCTGGTCGGCGAGCACGCCGTGGTGCACGGGCACACGGCGGTCGCCACCGGCATCTCGACCGGCATCGCCGTCGAGGCGCGCCCCGGGAACGGCCGGTTGCGCGTGCCAGCCTGGGGTCTGGAGGCGCGCGCCGACGACGGCACGCCGGTCGGGCGCGCCCTGGCCGCCATCCTGCGGCGCCTCGACGCGCCGGCGGTGGACTTCGAGGGCGACGCCCGGATCCCGTCGCGCGCCGGGCTGGGGAGCTCGGCGGCCATGGCGGTGGCGATCGCGCGCGCCGCTGCCGCCGCGAGCGGACGGGTCGTGCCCCTGGAGACGATCGACGCCGCCGTGCAGGCCGCCGAGGAGGTCTTCCACGGCACACCGTCGGGCATCGACGCGGCCGCCGCCAAGAGCGGCCGCACCGGAAGGTTTTCGCGAGCGGCAGGGTGGAAGCCGATCCCCGTGCTTCAGCCGATCACCATCTGCGTGGGGCTGTCGGGCCGCCCGCGCGACACCGCGGCGCAGGTGGCGGCGGTCGCCCGCCTGCGCGATCGGCTGGCGGTGGCGGGCGAGGTGCTCGCGCTGCTGGGCCGGCTGGCCGACGACGCCGCCGAGGCGCTGGCCAAGGGGGACGTCGACGGCCTGGGGCGCATCTTCGACGCCGCGCATGGCCTGCTGGCGGCGCTGCGCCTCTCCTCGCCCGAGCTGGAGGCGCTGGTCCACGGGGCGAGGGGCGCGGGGGCCATCGGGGCCAAGCTGACCGGCGCGGGCGGCGGCGGCGCGGTGATCGCCCTGGCGCCGGCGCACGAGCGCGACGTGCTGGCGCGCTGGAAGGCGGCGGGCTTCGAGGGATTCACCGCCCAGATCGCCGCGGTTCCCGCGCAAGAGGTCGCGTCGTGACCAGCGCGATCGCGGTGGCCGGAACCAACATCGCGCTGGTGAAGTACTGGGGGAAGCGCGACGAGGCGCTGAACCTGCCGGCCACGGGCAGCCTGTCGCTGACGCTGGATCGCCTGGGGACGCGCACGCGCGTGGCTTTCGACGGCGGGGCTGGCGGCGCGGACCGCGTCACGCTGGACGGCCTGCCGGCCGCTCCGAAGTTCGCGGCCCGCGCCACGGCGTTCCTGGACCGGGTGCGGTCGCGCGCCGGCCTGGAGGCGCGGGCGACGGTCGAGACGTTCAACAGCGTTCCGACGGCCGCGGGACTGGCGTCGTCGGCGTCTGGATTCGCGGCGCTGGCCGTGGCGGCGGCGCGCGCGGCCGGTCTGCCGCTCTCGCCCGCGGAGCTGTCCGAGCTGGCCCGGCTGGGATCGGGCTCGGCGGCGCGATCGATCTTCGGCGGGTTCGTCGAGATGGCGCGCGGCGCGCGGCCGGACGGAAGCGACGCGGTCGCGCAGGCGATCGAAGCCGGGGCGGGCTGGGAGGTTCGCCTGGTCGTGGCCATCACGGCCGCCGGCGAGAAGACGATCGGTTCCACGGCCGCCATGGGCCGGACGGCGGCGACCTCGCCGTACTACGAGGCCTGGGTGCGCGGTGTCGAAGGCGATCTGGCGGCGGCGCGCGCGGCGATCGGGGCGCGCGATCTGAGCGCGCTGGGCGCGGTGGCCGAGCGGAGCGCGCTGCGCATGCACGCCAGCGCGATGGCTGCCGACCCGCCCATCCTCTACTGGAACGCGGCGACCGTGGCGGCGATCGGCGCGGTGAAGACGCTGCGCGACGGCGGCGTGGCCGCGTTCTTCACGATCGACGCGGGCCCGCACGTGAAGGTGCTGTGCGCGGCGGCCGACGCGGAGCGGATCGCGGCGGCGCTGGGCCAGACGCCGGGCGTCCTGCGGACCCTGGTCGCGGCGCCGGGTCCGGGCGCGCGCGTGGTGGAGGCAGCGTGACGACCTTCAGCGCACCCGGCAAGCTGTTCCTGATCGGCGAGTACGCCGTGCTTCAGGGGGGGACCGGGGTGATCGCGGCGGTCGATCGGCGGGCGGTCGCGCGCTTCGTCCCGGGGGCGGCGCCGTCCACGCCGCTCATCGCCGAGGCGATCAAGGTCGTCGCCGAGCGGGCCGCGGTCGTGGGCAAATCTCTCCCCCAGGGCGCTCCCGAAGTGGACAGCAGCGCGCTCAGTCAGGGTGGCTACAAGCTGGGCCTCGGCTCCAGCGCGGCGGCCGTGGTGGCGTCGGTGGGTGTGCTGCTCGACCTGCTCGGCGAGCCGTGGCAGCCGGCGCAGGCGCGGGCGCTGGCGTCCATCGCGCACCGCGCGGTTCAGGGGGGCCGCGGCTCGGGGGGCGACGTGGCGGCCGCGGCCCTGGGCGGGGTCATCGCCTATGCGCGGGACCCGGGACGGGCGCCGGCCATCCAATCGCTGGCGACGGCGATCCCGGCCGAAGTGGTCGTGTTCCGCGCCGGCGATCCGGCCAGCACCGTGCACTTCATCAACGCGGTCGAGCGCCTGGAGGCTCGCGACAAGTTCGAGCACAGGGCTCTCGTGAAGCCGATCACCGAGGCTGCTCAGGCCTTCATCGAGGCGTACCAGGACGGGGATCGGCAGGGTTTGATCGAATCGGTCGCCGCGGCGCACGAGGCGCTGGATGCGCTGGGGCAGGCCGCCGACGTGCCGATCGTGACCGCCGCGCTGCAGACCGCGGCCGCGCTGGCCCGCGGCTGTGGCGGCGCGGCAAAGGGCTCGGGGGCGGGCGGCGGCGACGTCGGCGTGGCCTTCTTTCCCGATGCGGAAGCGGCTGACGCATTCCGCGCCCGTGCGATGAAGCTTGGCCTGGAGATTCTTAGTATAAGAACCGGAGCGCGGGGACTCTCGCGTGATGACGCGGGGCCCACCGAGTGATGGTTAGAAAGGGTACATGAAGGACGACGCGAAGGACGGCACGCGCATTCCAGGGTTCTACCGGCTCTCCGTCGGCGAACGCAGGAACGCCCTACAGGGCATCGCCGATCTGACCGAGCAGGACCTGGAGACGCTGGAGGGTGGGGGGCTGGACACGGCGACGGCTGACCGGATCGTCGAGAACGCGGTCGGCGTGTACGCGCTGCCGCTGGGCGTGGGGCTGAACTTCCGCGTCAACGGGCAGGACGTCCTGGTGCCCATGGCGGTCGAAGAGCCGTCGGTGATCGCGGCCGCGTCCAACGCCGCGCGCATGGTCCGTGAGGGCGGCGGGTTCATCGCCGAGGCCGACGACCCCATCATGACGGGGCAGATCGAGATCGTCGACGTGGCCGATCCGGACGCGTCGGTGGCGCGGCTGGCGGCGGCGGCCGACGAGCTGCTGGCGCTGGCGCACGCGACGCTGCCCCGGCTGGCCGAGCGCGGCGGCGGCGCGCGCGACATCGAGTTCCGCGCGCACCCGCGTCGCGTCGTCGTTCACGTGCACGTCGACTGCCGGAACGCCATGGGCGCGAACATGGTGAACACCGTGGCCGAGGCGCTGGCCGATCGGGTCGCGGCGCTGGCCGGCGGCCGTTCCGGGCTGCGGATCCTGACGAACCTGTGCGATCGCCGCTGCGTCCGCGTGCGGGCGCGCGTCCCCGCGGCCGCGCTGGCCTCGAAGACCATGGACGGCGCGGCGGTGCGCGACGGGATCGTGGCCGCCTCGCGGTTCGCCGAGGACGATCCCTACCGGGCCGCCACCCACAACAAGGGGATCATGAACGGCGTCGACGCGGTGGTGATGGCCACCGGGAACGACTGGCGCGGCGTCGAGGCGGGCGCGCACGCGTTCGCCGCGATGAGCGGGCGGTATCGGCCGCTCGCGACCTGGCGGGCCGAGAACGGCGATCTCTGCGGCCAGCTCGAGATGCCGATGGCGCTGGGGACCGTGGGCGGCACGCTGCACGCGCACGCGGGCGCGCGGCTGGCGTTGAAGCTGCTCGGCGTGACCGACGCGACCGCGCTGGGGATGATCGTCGCCAGCGCCGGCCTGGCCTCGAACCTGGCGGCGCTGCGCGCGCTGGCCACCGACGGGATCCAGCGCGGCCACATGGCGCTCCACCGGCGGTCGAGCGGGCCGCACCCGACGCTCGAGCAGTCGGCCGGGGGCAGCCGGTGATCCGCCAGATCCTGCGGGGCGGTCGCGAGGTCGACGCCGGCCGCGCGCCGTCGCTGTCCGCCGTCTCTCGCCCGCCGATTCGCTGGCTGGATCCGCCGCCCGGGCCCTGGACCGTGGGTCGGTCGTACGAATACTGCGAGGAGTTCGCCCGCGCCCACACCGAGAGCTACCCGGTCGCGTCGCGCTTCGTCCCGACCGAGCTGCGCCCGCACCTGGTCGCGCTGTACGCCTTCGCGCGCAGCGCCGACGACTTTGCCGACGAGCCGGAGTACGAGGGGCGGCGGGTCGAGGCGCTGGATCGCTGGGAAGAGGCGCTGCACCGCTGCTTCCACGGCGAAGCCGATCACCCGGTGTTCGTCGCGCTGGCCGACACCATCGAGCGGCGCGATCTCCCCGTGCCGCCGCTGCACGACATGCTCACCGCGTTCCGCATGGACCTGGAGGTGCGCCGCTACGCCACCTTCCAGGCGCTGCGCGGCTACACCGTCCGCTCGGCCGATCCGGTCGGGCGGCTGCTGCTGGCGCTGTTCGGGTACCGCGATCCGGCGCTGGTTCGCTACGCCGACGAGATCTCGACGGCGCTGCAGCTCACCAACTTCTGGCAGGACGTGGCGGCCGACGCCGCCCGCGACCACATCTACATCCCGGCCGAGGACCTGCACCACTTCGGCGTGTCCGAGGCCGACGTCAAGTCGCTGAAGGCCACGCCCGCGCTGCGCGACCTGCTGCGGTTCGAGGTGACCCGCACGCGGGCGCTCTACGAGCGCGGCCGCCCGCTGCTCGAGAAGGTGGGCAAGGACCTGCGGATGGAGCTGACCCTGATCTGGCTGGTCGGCAACACCATCCTCGACAAGATCGAGGCCAGCGACTTCGACGTCTTCACGCACCGCCCGTCGATCCGCCGGCGCGACCAGGCCGTCATCATGGCCCGCGCCGCCAAGGAGTGGGCCACCCGCCTGGACCTGAGCGCCCTCAAGGCCCTCTGGCCCTGACCGGCCCCTCAGAGACTGGGTGTCGCGGCGAGGGCGATCGTCTCTTCCTGTGAGACGATCGTCGGGTCGCTGATCCCGTAAGACGTGACGGCCACGCTGTAGGACCAGCAGCCCTTCAAGAACATGAGGATGGGCTGGCTCAGGCCGGGCAGCGCCGTGGTGCAGGCGTCGTCGCCGACGCCGCTGATGGGCGTGATGATGAAGCCGGCGTCGGTCGCGGCGGACACCTCGTTGTGGCAGATGTCGGCGAATGTCTGGGCGTCCATGTTGGCGGTGAAGTCCACCTGGAGAGTGGGGAGGCCCGAGCCGTCATCGTGCTCGAAGTGGCAAGCGTGCGAGTCATTCGAGTTGTCGCCGACGCCAACGGATACCCCGACCGCCGCCGTGACCTGCGACTGTGCGATCTTCGTGCACGGATTGCACGCGTCGTGGCACGCATTGGGCGACGCCGTGCAGGCGCCACCCGAGCCGCCGGTCCCGGCGCCGCCCGCACCGCCGGTTCCCCCGGCGGTGCCTCCGCTGATCGAGCACCCGACTGCGACGGCAATCACCGCGATGAGCAAGTCTCTCATGCCGACCTCCACCCGCTGGTGTCGCACTTCAGATTCTGAGCCGCGACACACCCGGCAGGCCGTCGAACCCGGTGTCGAACGTCATGATCTGCTCGATGTTCGCCCGCTCCATCACCGCGGCGTGAAGGGCGTCGCGCGCCGAGAGGCGGCGGTGGCCCAGGACGATGCTCTTGGCGCGTTCGACGTCCGAGAGCGAGACGGGCAGCACCTCGTCGACCACCCCGAGGAGGGCGTCGAAGGCGGGTTGAATCGCGTCGCGCCGGTCGATGGCGACGTACCGGTGCAGGATCTCCTGCAGGACCTCGGCGTCGGTGACCAGCCGTTCGCCGGCTGACAGCGCCGCCTCGAGCAGCTGGCGAGCGTCCGCCTTGTGCGGGTGGGGGCCGCCAACCAGGTACATCGGGATGTTCGAGTCGACGAGGATCACGGGTCAGTCGCGGAGGTAGCCACGCTCGATCTCTGCGAGCATCTGATCGATGTCCGCGGTCGGGAACGAGTGCTCGGCCGCGCGTCGGACGACGGCCAGCTTCTTCTTCGGATCGCCGCGCGCCTCGTTGCGTTGGGCCTTGCGGACGACCTGGCGGACCCACTCGGACGTCGTCATGTGGTTTCGCCTGGCGGCCCGCTGAACCTCGGCCAGCTCCTCGTCCTCGAAGACGACTTGAAGCCGTTTACTCATGGTATGAGTATAACGCACTCAATTGGATAGTGCTCGCGACATCCGGACGCGACGGGGGCGTGCCTTCGGTGGAGTTCGATCTAATCTTGCGGGGTCCTCGGGGTTCCTTGAAGACGCCGTGTTTGCTGGTGACCTCTCGTGATTAATCCGCGTCGCGCCGCTCTGGCAGTGCTTCCCGTCGTCGTGCTCGCCGGCGCGGGGGTGGGCGTATGGCGCTGGCGGGCGACGCACCGCCAGCCGCCGGTGGAGTTCGAGACGGCGGCCGTCGACCGCGGACGCATCGTGTCGCGGGTCACCGCGACGGGCACGCTGTCGGCGCTGGTCACGGTGCAGGTCGGCACGCAGGTGTCGGGGACGGTGCAGAAGCTGTTTGCCGACTTCAACTCGCCGGTGAAGCGGGGGCAGCTCATCGCCAAGATCGATCCGCAGCTCTTCCAGGCGGCGCTGGAGCAGGCCAAGGCGAACGACGAGGCGGCCGCGGGCAACCTGGTCAAGGCCGAGGCCCAGGAGCGGGACGCCGGGCGCCAGTTCGAGCGGCAGAAGAGCCTGCTCGACCGCAAGCTGATCGCGCAGGCCGACTTCGACACCGCCCAGGCAAACCTCGAGGTGGCGCGGGGCGCCACCGCCGCCGCGCGCGGGACGGTGGCGCAGGCCAAGGCCTCGCTGTCGCAGGCGCGCGTGAACCTGAACATGACGGCCATCCTTTCGCCCACCGACGGGACGGTGATCTCGCGGAGCGTGGACGTCGGACAGACGGTGGCGGCGTCGCTCTCGGCGCCGACGCTGTTCGTGATCGCCAAGGACCTGCGCGAGATGCAGGTCGACACCTCGGTGGCCGAGGCGGACGTCGGCAAGCTCTCGTCCGGGATGCCGGCCACGTTCACGGTCGATGCGTTCCCGGGCGAGAAATTTCACGGCAAGGTCCGCCAGATCCGGAACTCGCCGCAGACCGTCCAGAACGTGGTCACCTACGACGCGGTGATCGACGTCGACAACCCGGACCTGAAGCTGCGTCCCGGGATGACCGCCAACGTGACGTTCGTGGCCGCCGAGAAGGACGACGTGCTGCGGGTGCCGAACGCGGCGATGCGGTTCAAGCCGACGCCGGAGATCTTCGCGGCGCTGGGGATGCCCGCGCCCAAGCAGGTGCGCGACGGCGCGGATCGGGGCCGCGCGGGCGGCGCCAAAGGACCAGCGGGCGGCGGCGGGATGCCCCCCGGGGGCGGGCCGCCGCACGGCGCGGGCGCGGGGTCGGGCGCGTGGCGCGCGCGGGCCGGCGGGGGACGTGGCGATGCGCCGACCGATCGGCGCCAGGTGTGGGCCCTGCGCGACGGCCGTCCCCAGGTGGTGGCGCTGCGCATCGGTCTGTCGGACGGCAGCACCACCGAGGTGATCGAGGGGGACCTGCACGACGGGGACGCGGTGATCGTCGACGCCTCGACCAGCGAGACGGCCGGCACGCCGCCCGGCGGTCCGGGCGGGGGGCTGCGCCGCCTGTTCTAGGCCGGCACGCCATGGCGCTCATCGACCTGACGCAGGTCTCGAAGGTGTACCGGATGGGGGACGTCGAGGTGCACGCGCTGCGCGACGTCTCGTTCTCGGTCACGGAGCGCGACTTCGTGGCCGTGATGGGCTCGTCCGGGTCCGGCAAGTCGACGCTGATGAACATCATCGGCTGCCTGGATCGGCCCACGGCCGGGACCTACCGGCTGGACAGCCACGAGGTGTCGACCCTGGATCGCCGGGCGCTGGCCCGCATCCGCAACCAGACACTGGGCTTCGTGTTCCAGAGCTTCAACCTGCTGGCGCGCACCTCGGCGCTGGAGAACGTCGAGCTGCCCTTGATGTACGCGGGCGTTCCGGCGCGCGAGCGCCGCCGCCGCGCCGCCGAGGCGCTGGAGCGGGTCCGGCTGGCCGACCGCGCCCATCACCACCCCAACCAGATGTCGGGCGGCCAGCAGCAGCGCGTGGCCGTGGCGCGCGCGCTGGTCAGCCACCCGCGCCTGATCGTGGCGGACGAACCGACGGGCAACCTGGACTCGCGCACCACCGTCGAGATCATGGTGCTGTTCCAGGAGCTGGCGTCCGCCGGCATCACGGTCCTGCTGGTCACCCACGAGCCGGACGTGGCCGCCTACGCCTCGCGCGTGGTGGTGATGCGCGACGGCCGGATCCGCAGCGACGCGCGCCAGGGCGCCCGCCAGGCCGCCGCCGACCTGGCCGCCGCGCCCCTCGAGGTCTCGGCGTGAACCCGCTCGAGACCTTCCGGGTCGCGCTGCGCGCCCTGCTGCGCAACAAGCTCCGCTCGTTCCTCACGGTGCTGGGCATCATCATCGGCGTGGGCGCGGTCATCGCCATGGTCGCCATCGGCGAGGGGGCCAAGGCCCAGGTCGAGGCGTCGTTCGCCTCGATGGGCTCGAACCTGCTGATCGTGATGTCGGGCAGCACGCAGTCGGGCGGCGCGCGCGGCGGCTTTGGCTCGATGCCGACGCTGACCTGGGACGACCTGGCCGCCATCCGGCGCGAGGCCCCCTCGGTGAAGTACGCGGCGGCGCAGCTCCGCTCGAACGCGCAGCTGATGAGCGAGGACCAGAACTGGGCCACCCAGGTCAGCGGGACCTCGCCGGAGTACTTTCAGATCCGGAACTGGAAGGTCGAGCGGGGGCGCAACCTGCTGGATTCGGACCTCGACTCCTCGGCCAAGGTGGTGGTGCTGGGCCAGACCGTGGTCGACAAGCTCTACGGGGCGGTCGATCCGATCGGGCAGACGGTGCGCATCAAGAACATCCCCTTCGAGGTGGTCGGCGTGCTGGAGCGCAAGGGGCAGTCGACGATGGGGCAGGACTACGATGACGCCGCCTTCGTGCCGCAGACGACGTTCGGCACCAAGATCCAGGGCGGTCTGCAGAAGTACCTGGCGGGGACGATCTTCATCGGCGCCGTCTCGGCGGACGCCACGGCGCGGGCGGAGACCCAGGTCAGCGACCTGCTGCGGGATCGCCACCACCTGCCCATGGGAACGGACGACGACTTCTCGATCCGCAACCTGACCGAGATGGCGAACGCGCAGGCCGAGGGGACCCGGACGCTGACCACCCTGCTGGCCAGCATCGCCGGCGTCTCGCTTCTGGTCGGCGGCATCGGCATCATGAACATCATGCTGGTCAGCGTGACCGAGCGGACCCGCGAGATCGGGGTGCGGATGGCGGTCGGCGCGACGCCATTCGATATCCTGCTGCAGTTCCTGGTCGAGGCGCTCACGCTGGCGGTCGCGGGCGGGATGGTCGGGGTGGCGCTGGGCGTGTTCTCGGCCGGGCGGCTGGCGGCGCGGTTTGGATGGCCGACGCTGATCCGGCCGGACGTGGCGCTGATCGCGGTGGGGTTCAGCGGGCTGGTCGGCGTCGTCTTCGGCCTCTACCCGGCGCGCAAGGCCTCGCGCCTGGACCCCATCGAGGCGCTCCGGTTCGAATGACCCGGTGCTCCCTCACCGCGGCGATGGTGGCCGGGCTGCTGGCCGCGGCGGCGGGCGGCGCGCGCGCGGCGGACTCCGCGGCGCCCGACGTCGTGGCGACGGCCCCCTTGCTCACGCTGGCCGAGGCGGTGCGCGCCGCCCGCGCCCACCACCCAGCGCTCGGTTTGGCCCGCGGCAACGCGTTCACCGCCTGGGGCAACGCGAACCAGGCCCGGTCGGCGCTGCTGCCGAACGTGAACGGGGCGGCGTCGTACCAGCGCGGCACGTCCAACTACGTCTCGCAGCCCGGCGGCATGGTCCCCGGCATGAATGCGCAGCCCACCGTCTCGTCCGCGTCGACCGTGCCGCTCTGGAGGTTTGCGGTGACCGGCAACCAGCTGGTCTACGACTTCGGCGAGTCGATCAACCGCTGGAAGGCCGCCGACGTCGCGGCCGACGCCGCGGACGAGTCGGTGCACGTCACCGAGTCGCAGGTCGTCTACAACGCCCGCATCGCGTTCTTCACGGCGCGCGCGGACAAGGACCTGGTGGCTGTCGCGCGGGACACGCTGGCGAACCAGGAGAAGCACCTGGCCCAGGTGCAGGGATTCGTCGAGGTCGGGACGCACCCCGCGATCGACCTGTCCCAGGCCCGCGCGGACCGCGCGACGGCGCAGCTGCAGCTCATCAACACCGAGAACAACTACGCGGTTGCGCGGGCGGTGCTGAACCAGGCCATGGGCGTCGAGCGCTCGGTCGACTACGACCTGTCCGACGATGCGCTCCCCCCGATCGAGGGTGAGGAGGGCGTCGTCGAGATGCTGATCGACGAGGCCAAGCAGGCGCGCCCCGAGATGGCCAACCTGCGGTTGAATCTGAAGAGCCAGGAGCTGGGGCTGCGTTCGGCGCACGACATGAACTGGCCCGCGCTGTCGCTCGCGGGCACGGCGTACGAGAGCGGCAAGTACCTGGACAGCATGGCCTGGAACTTCAGCGGCACCGTGCAGCTCAGCGTGCCGCTGCTCCAGGGCGGGGCGATCAAGGCCCAGATCAAGGAGGCCCAGGGGCAGCTCCAGCAGGCCCAGGCCCAGCTGGAGACGGAGCGGCAGCAGGTGCGGCTGGACGTCGAGCAGGCACGGCTGGGCATCCGCGCGGCCAAGGGGGCCATCGCGTCGGCCGAAGACGCGCTGGTCAACACGCAAGATCGCCTGCGGCTGGCCGAGGGGCGCTACGCGACCGGGGTCGGGAGCATCATCGAGCTGGGAGACGCGCAGCTGGCGCTGACGAACGCGGCGGCGCAGAAGGTCCAGGCCGAGTACCAGCTCTCGACCGCGCGAGCCCAGTTGCTGAAGGCGCTGGGCCGCAACGACTGAATCGACCTACTGGCTCGCGAAGGCGATCGCCAGGACGACGACCAGCACCAGCGCCACCGCGGCGCCGCCGAACCGGGGCCAAAGGCCTCGGGTAGACGACCGGACTCGGACCTCCGGCGCGGCTGCCTGAGCCTCCGAGGCCGCCTCTCCCTCGGCAAACCAGCTTTCGACCAGCGACGCCTCGTTGGCGTTCGCCCCCCAAACGTTCGTGACGCTCATGTTCCCCCCCACTGCCTTGGATCTAGGCGTCCGAGCCTCTCACCGGGCCGCACACCCAACTCGGGTCCAAGCACGGCGAATGCCAACCCGGTGGGCGTGGCTGGATCGCGGGCCCGCGCGGCGAAATCGGGCCGGAGATTGGTTTCGCCGCCCGGTCATTGCGCAAGTTGCACCGGGCTTCTGCACAAGTCGTTCCCCGCCTCTTGCCCACCGGGGCAGTCTTGCCGGGTCTCTCCGACACGGTGCGGGCAACCGGCGCCGAGAATCTGGTGATCATCGGCGGGCTCGAAGTGCGTGGGTTCCGCTGACCTTGGACCTGGGCGCGATCACCGAGACCGGCTTCGATCCCAGGCGCATCGCCGAGATCGGCGTTCAGCTCTCATCATCCTTGCCTGCGTCCGACGGTGGAACGGCGGACGGCGGCACCTTCGTGACCACCGGCGAGACGGTGTTCGAGATCGATACGGTGACCGACTGATCGGGCGGTTACTTCGGCAGCGGGACGCCGGCGGCGCGGAAGATCCGGGTGGCCAGCCATCGGGGGCTGACCTGGTACTGCCCGGCGGCGACCAGCCGGCGCAGCGCCTCGACGCGCTCCGGCGAGTTGACGTGAGCAACTCCGCCGGGGGCTGCGGCGATCGTGCGCGCAGGGGGCCGACGGTGCGTCATGTATCTGTTGGTGTCGCTCATACCCACACCATCGGAGGGTGTCGCCAGACCCTTTAGAAAAAAATCCAACGCCCAATGTCCCCGCGGTTCGGCGGGGACGGGCGGGGCGGTCGGGCCTGGAGGGCGTGGCCTAGGCGGCGGCCTCGGCCGCCAGATCTCCCAATGAATCCCGCAGTCTACGGGTCGCCTCGCCGTGGATCTGACAGACCCGCGACTCGGTCACGCCCAGCACGCTGCCGATCTCTTTCAGGTTCAGGTTGTCGCAGTAGTACAGGGACAGAACCTGCTGCATCTTATCGGGCAGCTGGCCGATCCCCGACACCAGGCGGTCCAGCATCTCGCGGCGCGAGGCCGTCTCGAAGGGGTCGTCAGCCGAGGTGTCGCCGGTGCGCTCCAGCAGGTCGGGGCCCGCGTCGTCGATGCCGACCACCGACGAGCCGGACAGCTTCTGCTGGCGGGCGTAGAGCTCCTCGACGCCGACGCCCAGGCGCTTGGCGATCTCCTCGTGGTCGGGGGTGCGCCCCAGCTGGGCCTCGAGCCGGCGGGTCGCGTCGCGCAGCTCGTTCGAGAGCCGGCGCATGTCGCGCGAGAGGGTGTCGCGCGAGCGCAGGTCGTCCAGCATGGCGCCGCGGATGCGGAACTCCGCGAACGCCTCGAAGCGGTCGACGCGCGTGGGATCGAACCGCTCGGCGGCCTCCATGAGGCCGATGACGCCCGACGAGATCAGGTCATCGATCTCGACGTGGGCCGGAAGGCGCCGGGCCAAACGCCGCGCGACCTTCTCGATGTAGGGAAAGAACTTCGCTGCGTACTCATTGCGACGCGCGACCAGGTCCTTCTTCGACCCCTTCTTCGCCGCCGCCCTCGCCCCCGCCGCCTTCACCCCCACCGACTTCGCTTCCGACTTCGTCTCCGCCGACTTCGTCTCGGCCGCCTTCGCCGGTTTCCGCTTTGTCGTCATGAGCGGAACCATCAGCACGTCGCATGCCACGTTGTTGGCTGCGTGTTGATCCCGTCACAATGCGGGTTTGCCAAAGAGCACACATCAGCGACCGTCAACCGATTGGCGGTTTGGATTTCGTGACACCGTCATCCGGATGACGGTCTCCAGATCCCCGACGTGAGCGTCGCTCAGTGCTCCTGGATGCGGGCTCCGCTCACCGACGGACAGTGTGTGCTTTGTGCTCCTTCACGCGACGAATCGCTTTCGTGGCAGCTGTGAAACGAGTCGAACGGGCTCGGTCGCGCCGTCGTCGCTGCTCGCGCCCATCGCCTCGGCGATGAAGCGCGCCTCCAGCTCGGCCAGCAGCGCGCGTGGATCGATCCCGTCGGCGGGGCGCTCCTGAGCGGCGCGCTCGAAGTCGAGCACCTGGATGCGCAGCTGTGTGGGCAGGTCCTTCATCACCACCATGCGGGTGCCTGCGGTGATCACCAGACGCTCGACCAGGTTCTGCAGCTCGCGGACGTTGCCGGGCCAGTCGTGCTGCGACAGGCGGCGCATCACGTCCAGGGCGAATCCCGGCACGCGGCGCCCCTCGCGCGCGTTCACCTGCCGGCGAAAGTGCTCGGCCAGCGCCGGCACGTCGGCTCGCCGCGCACGCAGCGGGGGCAGCTCGAGCGCGGACCCCGAGAAGCAGTCGGCCAGCTCCGGGTCCAGCACGCCTCGCTCGACCAGCCCCGGCAGCGCGTGGCGGGTCGCCGCCACCAGCCGGACCGCGGGCCGCGGCCGGCGCAGGCGCGAGAGCAACGCCGCCTGCGCGCGCGCCGAGAGGAGATCCAGCTCGTCCAGGAACAGCGTGCCGCCGCGGGCCGCCAGCAGCCAGCCGCCGCGCAAGGGGCGCCGGGCCAGCTGCGCCTCCGTCCGCTCGAGCGGGACCGCGGCCAGGTTGATCGCGACGAACCGGCTGCGGCGCCGCGCGCTGGCCGCATGGAGCAGTCGGGCCATCGTCGCCCGGCCGGTGCCGGTCTCGCCGCGGATCAGCACCGGGCGATCCGACGCGGCCAGCCCGTCCAGCTGCGCCAGCGCGTGCGCCAGCGCCGGGTCGTCGCCGATCACCCGCGGCGCGCCCGCGTTCCGAACGTGCCTGTCCAGCAGCTGCCCCGCGAGGGCGGTCAGCTCTTCCGCGCGCTGCGGCGCCGCGACGATCCCGGTGGCGCCGACCCGCAGCGCCTCCACCACCCCGGCCATCCCGTTCGCGCCCTTGGTCGCCGGGCTGGACTCGAAGAGCGCCGTGACGACCGGCGGGCGGCAGGCCCGCGCCTTCAGCACGACCGCCGAGGCTTCGCCCGGCGGCAGAGCCAGGTCGATGAGGCAGAGGTCGAGCTGCGACGCTTCCAGCCGCGCGATGCCGCCGGCTGCCGTCGCGGACTGCGCCACCTCCCACCCCAGCGCACGGCCGAGCCGCGTCACGCGGGCGGACCGCGCGGCGTCGGAGTCGACCAGCAAGAGGCGCATCGGCATGTGCAACGTTCATCGACCGCGTGAAAACTGCGCTTGAGGGCGGCAGCGTGTTGCAACACCCGCAACACTGTTCACGAATCTCAGCGTTGCCCGCCGGAGACCGCGTCGCGCGCGGGGTTCGCCTGTTGCGACGCGCGCAGACTCGAAATGGCGTCTTGCTCCGGTCAGCTCACGAACGAGCTTCGGCGCGCGGGTACGAGCCCAGGACCTTCACCGTCTCGGAGGCGCTGCGCACGTCGGCGATCGCGGCGGCGACCGGCGCGTCGCGCTCGTGTCCGTCGATGTCGACGAAGAAGACGTACTCCCACGGTCGCCGGCGCGACGGGCGGCTCTCGATCTTGGTCATGTTCAGCCCGCGCTGCGCGAAGGCGCCCAGCAGGCGGTACAGGATCCCCGCCTCGTCGCGGGTGACCAGCAGCAGCGAGGTCTTGTCGCGCCCGGTCGGCTCGGCCTGGTCGCGCCCCAGCACCAGGAAGCGGGTCATGTTGTGCGCGACGTCCTCGATCTTTCGGCGCAGCACGACCAGATCGTGGATCTTGGCGGCCAGCTCGGACCCGACCGCGGCGCCCCGAGCGTCGTCGCGCGCGCGGCGGGCCGCGTCGGCGGTGGACCGGGTCTCGACCAGCGTCGCGTTGGGGAGGTTGGAGCCCAGCCAGCGCCGCACCTGTGCCAGCGCGATCGGGATCGAGTAGACGCGCTCGATCTCGTTGAACACGACGTCGTGCCGCGCCAGCAGGCACATGTTCACCTCGAGGGCGATCTCGGCGCAGACCTTCAGGTCGCTCTCCAGGAACGTGTCGAGCGTGTGGGTGACCATCCCTTCGGTCGTGTTCTCGACGGGGACGACGCCGTAGTCGGCGTTGCCCCGCTCGACCTCCTCGAACACGGACGGGATTGTCCCCATCGGCATGGCGCGCGCCGACAGCCCGAACTGGCGCTTGACCGCCATGTCCGAGAACGTCCCCTCGGGGCCGAGGAACGCCACCCGCACCCGCTTCTCCAGGGTCAGGCAGGCGCTCATGATCTCCTGGAACACCGAGCGGATCGACTCGGTGGGGAACGGCCCGGGGTTGGCGGCGGCCAGGCGCTCGGTGATCTGCCGCTCGCGCGACGGAACGTAGAACGGCACCGACGCGGCGGTCTTCAGCTCGGCCACCTTGCGCACCAGCTCGGCCCGCCGGTTCAAGAGGCGCAGCAGATCGTCATCGGTCGCGTCGATCTGCGTTCGCAGCTCCGACAAGCCACGCCTGTGCGCCTCCTCCGCCGGTTTGGGCGCGTCTGGACCGTCGTCCTTGGCCATCGCGCGGCAGCTTACTACACTCGGTGCGTGAGGCTCGCGACGCTGCGCGATGGGACCCGGGACGGGGAGCTGGTGGTCGTCACGCGCGACGGGCGCCGCTGCGCGCCGGCGACGGAGATCGCCCCCAGCCTGCAGGCGGCGCTGGACGGGTGGAACCGCGCCGGCCCGCTGCTGAGCGAGCTGGCGGCCCGCCTGGACGGGGGGGCGGCCGAGACGGAGCCGCTCGACGAGACGCGGCTGGGTCCGCCGCTGCCGCGGGCCTACGAGTGGGTCGACGGCTCGGCCTACCTGACGCACGTCCGCCTGGTGCGAAAGGCCCGCGGCGCGGAGCCGCCCCCGACGCTGGAGACCGACCCGCTGGTCTACCAGGGGGGCTCGGGCGCGCTGCTGGGCCCGCGCGATCCGATCCCGCTGCCGCCCGGTCCGGACGACCCCGGGCTGGACCTGGAGGCCGAGGTGGCGGTCATTCTGGGCGACGTGGCCAGCGGCACCACGGTGGCCGACGCGCCGGCCTGCGTTCGCCTGGTCATGCTCGCCAACGACGTCACGCTGCGGAACGTCGTCCCGGGCGAGCTGGCCAAGGGGTTCGGCTTCTTCCAGTCCAAGCCGGCCACAGCGTTCTCGC
The DNA here is from genome assembly GCA_035578045.1 of Polyangia bacterium. GTDB lineage: Bacteria > Myxococcota_A > Polyangia > Fen-1088 > Fen-1088 > JADGRB01. The sequence goes on along the minus strand of DATJWP010000185.1, from coordinate 6,620 downwards.
CGTTCGCCGTGACCCCCGACGAGCTGGGCAGCGCCTGGCGCGACGGCCGGCTGCACCTGCCGCTGCGCTCCAGCGTGATCCGGGCCGGCGGCGGGCGGCTGGACTCCGACCCCGACGCCGGGGCGATGCACTTCGGGTTCTTCGACCTGATCGCCCACATCGCGCGCACGCGCGACTTCTGCGCGGGCACCATCCTGGGCGGTGGCACCGTCTCGAACGAGGATCCGGCGCGCGGCGCCTCGTGCCTGGCCGAGCTGCGCGCGCGCGAAACGATCGCGGCGGGGCGCCCGTCGACGCCGTTCCTGTCGGCCGGCGATCGCGTCACGATCGGGATGCAGGACGCCACCGGGCGGGACCTGTTCGGCCGCATCGATCAAACCGTGAAAACCCTGGAGCGAGGATGATCTTCTACGACTACTGGCGGTCCAGCTCGGCCTGGCGGGTCCGGATCGCGCTGCACCTGAAGGCCATTCCGTTCGAGCGCCGGGCGGTCAACCTGCTCTCGGGCGAGCAGCGGTCCCCGGAGTTTCTGGCGATGAACCCGCTGGGGCAGGTCCCGGTGCTGGCGATTCCCGGCGATCCGCCGCAGGTGCTCGCGCAGTCGATGGCGATCCTCGGCTATCTGGAAGAACGGTTTCCGGCGCCCTCGCTCCTGCCGCCGGGCGAGTCGAGCTGGTTCCGGGCGCGAGCGCGCCAGCTGGCCGAGATGATCAACTCCGGCCTCCAGCCGTTCCAGAACCTGTCGTTCCAGCAACGGCTGGGCGAGGCCGGTTTGCCGGACCCAGCCGCCTTTGCGCGCGACACCATCGCGCGCGGGCTGGCCGCCCTTGAACAGGCGGCCGGCGAGACGGCCGGCGACTTCCTGGTCGGCGACAGCGTGACGATCGCGGACGTGTACCTGGTGCCGCAGCTGTTCGGGTCGCGGCGCCTGGGAATCGATCTGGCGCCCTACCCGACCTTGCTGCGGGCCGAGGCAGCGGCTGCTGCGCTCCCCGCGTTCCAGGCCGCGCGCCCGGAGATTCAGACGGACGCGGTCCCGCCCAGTCACTGATCGGAACGTCGCGGTCTCGGAAATTTGAGGGACGAAGCCGATCGACAACCAGCGAAATCAGCGGGTTGTGCCTGGTCCAACTCTTGCTCGGACCAAGCGCATGCGCTCGCGTCGAATCCTTCCATCGGTTCTCGTCTCGCTCACTTTGGCCGCCTGCGGCGGGAACGGAAGCCGGTTCCCCGGCGTGGCCGTGCAGCAGTCGGCGTTGCCGCGTGACACGGGTCCGTCCGTCTCGGCCGGCGACGCCGCCCAGCTGGCCTCGGACGACGAAACGTTTGCGGTCGACCTGTACCAGGCCCTGCGCGCGCAGCCCGGGAACCTGATCTACTCGCCGGCCAGCATCTCGCTGGCGCTGGCGATGCTTTACAACGGCGCCGCCGGGACGACCGCCTCGCAGATGGCGGCGGCGCTCCAGTTCTCGTTGCCGCTCGATCGCCTCAACGCGGCGTTCGACGCCATGGATCTGATGCTGAACCAGGCGCCCGCGGGCAGCACCGACGGGGCGTTCCAGCTGTCGATCGCCAACTCGCTCTGGACGCAGGCGGGGTTCGCGGTCCAGCAGCCCTTCCTCGACGCGCTGGCCACCAGCTACGGCGCCGGGCTGAACACCGTGGACTTCATCGCAAACCCGGAGAACGCGCGCAGCACCATCAACCAGTGGGTGGCCGACGAGACCCAGCAGGAGATCCCGACGCTGTTCCCGGCCGGATCGATCGACAGCACCACGCGCCTGGTGCTGGCGGACGCGGTCTACTTCCACGGCGACTGGATGAAGGCCTTCGACGCCAACAGCGGGACCGGCACCTTCCACGCGGCATCAGGCGACGTGACCGCCACGATGATGCGGGGCGAGGACAACGCGTTCCTGACCAGCGGGACCGGCTGGCAGGCCGCGACCCTGCAGTATCAGGGCAGCTCGGTGGACATGGTGCTGGTCATTCCGGACGCCGGGACATTCGACGCGTTCGAGGCTGGCTTCACGGCCCAGCAGCTGAGCTCGATCATCAACGCGACCAGCTCGTTCGGGAGCCTGGTGATGCCCAAGTTCAAGTTCCGGACGGCCGAGTCGCTCAACGACGTCCTGTCGGCGCTGGGCATGCCCGATGCGTTCACGTCGGCCGCCGACTTCTCGGGTATCGACGGCCAGCACGACCTGCAGATCGGATCGGTCGTCCACCAGGCCGACATCGCGGTGGACGAGCAGGGGACCACGGCGGCCGCGGCGACGGGGATTGGCATCACCGCCAACGCCGTCGTTCAGAGCCTGGTGGTCGACCGGCCCTTCCTTTTCTTCATCGTGCACCCGGCCACCGGCGCGATCCTGTTCGCCGGTCGCGTGCTGGATCCGACCGCGGGCTGACCAACCCGATCAGGGAAAGCGCTGGCGCGGGGAGTCGGGCGGCGTCAGGTGCGCGGGGATCGGCGTGGTCCGCCAGATGCTGTTGGCGGGCGGCAGGTGCGCCAGGTGGTAGCGCCAGGCGCCCCAGGTGGCCAGGCCCATCCCGCTCAGCAGGGCGGCCGCGGTGCCGAAGGCCCACGGGATCAGGATCGCGGGGGCCAGCGACCGCGTCTGCAGGCGGACCGTCGCCTCGGCCAGCGCCAGGCCGCCGGCCGGCGCGCGGAACGGGCCGGCGCCGAAGCTCAGGTCCTGCAGCACACCGTCGGCGATCACCTCTTCCCCGGCGCGGATGATCACCTCTTCGACGCTGACGTCGCCGCGGAAGCCGAACGCCCGCGCGACGGCCAGAGCCCCGGGCGTCCCCGGGCGGTGCAGGTGGGGCGTGGCCTCGATGCGCGCGGTCTCGGGATCCAGTCGGATGCGGACCGGCGGCCGGCCGCCCTCGGTGTTGCCCCAGGCGACCTCGAACGGCTCGGGCGAGGCCAGATCGTGGACCAGCTCGCTGCGGGCGGTCAGGTGCTCGACGACGCGGAGCCGCCAGTGAACGCAGGGCAGCCCGGAGGCGGGCCCGCGCAGCAGCTCGCCCGTCGGCTCGGCGCGCCCCTCCAGGGTCACCAGATCGGTGCTGTCGGTCGCGACCAGCGCTCGGCTCTCGCTCATCGTGTTCCTTCTCCGCTGCCGTCGGACGACGCGCCCGCGGCGTCGTACTCCTCCAGCTTGCGGTACAGAGTTTTTCGATCGAGCCCCAGGCGCTGGGCGGCCCGGGTCTTGTTGCCGCTCTCGGCGGCCAGCACCCGCTTGATGTACTCGCGCTCCAGCTCGTCCAGCGTGAGACCGCGCGCCACCGCCGCCGAGAGATCGTCCTCGGCGGTCATCCGCCGCTCGCGGATGGCCTGCGGCAGATCCTCCGGCTGCACCAGCGCCTCCTCGGCCAGCGCCACCGCCCGCTCGACCACGTTTTCCAGCTCGCGGACGTTGCCGGGCCAGCCATAGGCCAGCAGCGCCTTGCGCGCGGTCTCGTGGAAACCGCGCACCTCCTTGCCGGCCTTGGTGGTGCTGCGGGTCAGGAAGTGCTCGGCCAGGGGCAGGATGTCCTCTGCGCGATCGCGCAGCGCCGGCAGGTGGATGTTGATGACGTTCAGGCGGTAATAGAGGTCCTCGCGGAACGTTCCGTCGATCAGCCGCGCCTCCAGCTCCTTGTTGGTGGCCGCCACCACGCGGACGTCGACCTTCTCGCTGCGCGCCGCGCCCAGCGGCCGGATCTCGCCCTCCTGCAGGACGCGCAGCAGCTTGGCCTGCAGCGCCGGCGACAGCTCGGCGATCTCGTCCAGGAAGATCGTCCCGCCGTCCGCCTCCAGGAAGATGCCCGCGCGGTCGGTGCGCGCGTCGGTGAAGGCGCCGCGCTTGTACCCGAACAGCTCGCTCTCGAGCAGCGTGTCCGGGATGGCCGCGCAGTTGAGCGCGACGAACGGCCGTTCGCGGCGCGGGCTGTTGAAGTGGATGGCCTTGGCCACCAGCTCCTTGCCGGTCCCCGACGCGCCCGTCACCAGCACCGACGCGGCCGAGCCGGACAGCCGGCGGATGAGCGCGAAGATCTCCTGCATCACGGCCGAGCGGCCGATCAGGTTGCCCAGCCGATAGCTCTTCTGGACCTCGTCGCGCAGCCGGGCCACCTCGGAACGCAGCGCGCGTTCGGCCAGCGCCTTCTGCACCGACAGGTTCAGCTGATCGACGTCGAAGGGCTTGGTGATGTAGTCGAACGCCCCCAGCTTGACCGCGCGGATGGCCGTGTCGATCGAGCCGAACGCGGTGATGGTGATGACGTGCGGCGAGGGGCTGACCGCCTTGATCTCGCGCAGCATGTCCAGGCCGTCCAGGTCCGGCATCTTGACGTCCGAGATGACCAGGTCCACGCCCCCCTGGCGGACCCGCTCGATCCCGGCTCGTCCACCGGCGGCCACCTCGACGTTGTGGCCGTCCTCTTCCAGGACCTCGCGCAAGAAAGCGCGCATCGCCGCGTCGTCCTCGACCACCAGGATCGTCGCGCGACCGGAGCCTCCCGCCGCGAGCGGAGGCGCCGTGTCAGAGCTGGCGTGGGTGGCGGTTTCAGCCATGCGATCGAGGCGCGAGCGTCAGTCAATCCTTGCCGATCGATTCCATTTCGGCAAGCACCGGTGCGTCCAATGTGGGGGCCGCCGTGGCGCTGGCGCAGGGCAGAAACACCCGGAAAACCGCGCCTCCCGCGGTCGGGCTGTCGACTTCGATCCAGCCGTCGTGGTCCTTGACGATGCCGTGGGTCACGGCCAGGCCCAGCCCGGTCCCCTGACCGGCGTCCTTGGTGGTGAAGAACGGCTCGAAGATCTTCTCCCGGTTGGCCTCGGGGATACCGGGGCCCGTGTCGGCGATGACCAGCACCGCGTACTCGGCCGGCGACGCCAGGTCCAGCCCCTCCTTGCGCCGGACCACGCTCTCGGTCGACACGCGCAGCGTTCCACCCTGGGGCATCGCGTGGATCGCGTTGGTGATCAGGTTCAGGCAGACCTGCTGGATCTGGTCGGGGTCCCCGGGCACCTCGGGTGGCGCCGGCATGGTGTGGACCTCGACCTGGATCTCCTGGCGCCGGATGGGCTCGCGCAGGAACTCGAGCGCGTCGGCGACGACCGCCCCCAGGTGCACGCGCGTGACGGTCGGCCCGCGTGGCCGCGAGAAGTCCAGCACCTGGCGGATGATCTTGGTGATGCGCGCCACCTCTTCGCCGATGATCCCGGCGTTCTTCATCACCTCGGCCGGATCGACCGGACCGGGGGTGGCGGGCGTCGCTTCGGCGGCCCGTTCGGCCTTCTTGCCCAGCGCCCGCGCGCGACCGCCGATGACGTTCAACGGCGTCCCCAGCTCGTGCGCGATCTCGGCGGCCATCTGGCCGATGGTCGCCAGCTTCTCGGACTGGCGCAGGCGCGCCTCCAGCCCCAGCCGCGCGCTGGCCGCCCGTTCGGCGTCCTCGCGGGCCTCGCGCAGCGAGCCGGTCATCGCGTTGAAGCGGCCGGCGATCGTGCCGATCTCGTCGTCGCGCTCGGCCAGGATCACGCGCGACAGGTCCCCCTTGCCGACGGCGTCGATCCCCTCCAGCAGGCGGCGCAGCGGGCGCAGGATGATCTGGCTGACCGCGAACCGCACGCCGATGGCGACCCCGGCCACGATCAGCACGAACAGCGGGTAGATGCGGCGCCGCGTGGCGGCCACCTCGGCGTCGATGTAGCTGACGTCGCGCCGCATGCCCATGACCGCCGCCGGGTGGCGGGCCGGGTGCCCGACCGGCAGCTCCAGGGCGCTGGCGTCGAACAGCGGCACCGCCATCGCGTAGGAGCGGGGGCCGGACGCGGAGTCGAACACGCGGCCGACCGGGGCGTCGGTGATGTCGGCGCCGCGCATCAGCAGCAGCCAGGCCTCGTCGTCGGTGCGGCGGTCGTCGCCGACCTGCAGCACCTCCAGCTGGAACGGCTCGTCGTGCTGGCGGGCCGCGCGCGCGCGCGCCAGCAGCGTGTCGGCGGCGGTGCCCGGGTCCAGCGGCTCGAGGCCGACCTCCAGGGCGCGCCCGATCTCGTGGGCTTCGCGGTCCAGGTCGGCCTGCAGGTTGGCGCGCCGCACCTTGAGCGCCGCGTAGCCGGAGCCCGCCAGGACAGACGCCACCAGCAGCGTCGCCACCACGGTCACGCGGGTCCCCAGCGTCATCCGTGGCCAGTATACTGCGCGTGCTATATAGGCCCGGCAGGCGCCATGAGCCCCGACGACATCCGAACCCGCATCCGCGCCGCCCTCCCGGACGCGCGGGTGGACGTGGTGGACACGACCGGCACCGGCGATCACTTCGACGCCACGGTCGTCTCGGCCGCGTTCGCCGGCAAGCTGCCGGTCGAGCGGCACCGGCTGGTCTACGCGGCGCTGGGCGACGTCATCCGCGGGCCCGCCGCGCCGATCCACGCGCTGGCGCTGACCACGCGCACCCCCGACGAATAAGGAGCCACGCCGTGACCGAGCCATTGAAGAAGCGCATCGAGGAGACCATCGCCAAGGGGCGGGTGATGCTGTTCATGAAGGGGAACCCGTCGATGCCCCAGTGCGGGTTCTCGGCCGCCGTGGTGGGCGTGCTGAAAGAGGTGGGCGTCCCCTTCG
>DATJWP010000184.1:0-15685 GCA_035578045.1 Polyangia bacterium | reverse complement strand
CCAGCGCGATCGCGTGCTGGTGCTGGTCGACGAGGCGGTGGCTGCCGGCGACGTCGACCGCGAGGCCGCCGGTCGCGAGCTGGCCGAAGCCGACCGCGAGCTCAACGCCTGGAAGGGCGAGCTGGACGGCGCCCACGCCGCCCTGGTGAACCGCCGCGGCTGGGCCCAGGCCCGCCTGGACGCCGCCACCCGCGCCGCCCCGGCGCACTAGGTGCCTTGAAGGGCGGGGCACGAGCAGTCGGTATCTACGTGACGGCCGCTGTTCTGCTGGGCGGCTGCATGCCGCCCAGCTGGGCGGCCAACGCGCTGCTGCACCCGCCTCGCCGACAGACCTCGCAGGTTCGAACAGCCGCCTTTGAGCGCGTCGATCTGGACGTCGGGCAGGGTGTCCACCTGATCGGTTGGCTGTTCCGGACGCCGGGCCCGCGACGCGGCACGGTCGTGTACCTGCACGGGGTCGGCGACAACCGCGGATCGGGGATCGGGATCGCGAACCATTTCATGTCGCTCGGCTTCGACGTCCTGGCCTATGACTCGCGTGCCCATGGCGAGTCCAGCGGCGACACTTGCACATACGGGTTCTATGAAAAGCATGACCTCAGCCGGGCCCTGGACCTGGTCGGGGCCAAGCGGGCGCTCGTGTTCGGGATCTCGCTGGGCGCCGCTGTCGGCCTGCAGGCGGCGGCGCTCGATCCGCGAATCGCCGTCGTGGTCGCCGTCTCGCCCTTTTCGGACCTCCGCACCGTCGCGCGAGACCGCGTTCCGTTCTTCGCCAGCCAGAGCAACATCGACGACGCCTTCCGGCTGGCCGAAGCCGAAGGGCGGTTTCGCGCCGACGACGTCAGTCCGGTGGCGGCGGCCGCCAGGCTGCGCGTCCCCGTGCTGCTGGTGCACGGCGCGGACGACCGGGAGACCCCGCCGGCCCATTCGCAGCGGATCCTGGCGGCGCTGGCCGGCCCCAAGAGGCTGGTGCTGGTCCCCGGGGCGCACCACAACGACGCGCTGACACCCGTCGCCTGGTCCGCCATCGATGCCTGGGTCGCGTCGTACTGGCCGGCTACGTCGGAACCGCGGTGAGTAAGGCCTCGACCTCGGCAGTGGCCGCTTCCAGCGCCGCGGCTTCGGCGTCGCCTTCAGCCTCCTGGTCGGTGGCCGTCCGCGCCGCCAGCCGCAGGCGGGCCAGCAGCGCGCAGAGGCTGGCCGCGATCTGCGCGCGCTGGCGCTCGGCGGTGTCGCGCTGGTCCAGCAGGCTCTCCAGCTCACGGCGGGCGGCGGCCGTGGTGTCCGACGCTCCGGCGCGTTCCAGCCGGGACACCGCGGCCATCAGCTCGCCTTCGGTCGTGCCCCCCAGCGCCGCGTCCAGGGCGTCCAGCTTGGTCGCGATCTCGAACGCGCGCCCGAGCAGCGCCTTGGTGGCGTCCAGCGTCCGTAGAATCGGGCCGGCCTCCGCCCGCTTGGCCAGCTGGGCGGCGCGTCGGCTCAGCCGGTAGATCTCCGTCGAGACCTCGACGAACAGCGCGCGGACCTCGGGCGCGCGGATGCGGGTAGCGGCCAGCGCGGCGTCGGAGAGCAGGCCGTCGGCCACCCAGACGGGGGCCAGCTGGTCGCGCAGCTGGAAGATCTCGCTTCGGAGCTCGCTCCTCGATTTGAGGACCATCGCGGCGAACACCGCCATGGCGCCCGCCAATCCGAGCGCCATCAGGCTGCTGTGAAACGCTGTGCCGACGCCCGCCGCCCAAAAACCGATCGGGATCATCATCAGCCCGACCCGGCGCTTCTTTCCGCGCGACAGCGACCAGTCGACCCGATCGGTGGCGTCCACTTCCAGCCCGCGGTCCCGGAACATGGCTGCCAGCCGGCGGGCGTCCTCCTCGGACAATCCGGCGAACAGGATGGCCGGAAAATCGATCATCTCCTTGATCTGCTCGTCGGTGTATTGCGCCGGGGACCCAGTCAGGAAGACGAGGGGTCTGGAGAGCGGCTCGCTGACGGCGTCAGCGATCTGCAGGAGACGGTCGACCTGAGCGACGTCGTCGCTCAACCGGCGCAGCACCACCATCCATTTGCCGCCGCCCCTGGCCAGTCGGAGCATCTCGTGCCCGCAGGCCAGGCAGCGCGGGACGTCGTCGGGGCGCGGGGCGGCGCACCGCGGGCAAGTCGACCGGATCTCGGCGATCGCTCCGGGTGCGTCCAGACGGGCCACGATCTCGGCGCCCGACGCCGGACGGGCGTCGCGCGATACATCGAGGAGGTCGGCCAGCAGCCGATCCACCTCGACGCCCGCGCCGCTGGGCGGCGGGGGCGGGGCGTGATGGCTGGCGATCCGGCCGAGCGCCTCGGCGCGGGTCCAGGGGAGACGGCCCGCCAGCAGCTCGTAGAGGATCACGCCCAGCGCGTAGAGATCCGACCGGGGGTCCGCGCGGCCACGCGAGAACAGCTCGGGCGCGGCGTACTCGGGCGTCCCCCAGGTCAAGCTGGCGCCGGTCACGCTGGCCAGCGACATCACCCGCGCGTTTCCGAAGTCGCCCAGCTTGACCACCCAGTCGTGCACGAACACGTTCTCGGGCTTGACGTCGCGGTGCACGATCCCCGCGGCGTGCGCATGGTCCAGCGCGCGGGCCAGCGGCACCAGGACGGAACGCGCCGCCGGCAGCTCGAACCGGCGCTGGCGGTTCATGAGCTGGCGCAGGGTCTGGCCTTCGACCAGCTCCATGGCGATGAAAGCTCCCTCCGCGTCCTCACCGACATCCAGAACCTGAACGATCGCGGAATCGGTGAGCTGCCGCGCCAGCTCGCCCTCGCGCAAGAACCGCCGCCGCAGAAGAGGGTTCGCGGCCAGCTCCGGCCTGAGCCGCTTGAGGGCGACGTCCAGCCCGAGCGAGCGGTCGCGGGCCCGGAAGACCAAGGCCGTGCCACCTCCACCCAGGGCGTGCAGGACCTGATACCGCCCCACCGCTGCCGTCAGCTCTGCGCTTGCAGCCATTCGTGCAGCTCCCGCTCGGCGTCCAGATCGGCCGCCAGGTCGTCCACGTCTTCGCGCAAAGCTCGCAGATCGGCCGCAGAGAGCGCCTGGGATCGCGCGACCGTCAGCGCCGCGCGGTCGAGCCGGCTCGCTGTTCGCAACAGGTCACCGCGAAACAGGACGCGCGCCTGCTCTTCGCGGCGCAGCTCCGCCTGCGCCCGGGCCGGATCGGTCTGGGCGTCGGCTTCGTCCCGACGCGCTTCGACCGCGAGCAAGCCGCGCGCCGCCAGGGCGGCTCGCTCCGCCAGCGGGGCGGCGAAGTCTGCGTGCCCCGACGCCCGAAGATCGGCGACCCGCTCGAGGATGCGCGCGATCAAGCGGCGATCGTGACGACTGCGGATCTGGGGAAAGAAGGAGATGAGCGGGACGTGAGCACGATCGATCGCGCGCTGAGGTCGGCGGGCAATCAGCGGCCGGAGCGTGCGTAGGGCGAGGATGCTCATCACACCGGCGACCGATCCCCAGACTGGGGCCAGGAAGTAGAGGCTTCGGGGCCCCCGCGGCAGATGCAAGATGCGATCGATCAGCCGATCGCCGGCATTACACGTGTAGGTGCCCCCCGACAGAACCGCGAGGTAACGCATCAAGACGGTCCGAAACTTCTGGCGCATTTCCGGCGGGCCAAAGAACGTTCGGGGAACCACTTGCACGGTCAGGCCCAGCGCCCGGAGCCGCTCGGCGAGCCCCGCGGCAGAATCGGGCGTCAGATCACGCGCGACGTAGCAAGGGAGCCCGGGTGGACGCAGCGGCGGGGCGTCGGGCTCCACGGCGCCGGCCTGGATCAGGATCCGGTAGATCCCCGCCTGTGCGCCGACATCCAGGGACTCTCCCGTCTTGCCGAAGCGGCGCTCGACCATGACGGACACGCCCCGCCGCTGCCATTCCAGCCGCAGAACGCGCTTCCCGCAGTCCGCGCAGGACCCGGCTGCCTCGACCAGCCAGCCGCCGCAGCTCGGGCAGGCGCGGCGGCTCGGGGCGCGCGCGGGCGTGGCGGTCAGGGCGGTGGTCTCGGTCAGCGCCGCCGCGAAGTCGGCCGTCGTGGCGAAGCGGTCCAGCGGATCCTTGGCCAGCGCCCGCGCGATCGCGGCGTCAATCTCGGGCGACACGTGGGGCGCCAGCGATCGCACGCGCGGCGGCTCGACATCCAGGTGCTGGCGCATCAGCTGATACGGCGAGTCGCTGTAGAACGGCAGGCGCCCGGTGGCCGCCTCGAACAGCACCACGGCCAGGCTGTAGATGTCGCTGCGCGGATCGGCCTGCCCCTCGGAGATCACCTCGGGCGCCATGTACTCCGGGGTCCCCAGCACGGCGCTGGCGACCGTCAGGCCGGACGCCTCGGTCATGTGGGCCAGCCCGAAGTCGCACAGGCGGACGTCCAGATCGTGCAGCCCGTCCCCGTCGCCGCACAGGACGTTCGACGGCTTGACGTCGCGGTGCACGACGCCGGCCCGATGGGCGGCCCCCAGCGCGCCACAGAGCTGGCGCGCCAGGTCGATCAGCGCGCCGGCCTTCAGAGGCCCGCGGCGGGCCAGCCGGTCGGCCAGATCGCCGCCCGGGTGATAGTCCATGACCAGGAACAGGAGGCCGTCGGCCTCGACCACCTCGTGAATGGGCAACACGTGGCGGTGGCCCACGCGCCGGACGATCTCCACCTCGCGCCGGAACCGCTCGACGACGACGGCGCTGTCCCGCAGGTGGCCGTGCAGCAGCTTCAGCGCGACCTGCCGGCCGGTCTGCTCGTCGCGGGCGCGCACGACCTCTGCGATGGCGCCGCGCCCGACCACCCCCGTGACCCGGTAGCGGCCGCCCAGAAGCCCGGCCCGGACCTCTCTGTCCGGGACAACAGACACGCCCATCATCCAGTATTTTCGCACGATCCCTCTCCCTAGAGGAAGGACCGCAGGGCCTGGGCGCAATCGACCGCGACGGCGTTGTTGGGCGTGTATTGGCGGCTACGTTTGGGCTGACGAGGTCGGGCGTGATGGCGGGGGCCGCGCATTCATCTGAAGACCAGGTGGAATTGTTACGCGGCGTCATCGACGCCACGCGGCTGCTGGTCGTGGTCGCCGACCAGACCGGCGTCGTGCAGCTGATCAACCGCGCCGCCGCGCGGACGACCGGGCTCACCGAAGCGGCCTGGCACCGGCCCATCTGGGAGCTGGCCGCTTTCCCGGCCGAGCGCGAGCTGCTGCGCGGGGCCTTCACCCCGTTCCGGCGCGAGGCGTTCCCACCTGCGGTGATGTTCCACCTGACGCGCGCGGAGCAGGCGCCCCGCGGGGTCGACTGGGACGTCCGGGTCGTGAACGACCGGCCCGAGCCCAGGATCGTGTTCACCGGCGTCGAGGTGTCGGAGCGCCTGATCGAGCACCAGCGGCTCCGCCAGGCGGAGGTGTTCCAGCGGCAGATTCTCGATCGGCTGCCGGCGATCGTCTGGACCACCGACGAGAAGATGCGGACGACGTTCAGCGCCGGCGGCGGGCTGTCGGCCCTGGGCCTGGCCTCGGGCGAGGTGTCCATCATCGGGACCCCGGTGACCAGCTACTTCCACACCGAGGACCCCCACCACCCCGCCATCGCCGCCCATCTGAGGGCGCTGGCCGGCGAGTCGACCGTCATGGAGATGGCCTGGTTCGGTCGCCGCTTCCACTCACGCATCGAGCCACTCAGGGATGACCGCGGGCAGATTGTCGGGGTCATCGGCGTCTCGTTCGATGTGACCGAGCTGAAGCAGACGGCCCAGGCGCTGCACGAGAGCGAGTCGCTGCTGACCCGGGTGGTCGACGCGAACGTCATCGGCGTCTTCTTCTGGGAGGAGAACGGCCGCATCACCCAGGCGAACGACGCCTTCCTGCAGATCGTCGGGTTCTCGCGCGAGGAGCTGCTGTCTCCGGGGATCTCGTGGCAGGCCCTGACCGCACCGGAGCATCGCCCACTGGACCAGCGCGCCCTGGCCGAGCTCCGCGCCACGGGCCGGTGCACGGCGTACGAGAAGGCCTACATCACCAAGGGCGGTGTCCGGGTGCCGGTCCTGGTGGGCGGCGCCACCTTCGACCGCCCCACGGCCGGCGAGATGGCCGGGGCGGCCTTCGTCGTCGACATGCGCGAGCAGGCGCGGCTCCGCGACGCGCGCGAGAAGCTGCTCCGGAACGAACGGGCCGCGCGCGTGGACGCCGAGCTGGCCAACGCCCGCCTGCAGCTCCTCGTCGAGGGGAGCCAGGCGCTGTCGCCGAGGTTGAACCCGAACGAGATCCTTCAGTCGCTGGCGGAGCTCACCATTCCAGCTCTGGCCGACTGGTGCTACACCGTGCACCGAGGTTGGGATGATGGGAACATGCTGGTCGCTTCGGCGCACGGCGATCCGAACAAGCGGGCCCTGCTGGCCCGCCTCGGGCCGCACCGCCCGGAGGCGGGCGACGACGAGGGCCCAGGGCGCGTCTTCCGCACCGGTGAAGTGGCGCTGTACGAGGACGTGAACCTCGACCGGCTGTCGGCGCGCGCGTGGGATCCAGGCGAGGCCCTGGTGCTGCGTGAGCTGGGTGCGCGGGCGGTGCTCTGCGTGCCGATCGCGGGGCGGAGCGGCGTCGACGCGGTCATGATCCTGGTGTCGAGCCAGGATCCTCTCCGATACAATCGCGAGGAGGTGCTCCTGGCGCAGGACCTGGCGGCCCGCGCGGCGGTCAGCCTGGAGAACGGACGCCTGCTGTTCGAGGCGCTGGACGCCGTCCGCGCGCGGGACGACTTCCTGGCGGTGGCGGCGCACGAGCTGCGGACACCGCTCACCTCGCTGCTGCTGCACATCCAGATGCTCCGGCAGGGGCTGGCCCGTGACGAAGCCGATCTGTCGGCCTTCAACCGCAGCGTGGGGGCCGTGGACGGCCAGGCGCGACGCCTGTCGAACCTGGTCGACGGACTGCTGGATGTCGCCCGCGTCGGCAACAACCGGATGGGCCTTCGCTTCGAAGAGGTCGATCTGCGAGAGATGGTGGACGACGTCGTGTCGACCATGGCCGCGGACTTTCGGGGCGCCGGCTGCCGGGTGCTGGTGACGGCCCCGCAGCGGGCGACCGTACGCTGGGATCGCGACCGCATCGAGCAGGTGCTCACGAACCTGTTCAGCAACGCCATCAAGTTCGGGGCCGGGCGACCCATCGAGCTGTGCGCCGCCGTCCGGGGCCCGATGGTCGAGATCTCCGTTCGCGACCACGGCATCGGCGTCTCCAAGGAGGACCAGGCGCGGATCTTCGGGCGATTCGAGCGCGCCGTCTCGACGCGCCACTTCGGTGGGCTGGGGCTGGGCCTCTACATCACGGCGCAGATCCTGCGCGCCCACCGGGGATCGATCCGCGTCGAGAGCGAGCCCGGCCAGGGGGCGCGTTTCATCGTCACCCTGCCGCGCGGCCTGGAAGAGGCCGCGACGTTCACCGACTCGCCGATGGCGCACTGACGATGTCCAGCCAGCCCGCCGAGCTGTTCACCCCGCCGCCCTCCGCGGCCCATGCGGCGACATCCGACGGCGAGGTCTTCCTCTGGCTGGTTCGCCCCGAGGTCGTGGCGGAGATCGCGAGTGGCGTGTTCTCCATGCCCCTGGCGCAAAAGGTCATCGAGTTCTTCGACCCGATCATCGCCTCGGGCAGGCGCGTCCAGGTCTTCTCGGACTTCGAGAGGTTGACCCACTACATACGAGAGGCGCGCGATCTGCTGACCGCCCACTCCGTTCGGAACCGGCGGGCGCTCGAGGCGTCTCACATGCTGCTGTCTTCGAAGATGGTCGCGCTGGGCGTCAGCAGCTTCAAGCACGAGCTGGGCGACCCCCTGGTTCACACCTACTCGGATCGCGCTTCTTTTTTGACAAGTTACGCGAAGGCGCTGGCAAGGGAGTAGATTGCGCGCCCATGTTCCGGTTCTTCGTCACCTGTGCGCGTGGCACCGAGGGGGCGCTGCGGCGCGAGCTGGCGGCCATGCGCATCGCCGGCGCCAAGGGCGATCGCGGAGGCGTCTGGTTCGAGGGACCGCTGGAGATGGGGATGGACGTCTGCCTGCGCGCGCGCGTGGCGGTCCGCGTGCTCTTGCGGCTGGCCGAGATCGAGGCCTCCGACGGGGAGAGCCTGTACGCCGCCGCCCGCCGCGTCCCCTGGCGCGACTGGCTGAGCACGCGCAGCACCTTCGCGGTGTTCGGGAACGTGCGCGACACCCCGGGGCTGACGCACTCGGGGTTCGCGGCGCTGAAGGTCAAGGACGCGGTGGCCGACGTGCTCCGCGAGGCGCTGGGCGCGCGCCCGGACGTCGACCCCAAGGCGCCGGACGTCTCGATCGTCCTGCACCTGGCGGCGGGGCAGGGGGGCCTGTTCCTGGACCTGGCGGGCGAGGCGCTGCACCGGCGCGGCACCCGGGTGGCGATGGTCGACGCGCCGCTGAAGGAGACGCTGGCGGCGGCCGTGCTGATGCTGGGCGGCGCGCAGCCCGAGCTGCCGTTCATCGATCCGATGTGCGGGTCGGGCACGCTGGCGATCGAGCACGCGCTGGCCACGCGCGGGATCGCGCCGGGGTTCCGGCGGCGGTTCGGCTTCGAGCGCTGGCCCACGCTGCCGGCCGAGGCGCGCGCGGCCTGGGGGCGGATGCGTGAGAGCGCCGAGGAGGACGCGGCGCGCGCTCTGGAGGGCGACTGGCCCCCGGTCGTCTGCGCCGACACCGACCCCGCGGCGCTGTCGGCCGCGCGCCAGAACGCCGCGGCTGCCGGGCTGGACGAGGGGCGAGCGATCGCCTTCGAGCGCGCCGATGTGGCCGACCTCGAGCGGCGCTGGCCCGCGGCGACGCTGGCCGTCAACCCGCCCTATGGCGAGCGGTTGAACCCGGCCGAGCTGGACGCCATCTACCGCTCCGTGGGGCGGGTCTTCGACCGGCTGGGAGGTTGGCGCGCGATCGTGCTGACGGCCAATCCGGCCCTGCCGCAGGCCATCCGGAAGAAGCCGGCCGTGTCGCACCGCCTCTGGAACGGCCCGCTCGAGGCGCGCCTGCTGCGCTACGACCTCTGACGTCGGGAATGTTCCGCCTTTTGTGAGCGCGCATTTGACGGCGCCCGAGTGAACCGCATCTTCGCCATGGTCTGGTGGCGAAAGGCGGTGTCGGATGGCGATGAGGTCGATGGCGACGGTGGGGGTGGTGTGCGCGGCGTTCTTCATTGCCGGCGTCGGATGTTCCAGCGGGCACGGCAGCTCGCCCGGATCGGGTGACGACCCCTGGGGCGGTCACGGTGCAGGAGGCGCCGGGGCTCCAACAGGGACGGCGACGGGCGGGACGGGTGGCGCCGGCTCCGGCGGCGCCGCGGGCGCCGGGGTGGCCGGCGCCAGTGGCCAGAGCCCGGTGGGTTGCTCCATCCCGACCGCTCCGCCCGACACCTGGGTCGAGATCTTGGCCCCGTCGGGCCTGAGCAACTTCGACGTCACCGATGTCTTCGCCGCCGGTACGAACGACCTGCTGTTCGCTGGTTACTCGGCCGACCCGACGGACCCCACGTCGCTGTCCAGCGAACGAATCGTTCGGTGGACTCACGGCTGCTGGTCGGTCGATCTGGCGATCCCTCCGTCGGCCGACGCGTCCGGCTCCCCCAGCGTTCACGGCACCGGACCGGACGACATCTGGGCGACGACCGGCGACGTCATCTACCATCGCGACGCGCAGGGCTGGACGCCCTTCACGAACGATAGCTGGCGCGCCGTCGCCCACCCGCTTCAGCCGCCCACGGCGACGCTGGTGTTCAATCGCGTGCGCGCGGCGGCGGCCAACGACTTCTGGATCGCGGCCACCAGCAACGTCCTGCACTGGGACGGCGCGGCCTGGACCGCCTACAACTTCGACGACGCCACCTTGCCGCTCAGCGGGGTCGCCTACCAGTTCGGCGACATCTGGATCGATTCGCCCAGCCAGGTCTGGGTGGTCGGTTCCGGCAAGATGGTCGGCAACATGATGTCCGCCGGGTTCATCCACGGGTTCGACGGCGCCAGCTGGACGCACACCGGCGTCGGGGTGGGCTTCATCTACCCGGCGATCTGGCGCGGCGGCACCGAGCTCTGGCTGGCCATGGACACCCACGCGTATCTGAAGGGGCAGTCCATGAACCAGGCGTCCCAGCACACGACGCTGCTGGATTTCGACGGCACCGAGGCCTGGGCGGTCGAGTTCTCCGGGCTCGCGCCCGCGCAGGGCTTGCCCGCGATGTACAGCGTGTTCGGGCACGGCGCGAGCGACATGTGGGCGGCGGGCTCGGACGTCGCCCACTTCGACGGACAGGCCTGGTCCGTGATCCCCGACGCGCCGGCGCCAGTCAGCGCGTCCACCAACACGCTGGTGACCGGCGACGAAGGTTCAGTCTGGCTGGTGACGCCGGGGCCCCGCTTCTTCCGCAAGGCCACCAGTCCCTGAGGGGCGTGGTAAACACGCGGGATGACCCGCGCCGACCTGGTGCGCCTCCTGCGCGAGCACCGGCTGGCCGTCGTCTCGACGCTGGGTGAGGACGGGGCGTCGCAGTCGGCGGTGGTCGGCTGCGCCACCAGCGACGACCTGGAGATCGTCTTCGACACGCTCGAGACGACGCGCAAGGCGCGCAACCTGCGCCGGGACCCGCGCATCTCGCTGGTGATCGGTTGGGACCGCCAGACCACCGCTCAGATCGAGGGTCTCGCTGACTTTCCCGCCGGCTCCGAGCTGGACCGGGTGCGCGCCTGCTACTTCCAGGCCTACCCCGACGGGCGCGACCGCCTCTCGTGGCCCGGCATCACCCACGTCCGGGTCCGCCCGCGCTGGATCCGCTGGAGTGACTTCAACCAGCAGCCCCCGTTCATCTTCGAGTCGGAGGCCGGCCGTCTCGCATGAAGGCGCGCGTGGCCCGGTTGGGCCTTTCGGTCCTGTCGGGCGTGCTGCTGTTCGTCTCGGTCCCTGGCTTCGGGCTGTGGCCGCTGATGTTCGTGGCGATGGTTCCGCAGCTCTGGGTGGCGCGGGCGGCGGCCACGCCGCGGCGGGCCTTCCTGTTCGGGTGGTTGACCGGGACGATCGGCAACATCGGCGGCTTCTACTGGATGGACGGCCTGCTGGAACGGTTCGGCCACATGCCCCGGCTCGAGGCGCTGCCCATCATGTTGCTGCTGGTGGGCTACCAGGGGCTGGCGTTCGCCCTGTGCTCGTGGGGCGTCCGGCGGACCGCGGACCGCACGAGCCGGCCGCTGGCGCTGCTGGCCCCGCTGGTGATGGTGGCGATCGAGCTGCTGCTCCCGCAGATGTTCCCTTACTACCTGGCCATCTCGCTGGCGTTCGTGCCGCCGTTGATCCAGGTGGCCGACCTGACCGGCCCGCTGGGCGTGACGGCGCTGCTGCTCCTGTTCAACGGCGCCCTCACCGACATGCTGCTGGACCGGCGGAGCTGGCGCGGGCTGGCGGTCGCCGGGCTGCTGCTGATCGCCGACCTCGGGTATGGCGCCTTGCGCATGCATCAGGCGGACGCGCAGCGCGCCGCGGCGCCCAAGGTCCGCACCGGGCTGGTGCAGGCCAACGTGGGCATTCTCGAGAAGTGGGATCCGGCCGAGTTCGCCGGCCTGCTGCGGCTGCACCAGCAGGCGTCGGCCGACCTGGCCCGGAACGGCGCCGGGCTGATCGTGTGGCCCGAGTCGTCGTACTCGTACGCGCTCCCGCGCGATTTCTCCCGCGACTTTCCGGTCGACGACCCGCGGCGCGTTCGCCGGGGGTTCGAGACGCCGCTGCTGTTCGGGGCCGTGACGATCGCGGAGCGCGGCGCCCGCCGCGGGCCCGACAAGTACCCGTACAACACGGCCCTGATGATGAACGCCGCCGGTGACATCACCGGGAAGTTCGACAAGGTCTTCCTGTTGCTGTTCGGCGAGTACATCCCGTTCTACGACAGCATCCCCTGGTTCACGGAGTACTTCCCCGAGGCCTCGAACTTCAGCCGCGGCTCGGAGCCCGCGGCGTTCCCGCTGTCGGTCGCGGCCGGCGAGTTCAAGCTGGGGCCGCTCATCTGCTACGAGGACATCCTGCCCGGGTGGGCGCGCAGGGTGGCCGGCCTCCGGCCCAACGCCTTCGTGAACATCACCAACGACGCCTGGTTCGGCCGCACCGCCGAGCCGCGCCAGCACCTGGCCCTGGCGGTGTTCCGGTCCGTCGAGCACCGGCTGGAGATGGTGCGGGCCGTGAACACGGGCATCAGCGCCCACATCGACGCCGCCGGGCGCGTGCTGGCCCAGACCGAGTCGGTCGATCCCGCCGACGAGCCGCACGCGCCGCCCGCGACGCTGCTGGTGGAGCTGGCGATGCTGCCCGGGGGCGGGCTCTACCAGACCCTCGGCGATCTCTTCGGGGTGCTGTGCGTCGCGGCGCTGGCCGCGCTCTGGCTTCAGCTCTTGCGCAAAAAGAAGAGGTAATTGAACTGCTGCCTCGGGCGCTTGGAGGCGGGGAACCTGGCCTCCTTGGCGATCTCCAGCGCGCAGGCGCCCGTCGGCGTCCCCGCGAACGTCGAGCCGATCTGCACCGAGTGCACCGTGCCGTTGCCGCCGACGACGTAGGTCAGCACCAGCCCGCCCGGCACGTGGAACTTCTCGAAGCAGCCGTAGATGCGCGGGCGGATCGACTCCATCACCTGGCTGATGCTGGCCTTGGACAGCTCGTCGGGGAGGGCCTCGTCGCGGGCGGTCTCCTCGGCCAGCGCGGCCCGGGCGGCGCTGACGCAGCTCGGGTCGGACTTGCCCACCGGCGGCCGGTCCGCGAACCCCACCGACGGCGGCTTCGAGACCAGGATCTCCCCGTTGCAACGGTTGTAGACGCGCGCCCCCACCAGCTTCAGCGCGATCCCGGGCGCCATCCCCACCGTGAAGTCGGCCCCGGTCGCCTGCGGCTGGAACAGGAACTCGGCCTTCAGGAACGGGCGCTCGGTGTCGGCCCACTTCTTGGCCGCCTCGAAGTCGTCGAAGGCCACGGTGCTCTTCGAGACGGTCACGCCCGCCGCCACGCTCTCGGCCCCCTTCTCGGGCGCGTTCAGCGTCACGAACCGCGGCTGGTGCTGCGGGCCGATCGGGATTGGCTCGGTGCAGGCGATGCACCCGGCCAGCACCACGTGGTAGCCCTTGACGGCGGCGTCGTAGCCGGAGACGTCGACGGCCGCCGGATCGTTGCTGGTGATCACGAACGTCTGCTCGGGGAGACGCTGGCGCAGGAACGCCGTGGTCGATCGGCAGCGCGCGCGATCCAGCTCGCGCATCTCGGCCCCGCAGGACTCGACGAAGGGGGAGAGCAGCGTGGTCAGGTCGGGCGCGCGCACCGCCCCGCGGGCCCGCGCCTCGTAGCTGTCCGAGGTGCTCGGCTCGGCGTTCGCGTGCGACACCCCCTGCAGCAGCGCCAGAGCCAGCCCCAAGCCAATCGACTTCTGCATCGGCGCGACTATAGATGAGGGTCGAGGCGGCGTACCAGCCCCTCCACGTTGCGGTCATCCGGGATGGTCGGCTCCAGCGGGATGATGCGGTTCTCGAACCAGCTGCCGGTGATGGCCCGCGGCAGGCGGGCCAGGGCCTCCGTCTCGCGGGCGATGGCGGCCCCCAGCTGGGCCCGTCGCTGCTGGTAGTAGGCCTCCAGCGCCGCCGGGTCCATGCCGCCCAGCGACTTGTCATATTCGCCCAGCTGCCGCCGGTGGTCGGCCAGGATCGACTCCAGCTCGGAGCGCTGGCCGGCGTCAGCAAACGCGAAGTCGTCTCCCACGACGTGCAGGTCCAGGCGGCCCAGGTTCTTCCCCTCGGCGAACGCCTCCAGCAGGCGGGCCGTGCCGGCCTTCTCGGGCGTGTCCAGGTTCAGCGCGCTGTGGCCCAGCACGGCCCAGTCGAGCCCGGCCAGGCCGGTCACCAGGCGCCGGGACGTCGCGGGGGAACCGACGTGGAACAGGCCCACCACCACCTTGGCGCCCGCCTGCCGCAGGGCGGCGATGGCCTCCCGGGCGGCCGCGTCCGCCGGCTGGACCCGGATCCCGGCGGCTTCCCAGCGGGCGGCGTCCTCCGGCGTGGGCGGCTGGCTGACCCCGAACAGACCGACCGGCACCCCCGCCACCACCACGACCTTCTCGGCGCCGAACAGACGCTTCCCTTTCGCGTCCGTCAGGTTGCTCGAGATGATGGGCAGCTGGCGGGCGGCAGCCAGGCGCTGCAGCTGCGCGACCCCCAGCGCCAGGTCGCGCTCGCCCGGCGTGAAAGCGTCCAGCCCCCCGGCGGTCATCGCGGCGGCCAGCAACGGCGCGTGGTGGCGATCGCCGAACAGGTCCCCGGCATCGACGATCAGGGCGCCGTCGGCCTGGGCCCGGGCGCGCCCGATGACCGTCGCCCGGCGAGCCAGACCCCCGAGCGGCCGGACGCAGTCGCAAGGCACCGCGTGGCCCTGGATGTTCGACGAGTAGAGGATGGCCAGATCGCGGCCGCGCGGGGGCGGTGGCGCCGGTGCCGCGGCGCCCTGGATGCTCCCGGCGTCCGTGGCCGGGGCCGCGCCACCGGCGGGCGGGCTGCTCTGGCGACAACCGGCGGCGGCCAGCAGCACGAGCGCGGCGACCAGGCGCGTCCCGGCATTCTCTGGTAGACCCAAGTCGTCCCTTAGTCGGGGCCATCATATGTCCGAGCGCGACGAAAATCCCGAGTCGTCCGAGCCCGAGGAGGCGCTTCCCGAAGCCGAAGCGGGGGAAGGGGCTGGACCGGAGGCCGCCCCCGCGATCGACGCGGACGAGGTGGTGCCGCCGCTCGGCCGCGCGCTGGCGCCGCTGCGCGATCCCGTCCAGCGCTTCCTCTCGGAGGCGCGCCGGTTCGAACGGCTGACCGAGGACCAGGAGCGCGCGCTGGGGCGCGCCGTCCGCGAGCACGGGGACATGAACGCCGCCCGCAAGCTGGTGGTGCACAACCTGCGGCTGGTCATCACCATCGCGTACCAGTACCGCCGCGCCTGGGCGAACATCCTCGACCTGTTCCAGGAGGGGAGCGTCGGGCTGATGGAGGCGGTCAAGCGCTGGGAGCCGTCGCTGGGGCCCCGCTTCGGGACGTACGCCGCCTACTGGATCCGGGCTTACGTGCTGCGGTTCCTGATGACCAACTCGCGGCTCATTCACGTCGGCAACACGCGCGCGGGGCGAAAGCTGTTCTTCCGCCTGGAGAAGGAGCGGCAGAAGCTGCTGGCGGCCGGGTTCGAGCCGACGCCCAAGCTGCTGGCGGCCAAGCTGGACGTGGACGAGCGGGAGCTGGACGAGGTGCGGCAGCACCTGGAGTCGCGCGAGGTCTCGATCGACCCGCGCGGCGCCAACGACGCGGGGGACGAGACCTATTCCCTGTCCGAGCGCATCGCCGCGGCGGGCGACTCGCCCGAGGCCGAGGCCGAGCACGCCGAGATGGCCGACGCGCTGCGCGGGTTCATGCAGAAGTTCCAGGGCCAGCTGAAGGACGACCGCGAGCGCGCGGTCTGGCAAGAGCACCTGGCCACCGAGGACCCCGTCGCGCTGGGCGAGCTGGGCGCGCGCTTCGGCGTCTCGAAGCAGCGCATGGGCCAGATCGCCGATCGCCTCAAGAAGCGCTTCCGCGACGAGATCGTCCGCGAGCTCGGCCCCGACGTGAAGACCGTCTGGCAGTGAGCGCGCCAGAT
>DATJWP010000183.1:0-56273 GCA_035578045.1 Polyangia bacterium | reverse complement strand
CGGTCGCCGACGATGACGATGCAGGCCGCCTCGGGATCGACGTGCCGAGCGGCCAGCGAGCGGAGGTCGTCGGCCGTCGTCGCCTCCAGCGCCGCCACGAACCGATTCGGTTCGTCGAGCGGCAGCCCGTAGAGACCGAGCTCGCCGAAGGTGGCCGCGATCCCGCCGGTGGTCGACAGCCCTTCGGCCACCCGCATCAGCAGGGTCGCGCGCGCCTTGGCGTGCTCCTCGGCGGTCACCGGGCGCTCGTGCAGCCCGGCCAGCTCCGCCAGCATCTCGCGCACCGAGGGCGCCGTCGACTCCGCGAACACCGACGCGCGCGCCGCGAAGCCGCCCGGGTGCCGCATGAACGAGAAGCTGGACGCCGCGCCGTAGGTGTACCCGTGCTTCTCGCGCAGGTTGAAGTTGAGCCGGCTGGTGAAGCTGCCCCCCAGCACGGCGTTCAGCATGGCCAGGCCCGGGCGGTCCGGCGACAGCCGATCGACGCCCGGCGCGACCAGCCGCACCACGCTCTGCGGGGCGCCCGGCCGATCGACGATGCAGAGGCGGGGGCGCTTGGGCAAGGGCGGAACGACCCGCTTCCGCTCCGGCGCGTGCCACGTCCACGGTCCCAGCGCCCGCTCCAGCCGGGCGCGCAGCGCCGGCTCGTCGAAGGTGCCGGCGACGACCAGGAAGGCGTTCGACGGCTGCCAGTACGCCTTGTGGATGTCGTGAATGTCGTCCAGCGACAGCCGCTCCAGCGTGCGCGTGAACCCTTCGACCGGATGGCCGTACGGGTGATCGTCTCCGAACAGCAGGCGGTCCGAGACGACGTTCACGACCGATTCGGGCTGGTCGCGCCGCTGCACCACACCGGTGCGCCGGTCGGCCAGCACGCGCTCCCAGTCCGGCTGTGTCAGCCGCGGCCGGGTGAGCACGTCGCCGGCCAGGTCCAGCGCGTCGAAAAAGGTCTCGCGCGGCGCCTGGACCGACAGCTGCGAGCCGTCGCGGCCGCTCCCCAGCCACAGGTCGGCGCCCAGACGCTCGAGCGCGTCGGCGAAGGCCAGCGCGTCGCGATCGCCGGCGCCCTCGTCCAGCATCTCGGACGTGAGCGACGCCACGCCGGCCAGCTCCGACGGCTCGGCCCCCGCCCCGCTGCGGATCATCAGCGCCGCCGACACGATCGGCGCGACCTCGCGCCGGATGGTGACGACGGGCAACCCGTTGCTCAGCGTGAACCGGTTGACCGGCGGGACCACCACCGGCGGCAGCGGCCCGACAGCCGGCGCCTCGTCCATGATGGATGGAATGACCGACGGGACGCTCGATAGAATGTCGTTCACGCGGTCTTCGCCTCGGGCAGGGTCTCGAGCGTCAGCCGCTTGCCGGCCAGGACCCGCGCGAACGCGTCGCGCACCGAGGCAGGCGTGGCGGCTCGGTATCGCTCGACGTCGCGATCGACGCCGTCGGGCGTCCCCAGCAGATAGTGGTAGTGGTTGAGCAGATCGGCGCGGGTCTGCAGGTGATCCAGCCCCTTGTAGAAGTCGGCCAGGTGGGTGTTCCGCGCGCGCTCCAGCTCGTCGTCGGTGGGGCCCTGCTCGGCGAACCGGGCCAGCTCGGCCTCGATCCTTCCCGAGATCTCGGGCAGACCGTGGTCGGGCTTGGCGGTGGCGCCGACGTGGAACAGGCTGCCCAGCAGCAGCGACCCCTGGTAGGCGAACGCGTCCTGGGCGATGCGGCCGTCGAACACCAGCGCGCGATAGAGCCGGCTCGACTTGCCGCCGCCCAGCACATGCGCCGCCAGATCCAGCTCGGCGTCGCCCGCAGCGAACAGCCCCGGCGAGTGCCAGGCCAGCCGCAGCCGGGGCAGCTGCACCCGGTCGGTGAGCGTGCGCGCGACGTCCGCCGCCAGCTTGACGGGAGCCGGCGCCGGCGGCCGGTCCGGGCGCGGCCGCGCCGGCTGCCACCCGAAGAAGCGATCGATCAGCCCGCGCGTCGCGCTCAGATCGATGTCCCCGGCCACCACCAGGCTGGCGTTCGAGGGGCGATAGAAGCGATCGAAGAAGGCCCGGACATCGGCCACGGTGGCCGCCTCCAGATCCTCGTGCGATCCGATGGTGGGCCAGTGATAGGGGTGCGCGGCCGGGTACATCGCGTCGGGAACCGCCAGCTCCGAGGCGCCGTACGGGCGGTTCTCGTAGGACTGGCGGCGCTCGTTCTGGACCACCTTGCGCTGGCGCTCCAGCTCCTCGTCCGTGATCACGTCGGGCAGCGTGGCCAGCCGGTCGGCCTCCAGCCACAGGAACGTCTCGAGCAGGTTCCGGGGCCCGATCTCGTAGTAGTTCGTGCGGTCGTTGCTGGTCGTGCCGTTGTTGTGCCCGCCCCAGCTCTCCATGATGGCGTCGAATGCCGGGTACGGCGCGTGGCGCGAGCCCATGAACATCAGGTGCTCGAACAGGTGCGCGAACCCGGTTCGCCCGGGCGACTCATCCTTGGAGCCGACGTGGTACCAGAGGTCGACCGCCACCAGGGGGCTGGAGCGATCCTGGTGCAGGATCACGGTGAGGCCGTTGGCCAGCGCGTACGTTTCGAACTCGATCTTGGGCATCGGGGCGCGGACCGGTGGCATCATGGCATGGATCCGTGCGGTGCTCGCGCTTAAAGCGTGGTCGAGTCGCCTTGCTGGCTCCATTTGCGTCGACGGCCGTCGCCCTGGCGCTGCTGGTGAGCGGTCCCGCGCGCGCCGACGGCGGGATTCCAGGATCGCTGTCCACCCTGCTGCCCGCCGATCAGCCCCGCAAGATCGGTCTGGCGACGACGTTCGGGCTCATTCTCTCCCAGGACGCGGGCGCGACCTGGCTCTGGACCTGCGAGCAGCTCGCGACCACGTCGATGGCGAACGTGTACGTGGTCGGGCCGCCTGCCGCTGCTTCGGGCGGCATCGGCGATCGGTTCTACGCGCTCTCGCCCTTGAAGGGGCTGGCGACCTCGGACGACGAGTCGTGCGGCTGGCAGTCGGCGGGCGGCGCGCTCGCGGGCCTGTCGGTGTCCGATTTCTTCGTCGATCCGACCGATCCGACGCACGTGCTGGCCGCCGCGACGCCGGCCGCCGACGGCGGCGCGGCCGCCGCGTCGGTGTTCGTCTCCAATGACGGTGGCACGACGTTCCTGGAGACCCCGATCTTCACGGCGCCGGCCGGCGCGGCCCTGGTGGGGATCGAGATCGCGCGCAGCAACCCGAGCGTGGTCTACCTGGCCTATTACCTGACCGGCAGCGCCGGCCGCGATCCGGTGCTGGTGCGCTCGTCGGATGGCGGCGCCCACTGGTCCAGCATCGATCTCGCGGCCTCGGCCGGCTCGGCCATCGTCCGCATCCTGGCCGTGGATCCGGCCAACAGCGAGCTGGTGTACCTGCGCGTCACGACCGCCTCGCAAGAGGCCATTGCCGTCACGCGCGACGGCGGCAACACCCTGTCCATGCCGCTGGTCCTTCCAAAGGGGACGGTCAGCGCGTTCGCGCGGCTGCAGAGCGGCAAGGTCCTGGTGGGCGCGCTGGTCCCGTTCGCGGGGGACGGCGGCGGGACCATGGGCGCCGGGTATCGCTCGACGGACGGCGCCATGTCATTCCAGCCCTGGACGCTGCCGGGGCAGCCGCACCTGGTCGGCCTGGCCGAGCGCATCGAGAACGGGCAGTCGCGGCTCTACCTTTCCGGAAAGAACTACAGCGACGGCTGGGCGCTGGCGGTGTCGTCCGACGAAGGGGCCACGCTGGCGCCGCTCATGACCTACGACCAGGTGAAGGCGATCGAGCCGTGCGTGCAACAGATCTGCCTGGACACCTGCAACTTCGAAGAGATGCAGGCGATCTGGACGCCCGCGGTGTGCGGTGGCGCGAGCGCCACCGGCGGCGCAGGCGGCGCCTCTGGATCCGGCTCGGGGTGTCATTGCGGGATCGACCCCACGCAGCCCCTGGGCGGCGCGGGCGTGGCCGTCATGTGCCTGGCGGCGGCGGCCTGGCGGCGCCGCTCACGGCGGCGGCGCTGAGCCTCGACAGTTTTTGTCGACGGCGTTCGCCTCGACAGCCCGGGATGCACAGTGTAAATTTCCCTCCTCTTTGTACACGGCGTTTCCGTACAAGGCTGGGCCCATAGCTCAGCGGTCAGAGCTGGCGGCTCATAACCGCCTGGTCCCTGGTTCGAATCCAGGTGGGCCCACTCTCGACGCGACGGAGACGTCGTCGGCCATAGTCATGTGTCTCACGGAGGAAGTCAGTGCGTGATCAGCTTAAGCGGCTCGAGGAGCTACAGGCTCACGACGCTCGGATCCAGGAGCTAGAAAATTCGCTGAAGGCAATCCCGATGAAGCTCGCGGCGACCCAGAACGATCTGGCGCGGGTCGAGGGACTGCTCACCACTGAGCGGCAGGCGCTGGCCGAGACCGAGCGCTACTACGCCGAGCAGAAGGGGCAGCTCACCGAGGACGAGATCCAGGTGGCCGGCGCGAAGCACAAGTTGTCCCAGGCCAAGAACTCCAAGGAGTACATGGCGGCCCAGCGCGAGATCGACCAGCGCCGCGAGGGGCTGACGACGCGTGAGGGCGAAATCGCCAAGCTGGTCGATGCAGTGGACGCCAAGAAGAAGCTGCTCGCCGAGCGCGCCGGCGACGTCGACAGCCTCAAGAGCTCGATCGACAAGGACGGTGAGGTCGCCCGGGCGCGGATGGCCGAGATCGAGGCCAAGATCGCCGAGCAGCGCGCCGAACGGGACAAGCTGGCCGCCGACGTCAAGCCGGAGGTGCTCAAACGCTACTCCAGCATCCGCATGCGGCGGGGCCTGGCCGTTGTCAGCGTGCGCAACGGCACCTGCCAGGGGTGCAACATGAACATCCCGCCGCAGCTCTTCATCGTCATCCAGCGGGGGCAGACCATCGAGACCTGCCCCTCCTGTCATCGGATCATCTACTGGGAGGATCTGATGAAGGACGACAAGAAGGACGGCGAGGCAGCCTCGCCCTGAGCGCGAGGGTGCCCCCCCTCATGCGCTCCCTGATATAGTCTCTCTCGCTTCGCGCTCGAGCCGGACAGGCGGTCGCGACGGGCGTCTTCGGGCGTCCGTCGAGGAAAGTCCGGGCTCCGCAGGGCAGGGTGCTGGCTAACGGCCAGTCGAGGTGACTCGAAGGACAGTGCAACAGAGAACAGACCGCCGCCGCCGCGAGGCGACGGCAAGGGTGAAACGGTGCGGTAAGAGCGCACCGCCCCCTCGGTGACGAGGGGGGCACGGCAAACCCCACCTGGAGCAAGACCGGTACGGGACCGCGGGGCAACCCGCCGGCGTGACCCGCGTCGCGATCGAAAGATCAGGTTTCGAGTTGGTCGCACGAGCCGTCCGGCAACGGGCGGCCCAGAGGAATGACCGTCACCGGCGGCAACGCCGGAACAGAACCCGGCTTACGGACGGCTCGAGCGCGGAGCACTTTTTCCGTGAGTCTCCTCACTTTGATTATCGCGAAAAACTTTGAATTGTCCGGCACCCCCCGCGTTAACATGACGTGATGCACACAAAGCACCGCCTCCTCGTGGGTCTCTGCTGCATGGCCGCCGGCGCGGCGGCCGGCTGTGGCGGATCGAACAGCGCGGGAGGCAGCGGCGGATCGGGCGCGGCGACCGGCGGGGACGTCGGCACCGGTGGGTCCGGCATGGCGACCGGCGGATCGAACGGCACGGGCGGGCAGGGGACGGGTGGACACGGGCAGGGGACGGGAGGCCGCGGCACGGGCGGCGCCGCCACCGGCGGCATGACCGGCACGGGCGGCATGGCCGCCACCGGCGGAACGACGGGCGTCGGCGGCAGCGGCAACAGCGGCACGGTCGGTTCGATCGGCGGCTGCCAGATCTTCCCGGCCGACAACCCATGGAACCAGGATGTATCGGCGCTGTCGCTGAACTCGATGGGTTCGACCTACCTGGCGAACATGCACACGTCGACCAAGCTGCACCCGGACTGGGGCGATTACGCCGCCCAGAAGGACTACTACGGGATCCCGTTCTCGTCTGGCACCGGCGCGGCCCTGGTTCCGGTGACGTTCACCGAGTCGGCCGACGAGAGCGACAAGAACCCCTGCCCCAGCGGCGGCGGCCAGTTCTGTTACCCGATTCCGCTGACGTCGGAGATCGAGGGCGGCACGTCCGGCGGCGACCGGCACGTGCTGTACATCGATACCGCCGGCGCCCCGATGAACTGCACGCTGTACGAGCTCTACGGCGCCAAGGTCTCGGGCAGCGGCTGGAGCGCCTCCAGCGGCGCGATCTTCCACCTGGGCTCGGACGCCTTGCGGCCCGACGGATGGACGTCGGCCGACGCGGCCGGTCTGCCGATCCTGCCCGGGCTGGTGCGCTTCGACGAGACGGTGAACCAGAAGGTCATCACGCACGCCATCCGGTTCACCATCAACAGCTCCCAGAACGCCTACATCCACCCGGCCACGCACGCGGCGGGCGACGACAACACCTCGCTGCCGCCCATGGGCCTGCGCCTGCGGCTGAAGGCGTCATTCGACACCAGCGGGTTCAGCGGGCCCAGCCTGGTGATCCTGACCGCGATGAAGAAGTACGGGATCATCCTGGCCGACAACGGCAGCGACTGGTACATCAGCGGCGAGTCGAACGACGCCTGGGTCCCCTACATGGACCAGCTCTCCACCGACATGGGCAAGGTCAAGGGCAGCGACTTCGAGGTGGTCGACACCGGCCCGGTCTCGACCGCCGGCCTTTGAGGAAACGTTTCCGCCGCTCGCTCGTCGATCCTTTGAGGTGATGAGCATGGACAGGAAGCTCTGGACCGAAGCACGCACGATCGCGGCGCGGCACGACCCGGCCGCGCGCGATGATCTGGCGCAGGATCTGGCGGCCGCGGCGCTGGAGCGCGGCGGCCGGCTCCACAATCCCGCTGCCTGGCTGGAGCGGGTGGGCCGGCACGCCGCCATCGACCGTTGGCGGGTCGACGCGCGGCGGCGGGAGCTGCTTGAACAGGTCGCTGGTCCCGAGTCGCCGGTCGATCCGGAGTCTGCCGCGCTGAGACGCGAGCAGCGGCGCCTGGTGCGGAGCGCCGTGGCCAGCCTGCCGCGGCCGCAGCGGCGCGCCGCGCTGGCGCGTTTCCACGCCGACCTGTCGTACGAAGAGGCGGCGCAGGAGCTGGGCACGCCGATCGCGACGGCGCGGACCCGCGTTCATCGGGCGCTGGCCGCGCTGCGGGCCCGCCTGGGGACGCTGCGCGCCCTGTTCGCCTGCCCCGGCTTCCAGACAGCGGCGCTCGGGTTTGCCTTGGTGGTTGCCCAGTCGCCGGCCCGCCCCCAGGCGTCTTTGATCGTGGCCGAGGAGGCTGCGTCGTCCGTCGCGTTCCGCTCCCGTCATCTGGCCGCGGCCCGGGTGATCGCCGCCGAGGTGCCGGCGCCGCCGCAACCGGCAGCCACCCCCGCGCCCCGATCGACGCCGCCCGCCGAGCCGCAGCCGGAGCCGGTCCAGCGGTTCGTGTTCGAGGGCGACGAGATCCCCGGCGAGCCGCAATCACCCGATGGCGAGATCGTTCGGGTCCCCCCCCGCCTGGCCCAGCCGTCGCTGATCGAGCTCCGGCGTCACTTCGTCCCCGAGCTGCTGAAGACGCTCGAGGATCTCTAGCAGCCAGACAGAGACGATCGCTCAGTTCGCGTCGCTGCCTGCGTCCATGCCGCACCCCGGGATCGGGGTGCAGGTGCCGGCCGTCCCAGTCTGGGTGCAGCTGGAGCAGGTGTCGCTGCAGGCGGTGTTGCAGCAGACGCCCTGGACGCCGCAGACGCCGGTTGCGCACTCGGTGGTGGATCCGCAAGAGGCGCCGGGTGACTTCTTGGTCTGGCAGGCGTGGGTTGCGTCGCAGTAGGCGGTGGAGACGCAGTCACCGTCGGACGCGCAGGTGGTCTTGCAGGTGGTCCCGCTGCAGTTGAAGTTGCCGCAGTCCGTCGTGGTGGCGGGCTGACAAGTTCCGGCGCCGTCGCAGGTGCGGCCGCCGATCTGCGTGCCGCCGGAGCACGAGGCGGCGTCACCGCAGGTCATGCCGTTCGGCGCCTGGGCGCATTTCTGGTTGGCCGCGCAGGCGCCGGTGTTGCCGCACGGCGCGGCGGCGGAGCTCGGGCACATCCCGTGGGGCTCGGCGCTCCCCGCGCCGACGAACGTGCAGGTCCCGGCGGTGCTCGCCGAGACGTTGCAGGACTGGCAGAGCGGGCAGGCGCTGTCGGTCGTGTTGCAGCAGACCCCGTCGACGCACCGGCCGGCGCCGCACTGGACGTCGGCGCTGCACGCGGCGCCCAGGCCGCCGCTGCTCTGGCAATGTCCGGTGCCGTCGCAGTAGGCGCCCGACGCGCAACCGGTGCTGGTGCCGGTGCAGGAACTGTTGCACCCGCCGGTCGTGCAGGCGTAGTTGCCGCAGTTGGTGGGGGTCTGCACCGGGCAGATCGTGCTGCTGCCCGAGCAGAACGCGGCGGGCGTGTACATCGACCCGTTGCAGCCTGCCGCCATGCACATCGCCGTCGAGGTCTGGCAGTTGCCGGCCCCGTCGCAGGTGTTGGTCTTGCCGCACCCGCTCCCGACCGCGCCGCAGCGGCTGTCGGTCGTCCCGCCGCCCATTGCCGAGCAGGTCCCCAGGCCGTTCAGGTTGCAGGCCTGGCAGGCGTCGCAGCTGGTGCTGCCGCAGCAGACGCCGTCGACGCAGTTGCCGGTGATGCACTCGTTGCCGGCCGAGCAGGTGGTTCCGTTGGGCTTCAGGCTGCAGTTCTTGGTGCCGGTTCCCTGGCAGGTGAACGGCACCTGGCAGTCCGTGTCGACCGCGCACGAGGTCTTGCACGCGTTGGCGCCGCAGATGTACGGCGTGCAGTTCATGGTCGGCGGCGGCGCGCAGTTGCCGGCGCCGTCGCAGTGAGACGAGCCCGAGTAGGTGGTCTCGCTGCAGGTCGCCATCCCGCACGAGGTGGTCGTCGGCGCCTTCGAGCAAGCGCCGGCGCCGTTGCAGGTGCCGATGTTGCCGCAAGGCGCGCTGGTCGAGGTCGCGCACTGACCCGCCGGAGCGGCGTCACCCGAGGCGATGTTCGTGCAGGTGCCGGCGCTGCCGGTGACGTTGCAGGCCTGGCAGGTGCCGCACGACGTGGAGGCGCAGCAGACGCCGTCGACGCAGGTCAGGCCGGTCAGACAGTCCGACGTCGTGTTGCAGGCCTGTCCCTGGTGGTTCAGGCCGCAGATGTTCGCGCTGCAGTGATTCCCGGTGGTGCAGTCCGCGTCCGCGTTGCAGGCGGTGTTGCAGCTGGTGGTTCCGTTGCAGGCGTAGGGCGCGCAGTTCGTGGTGGTGGCGGCCTTGCAGGTCCCGGCGCCGTCGCAGGTGCGCGCGTTGGTCTGGGTCGACATCCCGGTCGGGCAGGTCGACGAGACACACACGGTGCCCGCCGCGTACTTCTGGCAGGCGCCGGCCCCGTCGCAGACACCGTTCGTCCCGCACGACCCCGCACCCTGGTCCTTGCAGGTGGCCTGCGGATCCATTCCACCGGCGGCGACGTTGGTGCAGGTCCCCGCGGTGGTCGCCGAGATGTTGCAGGACTGGCAGGCTCCGGTGCAGGCGCTGGTGCAGCAGACGCCCTGGCTGCAGAACAGCCCGCTCTTGCACTCGGCGGCGCTGGCGCAGGTGCGCCCCGCGTCCTTGAGGCCGCACGACCCGCTGGCGCAGGTCGCGGGCGACTGGCAGTCCGTGTCCAGGGTGCAGGCGGCCCCGCAAGCCCCCGAGCCGCACATGTACGGGTAGCAGGTCACCGCCGCCGCCTTCACGCAGGTGCCGGCGCCGTCGCAGGTCGAGGCGCCGGTGAACGTGCCGGTTCCAGCCGGGCAGCTGGCCGCGCCGCACGACGTGCCGCTCGGGTACTTCTGGCAGGCGCCGGCCTGGCAGCGGCCGTTCGTTCCGCAGCTGGTCGCTCCCTGGTCCTTGCACATCCCCGTCGGATCGGCGGTGCCGGTCGCGACGTTGGTGCAGGTCCCCTGCGTGCCCGACAGCGCGCACGACTGGCAGGCGCCCGTGCACGCCTTGTCGCAGCAGATGCCCTGGGCGCAGAAGCCGCTCTTGCACTGGTCGGCCGACGAGCAGGTCGTGCCGTTGTTGGCTTTGCCGCACGAGTTCGGTCCGACCTGGCCGCACACGTTGGGCGGCAGGCACTGGTTGTCGGCGGTGCAGGCGCTGAAGCACTTGGTGCCGTTGCAGGTGTAGGGGCTGCACGGGATCGCGGCGGGCGTCACGCAGTGTCCAGCGCCGTCGCAGGTCGCGGTGGGCGTGTACACGTTCGCCGTGCAGCTCTCTGCCGTGCAGGTGGTGTTCTTCGCGTAGAGCTGGCAGGCGCCCGCGCCGTCACACTTGCCGTTGGTGAGGCAGCCGGCCGCGCCGGTGTCCTTGCACGTCGCGCGCGGGTCGGCGTTCCCGGCCGACACCAGCGTGCACTTGCCCACCGATCCGGCCAGCGCGCAGCTGCGGCACCCTCCGGTGCACGATGTGTCGCAGCAGACGCCGTCGACGCACTGGGCGGACTTGCACTCCGTCGAGGCCGTGCAGGTCTGACCGTTCAGCTTGGGCCCGCACGTGCCGTTCACGCAGGCGATGCCGGGGCTGCAGTCAGTGTCCACCTTGCACGAGCCCGTGCACGCGGAGTTCGAGCAGAGGAACGGCGCGCAGTCCTGCAGGCCCGGGGCGCGGCAGGTCCCCAGGCCGTCGCAGGTCGCCGCGGTGTTCAGCTTGTTGCTCGAGCAGCTGGCCGCCTTGCACTGGGTCGCCAGCGCGTAGAGCTGGCAGCCGCCGACGCCGTCGCAGCGCCCGTCGGTCCCGCAGCTGGCCGCCCCCTGGTCCTTGCAGACGCCGTTCGGGTCCTTCACGCCGGTGTCGGTGGGCCAGCAGACACCCAACCGGGCCGGCTGGTTGCAGGCCACGCACGGCCCGCTGCAGGCCGAGTTGCAGCAGACGTCATTCGCGCAGAACCCCGAGAGACAGTCACTGTTCGCCTGGCAAGTGGCGCCCTGCATGCGCTTGCCGCAGCTCCCGCTCGAGTCGCACGCGTGTCCGGACGAGCAATCGCTGGCCGAGCTGCATTCCTGGAAACAGGCGGCGCTCTTGGAGTCGCACGAGAACGGCACGCAGATGATCGTCGGCCCGGGGCGGCACTGGCCGGCGCCGTCGCAGACGCCCATGTCGACCACCGCAGCCTCCTCGCACATCCCCTGGCTGCACATCGTGCCCACGGGGTACATGCGGCAGGCTCCCGCGCCGTCACACTTGCCGTCCAGATGGCAGGTGCTGACGTCGGCGGGCGGGCAGTCGCTGGCCTCGCGCGGGTCGTCGCCGTTGGCCCGCGGGATACACACCCCTTCGGAGCCAGGCTGGTTGCAGGTGTTGCACCCGGCGGTGCAGGCCTCGTTACAGCAGACGCCGTCCGCGCAAAAGTTGCTGGCGCAGTCCGAAGCGCAAGCGCAGGCCTGCCCGGCCGGCTTCTTGGTGCCGCCGGATCCGCAAGCTCCGCCCAGGCCGGCCGCGTCGCCACCCGGCCGGCGGACGTCGGACGCGCCGCCGTCCTTGTGATGGGTGGCATCGGGCAGGTTGCTGCCGCGCCCGGCGCAGCCCGCCGCGACGATGATCAGGATGACCTGCAGGGTGACCGCGGACCTCCCCGCGCGCCGTCGCTCACGCATTTCGCCGCCGGATAAACGTAGCGGCGCCGAGTTCTTCCCGCGCGCGCGACCAAGCTCGAACAAGTTGTCCATGGACAGTCTCAATTCCCGGATCCCCCGTCGGCAGCGCACCCCGACACGGTCGAACAGATGCCGGGCGACGCCGCCAGCTTGCAGCTCATGCAGAGTCCATCGCAGGTGGTATCGCAGCAGACGCCTTCGGCGCCACAGACGCCGGTTGCGCATTCGCTGGTCGATCCGCAAGCGGTCCCTGGCGCTTTCTCGGTCTGGCAGCTGCCCGCCGCGTCGCAGTAGTCGCCGGAGATGCAGTCGGCCGCCGAGGCGCAGGTCAGCTTGCACGCGGTCGGACCGCAGACGAACGGGTCGCACGGCGTGGTGGTCGCCGGCGGACAGTTCCCCGCGCCGTCGCAGACCCTGGCGCTGACCTGCATGCCGGCGCTGCAGGACGGGGCGCCGCACATGGCGCCGGCCGGCACGGGGGAGCAGCTGCCCGCATGACCCGAGACATTGCAGGCCTGGCAGGCCGGGCAGGCGGCCGCCGTGGTGTTGCAGCAGACGCCGTCCACGCAGCGGCCGGCGCTACACTGGGCGTCCGCGGTGCAGAGGGCGCCCAGGCCGACGGTGCTCTGGCAGTGCCCGGTCGCGTCGCAGTAGCTGCCCGAGGCACACCCCGTGCTCGTGCCGGTGCAGGAGTTGTTGCAGCCCGAGGTGGTGCAGGCGTAGTTGCCGCAGTTGACCTGCGTCGGCATCGGGCAGGTCGTGCCGGTGCCCGAGCAGAAAGAGGCCGGGGTGAACAGCGACCCGCTGCATGCGGCGGCCCCGCACATCGCCGTGGAGGTCTGGCAGGCGCCGGCCCCGTCGCAGACGTTGACCTTGCCGCAGGTGGTGGTGCCGCCGCCGCAGCGGGTGTCGGCGGTGCCGCTGGCCACGCCGGCGCAGGTCCCCTGGCCGTTGACGTTGCAGGCCTGGCAGGCCGGGCAGCTGGCGCTGCCGCAGCAGGTGCCGTCGACGCAGTTGCCGCTGATGCACTGGGCGCCCATCGTGCAGGCGAGGCCGTTCGCCTTCAGGCTGCAACTCTTGGTCGTGGTCCCCTGGCAGGTGAAGGGCGCCAGACAGTCGGTGTCGGCGGTGCAGGAGGTCTTGCAGGCACCGGTGCCGCAGACGAACGGCGTGCAGCTCTTGGTGGCCGCCGCGGCGCAGGCCCCGGCGCCGTCGCAGTGCGAGACCGGCGTGTACGTCGATCCCGTGCAGCCGGCGGTGCCGCAGGCCACGGTCGCCGCCGCCTGCTGGCAGGTGCCGCTGCCCGTGCAGGCGCCGGTGTTGCCGCAGGGCGCGGTGCTCGAGGTCGGACACTTGCCGTGCGGCTCGGCGCCGCCCGACGGGACGTTCGCGCAGGTTCCGGCGCTGCCCGTGACGTTGCACGCCTGGCAGGTCCCGCACGCCGTCGACGCGCAGCAGACGCCGTCGACGCAGCTGAGCCCGGTCAGGCAGTCCGCCGCGGCGCTGCAGGTCTGGCCCTGCCGCTTCTTGTTCCCGCACAGGCTGGTCTTCGGATCGCAGATGTTGGGCGAGAGGCAATCCGTGTCGGCCTTGCAGGCGGTGTTGCAGCTGGTGGTGCCGCTGCACGCGAACGGGTTGCAGTTCGTCGTGGTCGCGACCTGGCAGGTCCCCTTGCCGTCGCAGGTGCGGGCGTTGGTCTGGACGGACATCCCCGTTGGGCAGGACGACGCGACGCAGACGGTCCCCGCCGCGTACTTCTGGCAGGCCCCGGCTCCGTCGCAGACGCCGTTGGTCCCGCAGGTGCCGGCCCCCTGGTCCTTGCAGGTTCCTTGCGGATCGCTCTGGCCGGCCGGCACGCTGGTGCAGGTTCCGGCGGTCGTCGCCGACACGTTGCACGACCGGCAGGCCCCGGTGCAGTTGGTGCTGCAGCAGACGGTCTGATTGCAGAAGCCGGACTTGCACTCGGCGCCGCTGGCGCAGGTGCGTCCGGGATCCTTGAGGCCGCACGAGCCGCTGGTGCAGACGGCCGGCGGATCGCAGTCGGCGTTGGCGGTGCACGCGCCCTTGCAGGCGGCGCTGCCGCACATGTACGGGAAGCAGGAGCTGGAGGCCGGCTTGATGCAGGTCCCGGCGCCGTCACAGGTCTGCGTGCCGGTGAAGGTCACCGTCCCGGTGGGGCAGGTGGCCGCCCCGCAGGCCGTGCCGCTCGCGTACTTCTGGCAGGCGCCCGCCTGGCACTTGCCGTTGGTCCCGCAGCCGGTCGCGCCCTGGTCCTTGCACATCCCGGAGGGGTCGGCGCTGCCGGTCGGCACGTTCGTGCAGATCCCCAGCGTGCCGGTGAGCGCGCACGACTGGCAGGGTCCGCCGCAGGCCTTGTCGCAGCAGTACCCCTGCGCGCAGATGTTGCTCTTGCAGGCGGCGTTGGTCGCGCAGGTGGCCCCGTTGTTGGCGGGCCCGCACGAGCTGGCCGTGCACCGGTTCGGCGTCACGCACTGGGTGTCGACCGTACAGGCGTTGAAGCAGGTGCTGCCATTGCAGGTGTACGGGCTGCAGGGCAGCGCGTCGGGCGTCGCGCAGTGGCCGGCCCCGTCGCAGGTGGACATCGGCGTGTAGACGTTCGACGAGCAGCTCTCCGGGGCGCAGGTCGTCCCCCTGGTGTAGAGCTGGCAGCTCCCCGCCCCGTCGCACTTGCCGTTGGTGCTGCAGCCGGCCGCGCCGGCGTCCTTGCAGGTGGCGCGCGGGTCGCCGCTGCCGACCGGGGCCATCGTGCACTTGCCGATCGATCCGGGCAGCGCGCAGCTGCGGCAGGCCCCGGTGCAGGCGCTGTCGCAGCAGACGCCGTCGACGCACTGGTTGGACTTGCACTCGTCGGCCGACTTGCACAGCTGGCCGTCCTGCTTGGGACCGCAGGTGTGGTTGACGCAGCCGATGCCGGTGTCGCAGTCGGCGTCGACGTCGCAGAAGCTGGTGCAGGCGCCCGACTGGCACTGGAACGGCGCGCAGCTCAGCAGGCCGGGCGGGCGGCACGACCCCAGGCCGTCGCAGGTGCCGGCGGTGTTGAGCAGGTTCCCCGTGCAGGAGGGGGTGGTGCAGGCGGTTCCGAACGCGTACAGCGCGCACCCGCCCAGCCCGTCGCAGAGCCCGGTCTGGCCGCAGCTGGGGATGCCCTGGTCCTTGCACACCCGGTGGGGATCCGGGACGCCCGTGTCGATCGGCCAGCAGATCCCCGCGCGCGCCGGCAGGTTGCAGGCGACGCAGGCGCCGTCGCAGGCGCTGTTGCAGCAGACGCCGTCGGCGCAGTAGCCCGACAGGCAGTCGTCGTTCACCTTGCAGGCCGCCCCGCCGCGGCGCCGGCCGCAGCTCCCCTTGGCGTCGCAGGCGTAGCCGGACGCGCACTCGTCGCTCGAGGCGCAGAACTCGTAGCAGGTCGCGCCCGCCGGGTCGCAGGAGGACGGCGCGCAGATCATCGTCGGCCCCGGGCGGCAGGCGCCCATGCCGTCGCACACCTGGACGCCGCTCACCGACGCCCCGTCGCAGGTGCCCGCCCGGCAGACGGTGCCCAGCGGGTAGTCGCGGCACTTCCCCGCTCCGTCGCACATGCCGTCCGTGCCGCAGCTGCTGGCGGGGTCGACGGCGCAGCCCGTGGGCGTTCGCGGCGGCTCGCCGTTTGCGCGCGGGACGCAGGTCCCCTCGGAGCCGGTCGCCACGCAGGTCTGACAGCTCCCCCCGCAGGCCTGGTTACAGCAGACGCCGTCGGCGCAGAAGCCGCTGGCGCAGTCGGTGGGGCAGGCGCACGGCTGACCGTTCGACTGCTTGGCGCCGGCGCCGCACCCGGCGTCGTGCCCGGCCCCGGCGTCGGCAGCCCGGTCGACGCCGGCGTGAGCGTCGGGGACCAGGCCGGCGTCGTGGCCGC
The DNA here is from genome assembly GCA_035578045.1 of Polyangia bacterium. GTDB lineage: Bacteria > Myxococcota_A > Polyangia > Fen-1088 > Fen-1088 > JADGRB01. Next base: position 40,644 of record DATJWP010000183.1, on the reverse strand, counting down.
CGCGCCCGGCGCCTCCGTCCCGCCCCACCGGGTGGCCGCCCCCGCACGCGGCCACGACGAGCACCAGGCCCGCCGCCCCAATCGCCCCCCACGATTGTCTCAGCACGCTCTACCCCGCGTAATCCTTGATTTATTTCTATTGATGCTCGGTCAACATGTAAGCGCGGTGAACACCTGCGCCGACACAGATAAACGGACATTCCGTCTGGAATTGCAAGCGGATCGATCCGCAAAAATTTGCAGGACCGACAAATCTGTGGGATCGGGCGGGTCAGGCGGCCGTGGTGGCCCGGGCGCGGCGGATCCCCAGCAAGGGGGCGAGGAACTGTCCGGTGTACGAGCCGGGAGCCCGCGCGACCTCCTCGGGCGTTCCGGCTGCCACGATCTCGCCCCCACGCGCACCTCCCTCCGGCCCCAGGTCAATAACGTAGTCAGCGGTCTTTATGACGTCCAGGTTGTGCTCGATGACCAGCACCGTGTTGCCCGCCGCGACCAGCCGGCCCAGCACCGACAGCAGCTTTCGAACGTCCTCGAAGTGCAGGCCGGTGGTCGGTTCGTCCAGGATGTAGAAGGTCCGCCCCGTGTCCCGCTTGGCCAGCTCGCGCGACAGCTTGATCCGCTGCGCCTCCCCGCCCGACAGCGTCGTCGCCGACTGGCCCAGCGCGATGTAGCCCAGCCCCACGTCGGTCAGGGTCTGCAGGATGCCGCGCAGCGTCCGGTGGTGCTCGAACAGCCCCATCGCGTCCGAGACCGAGGTCTCCAGCACGTCGGCGATGCTGCGGTCCTTCCACTTCACGCGCAGGGTCGCCTCGTTGTAGCGCTTGCCGCGGCACACCTCGCAGGTGACGTAGACGTCGGGCAGGAAGTGCATCTCGACCTGCCGCACGCCGTCCCCCTCGCAGGCCTCGCAGCGGCCGCCGCGGACGTTGAACGAGAACCGCCCCGGCTGATAGCCGTAGGCGCGCGCCTCGGCGGTCTCGGCGAACACGTCGCGGATGGCGTCGAACGCCTTGGTGTAGGTCGCCGGGTTCGACCGCGGCGTGCGGCCGATCGGCTTCTGGTCGATGTCGATGACCTTGTCCAGCTGGTCGATGCCCAGCACGGCGGTGTGGCGCCCGACCTGGTCGTAGCTCCCCAGCAGCTTGCGCCGCAGCGCCGGCTGCAGGATGCCGCCGATCAGCGACGACTTGCCGGCGCCCGACACGCCCGTCACCGCCACCAGCGCGCCCAGCGGGAACTGGACGTCGACATCCTTCAGGTTGTGCTCGCGCGCCCCCTTCACCGTGATGAAGCCCTGCGGCTTCTTGCGCTGGGTCGGGACCTCGATCCGTTCGGCGCCCGACAGGAACTGCCCGGTCAGCGAGGACTTGTTGGCCTTCAGCTCGTCGGGCGTCCCCTCGGCGATCACGCGGCCGCCCAGTCTCCCGGCGCCGGGGCCGAAGTCGACCACGTGATCGGCCGCCTCGATGGTCTCGGCGTCGTGCTCGACGACGATCACGCTGTTGCCCAGATCGCGCAGCCGCCGCAGCGTCGAGATCAGGCGCAGGTTGTCACGCTGGTGAAGGCCGATCGACGGCTCGTCGAGCACGTACATCACGCCCGACAGCTCTGACCCCAGCTGCGACGCCAGCCGGATCCGCTGCGCCTCGCCGCCCGACAGGGTGGCGGCCGCGCGGTCCAGCGTCAGGTACTCGAGGCCGACGTCCAGCAGGAACCCCAGGCGCGCGTTCACCTCTTTCAGGATCTCGGTGGCGATCTGGGCGCGCGCCCCCTTGAGGCCCAGCTCGCCGAAGTGCTTGGCCGCGCCCGCCACGGTCATCCCCGTGACGTCGACGATGCTCCTGGCTGCCAGGACGACGGCGCGCGACTCGGGGCGCAGGCGCTGGCCGTTGCACGCGCGGCAGAGCTGGTCGCGGAAGTACTTCCCGTACCACTGGCGCATGGTCTCCGAGCTGGTCTCGGACATGCGTTTCTTGATGGTGTTGACCACGCCCGAGAAGCGCATCGCCCACGAGCCGGCGCCGTGCTTGCCCGACCAGCTGACCTTGACCCGCTTGTCGCCCGCGCCGAACAGCAGCACCTCGCGCTGGCGCGGGGTCAGCGACTTCCAGGGCTTGTCCAGCGGGATGCCGAACTCACGCGAGACCGCGCTGGCGACGTTGGCCGTCCAGCCCGAGTCCTTGCCGGCGCGGTCGCCCCAGGGCTCGATGGCCCCTTCGCTGATCGACAGGCTGGGATCGGGGACGATCAGATCGGCGTCGATCTCCATGCTCGACCCCAGCCCGTTGCAGTCGACGCACATCCCCAGCGGGCTGTTGAACGAGAACGACTGCGGCGACAGCTCGGGCAGGCCGACGCCGCAGTTCGGGCAGGCCCGCGCCTCGCTGTAGGCGCGCTCGCGCGCCTCGCCTTCGACGGCCACCAGCACCGAGCCGCCGCCCACCTTGACGGCGGTCTCGACCGAGTCGGTCAGCCGCGCGCGGTCCGACGGATCGATGCTGACGCGATCGATCACGATCTCGATGGTGTGCTTCTTCTTCTTGTCCAGCGCGGTGATGTCTTCCAGCCGCTGGACGAGGCCGTTGATCCGCACCCGCGAGAAGCCGGCCTTGCGGGCCTCGTCGAACACCTCGCGGAACTCGCCCTTGCGGTTCTCGGCCTTGCGGGCCATCAGCGTGGCGCGCGTCTTGGCCGGCAGGGTCAGCAGCTCGTCGACGATCTCGGCGGCCGAGCGGGCGCTCACCTCGCCGCCGCACAGGTGGCAGCGCTGCTCGCCCGCGCGCGCGTACAGCACGCGCAGGTAGTCGTAGATCTCCGTGACCGTGCCGACGGTCGAGCGCGGGTTGGACGAGGCCGACTTCTGCTCGATGGCGATCGTGGGCGACAGGCCGCGCAGCTGCTCGTACTTGGGCTTCTCCATCTGCCCCAGGAACTGCCGCGCGTACGACGACAGCGATTCCACGTAGCGGCGCTGCCCCTCGGCGTACAGCGTGTCGAACGCCAGCGACGATTTGCCCGATCCGGACACGCCGGTGAAGACCACCAGCGATCGCTTCGGGATCTTCAGATCGTCGATCGCCAGGTTGTGCTCGCGCGCCCCGCGCACGACGATGAAGTCCGGCTCATCCGCGCCACGCTTCAGTGAAATCGGATCCTTGCGCCCCACGAGACGGCGCAGTCTAGCAGCCTCCTTTCCAGGCGCCGGGAGATGCGCGGTGCGCGTCTGTCTCACCCCGCCGAAACTATTTTGGAAAGCGCCTAAATACCTACACATCCAGGAATTCCGCCCGGCCGTAGTCACTAGTCCGGAGGAATGCATGAAATTACGTCCCCTGTCCGTCGCGATGTTCTGCGCGGCAGTTCCGTTTGCTTTGCTCTCTTGCGCAGAACCTAGCGCCATCGATCTTCACGACCTCACCTCGCCCGGCAACGGCTCGGGCGGCAGCTCGACCTCGGGCCCAGGCGGCGGCTCTGGTCAGACCTCGACGGGCGGCTCGGCCGGCCACGCCATGGGCGGCATGTCCGGTCAGGCGACCGGCGGAAACGGCCCCGGAGCAAGTGGAAGTACCGGCGGGACCGGCAGCTCCACGTCGACCGGCGGTTCCACCGCGATCGGCGGATCCACGTCGACCGGCGGGTCCAGGGCGACCGGCGGCACCACCGCGACCGGCGGCTCCACCGCCACCGGTGGCTCGACCACGACCAGCACCGGCGGCGCCGGTGGAGGGCCGGGCACCGGCGGAATGACCGCGACCGGTGGCCGCACCGGCGGCTCGGGCGGAACGACCGCGACGGGCGGCCGCACGGGCGGCTCGACCGCGACCGGCGGCCGCACCGGCGGCTCGGGCGGGACGACCGCCACCGGCGGCGCCTCGGGCGGCGGCGCCTCGGGTGGCAGCACCGGCGCGACCGGTGGCCACGTGGGCACCGGCGGCACCGGCGGAACGACCACGTCGTCGGCGGCAGCCGGCACGATCGTGCCGCTCTACACCGACCCGACCGATTCGTCCTGGGACGCGATCGTCAGCGCCGCGCTGGCCCACCCGACCGTCCAGGTGGTGGCCATCGTGAACCCCTCCGACGGCCCCGGCTCGTCGAGACAGTCGGACTACACCAGCGGCATCGCCATGCTGCAGGCCGCGAACATCAAGGTGATCGGCTACATCGCGACCGGCTACGCCGCCAACAGCATCTCGTCGATGGAGGCCGAGATCGACACCTGGAAGTCGTTCTACCCGACGCTCCAGGGGATCTTCTTCGACGAGCAGTCGAACGCCGCCGGCGACGTGGCCCACTACCAGACGCTGTCGCAGTACGCGAAGAGCCAGGGGCTCTCGTACACCGTCGGCAACCCGGGCACCGACGTGCCGGCCTCGTACATCGGCGCGCTCGACACGATGCTGATCTACGAGACCGACGGGCTGCCTTCGATCTCCAGCCTGCAGAAGTGGAGCTCTTACGCGCCGTCGAACTTCGGGATCATCCCGTACAAGGTCCCGTCGATGAACGCGAGCTTCGTGCAGCAGGCGAAGCAGTACGTCCGCTACGTGTATCTGACCGCCGACGACCTGCCGAATCCCTGGGATTCGCTGACCCCGTACTTCGCCGACCTGCTGGCGGCGCTCGAGTAGACGCGATGACCCCCGGCGCCAACCGCGCCGGGGGTCGTCTTGCCTGTTTCGGGACCCCCGCAGCCGAGCAGCCCTACCACTGTCCCGATGATGATGCCCAACCGGATGTGCCGACTGGGCCCCCTCATCAACATCACCAGTCTCAGTAGCAGTAAGCGGGCCAACTTATTTCGGCCGCATAGAGCAGAGAAATCGGCACTTACGCCGGTGAGAGCGGACCCCAGGCGTTGCCTGGCGGGCAACGTCAGCTGTTGCCTTTGGGCTCTTCGTCGTCGGACAGATAGGCGAACGTGCGGACCAGGTTGACGATCTGCTCGCGCTGCTCGGCCGACAGATCGATGAACTGCACGCCCATCCCCGGGTTGATGTTGTCGTAGCTGCCGGGGCGGTACGGGTTCACCCACATGACGCGCCCTTCCAGGTTCAACCTGGGCCCCCCCGCGGGCGCGAAGCTGAGGTTCAGCTTGGTCCCCGGCGGCTCGGGCGCGTTGGTGCGGATGAAGATCCCCATCGCGCTGATGTCGGTGATGTACGCGAACAGGAAGTTGTCGGCGCTCTTGTAGTCGACCTCGATGTCGACCGTGACGCGGGTATGGATCCGGCGGTCCGCGCCGCTGCGGCGGCGCTCGGACGACACGGTGACTTCGCGTCTCCTTCTGTCTTTGCCTCGCCGGGTCATGTGGCGCCGCAGTCTACTCACAAAACGGACTACTTGATCTCCAACGATCCCAACTTCACGCGATCTTCGCCGTCGTTCGGGCCGGCCGTGACCTTGAGCCGCTTGCCTTCGCCGCCCGGCCAGAAGCCCATGTAGACGACGTAGGTGCCGGCCGGGGTCGTCATCAGCGGCACGTCGGTCTCGTAGTGGTCCCGGATGTACTCGCCGGGCAGCCAGTACGCCGTACCCAGGGTGCGGTCCACGGGGTCGTGATCCCCGATCACCCGCGGCGCGGCCGGGCCGTCGTAGTGGACGAAGATCTTGAAACCGCCCGGCGGCTTGGCTTTCACGCGGAAGTACAGGTCCAGGGGGATCTTGCCGGGCCGCCGGACGCTGTCGGGAAAGCCGGCCCCGACCAGCTCGATGGCGTCCCCGAAGGTGGCCGAGATCGGGTACCGCCACTTCCAGGGCGGCGGTGCGTCCGGCGCGCCTGCGGGGGGCATCCAGACGTACTTCAACAGCGGGTTCTCGTCGCGCTGGCCGGGTTCCAGCTGGTTGGTGAGCAGCAGGAACCGGGATGACGAAGCGTCGGCCACGAAGTACGGGACGTGGGCCTGCTTGAAGGCGGCGTCCAGCGACGCCAGCTCGGTCGCGGCCACCAGCGCGAACACGCGGCGATTGTCCTTCAGGAACGACACGACCCGGTCCTGCGAGGGCAGGTCGACCAGGTTCTGCTGGCTGTAGAACGTCGAGCCGTGCCCCTCGACCCGGTAGCGCCCGATCGGCTCGCCGTGCTTGGCGAACTTCGTGTACGACTCGAGCACCGGCTTGAACGAGAGGTGCGTCGACAGCGCCGGGACGATCCCCTGCACCAGGGAGAAGGCGAAGAAGAGCGCGCAGGCGATGGCCCCCTGCAGGCCGTAGCGCCCCATCAGCGTGAAGGCGCGGCCGGCGAGCTGGCGTACCCGTCCGCCGGTGGGCGCCGGCGCGGGGTCGCGGCCGACGGCACGCGCCCGCGCCGCCAGCCCGGTGTAGACCCCCAGCGCCGCCAGGAAGCCGACACCCAGGATCAACTGGGACGCCGACAGCGTCGTGGGCCAGTGCACCTTCTCGAACAGGTGGACCGAGGCCAGGTCCTCCGGTGACAGATAGAAGTCGCGCGCGATGACCATCGTGCCGGTCGCCATCAGCAGCCCGGCCACGGGCTCCGGGCGCGTCCCTTCCAGCGCCTCGTCGATGAACGCCCCGATCGCCAGCGCGATGGCGGGGAGCGCGGCGTACCGCGCCTGGCCGAGCACGATGTCGCGGTAGCTGGAGAAGGCGTACCCCAGGCCGGCAAAGAACAGCAGGTAGAGCTCGACGAACGCCAGCCGCGCGTTGGTGCGCAGCGCGGGCGCATCGGGCGCCGAGCCGGCGCCGGGATCGCCGTCGAGGCGGGTCAGCGGCCGCGCCAGCGCGAACAGCGCCACGGCGCTCCAGGGGAACAGGCCGAACCCCAGCTCGCGGATGAGCGCTTCGAACTCGTGCGTGGGTGCGCCCGAGCGCGCGACCCCGCCCACCAGCCACGAGTACCTCCCCGCCACGAACCCGCCCAGGCCGGCCAGCGCCAGCCCGATCGCCAGCAGCACCAGCACGACCAGCGGAATGAAGCCACGCCGCCGGGGCCGGAAGGTGCTGGCGGCCAGCGTGCGATCGGCCGCCAGGTCGGGACCGATCCCCGCCGGCGCCAGATCTCCGGTGCCGTCATTGACCGTGGCCGGTTCGGCCGGCGCCAGGCCGCGACCGACCAGCAGCGCGGCGGCCAGCGACAGGACCGGCAGCACCAGCCCCGAAAGCGCGCCCCCGGCCAGCACCGCGACGATCAGCCCGGCGATCCCGACCGCCAGATCCAGCAGCCGGCGCCGCCCGCCGGCGGGCCAGGCATAACGGCCCAGTCCGCCCAGCGCCAGCGCCAGGCCCGCGATGAGCGGCGCGTCCGAGGTGAGCTGTCGGGCCTCCAGCGCGAACAGCGGCATCGTGCCCAGCACCAGCGCCGCCAGCAGGCCGGCGCGGCGGCGCAGCAGGCCGGCACCGGCCCAGTAGACGGCCATCAGCGCGCCGATGGCCGCCAGCGCGAAGAACATCCGGGCGCCCCACTCGCTGGCGCCGAACAGCCGGATGCCCAGGGCGGCCAGCGACAGGTCCAGCGGCGGCCGCGCGGCAAACTTCCCGCCCACCGTCGGATCGAACAGGCTGTCCGAGCGGGCGATCTCGCGCGCCTGCTCGGCCAGCTTCAGCTCGGACGGATCCCAGAAACCGAAGCTTCCCAGCCGGGGAAGACAGAGGGCGAGCGCGAACGCCAGTGTCCAGGCCCACGGCGGAACACGGCGCAGGCGGTCGAGCATGCGCGGGTCAGATGCCTCCCACGCCGCCTGCACCCGCCGCGCCGCCGGCGCCCGCAGCGCCCGAGCCCGCGGCGCCCGAGCCCGCCGCGCCGGCCGCACCCGAGCCCGCCGCGCCCGCGGCCCCGCCACCGGCGCCGCCAGCCGCGTGACCGGCGGCGCCGCCGGCGCCGCCCGCCGCGCCGCCCGCCGCCCCACCGCCGGGATGCCCGGCGGCGCCCGTCAGGATGGGGGACGCGGTGCCGGAGGGCGCGCCCATGCCGGTCCACCCGGCCGGGCAGCTGGCCCCCGTGCCGATGCACAGGCAGGACGGGGACTGCGTCGCGAACTGCAGGCCCAGCGAGCAGACCGGCGATGGTCCAAAGGGGTTGCAGTAGGGGGCCGAGCTCATGCAGTCGCTGCTGGCGGTGCAGGAGTCGCCGCTCTGTCCCAGAGCGGCGCAGGTGCCGCCCACGCAACGCGAGCTGTGGTCGCAGGGGACGGTCGTGCAGACGTCGCCGCTCTTCGCCGAGGCCATGCAGATCGAGATGCCCGCCGTGTTCGCCGCGCAATAGCTGTCCTGGGCGCAGACCGCGCCCACGGCCCCGCACTGGGCGGCGGTGCCGGTGCCGGACACGGTCGTCTTCGCCGCGCACAGGTGCTGCGTGGCATCGCAGAGGATCGAGCCATCCGTGGCGCCCGCGCAGTCGTACGAGGTCGTGCAGGCCCCTCCGAGCTGCGCGACCTTGCCCTGCCAGACGTAGTTACAGAGCCGGTCGATGTCGGACAGCATGGTGGGGGTGATGACGGTGGTCCCCGTGTATGCCGCCTTCACCTTGTTGAGACAGTCGTTGATGTTGCCGGGCGTGAACACGCGCACCCCACCGGCGACCGCGGCCGCCGCGAACGTGTTGCACTGGCCGAGCTGGTACGAGACACAGGCCGTCTGCTGGATCGCACAGGACGGGGCGATGCCGCACACGTCCGTGGCGTATTGCATGCAGAACTCGGCGCTGGTGGTGGTGCCGCCGCTCCCGCCACCGCCGCCGCACCCGATCGAGACCAAAACGACAGCCGCGCACCACGCTCGAACGATCTTCATCGCTGCCTCCGAAAGTCGAAGGGCCGCAGTTTGGCCCCGCTTCGTCGACGTGGTCAAGCGCGCATCCGGAGATGTACCGACTGGCCAGGATCGAGGATCGCGACCCGGCGCTCGGCGTCGGCGCGCGCCCAGTCGCGTTCGCGGGCCAGCTCGCGCAGCCAGGCGATGGGCGCGCCGAGCGGCTCGTAGCCGAGCTGGAACGCCCCGTAGCTGGTGGGGATCAGCAGGCGCGAATTCAGATCCTCGAACGCCCAGCAGGCGTCGAGCGGCGACAGATGCTCTTCGCGCAGCTCGATCGGGTCGTAGCCCGCGATGGGCAGCAACGCGACGTCAGGCTGGAAGCGGCGGCCGATCTCGGCGAAGCCCGAGAAGTAGCCGGTGTCGCCGGCCACGTACATGGTGGCGTGACGCCTTTCGCCCGGGGCCGAGGCGGGCGACCGGGCCTGCACGACGTAGCCGCAGGCGCCGCGGCGGCGATAGTCGCCCATGCCGCGGCGGGCCGAGTGCCGCACCGGCACGGCGGTCACCTCGACGTCGCCGTGGGTGTGCTGCCGCCCGGGCGCCAGCTCGATGACCTCGGCGAAGCCCAGCCCGCGCACCAGAGGGGCGCAGCCGGTCGGAACGATCAGCAGCGCCCCGCGCGGGAGCCGGCGCAGCGTGGGGCGCGACAGGTGATCGCGATGGGCGTGCGTGACCAGCGCCAGGTCGACGTCGCCCAGGTCCTCGGCCGTGATCCCGGCCGCCTGCGCGCGCCGCAAACCGTAGAATGACGTCTCGAGCAGCGGGTCGGTCAGGATCCGCGCCCGCGACGTCGTGATCATGGTGGTGGCGTGGCCGACGAACGTGATCGAGACAGTGCCGGCCTCGGGCCGCGCGACGTGCTTCGCCTCGACCGGCTCGGTCCCGCTGCTCAGCCGCTGCAGCGCCCCAGCCAGGTAGCGCAGCCGGAAGACCCGCCCCCAGATCCCGTCGGCCCGCCGCTCGTGAAACGCGTTCAGGCTGCGCGCGCGCTCGACCGGCGGCAGCGAGGCGAGCGGGCGTTGCGCGCGGGACACGGCTGATGATACCGCGCCGGAACGTACAAAATTCGTGCTAAACGGTTGGCCGTGACCGCCCCACCGGTCGTGATCCTGGGCGGCGGCCTGACCGGCGTCTCGGCCGCCATGCACCTGCGGGCCCCCTGGCGGCTCTTCGAACGCGAGGCGCGGCTGGGCGGACACGCGAGGACGGACGAGCGCCAGGGGTTTCGCTTCGACAAGACCGGCCACTGGCTGCACCTGCGCGACCCGGCGGTGAAGCAGCTGGTCGAGCAGCTCTTGCCGGGGCAGATGGCGCCCATCGCCCGGCGGGCGCGCATCTTCTCGCACGGCGTCCTGACCCGATACCCGTACCAGGCCAACCTGCACGGTCTGCCCCCCGAGGTGGTCAAGGAGTGCCTGCTGGGGGTGGTCGAGGCCAAGCTCGCCGGCGGCGAGGGGCGCGAGCCCGACAACTTCGAGGAGTACTGCCAGCGGCACTTCGGCGCCGGGATCTCGAAGCACTTCATGATCCCGTACAACGAGAAGATCTGGGGCGTTCACCCGCGCGAGATCACGGCCGCCTGGTGCTCGCGCTTCGTGCCGCTGCCCAACCTGGAGCAGGTGATCGCCGGCGCGGTGGGCGCGGGGCCGCCCGAGATGGGCTACAACCAGACGTTCCTGTACCCGCGGCAGGGCGGGATCGAGACGTTCACGCGGGCGCTGGTCCAGCGGCTGGACGGCGGGCGGGTCGCGACCGGCGCGTCGCCCGACGCGATCGACTGGCGGCGGCGCCAGGTGGCGGTGGGCGGCGAGACCGTCGACTACCGCGCGCTGGTGGCGACCATCCCGCTGCCCGAGCTGTTGAAGCGGATGCGCGAGCTGCCGGCCGAGGTCGAGCAGGCGGCGGCGCGCCTCCGCTGCACCACGCTGCGCTACCTGAACATCGGCGCGCGCGGCCAGCCGCCCGCCGATTGGCACTGGATCTACGTGCCGGAGAAGCGATATCCGTTCTACCGCGTGAACGTCTTCTCCACCGCGATGCCCAGCATGGCGCCCGAGGGCTGCTCGTCGATCTGCGTCGAGATGGCCGACCGCGGCCCGGTCTCGGAGACGGCGCTGCGCGACACCGTGGCCGCGCTGGTCGAGGCGGGGGCGCTGGGGCACGCCGACGACGTGGCGTTCATCGAGGAGAAGCAGATCGACTACGCCTACGTCGTGTTCGATCAGCACTACTACGCCGCCACCCGCACCATCTTTGCTTTTCTCGAGTCGAACGCCATCCACCCGCGCGGGCGCTACGGCGCCTGGACCTACAACGCGATGGAGGACTGCGTGGTCGCCGGGCGCGAAGTGGCTGCGCTGATCGACGGGAAGACCGCGGCGTGATCCCGCACGTCTCGATCATCATCCCCGTCTACAACGAGGAGGGGATCCTGCGCGGGTCGGTGCTGGAGCTCGAGGACAAGCTCCGCCGGTTCGGCTGGAGCTACGAGCTGCTGCTGTGCGAGAACGGGTCGCGCGACCGCACCGTCGAGCTCGGGCGCGAGCTGGAGATCGAGCACAAGCAGGTGCGGATGCTGTCGATCGGCAAGCCGAACTACGGCCTGGCCATGAAGCAGGGGATCCTGGAGGCGCGCGGCACGTTCGTCATCTGCGACGAGATCGACCTGCTGGACACCGAGTTCTACGCGCGCGCCATGGCGCTGCTCGAGCGCAGCGACACCGACCTGGTCGTCGGGTCGAAGGCGATGGTCGGCTCGAACGACCAGCGGCCGCTGTTCCGGCGCGCCGCCACCCGCGTCTACAACGGCCTCCTGCGCGCCGTCTGCCACTACCCGGGCACCGACACCCACGGCCTCAAGGCCTTCCGGCGCGAGGCCCTGCTCGAGACCGCGCGCCGCTGCGTCCTGGACCGCGACGTGTTCGCCAGCGAGTTCGTGATCCGCGCCCACCGCGAGGGGAAGAAGGTGGTCGAGATCCCGTTCGCCGTGCGCGAGAAGCGCCCCCCGTCGATCAACCTGTTCAAGCGCGTCCCCCACGTCGTCCGCAGCGTCGCCCGCCTGGCCATCTCGGTGCGCCAGGAGTAGGAGAGAGCGCGCTGTGCTCACCGCCGAAGAGGTGTGGCGTCGGTATGACTGGATCGAGAAATGGATCGCCCGAAAGCGATCGACCGACGCCCGGCCGATGGCCTGCCCCAGCGTCCCGAATAGTCGGGGCGAGCGCAATGACGGTAGGCCGGTCACCTGCACCGGTTAGGGTGGATTGATCTTGGGCCGCGTGATTTGCGGCATCGACGGTCGGCCCCGGGGCTTGCGGCCCGCACCTTTGCGAGCTCCGCCCCGCTTTCTGGGCGCCGTCAGGGGTAACCGCATCTGACGAGCTGGTCCCGACTTGATTGCGCGCATGTCCGTTTACGGCGCGCCCGGCGGCGGGTCGCGTGCTGGGGGAAGGTCATCCTGGCGGACGGCGCGACTTGACTCTGCGGATGTCCGGCGGGGGAAGCGCCTGCATGCGCCCCGCGCGCGTCCACCCGCGCAGCTCGGGGCCACACGTCCCGGGGTGGCAGCGAGAGCCCGCGCCCAACCGGCGTCGCGCCGGCCACGGCTCTGCCGTTCAGCTCGGCCGCGATTCAGCCAACGGCTCACGAGCCTGCCGCCGCGCTCGATCCATTTTGTAGCGACACCAAGGAGGGCGCGCATGGCGATCAGGGAGTACCAGCCGGGTACGGCGTTTCCGGGGGTGATCGGGCGGACGATCAAGGAATCGCAGCCGGCCTGGCCGCGGCCGCTGCGCGCCAAGGCGGGCGCGCCCAACGTGCTGTTCATCGTGCTGGACGACACCGGGTTCGGGCAGCTGGGGTGCTTTGGCTCGCCCATCCGCACGCCGAACCTGGATCGCCTGGCGGCGGGGGGGCTGCGCTTCAACAACATGCACACGACGGCGCTCTGCTCGCCCAGCCGCAGCTGCATCATCACCGGGCGCAACCACCACTCGAACGCCATGGCGTGCATCACCGAGGGGGCGACCGGCTACCCCGGGTCGAACGGCAACATCCCCTTCGAGAACGGCTTCCTGTCCGAGATGCTGCTGCAGCACGGGTACAACACCTACGCGCTCGGCAAATGGCACCTCACGCCGACCGAGCAGTGCAGCGCCGCCGGCCCTTATGACCGCTGGCCGCTGGGGCGCGGGTTCGAGCGCTTCTACGGCTTCATGGGCGGCGACACGCACCAGTACTACCCGGATTTGATGTACGACAACCACCAGGTGCCGCCGGCCCGCACGCCGGCCGAGGGCTACCACCTGACCGAGGACCTGGTCGACCACGCCATCGAGTTCATCGCCGACGGCAAGCAGGTGGCGCCCGACAAGCCCTTCTTCATGTACTTCTGCCCCGGCGCGATGCACGCGCCCCACCATGCGCCGCGCGCGTGGGCCGACAAGTACAAGGGGGCGTTCGACGACGGCTGGGACGCCTACCGGCAGAAGGTCTACGAGCGCCAGCTGGCCCTGGGGGTCCTGCCGCCCGGCACCAAGCTGTCGGTGCGCGATCCCGACGTCGCGGCCTGGGACAACCTGGGCGCCGACGAGAAGCGCCTGTACGCGCGCATGATGGAGGTCTTCGCCGGGTTCCTGGAGCACACGGACCACCACGTCGGGCGGCTGCTCGACTTCCTGGGGCAGACGGGCCTGCTGGACGACACGCTGGTGATGGTCATCAGCGACAACGGCGCCAGCGCCGAAGGCGGGCCGCACGGGTCGATCAACGAGAACCTGTTCTTCAACAACGTCCCCGAGACGCTGGAGGACAACCTGAAGGCCATCGACGGCCTGGGCGGGCCCGACTATTTCAACCACTACCCGTGGGGCTGGGCCTGGGCCGGCAACACGCCGTTCCGCCGCTGGAAGCGCGAGACCTATCGCGGCGGTGTGGGCGATCCCTTCATCGTCCACTGGCCGAAGGGCATTCGCGACAAGGGCCAGATCCGTTCACACTACGCGCACGTCGTCGACATGGTCCCCACCGTGCTGGAGGCGCTGGGCATCGAGGCACCGGCGACGATCCGGGGCGTGAGTCAGTCGCCGATCCAGGGGATCTCGTTCGCGGCGGCGCTCAAGGACGCGTCGGCGCCCGACCAGCACCACACGCAGTATTTCGAGATGTTCGGCCACCGATCGATCTATCACGACGGCTGGCGGGCGGTGTGCCCCGTGCCGGGGCCCTCGTTCGCCGAGGCGGGCGTCGGCTTCGGCGACATGGAGATCACCGAGGAGAAGCTGCGCGAGCTGGACGCGCACGGCTGGGAGCTGTACGACCTGCGCAGCGACTTCTCGGAGACCCGGAACCTGGCGGCGGATCGGCGCGACAAGCTGATCGAGATGATCGCCATCTGGTACGCCGAGGCCGGCAAGTACGACGTGCTGCCCATCGACAGCCGGGGCACGGCGCGTCTGGTCGAGGAGCGGCCCCAGCTGGCGCTGCCGCGCAGCCTGTACGTCTATTACCCGAACACCTCGGTGGTCGCGAACAAGATCGCGCCGCACATCCTGAACCGCAAGCACGCCATCACGGCCACCGTCGAGCTGAAGAACGGCGAGGAGGGCGTGCTGGTGGCCCAGGGGAGCGGCGCGGGCGGCTATGCGCTGTACCTGAAGGACCACCGGCTGCACTACGCGTACAACTACCTGGGGGTCCAGCACTTCGACATCGCCACGGACACCACGATCCCCGACGGGCGCCACGACCTGCGCTTCGAGTTCGAGCCGACGGCGCCGTCCGACATCGCGAACGGCAAGGGGACGCCCGCGCGCGCGCAGCTGTACGTCGACGGCAAGCTGGCGGGGCAGGGCGATCTGCCCGTCACCATCCCGCTGGACATCGGGATCATCGAAGGGCTGTCGGTGGGTCGGGACGAGGGGTCGGCCGTCACGTCGGCCTACACGGCGCCGTTCGCGTTCGCGGGCGGCCTGCAGAAGGTGGTCGTCGACGTGTCGGGCGACCTGATCGAGGACAAGGCGGCCGCGATGCGCGCCGTGATGGCTCACCAGTAGCGGAGGGCGAACATGGCCAAGAACGGCAATGGGGGCTCGAAGACCAACGGCGGGAACGGGCGGCCGGTCGTGCCGCTGCCGGCCGACGTCCCGCCCCGCGGGCACGTGGTGCTGCCGCCGCCCGATCCCAAGTTCGACGGCGTGATCGGCACGACCTACAAGGACTCGACGATGGGCAGCTTCCCGGTGCGCAAGGCGCCCCAGGGCGCGCCCAACGTGCTGCTGATCGTCATCGACGACTGCGGGTTCGGGCAGTGGTCGACGTTCGGCGGGCAGATCCCGACGCCCAACCTGGACCGCCTGGCCGGCAAGGGGCTGCGCTACACGCGCTTCCACACCACGGCGCTCTGCTCGCCCACGCGCGCCGCGCTGCTGACCGGACGCAACCACCACTCGTGCGCGACCGGGACGATCACCGAGCTGGGCGACAGCTACCCCGGCTACACCGGGCAGATCCCCAAGAGCTGCGCCATGGTCTCCGAGACGCTGCGCCAGAACGGCTACAGCACGGCGTTCTTCGGCAAGAACCACAACATCGCGGACTGGGAGACCAGCGTGTCGGGGCCGTTCGACCGCTGGCCGACCATGCAGGGGTTCGACCACTTCTACGGGTTCGTGGGGGGCGAGTCGAACCAGTGGCAGCCGGCGCTGTACGAGGACACGCGCCCCGTCGAGATGGAGGTCCCCCCGGGGCGCGAGGGGACGTACACCCTCAACGAGGCCCTGGCCGATCGGGCGATCCAGTACATCCACCAGCAGAAGTCGGTCACGCCCGACCGCCCGTTCTTCGTCTACTACGCGCCGGGCGCGACGCACGCGCCGCACCATGTGCCCAAGGCGTGGATCGACAAGTTCAAGGGGCAGTTCGACCAGGGGTGGGACGCGTACCGCCAGGAGACCTTCCAGCGTCAGCTGAAGCTGGGCGTGATCCCGCCCGACACCAGGCTGACGCCCCGCCCCGACGAGATCCCGGCCTACGACTCGCTGACGGCCGACCAGAAGAAGGTGGCGGCGCGGTTGATGGAGACGTTCGCGGCCTACACGGCGCAGACCGACCACGAGGTGGGGCGCGTGCTGGAGGCGATCGAGGAGATCGGCCAGAGCGAGGACACGCTGGTGATCTGGATGATCGGCGACAACGGCGCCTCGATGGAGGGGGGCCTCCACGGCTCATTCAACGAGATGGTGTCCCTGGTGGGGATGGTCGAGGACCCGGCCGTCGTGCTTCAGAACCTGGACAAGATCGGCAGCGCCGAGTCGTACAACCACTACCCGGTGGGCTGGTCATGGGCCATGAACACGCCGTTCCAGTGGGGCAAGCAGGTGGCCTCGCACTTCGGCGGCACGCGCAACCCGATGGTGTTGTCGTGGCCGCGCCGCATCGGCGACGCGGGCGGCTTGCGCACGCAGTTCCACCACTGCATCGACGTGGCGCCCACGATCCTGGCCGCGGCCGGCATCCCCGAGCCGGTGATGGTGAACGGCGTGGCGCAGAAGCCCATCGAGGGCGTGAGCCTGCTCTACAGCTTCGGCGACGCGAAGGCCAAGGGGAACCGGCCCACGCAGTACTTCGAGATGTTCGGGAACCGCGCCATCTACCACGACGGCTGGGTGGCGGCCTGCCGCCACGGCCGGCTGCCCTGGGAGGCGGGCTCGTCGTCCTTCGACGACGACACCTGGGAGCTGTACAACATCGAGGAGGACTTCAGCGAGTACAAGGACCTCGCAGCCCAGGAGCCCGCGCGGCTGCGCGATCTGCAGATCCTCTTCTATGCCGAGGCCGGGAAGTACGACGTGCTTCCGCTGGACGACCGTTTCATCGAACGCGTCGACCCGAGCTTGCGCCCCAGCCTGATCGAGGGGCGCACCGAGTTCACCTTCTACGCGGGCACGTTTCGCGTGGCCGAGAGCTGTGCGCCCAACACCAAGAACCGCTCGCACACCATCACGGCGTACGTCGAGATGCCCAAGCAGGGTCAGGGCGGCGACGGCGTGCTGGTGGCCGAGGGCGGCGTGGTGGGTGGGTTCACGCTGTACGTCAAGGACCGCAAGCCGGTCTACGAGTACAACTGGTTCACCCAGGCGCGCTACAAGATCACGGGCGCGGCCGAGCTGCCGGCCGGGCCCTGCACGATCGGGGTCGCCTTCGCGTACGACGGCGGCGGCATCGGCAAGGGCGGCACGATCACGCTCATCGTCAACGGCAAGGAGACGGCCAAGGGGCGCGTCGAGAAGACCGAGCCGGCCCGCTTCTCGGCCGACGAGACCTTCGACGTGGGACGCGACACGGGCTCGCCGGTGAGCGCCGACTACCGCTCCCCCTTCCCGTTCACGGGGACGTTGAAGAAGGTGGAGATCAAGCTCGACGAGGAGAAGCTGACCCCCGATGAACAGGCCACCGTGCGCAAGATGCACGCGGCGGCCGAGTCGGCGAGGCACTGATGCGACTCACGGTGGTCGACTCTGTTCCAGCCGCCGGGCCAGAGGCTGCGCCGGGCGAGGCGCCCGACGCCGGCATGCGCTGGATCCCCGCCGGGACGTTCCTGATGGGCTCGGATCGGCATTATCCCGAGGAGGCGCCGGCCCACCTGGTCAGCCTCGACGGCTTCTGGATGGACGAGACGGCGGTGACCAACGCCGCGTTTCGCCGCTTCGTCGAGGCCACGGGGCACGTCACCAGCGCCGAGCGGCCGGCGCGCGCCGAGGACTACCCCGGCGCCAAGCCCGAGATGCTGGTGCCGGCGTCGATCGTGTTCCGCCCGCCGCCGTATCGGGTGGCCGATCTCTCCAACCACTACCAGTGGTGGGCCTATGTGCCGGGCGCGGACTGGCGCCACCCGCGCGGGCCAGAGAGCTCGATCGACGGACTGGACGATCACCCGGTGGTGCACGTGGCGCACGAGGACGCCCTGGCCTACTGCGCCTGGGCCGGCAAGGCGCTGCCCACCGAGGCCGAGTGGGAGCGCGCCGCGCGCGGCGGCCTCGAGGGGGCGGAGTTCGTCTGGGGCGACGAGCTGGCGCCGGGGGGCAAGCAGCTGGCCAACACCTGGCAGGGCGAGTTTCCCAACGCGAACAGCCTGGAGGACGGCTTCGACTGGACGGCGCCCGTGCGCTCGTACCCGCCCAACGGCTACGGGCTCTTCGAGGTGGCCGGCAACGTCTGGGAGTGGACGGCCGACTTCTACGAGGCGAAGCACCGCGTGCGCGGCGGCTGCTGCGGGCCCGCGCAGAACCCGCGCGGCGGCGTGCGCGAGAAGAGCTACGACCCCTGCCAACCCAACTCGTTCATTCCGCGCCGCGTGACCAAAGGTGGCTCGTTCCTGTGCGCGCCCTCGTATTGCCGGCGCTACCGCCCGGCGGCGCGCATGGCCCAGCCAATCGACACCTCGACCTGCCACCTCGGGTTTCGCTGCATCGTGCGCCCTTCGTGAACCGAACCAACCTCAGCGTCTACTCGCAGAAGGCGGCCAGCTTCACCGTCGCGGGCCACGGCAAGTAACCGTCCGCGCGCGTCGGGGCCGGCGCCTCCGGCTTTCTCTTCTTTCCCCGCGAAGTGTCGATACGGGGGAGATGCGAAAGCTGATCTGTGGGTTGCCGGCCCTGATGGCGGCGTTCGGCGGTGCATGTGGCTCGGTGTCGGACGGCACCAATCACCCGGCGCCGGTGCTGGTGGCCGGCGGCGCGATCGGCGGCGGGCACATCAGCGGCTACATGAACGTCTACGTCACCGACGGCGACAGCGACGCCGTGCTGGCCGGCGCGACGGTGCAGGTGGGTTCCTGCTCGGCCACCACCGACGCGACCGGGCTGGCCACGTTCGACCCGACCAGCTGTCCGTCGCTGAACGGCCCCGTCACGCTGACCGCATCGGCCAACGCGTACGCGCCCAGCACGGCCATCGGGGTGAACGGCGCGAACGTCACCATGACCCTGCAGGCCTTCACCCGCCCCGCGCCGGCCACGGCGCAGGTCAGCGGCACGATCGCCGGCTGGGAGGATCTGCCGGCGCCCGGCTCCGGCCACACGACGATCGCCTACGTGGCTTCCTCGCAGACCGACGACCTGGGCGATCTGGCCAACAACCTGGCGCAGGGGACCCGCGACATCCAGATCGCCGGCACCGCCCTGACCACCAGCATCGCCGCCAACTCGTGCGCCCGCAACGCGCTGGTGGACGACTGCAGCTGGCAGCTGGTGACGCGCACCGGGGCCCAGGCCCACTTTGCCATCGTCCTGGACAGCTACGACAACGGCACGCCCGGCGATTCGAGCGACGACGTGACCACGCTGGTCGGCTGGGCCCTGCTGCAGGGGCTGAATTTGAGCGCGGGGCAGACCGTCATGAACGAAGCGCTGCCCATGATGGCGGCCGGCGACATGCAGACCATCAGCGCGTCCTTCCCCGCGCTGCCGGCCGGCATGGCCTATCTGGCGGCGTACCCGGCCATCGAGCTGCCGAACGGGCAGGGGCGGATCCCGGCGGCCTTTCCGACCCTGACCACCGGCGCCACCACCAGCTCGATTCCCAAGGTCTCGGGCGCCTCGTACGATCTGCTGGCGACGGCGCAGGCGACCAAGTCGGCCGGCGAGCCGTCGTCGATGGCCTGGGTGCACGGATTCTCGCCGGCGTCGACGGCCGCCGTGTCGGCCTGGATGATGGCGCCGACCGGCATCACCGCCAGCGGCGGGGCCTATTCGTTCGTGCCCGCGACCGGCGCGACCGTCCACAGCGCGGAGTTCAGGGACTCCAGCGGCAATCGGGTCTGGTCGGTCACGATCTTCGACGGCACGTCGTCGTTCACGTTGCCGGCCGTCAGCCCCAACCCGCTGGCGCCGGGCAGTGGCACGGTGACGCTGAACGTCTCCGCCCTCGCGATCCCCGGCGTCGACCTGACCAACGTTCAGTTCGAGCAGGCGACCCAGAAGCTGACCGCGATCTCGTCCGACCAGATCAACGTCACCTTCTGATCGGTTGACCATCGACATATCCGGAGATATCCTCCGGATATGCCGAAGAAGACGACCGAGGAGGCCGCGCTGTTCGTGCGGCTGCCCGCCGGCGCGGCCGACCGGCTGGATCGCGCGGCGGAGGCGCTGGGGATGCGCAAGAAGGACCTGGTGGCGGGCCTGGTCGAGCGCTACGTCGATCCCGACAGCCCGCGGGCGCTGGGCGCGCTGCGGCTCGGATCCTACTCTTTCCAGTCGTACGAGCCGGCCGAGGTGCTGGACGCCACCCAGGCGGCCGAGTTGCTGCAGGTCGACGAAGAGACCATCGTCCAGCTGGCCGAGGCCGGCAAGCTGCCGGGCCGCAAGCTGGGCAAGTCGTGGCGCTTCTCGCGCGCCGCCCTGGTCGCCTGGCTTTCCACCTCCGACCGCCCCGAGCGGCGCTGACCGATGAAATATCGCGAAGATATCGCGCCGCGATCTACGACACGATGCAGGCGATCCGCTGCGACGTCGCGACCTTCTGCCTGGGCCAGGCCGCCTCGATGGCCAGCCTGCTGCTGGCCGCCGGCGCCCCGGGCAAGCGGAGCGCGCTGCCACACGCGCGGGTGATGATTCACCAGCCGCTGGCCGGCATGCAGGGGCAGGCGACGGAGATCGAGATCCACGCGCGCCACGTCCTGAGGACGCGCGACACGATCAACGCGCTTTACGCCCGTCACACCGGCCAGGCGCCCGAACGCATCAAGCGCGACACCGAGCGGGACAACTTCATGTCTGCGGCCGAGGCGCAGGACTACGGCCTGATCGATCAGGTGCTTCAGCGCCGGCCAGGCGCTCCGTAACCGGACGGATACTCGCTGGTGTCCTCGCCGCCACCATCCGCCAGATGGCTGGAGCGCGTGTCCTCGATCTCCGCCTCCTCGTGACGCAGGTCGGCCGAGGCGTCCTTCTGGACGGCCTGGACCACGGTTCGCACCACCATCTGCTCGCGCAGCCGCGGGCGCTTGCTGACCTTGACCTCCTCTTCGTGCAGCGGAAGGTCCAGGGTCTGCTCCTGAAACGTGGCCTCCGCCAGCCCTGACGGCTCGCCCTCGGTCGCCGCCACCCGCTCGATGACCACGTCCTCTCGCGTGACGGGCACCGTGATGTGCTTCTGCTCGGTCTTCACGGTCTTGTGGATGCGAACGTGCCCGCTCTCGCGCGCCACCTTCTCGATGCCGATCTCCTCTTCCATCAGCGGGATGCGCACCTCTTGTCGAGCGGGGGTCTCATCCCGCGACCTGGCCTGCAGGGGCTCGGGTTCTCGCTCCGGCTCGGGCGCCTTCGTGGCGGCCGCTTCTCGCGACTGGGCGCCCAGGTTGGACACCGCCGGGCCGAATCGAGATTCCAGATCCGTCAGCGAATAGGTGACCCCGCCGCTGTCGACCTTGAGGATGTGGTCGTAGCGCAGCTCGTAGTCCTTGGGCGAGAACACCCCCTTCTCCACGACGAACGTCTCGGCGCCGCAGCTGATGACCTTCCCCAGTCGATCACCCACGCTCGTGGTGACGATCATCCCTTGTTTCACATCGCGCTGGTTCCATCTCATGGGCCTCCTCCTCTCGCCTAGGGAAACCTGCGACCCCAGCAAGGGGCTGCGCAACATCGGTATGCAGAATGCACCTCGTTTGAGGGATCGAAAGGGAGGTGCCCTCATGTCCCAAGGCACAGTCGAATCTCCAGGGCTGGTCGCGCTGGTCGCCGGCCAGTTGAGCCCCGACCTCATTCATCGGGCCGCGTCGCAGCTGGGCGAGAACGACGAACGCACGCGCTCGGCCCTGTCGGTCGGCATCCCGTCGGTGCTGGCGACCCTCTCGGACGTCGCGATCTCGCCCGCCGGCGCAAACCGCCTGTCGAACGTCATCAACGACCTCGAGCTCGAGCCCCCGACCGGGACGGCCGCGTCTCGCCTGGGGTCGGCTGCCGGCCGCGAGGAGGGCGTCCTGCTGTTCGACGCCGAAGCGGGCGGACGAGCCGGTCCCCTCGCCGACGCGCTCGCGCGCACCAGCGGGATCCGCCCCGACTCGGCCCACAAGCTGCTCGGTGGCCTCACCGGCGCGGCCGTGGTGACCATGCGCCGCAGCTACGGCCGGCTCGCGCCGGAAGCCCTGCAGTCGATGCTCGGCCAGCAGCGCGGCGAGTTCGTCCGCCGACTGCCGGCGCCGGTCGCGTCGTTGTTCGACCGCGGCCCCGCTGCCGCGGTCGAGCGCACCGCCACCGAGCGCGTCGCGACGGGCCCGGCCATCCGCGAGCTTCCGATGGTGCGGCGCCGGCCGAGCGGGCTGCTTCCCATCGTGCTGTTTGCCGGTCTCCTGCTGATCGGGCTGTGGCTCTTGCGCGGCGCCCGCCATCGGATCACGCCGGTGGTCACGCGGCCGGTCCCGACTCAGACGGTCCTGCCGGCTCCGCCTCCGGTGCCCAGGACGACCCCGGCGCCGGAGACTTCGCCTGTCTGGGCGCGGGGATCCACCGACGCGCTGGCCGGCTTCCTGGCCGGCCCGGGCGCGGTGCCGGCGCGATTCTCGATGACGCCGCTGCACTTCGCTTTCGGCTCGACAGAGCCAACGCCCGCCTCGGCGAAGACCCTCGACCAGCTCGCCTCCGCCTTGACCGCCTACCCGGGCGCGATGATCCGCGTCGAGAGCTACACCGACAACGTCGGGAGCGAGCAGACCAACCAGCAGGTGTCCGAAGCCCGGTCCGACGCGGTGAAGGAGCAGCTGGTCCGGCGCGGCGTCTCGGCCTCGCGCATCGAGGCCCAGGGGCTGGGCCAGGCGAAGCCCGTCGCCTCGAACGACACGGCTGAAGGTCGAGCCCAGAACCGCCGCACGGAGATCGTCGTCACCAGGCGGTAATCCACGATCCGATGCGTGCCTGCGGCTGGGCGGCAAGTCGCTGCGGCCTGCCGAATGCACCTCGATCGGATCGAAAGCGAGGTGCCCCGATGTCTCACGGCGCAGTCGAATCGCAAAGCCTGGTCGCGCTGCTGGCTGGCCAGGTGAGCCCTGACCTCATCCACCGGGCCGCGTCCGAGCTGGGCGAGAGCGACGAGCGCACGCGCTCGGCCGTCTCGACCGGCATCCCGTCGGTGCTGGCGACGCTGTCGGATGCGGCGACGTCACCCGACGGTGCCAGCCGCCTGTCGAGCATCATCAAACGGGTCGAGCTCGGGTCAGAGGGGGCCACGGCCGGCTCTCGCCTGGGCTCGGCCGCTGGCCTCGAGGAGGGGGCCGTGCTGTTCGACGCCGAAGCCGGGGGTCGCGCCGGCCCCCTGGCCCTGGCGGTCGCGCGCACGACCGGCGTCCGCCCCGACTCTGCGCGCAAGTTGCTGGGCGGTCTCACGGGCACCGCGGTCGTGGCCATGCGCCGCAGCTACGGCGAGCTGGCGCCGGAGGAGCTGCAGTCACTGCTGGGCCAGCAGCGCGGCGAGCTCGTCGGCCGGCTGCCCGATCCGATCGCGTCGGTCTTCGATGGCGACCAGGCCCCCGCGCCGCGTCCGGCGCGCGCCGCGCGCGCCAAAGGCCCGGCGATCCGCGAGCTGCCCGCCGCCAACCGCCGGGCCGGCGGGGCGCTGCCCATGCTGGTGCTGTCGTCGGTCTTCCTGCTCGGGCTCTGGCTGTTGCGCAGCTTCCACCGCCCGCCCAGCCCGGCGGTCGCCGCGCGGCCGGCCGCCTCGGCCCAGGCGTACCTGCCGGCCGGGCCGGCGCTGAGCCCGGCAGCGGCCCCCACGTCGGCCCTCGAGGGGTTCCTGGCCGGCTCGGGGGCGACGCCCGCGCGCTTCAACGTGGCGCCGATGAACTTCGAGACCGGGGCGGCGCAACCCATGCCCGACTCGATCAAGACCATCGAGCAGGTCGCCGCGACGCTGCTCGCGCATCCGACCGCCCAGATCCGCGTCGAGAGCTACACCGACAGCATGGGCAGCCAGGAGGCGAACCAGCGGCTCTCCGAGACCCGCTCGCGGGTGGTGAAGGATCTGCTGGTCCAGCACGGCGTCTCGTCCTCGCGGATCCAGGTCCAGGGGCGCGGCCAGGCGAACCCCATCGAGTCGAACGGCACCGCCGAAGGCCGAGCCACCAACCGGCGCACGGAGATCGTCGTCACCAGCCGGTAATGCGATGACCGAAGATGTGGCGAATCGTGAGCGGCCAGGGCTGAGGCCTGCGCTCAGGCCCCGATCCACCCGGACCGGACGGCTCGGGCGCGTGGTCCGGCGTCATCGTCCAGGATGACCGTGAAACGGCGCTCCGGGCTCTCGGCCAGCGTCAGCTCGGCGCTGGCCAGCTCGTCCCGCCGGAAGAACGCGACCGAGACGCGATCGCCCGGCGCGTGGTCGGCCACGCGCTTGGCGAAGGTCGCGCCGCTCACGCGCGCGCCATTCACCGCGATGATCTCGTCGTTGAACGTGAGGCCGGCCTTCCAGGCAGGCGAGCCGGGGACGACGTTGCGGACGGTGGTCCGATCGGGGGTCAGCGACAGCCCGGTCCAGGCGCGCGCGCGGGCGGCCCGGACCGGATCGCGATCGGCGGCGGGCCGCGCGGTCTCGTCCCAGTCGGGGCGGGCGTCGACGTTCAGGCCGGCGCGCTCCAGCCAGTCGGGCAGGCGCAGGTCCTCTCTCCCGCGGACGTGGTGGTCGAAGAACCCGTCCAGCGGCTTGCCCGCCAGCTCGGTGGCGGCCGCGCGCACGTCCGCGTCGGCGATCGGGCGCCCGGCGCGCCCGAAGCGCTCCCACAGCAGCCGGAACAGCTCGGTCAATCCACGCGCGCCGCCGCTGGCGACGCGCAGCTCGATGTCCAGCGCCATGGCGGTCCAGAACCCCTTCTCGTAGTAGCTGGCGGCGCGGTTGATGAAGTTCTCGGAGGGTTTGTACTGCTTGACCCAGGCGTCGAACGACAGATCCTCCAGCGACGACTCGTTGCGGCCGGGGCGGGTCGCGTACTTGGGCCAGTCCTCGGCGATCATCTTCAGGAACTGCTTCACCGTCGTGACGCGCGCCCGCAGCATGATGACGTGCGCCAGGTAGTCGGTGCACCCCTCGAACAGCCAGAGCAGGCGAGTGTAGTTCTCGCGCGCATAGTCGAACGGACCCAGCGCGGCGTCGTGGATGCGCTTGACGTTCCAGGCGTGAAAGAACTCGTGCGCGGCCAGATCGGCGAAGCGGACGTACCCGTTCTCGTCCTCGAACGACAGCCCGCTGATGTCCATCGTCACCGAGGCCCGGTGCTCCAGCCCGCCCGAGCCCACCGGCAGCGCGTGAACGATGAAGACGTAGCGCTTGAAGGGGAAGCCGCCGAAGATCCGCCCGGTGGCGGCGGCGACCCGGCGCAGGATGTCGACCAGGCGATCGACGTCGGCGTTGGTCCGCCCGTACAGCGCCAGCTCGAACTGCGTGCGCCCGACGGTGAACGTGCGGAGCTGGTGCGCGCCAATCTCGAACGGCGAGTCGCACAGCTCGTCGAAGTCGACCGCCGCGAAGGTCTGGCGGCGCCCGCCAACCGGCGGCAACGCCGTCGCCACGCGCCAGCCGCGCCGCGGAAGCACGACCTCGACCTGGCAGGGGCGCGAGAGCTGCCCCTCGACGTAGAAGAACAGGCTGGTGCCGTTCCAGTAGGCGTGGCTGTCGTCCAGGAACGACGTGCGCACGGTGGCCTCGAACGCGAACACCCGGTACCGCACGCGAAACGGCCGCCCGCCGCCGCCGATCAGCCAGCGCTGCTTGTCGACGCGCGAGACGCTGTCGGCCGGCAGAGTTCGCCCGCGCTCGTCGGTGACGGTCAGCCCGCTGACGTGCCGGACGAAGTCCCGGATCATGTAGCTGCCCGGCGCCCAGGCGGGGAACGCGATCTCGACCTCGTCCCGCCCGGGCAGGGCCGGCACGCGCATCTCGACCTCGTACTCGTGCGAGGCTGGGACGGGCATCGACACCCGATAGACGATGGGGGTCTGAACGGAGGTCATGGTACGCGGCATGAGCAGCGCAGGATAAGCCGCCTCGAGTCGATGTTGGGGCATACTTCGGGGGTGTCGAGGACACAATCCGCGGATACCAGCCCTGCCGTCGAGGGCCGGCTCGTAGAGGCGTATCGCTCCATGGAGCCCTGGCAGAAGCTCCGAATGGTCAGCCAGCTGTCCGAGGCGGTCTTCGAGCTGGCCGCCGCCGGGATTCGCTTGCGGCTGCCCGACTTGTCCGACGAGGACGTTCAGCTCATCCTGGCAGCCCGCCGCCTGGGCAGAGAAACGGTGCTCCGCGCGACCGGACGGCAGGCTTTACCGGGCGAATGATCTCGGAACCGATCCAGGTGCTGCTCGCGGTCGTGGAGCGGCTCGATAGGCTCGCCGTCCCGTACGCTGTTGGAGGATCGCTCTCGAGCTCCGTCTTTGGCGAACCGCGGGCCAGCGCCGATGTCGACCTGCTGGTCGGGCTCACCCCGCCGCAGGCCACGCCGTTCGTGGCAATGTTCTTGGATGACTTCTACGTGGACGAAGACGCGGTTGCTGACGCGGTTCGGCGGCACGCTTCGTTCAACGTCATTCATTTCGCCACGATGCTCAAAGCCGATCTGTTCGTGGCCGGCGCCGAGCTGCTCGACCAGGAACAGTTACGTCGCAGGTGCGCCGTGACCGTCGTGCGTGATCCTCCCCGAGAGGCATTCGTCACGGCTCCCGAAAACATCGTCCTCAGAAAGCTCGATTGGTTTCGTGAGGGCAACGGGGTGTCAGACCAGCAGTGGCGCGATGTTCTCGGCGTCATCAAAGCGCAGAAGCCGACGCTGGACATCGCGTACCTCGTCGGTATCGCCAAGACCGTCGGCCTGGACGAGCTTGTCGCGCGCGCGCTTGCCGAGGCGGGCGCCGGATAAGAACGTGGTGCTTCAGGGGCAGGGGCAACGAAGAGTCGCCGTTTCGGTCGATCTCGACGGGATCGGGTGTTACTACCGGATCCACGGCCTGGGCCTGGTCCCGCCGTCGGTGCGCCACGTCGTCCTGCGACGGTGCCTGCCGCGGTTCGCCGATTTGTTCGCGAGCCACGGCGTCAAGGCGACGTTCTTCGTGGTCGGTGGCGATCTGGAGGACGATCCGGAGGCGCGCGCCATCCTGGCCGAGCTCGCCCGCGCCGGCCACGAGCTCGGCAACCACACGCACACGCACCCCTACGACTTCACGCGCCTGCCGCGCCCCCAGATGGCCGACGAGATCGACCGCGCCCATGAGGCCATAGCGGCGGTCGCCGGCCGCCCGCCCGTCGGTTTCCGCGCCCCCGGCTACGCCATCAACCGTGAGGTGCTCGAGCTACTGCTCGAACGGGGTTACACCTACGACTCGTCGGTGTTCCCGTCGCCGCCGTACTACGTCGCCAAGGCGCTGGTCATGGGGGCGATGCGCCTCTTCGGGCGCCGCTCCGCCAGCCTGCTCGACGACCCCCGCGCGCTCTTCGCCCCCCGAGCTCCGTACCACGCGTCGCCGGGCCGGCCCTACCGTCCTGCGAAGAGCCACGGCCTCGTCGAGATCCCGATCGCCGTGACGCCGCTCGCGCGCCTGCACGTCATCGGCACCAGCCTGATCCTCGCGCCGGAGTGGCTGCGGCGCCGGATGGTCGTCGCCTCGCTGACCCAGTCTTTCTTCAACCTGGAGCTGCACGGGATCGACCTCGCCGACGCCGCCGCCGACCAGCTCCCGCCGGAGTTGGTGGCGCGCCAGCCCGATCTGCGCCGCTCTCTGGCGCACAAACTGATCGCCCTCGACCGAACCCTCCAGGCCGCCCGCGAGGTTGCCGAGTCGGTCACCCTATCCGCTATTTGCTCGCGAGGTACCGCCTGATGTCATGCATAGACCGGCGGAAAAGCGCACGACCATTCTGCAATCAGTCGCAATACGTTACACAGCTCTTGGCGGTCCGAGAAGGCACACAATTCGGCAAGTTTGTGGGCGGTGGCGACCTGCGCGTATTTTAGGACAGTTGGCGCAAAATCACCGAGACCATCGAATAGTCTAACTGTGCAGTCTTTACTGCAGCCGCATTCCTGAGATGACCCTAAGCCAGAGTTCAAGCACCGATTCATAAAATCGGACCAGTAGCCTTTCCCCTGTACGCTCATCATCTCTGAAGCCCAAGTCATTTGTGACCTGTTCTAAAGAACGGATCGGCAATTGGATCTCCCGATTGGCCCTCTACCGTCGCCCGGTGATCGCGCCTCTCGCCAGCTCGTCGCAGCGTTCGTTCTCGGGGACGCCGGCGTGGCCCGAGACCTTCACGAACTCGATGTTCAGCGGCGCCAGGCGGCGCTTGATCTTGGCGATCAGCTCCTGGTTGGCCTTGGCCTTCCAGCCCTTGGAGAGCACGCCGATGGCGTAGCTGGAGTCGGTGTAGACGCGCAGGCGGTGGCTGGCCGAGGCGGCGCCGGCCATGTCGACGCCCCGTTCGATGGCGGTCAGCTCGGCGATGTTGTTGGTGCCGATCCCCAGGTACTCGCCCTTCTCCTGGCGGTGGGGGCCGTCGATGACCACCATGCCGATCCCCATCGGGCCGGGGTTGCCCGAGCAGGCGCCGTCGGTCCAGATCTGGACGGCCGGGCCGCCGGACGGGGCCTTCGCCGCCTTCGCGACCGACGTCTTCGCGACCGCCGCCTTCGCGACCGACGTCTTCGCGACTTTCTTGGGTGCCGGTTTCTCATCGGCGGCGGGCTGGGGCCCGTCGTCCGGGATCAGGTTCGTGGGGTATGGGCGGTAGCTCTTGGCGTCGGATTCGCGATACTTCATCTCGGCGCGCCCGGCGGAGTCGAGTACGGGGCGCCCCGATTCGTCGGTTTGAACGTAGACCACTTCCCCTTTGAATCGCATGCGAGACCAAGACATCCCGCGCACTATGAACCGAAGCCGAGTTTTCTGGCCAGTGGCGATCGCGCTCTTCGCGATCGGCTCGTGCCGTGGCGGGTGCCGGCGGAACGAGAGCGCCGCCACCGTCGAGGGGCGGCTGGCGCTGTTCCCGGCGGCGACGCGCATCGTCGCCTCGATCGACGTCGCCAAGCTGCGCGGGAGTCCGGCCGCGGCCAAGCTGGCGGCGCAGGCCAAGCGCAACCCGGGCGACCAGCACGAGATCGACGACTTCGCCAAGCGCACCGGGTTCGATCCGCTGGCCCACCTGAACAGCGTCACGGTCGCGTTCCCCGACGAGGCGCGCGTCCACGGCGAGCTGGGGGTGGTCCTGCGCGCCGACCACCTGGACGAGACGCGTCTGGTCGCCTACGTGCGCGACCAGCTGCAGAAGAACGGAGACGACCTCACCTCGACGGCGCACGGCCGATTCACGCTGTGGGCGTCGAAGCGGGACCCCGATCTGGTCGGCTTCTTCCTGGACGAGCAGACGGTGGTCCTGGGGGCCGGGGGCTGGGGGCCGAAGATGGCCGACCTGGCCGAGACGCCTCGTCCCGGCGACAGCGCGGCCACCGATCTGGACCTGGTCAGCCTGGTCGAGCGCGCCGCCAGCGCGCACGACATCTGGGCGGCGGCGATCGTCCCGGACGCGACGCGCAAGTCGCTCTCGGCCGATCCGAAGTTCGCCGACGCCGCGAATGTCCAGACGCTCTCGGCCGGTTTGAACCTGGGCAAGGGGCTCGAGGCGCTGCTGCACGCCGATCTGTCGACGGCGGCGCAGGCGCGCGCCATGGCCGACCACGTGACCGCCGCGACCGCCGAAGCCAAGAAGAACCCCGAGGTCTTGATGCTGGGCCTGGGCCCCTACCTGGACAGCGTCACCGCCAGCGCGTCCGGCACCGGCTTCGACCTTCACGTCGGCCTGAGCGAGGCGGCCTTCGACGATCTGCTCGCCCGACTGGGGGCGCTGTTGACGTTGGCGCGCGGCGGCGGAGCCGCGCCGATTTTCAGCCGCTGACGTCTATCGGCACGACGTCGTGGAATCGGCGGAAGTCGATGACGCGCGTGCCGTCGGGGTCGTCGGACAGCACGTCGGCGAAGCGCGCGTTCCAGACGATGTCGTCCAGGCTGTACTGGCGCCGCGCGTGGATGGTCTGGCCGATGGTCTCGTCCAGGCCGATCAGCGCCAGGAACAGCTCTGCCCCCTGCTCGCGCAGGCGGTCCATCGCGTCCGGCCCGTGAAACGGGCTGGCCTCGTCGATCCGGTGCATGGCCGTCCAGGTCAGGAAGAACACGCCGGTGCGGTCGCGGACCAGGGGCAGGTCGATCTGTCGCCGCAGCACCTCGCCTTCGCGGGTCCGCTCGGTCACCAGCAGCACGACGCCCAGCCGCGCCTCGACGATCCGGTTGCGACGCCAGTTGGCCATCCGGAACATCACGTGCGGAACGCCGTTCCGCGGCGAGATCACCACCCGGTTCGCGAACAGCACGCGCGCGGACGGCCGCGCGAAGCGGGTGAAGGTGATGCCGGTGATGAGCGCGACGGCCAGCACGCCCACGAAGGCCTCGAACGTGACCACGATGTGCGCGTACCGGGTGGCCGGCGTCATGCCGCCGTAGCCGATGGTCGCCAGCGTCTGCACGCTGAAGTAGAACGAATCCTCGAACGAACCGGGGCGCGCGTGCGTCACGGAGCCGGGGACGACCCAGTAGAGCAGCGCGAAGACCAGGTTGGTCAGCAGGAACAGCAGAGCCGTCAGCAGGAAGAACCGCGGCCAGGACTGAGCCAGGACGAAGTGGTACAGGTCCTTGTGCGGGGCGCGCTCGAGGCCGATGGCCCGGATCCGCGATCGGTTGAAGCTGGCTGGTCCGTACCCGGCCAGGGCTGCGCCCACGGCCAGCGACGGCCGCGGTCCGGCCGGGTGCGCCGCGTCAGGCTGGTCGTTGCTGGGCTTCCCGGCCACGGAGGTTGCCACGTCGGCCATGCGGGACTCAGCCTATGCGCCCGTCGGCCCGCCGGCAAACCCGTGGCAGACTAGGGGGTCTTGTTTGCCGAAACCCTGGCGCAATGGGCCGCCTCCGTGGCGGCGCCCGCCGAGCCTTTCCGGTACGGCGCCGTCCTGGAAGCGGGCTGCGAATACCCCCTGGTGGGGTTGCGACTGCCCGGGCCCAACCCTGTGGTCGTGACGGCGGGGTTTCACGGTGACGAGAAGGCTGGTCCCCGGACGCTGCTGAACCACACGGCCGAGATCGTCCACTACGCCGCCGAGCGGGGCGTCGGGCTGACGCTGTACCCCTGCGTGAACCCCTCGGGGTTCGAGGGGCACACCCGCTACAACGCCTCGGGCGAGCGCCCCAACAACGACTTCTTGCGGTACGAGGTCGCGCCCGGCGTCTTCAAGGGCGAGATCTACGACGACACGCCATTCACCCGGATCGTGCCGGCCCGGGAGGGGCTGCCCAAGGAGACGGCCGCGCTGGCCCGCGCGCTGGACGCCGCCCCGCCGCCGGTGGCCGCGCTGGACCTGCACCAGGACAACTTCATCCACGGTCCCTTCTTCTACGCCTACATCTTCGGGGAGTCGGCCTGGTACCGGCCGCTGCTGGCCCGGTCGGGGTCGCTGGTGCCGGTCCTGCGGAGCAGCATCGTGGATTCGGGGCACGAGCCGGGCAGCGACGTCCACGCCGACGCCGAGGGGTTCATCTTTTGCCACGACGGCAGCATCACCGACCGCTTCCACCGGGCCGGGGTCCCGTACACGGCTGCCATCGAGACCACCACCGAGACGCCGCTCGAGGTGGCCGACACCATCAACCTCATCTGGATCCGGGGGTTCATCGATCTGGCTGCCGGTTTCCCGACCCCCTCCGTCAGGTCCCCCTAGGCAAAGCGCCGGCTTTGGGGTAAATACCCGCCTTTCGAAGGATCTATCCGGGAGAACTGCGTACATGTCCGCGGCTTTGAAGAAGAGCCCGCTCGCGCGGGTGAAAGACGAGTTCGGTGGCAAGGACAAGCTGGTCGACAAGATCGTCGGCGTGCTGGATGCCGGTGACGAGAGCAAGGATGACCTGCGCAAGCGGCTCCTGGGCGTCGCCAACCGCAAGCTGATCCGGCTGCACTCGGTGGCCAGCCGCACCAAGACGGCCGGCGGCCACGACAAGCTGGTGGCCAGCACCGCCGAGGGCCTGAACCGGGCCAAGGACAAGGACTACGTCGCCAAGCTGGACACCTTGTCGGACGCGCGCCTGCTGGACATGCTGTCGGTGGCCGAGCGCAAGGCCAAGGCGAACGCCGCCGCGAAGCCGGCCGGCGCCGAGTCGCCGGCCAAGGCCGACAAGGTGGATAAGAAGGCCGCCAAGCCGGCCAAGGCTGAAAAGGCGGCCAAGGCCGCCAAGCCGTCTGCGAAGTCGGGCTCGAAGAAGGCCTGATCGGGGAGCCGCCGTGCTGCTCGGCCGCGTGGTGGGTCGGCTCTGGGCGGCGCGGCAGGCCAGCACGCTGGGCGGGCGCAAGCTGCTGCTGGTGCAACCAGAGTTCGGGCCCAAGCGCCTGGTGGTCGCGGTCGATGGGCTCGACGCCGGTCCGGGCGACCGGGTGATCGTCGCGCACGGCAGCCGGGTGCGCGACCTGACCGTGGGCGCCGACGTGGCGGACAAGGACGTCGTCGTCGCCATCGTCGACGACCTGGAGCTGGCGCCGTGATCCTGGGACGGGTGGTTGGGCAGGTCTGGGCGACCCGTCGCGATCCGCGCCTGTCGCGCACCAAGCTGCTGGTGGTGCGGCCGCACGGCATCTACGAGCCGGCGCTGGGGACGCGCCACCTGGTCGCCACCGACGAGGTCCACGCCGGCATCGGCGACGACGTGGTGGTCTGCCTGGGCATGCCCGCCCGCCAGTCGCTGGGGAGCAACGACACCCCGGTCGACGCGGCGATTCTGGGCGTCGTCGATCGCATCGACCTGGATGCCACGCGCCTTCCGGTGGCTGGCGCTGCGCCGGGAATTCGCCGGCCGCTGGCGCTGGTGGGGGTGCGTCCGTGATCCGCGGGACCGTGCTGGGCCAGGTCTGGGCCACCCGTCGAGCTCGGGGCCTGGACGGCCGCAAGCTGCTGCTGGTCGCGGCGCGCGACGCCGACGGCGCCGCCACCGGGCGGGTGGTGGTCGCCATCGATACGCTGGACGCGCGCACCGGCGATGACGTCACGGTGTCGTTCGGTTCGGGCGCCCGCAACGTGCTGCGCCCGGGCCCCGACAACCGCGATCTGCTGTGCGACGCGGCGGTGGCGGCGATCGTCGAGGGGGCGGGCTGACATGTTCCTGGGACGCGTGACCGGCACGGTCTGGTCGACGGTGAAGTGGCCCGAGGCGCGCGGGCTGAAGCTTTTGCTGGTGCGCCCGTACCGGCTCGGCGATCTGGCGCCCGGGACGACCGGTCCGGGGGCCGAGGCGACGGGGCCCAACGACGACCTGGTGGTCTGCGCCGACACGCTGGACGCCGGGGTCGGGGACGACGTGCTGGTCGCGTTCGGTCATGCCGCGCGCGTGGCGCTGAGCGAGAAGCTGCCGCCCGGCAGCAAGCCCAACGTGCCGATCGACGCGGCCGTGGTCGCGGTGGTCGATCGGGTGGAGATCGATCGCGTGGACGAAGCTGGGCTTCGCCCAGCGGAGTCCGTCGCGGGAGGTACGGAACCCTCCCAGGGTTCCGAGGTTGATTGAAGCGCGAGGTTGACGAGCGGGAGCTGCGGCGGCTGGTCGCCGAGGTCACCCGCGAGGTGACGTCCCAGGCGGCGCGGCCGCCGTCGGTGTCGACCGGCCCCAGCCCCGAGGTGTGCGCGGCCTGCGCCGAGGCCGAGCGGCGGCGCGGTCAGCGCGCGGTGGTGACCACGACGGGCAAGAACCGGCGCGGCATCGTGGCCAGCATCGCGCAGGCGATCGCGGCGGCGGGCGGAGACATCGTGGATATCGCGCAGACGCTGGCCGGCGACTTCTTCACGATGATCATCGTCGTCGACGTCAGCGCGCTGGAGCTGCCGTTCGCCGAGTTCAAGACCAGGCTGGTCGCGTCGGTCGAGGCGCTGGGCGCGCACTGCCTGGTGATGCACGAAGAGATCGTGGACGCGCTCCAGCGCGTATAGACTCACCCCGTGGCTGGCCGCTTCGACGCTTCCGAGGTGCGCGAGGTCCTGCGCATGATCGAGAGCGAGAGCCTGGACGTGCGGGCGGTGACGCTGGGCGTGTCGTTGCGCGACGCCGCCGCCGAATCGCTGGAGCGGACCTGCGCGCGCATCCACGACAAGCTGATGCGGGCCGCCGAGCGGCTGGTCCCGACGACCGCCGCCGTGCAGGCCGACTTCGCGGTGCCCATCACGACCACGCGTCTCTCGGTGACGCCGCTGGCGCTGGTGACGGAGCCCTCCCGCGCGGCGCGGGTGGTGCCGGCGGCGCTGGCGCTGGACCGCGCGGCCGGCGAGCTGGGCGTCGACTACGTCGGCGGCTTCTCCGCGCTGGTCGAGAAGGGGATGACTCCCGGAGATCGGGCGCTGATCGAATCGATCCCCGAGGCGCTCGGGTCCACGACGCGCGTCTGCTCGTCGGTCAACGTGGCCAGCACGCGGGCCGGCATCAACGGCGACGCCGTGCTGCAGATGGGGCGCGTCGTGAAGGCGACCGCCGAGGCCACCGCCCAGGGCGGCGGGATCGGCTGCGCCCGGCTGGTCACCTTCGCGAACATCCCCGACGACAACCCGTTCGTGGCCGGCGCGCTGCACGGCGTGGGCGAAGGCGAGTGCGTCGTGAACGTCGGCTGCTCGGGGCCCGGCGTGGTGCTGTCGGCGCTCAAGCGCCTGCGCGCCTCGGGCGAACCCTACGACCTGTCGACCGTCGCCGAGACCATCAAGCGCATGGCCTTCAAGGTGACGCGCGCCGGCGAGCTGGTCGGGCGCGAGGTGGCGCGGCGGATGGGCGGCGCGGTGCGCTTCGGCGTCGTCGACCTCTCGCTGGCCCCCACGCCGGCGGTGGGCGATTCCGTCGCGGAGATCCTCGAGGAGATGGGGGTCGACAAGGCCGGCGCGCCCGGGTCGGTGGCCGCGCTGGCGCTGTTGACCGACGCCGTGAAGAAGGGCGGCGTGATGGCCTCCTCGTCGGTGGGCGGGCTATCCGGCGCCTTCATCCCGGTCAGCGAGGACGCCGCGATGGTGGCGGCCGCGCGGGCCGGCGCGCTGACGCTGGCCGGGCTCGAGAGCATGAGCGCGGTCTGCTCGGTCGGCCTGGACATGGTCGCGGTGCCTGGCGACACCTCGGCCGAGACCCTGGCGGCGATCATCGCCGACGAGATCGCGATCGGCGTGTTCAACAACAAGGCGACCGGCGTCCGGATCATTCCGGTGCCCGGCAAGAAGGCCGGCGAATCGGTCATGTACGGCGGCCTGCTGGGCGAGGCCTACGTGCAACCCGTCGGGGCGTTCGGGGCCGATCGCTTCGTGCGCCTGGGAGGGCGCATCCCCGCGCCGCTGCAGGCGCTCCGCAACTGAGCTTCGGTCTCCTGCTCCCGTTCGTGCTCGCGGCGGCGCTGTCGGGCACCGGCGACAAGAGCGCTGCTCCAGACCGCGGATTGAGCTAGCATGGCGGCGTGGTGCGCCGTGAAGAACAGGACCGGCTGCAGCAGGGCAGCCGGCCCCGGCCGAATGAGGAAGACCTCGGCGGCCGATCCTTCTGGCAGAAAGAGGCCGCGTGATGCTGCGTCTCGAGCGACCACCCCTAGGCCGTGTGCGGGAAATCCGCAGGCACGGTTTGAAAGGGGGTCTTGGCTTCCACAGCCGTCCACGGACGGCCAAGGAGTAAAAGGATCCACCAATGCCCGCTCCTTCGCTGGTCGAGCCGATCGCGCCGAAGACGCCCGACGGCCCCTACACCATTGCCTGGAACGACCTGGTTCTGGAGATCGACGCCCGCACGGGCGGGCGGGTCACCGCGCTGAGGCTGGGCGGCCGGAACCTGCTCACCGAGCCGAGCGTCGATCCCGGCAACTTCGGGTCGACCTTCTGGACCAGCCCGCAGAGCGTCTGGGGGTGGCCGCCCGTGCCCGAGATCGACCACGCGCCCTACCGGGCGTCGATCGACGGCCACACGCTGATCATGCGCAGCCCGCGCAGCGCCAGCCTGGGCGTCGAGGTCGAGAAGCTGGTCTCCGCGGATCGGGCGCGGGGGGCGCTGCTGTTCGAGTACCGGATCCACAACCTGGGCCAGTCGCCGCTGCAGACGGCGCCCTGGCAGATCACCCGCGTGGCCCCCAACGGACTGACATTCTACCCGTCGGGCGAGGGGAGCTACGCGCCGTCGAACCTGCACGTGCGCGACGAGGCGGGCGCGACCTGGTTCGACTACGACCGGTCGCACATCTCCGACCACAACAAGCTGTTCGCGGATGGGCGCGAGGGGTGGCTGGCGCACGTCGATCGCGAGCGCGACGCGCTGCTGGTGAAGACCTTCCCGGTGGTGCCGCGGGCGGCGCACGCGCCGGGCGAGGCCCAGATCGAGATCTACGCCAACCCCGCGCACACGTACATCGAGGTCGAGGTGCAGGGTGCGTACGAGACGGTGCCGCCGGGCGGCGCGCTGGTCTGGCAGATCGTCTGGCTGGTGCGGCACCTGCCGCGCGAGCTGCCGGTCGCCGTCGGCAGCGCGCCGTTGCTGGCGCACGTGCGCGCGCTGGTCGCAGCTGACGCCGCGGCCGCGCTGGCCGTGTGACCGTGGCGTTCGAGCGCCGGTTCGCCGCCGCGCGGCCCTTCGGCGTGTGCGTCGGGGTGACGCTGCCGGCGGCGCCGCCGCCCGAGGCGGAGTGGCCGGGGGCGCTCCACCGCGACGAACGGATCTTTGCGCGCGCGCTGAGCGAGGGGCGCCGGACCGCCTGGATCGGCGGTCGCCTCGCGCTGCGGGGCGCGCTCGAGGCCGCGGGCCTGCAGGCTCCCGACGCGATCCTGGCGACCGATCGCGGGGCGCCGCGTCTGCCGCCCGACGCGGTGGGATCGATCAGCCACAAGACGGCGCTGGCGATCGCCGTGGCGGCGCCGGCCCGGTCGCCCGCGGTGACGATCGGCGTCGACGTCGAGGAGGCGCGGCCCTTGCGGTTCGACGTGGCCGACCGGGTGCTGACCGAGTCGGAGCGGGCCGGTCTGCCGGCGGCGGGCCTGGCCCGCGACCTGCTGGTGCTGCGCGCGTTCTGCGCCAAGGAGGCGATCTACAAGGCGCTCGATCCCTGGGTGCGGCGCTTCGTCGGCTTTCACGAGGCGGAGATCGTCTTCACCGGCGGGGGGCTGTCGGCGCGCCTGGCGCTCACGCGCGGCGAAGGGCCGTTCGCCGTCGAGCTGCACGACGCCAGCGACCTGGCCGGCGGCGGTTACTTCTTGATCGCGGCGACGGTCGCGCGCGCGGGCGGCGGATGAGCGCGCCCCGGCTTCCCATCGTCGCGGTGCTCGGCTCGGGCACGACCGCTCACGACGCGCGGGCGGCGGAGGTGGGGGCCTGGCTGGCCGGCCAGGGGGTGCACCTGTTGACCGGCGGCGGTGGCGGGGTGATGGCGGCGGCGTCGCGGGCCTTCTTCCAGGCGCCGTCACGTCGCGGGCTGGTGATCGGCGTGCTGCCCGCCGCGGCGCTCGACGACGCGCGCCCCAAGCCCGGCTACCCCAACCCATGGATCGAGATCCCGATCGCCACGCACCTTCCGTACAGCGGCCAGCGCGGCACCGATCCGCTGTCACGCAACCACATCAACTTGCTGAGCGCCGACGTCGCCGTCTTCCTGCCGGGCGGCGCGGGGACGGCCAGCGAGGCGCGGCTGGCGGTGCAGTACCAGCGCCCGGGGGTGGCCTACCTGGCTTCGCGCGCCGAGATCCCGGACCTGCCGCCGGGGTTCCCGGTCGTGGCGTCGCTCGCCGAGCTTCAGATCTTCGTGAGAGAAGTCCTCGGGCGCGTCACTTCGGCAAGAGGATGAAGCCCGCCTCCCCGATGCGCTGGGTCGGTGAGAAGGCGCCGTTGACGGTGTAGCCGCAGGTGGAGCCGCCGCCGGCAGTCATTTGCCCCGTGAACGCCAGCACCGGCCGGTCGTCCGGGAAGAGGGCGACGGCCGGGCCGGTGAAGAACGTCCAGAACCCCGTCGTGCAGTTGGCGGGGATGACGAACGGAATGTTCGCGGTCAGCGTGTCGGCCGAAAGAGTCAATGTCTCCTGCCAGGACTGGGCGGTGGTGCAGCTCCCGGCGCAGCGCGAGGTGCCGGCGCGGGTGTCGCTGGCGTAGGAGACGATGGCCCCGGACGCGCCGTCGGCCGCCAGGTCGAACCCGATGCCGGCCGAGTCCGTCGCGACGGTGGGCACGACGGTCGTCGACCAGCCGGTCCCCATCTGGCACTGTGAGTCGCAGGCGGCGAAGGCCAGCTCGTCGGGCGCATCGAGCGCGCTCGAGGCCTGACCGTAGATCTCGACTCGAGGGGCGCCACCCGCGGTGACCGCCAGCGAGCCCTGGATGTAGGCCGCGGGCCCGCCGCTCCAGAGTCCGGTCACGCCGAGCCAGTTCTGGGTCGAGCTGCAGTCGCCCGCGCTGCACGCGTACCAGGAGAAGGTGTTCGCCGTGTTGGTCACCTGCTGCTCGACGACCTCGGGGCTGTCGTTCGGGCCGAAGGCGACCATTCGCGCGCTCACGTAGTCGCCCAGCGCCGTCGCTGTCCAGGAGCTCACGTCGCCGCAGTTGGACCGGCACGAGTAAGCGGTGGTGCTGTTGCCGGCGGCGTACCCGAACAGGGCCGCCCCCTGGGCCGACACGGCGAACGGGCCGCGCGCCGGCGGGGACAGCGAAGGCAACTGGTTGCCGTCGGTCAACCGGACGAACTTCCAGCTGCCGTCGGCGAAGCAGTTGCTGTCGCATTCGGCGTAATAGTTCCCCGCCGGCACCGTCGAGCTGGTCAGGGTCAGGAACACCAGGCGCGGCCGGCCGTCGGCGGTCAGCGCGATGGTCGGCGGCATCGAGTAGTCGCCGGGGCCGAGCGCGATCGCCGACCAGTTCGCCAGCGACTCGCAGCCGGTGGCGCACATGGCGTAGACCACCGTGTTGTCGGTGTCCTGGACCTTGGCCAGGGCGGCCACGTGAATGCGCGAGCTCGCGTCCACCGCCACGGTGATGCCCGACGCGCTGCCGAACATCTCCAGCAGGCGCCCGCCGTTCACCGCGATGGCGTCGCCCGCCGCGCCGGCTGCGCCGGCCACGCCTTGCCCCGCGGCCCCGGTCGAGCCGGCCATGCCCTGTCCTGCCGCGCCGCCCGCCCCGGGCCCTGCGGCGCCGGCCGCACCGCCCACACCGCCGGTTCCGCGCCCCGCGTCGCCGGCCCCGCCGCCGGTGCCCGTCGTGGTCGATCCGGCGGCGCCGCCCGTTGCCTGCCCGCCGGCGCCGGCGCCGGCCCCACCGCCCGCTCCGGTCGCGGGCAGGCCCCCGCTGCCTTCCGCCCGTCCGGCTGCACCGCCGCCGCCGGTTCCCGTCATCAGGGGGCTGCCACCGGAACCGCACCCGGCCGCAGCCAGTCCGGCGACGACGATCCAGGTCGGTGCGCAGCGCTTCTTGGTCATTGTGGGCTCAGCGACCAGGACGAGGTTTGAGTTGCTCCGGGCCCGATGTTCGTCGTGGAGGAACCGACCAGAGGCGTGCCCGCGGGCGCGGCCCCATTTCCGACCTCCATCCAGATCCATCCGTACCGGCTGGGTGTGGGGGGAGCCGTGCCACAGGTGACCGTGCCGTCGATGATTGTCGCGTAATCGGCCAGCAAGGTGGGCGGCGACAGCCCGATCTCGAAGGTGCCGGACGTGTTGCTGGATGTCATGGTCACGCTCAACGGGTCGTACGAGCAGTCATCCCCGGCGGCGGGGCTGAAGGTCGCGGTCCCCGTGGGGGTGTAGGTGAGGGCGCAGCCGTCCAAAGCAGTCGCTGTGAGCGTGACGCTGGCTTTTTCGCCCACGCCCGCCATCCCGCCCATGGTTGTCGTCGTGGTCGTGGTGCCTTTGTAGACGCAGGCATACCCGCCGATGGTGCCGCCCGGACTACAGTGGAGGATGCAGCTCGCGCTCGTGTCGTCCCAGGTGCTCCCCGTCGGACAAAGGCCTTTGCCCGGGCACTGGCAGGCGCACGTGTCTGGATTCAACACCAGCCCGGGCTCGCATGCCTGCGTGAGGTCACAGGTGGGTGGTGGAGGCGGCGGCGTCAGCGAGGGAACGTGGCGAACCACGAAATTCAGCTCCAGCGATGACGATGTCGTGCCGCCGGACGGGCTCTCGTACATGACCATCTTCCTTCCGATCTCGGGCTGCAGGTTGATGTCCCAGCCGTTGAGCACGTAGCCTCCCAGCGCTTCGTTCTGGGGATTCTGTGTGCCAAGGATGTCCGACCCGATGGTGAACCAGTTGGGCCCTACCGGGGGTAGCGCGACAGGCGTTCCGTCGGGGCACGTGTCGTCGACCGTGAAGGTCGACATGTTCGGCGAGGGCTGGAAGACCAGCTGGAAGTCCTCGAGCCGGCGAGGCCGCCGCTTCGCCCGGCCGTCGTCACTGTCGACGCACCGCCTCCACCGCAACCAACCGCGAGTGACGCCCAGGCTAGAACGCCGAAGATCCGACCAGAATGTCCCATGCCACTGCTTCCCATCCACGGAACGCGCGGAGGCCGATCTGTTTCAAAATTTTCTTAGCGGCGTTTCTGCTCGCGCAACGCGCGGAAGTCGTCGAACGCGGCGCAGCGCAGGAAGCGGTTCGTGCGAATCTCGTGCGCGATGGTGGAGGTGGGTGTCTCGCCGTAGTCGTGGCCCGGGTAGACGCGCGTCTCCTCGGGCAGGCGCGCCAGGCGCTGCAGGCTGTCCCACATCAAGGCCGTGTCGCCGCCCGGGAAGTCGGTGCGGCCGCAGCCACCCACGAACATGACGTCGCCCGTGACGACG
>DATJWP010000182.1:0-4363 GCA_035578045.1 Polyangia bacterium | reverse complement strand
GAGGTACGTCGTTGCGATCACCGTCGCCGCGGCCAACCCTCGAATATCAGCCTGATCAACCGTCGACTCAGCTCGCTCTCGGTCCGTCATTTCCTGGTTCATCGACTAACAGAAAGGACGAACACACCAATCCACGAGCGTTGATTTGAACTTGAGGGGTCGTTTCATATCAACGTACTGGCGTTGAGCGGCGAGCGCCCGCCCGAGCGCAGCAAGGAAGGGCGATCGTCCGCTGCAACGCTTTGTTGGACTGCACGTCAGAACTCGACCTTGAGGTTCGGGTAGTATGTCGTCACCGGATTATCGGTGGAGTCTGGATCCTGCAGGACGGTGCGGACCTGCGTCGCGATCTCCGCCTTGTACGTTTGGAGGTTGGGCACCATCGCATAGATTGTCGAGGTATCGATCGGGATGGTTCGAAACTGATCCAGATCGAAGGGTATCTTGTCGCTCTTGCGTATGATTTGAACGGTGGGCAGCCGGGACACGTGACGGAGGCAGAGTTCATAGAAGACGTTCGGGTTGTGATACGACAGGTCAGCGATCACCAGCTTCGCCTTGAGGACGTGCTCGATGATCTGGGCCGTGATCATTCCCGGCTTCCCGATTCGATCAGCACGGACGACCTTCAAGCCGAATTCTTCCAACGCT
This sequence comes from Polyangia bacterium, assembly GCA_035578045.1. Lineage (GTDB taxonomy): Bacteria > Myxococcota_A > Polyangia > Fen-1088 > Fen-1088 > JADGRB01. The sequence continues at coordinate 3,712 of DATJWP010000182.1, read as the reverse complement.
GGCTCAACAATGGACCCCAAAAACAGATCCGCGTGCTTCCGCTGCTCGCTCTCGGGTTCGCCGATGGGAGAGATGTAGAAGCAGATGGAGTTCCACCCATCAGCATCCGTTCCAGTGCTGGGTCCTGCAGCGCGGCGCTCGGACGACCACGGCTTTGTCGGGGCAACAGCAGGACCACCGCCGCCGCCCGAAGATTCGGTGGCGGGCAAGCCTTCCATAGCTTGTTCGAGAGGTATGATTCGTTCGGCGCCCGCTATGGGCCGCAAAATGCCGAGGAATTTGGCGTTGACAATAAAGAGTTCAACACACTCTTTCGCGTCCGGCGCCGGCACGCCATGTTCCTTCGCGGCGTCTTCCAGGACAGACGCTGCCGGAAGACGATTCCCCTTCAGAGCGTCGTAGAGTGCCTTGAACGGAGCAATTCCTTCGATGGCCAGTTTGAACCGCGCCGCGAGCTTCTCCCGGGGAGGTGCATCCGCTCCGGTAGCAATTGCCCCTTCTGGTGTCAGTTCAAGGTACTCAGAAGCGTAGCTCCCCTTGGTGAGGCCATACTTGTTCGAGTTGACGATGAGCTGACGACTCGGACCGCTGTCCGGCGACTTGCCCATATTGTCGAACAACGTCAGCCGCCTGACTTTTTGGCCGGCAGCATGCTTTTGGATGGCATTGGCGAGAGCCATCGCCTCTTCGAACGAAGTCGCTGGAAATAGTGGCGTCCGGCGGGCGCGTTTTGTCTCAGCCATCAAGGGCTCCTGTCAGTCCAACTTTGTATTCAACTGTAGTTTCTCGCTGCGATAAAATTTTCGGCAAGCAGGGGCGTGGATTTTGGAACCCTTGCGGTTGTAGCGGGAATCGGGGCGCCGCGTAGCTGCGGTCACGGTTCGTGGTCTGTCTAATGCGCGGGGAACGCAGCGTCGGTGGGTCATGGCTCGCGGTCGAGGGGGCTCTGGACGCCCACGGGACCGCGGCGGATGACTGGCCGGGAACAGCCACCGCCAGGGCCACTCGCCCGGGGCTGACGGGTACTTGGCGAGGAGAGCGTCTGGCAACTGGACGAGGCCCGCCCGCATCCCAGGTCGGAGCCGTGCTGGTCACGAACCTGCTCGAGGTGGACCCGCGCGGCGGGCTGCGATGTTGCGCGCAGAAGCGTCGCGCGGTCCTTTCGCCCTTTGCCGTCACGAACCGTAGATTTGCTGGCCGGCGAGGTCGACATCTTTGATGCGCAACTGCAGGTGCTCCAGGAGGCGCGATCCAGCGCCGTAAATCAGCGACGAGCAAAGGCGCTCGACGCCCTGCATTTGCCTGAGGACGGCGGCGACCTCGCCGCGCGACAGGACCACGGGCAGGCGCTCGGGGCGCTTGGCATGGACGATCCCTTCGAGCCAGCCGATCTGACGCTCCAGGACGACCTGGTAGAGGAACAGCAGGGCCGCCGGCGCCTGGTTCTGGGTCGAGGCACTCGCGTGGCGGTCGGTAGCCAATGCGCTCGGGAAGCCGGTGACGGCCGGCTCGCCCAGATTTGCGGGATGCGGCCGGCCGTGGAAATGGATGAAACGCCGGGATCCAGGCGACGTAGCTCTCTTCGGTGCGGGGGCTGTCATGCCGGGCGCGCAGCACCGCGCGCACCTGGTCGAGCAGCCTGGGAGGTGGAGGGGTGGCCGGAGTGGCGGACACCTGACCGGCTGGCGGAGGCGGGAATGGAATCACGGCCGCGGACGACGAGAATGGGCCAGGGCGGCGGCGCATCCCGGCCATCGATGCGAGCACCGTGCCAAATCTTTCGGACAAGCATTCGTCGGAAAATGGACGGGCCCGCACCCCCGCCCGATACTGGCGGGGCGGGAAGCTCGCATGCGCCGTGAAACAAAGACCTGGGCGGGGCGGGTGGCCGCGGCGGCCCTCGTTGCGTTCGTCCTGGCGTATCTCCCGTACTGCCTCTACACGCGGTCGGGGCTGGGGCGGACGCTGGCGATGTCGCGCGACTTGAAGGCCGTGCGCCTCCGCAATCAGGAGCTGGCGGCCGAGAACGATCGTCTGGCCCGCGAAGCCGAGGCGCTGCGAAACGATCCCAGCGCCATCGAGCGCGTCGCCCGCTCCGACCTGGGGTGGGTCAAGCCCGGCGAGATCGTCGTCGATCTGACCGACGCGTTGAAGGCGTCTCGGGGCAAGCGTCCTTGAGATCCCGGTCGATGCCGCTGAGCGAGCAGCTTGGCTTCTACGCCGGGCGCGTGGTGCGCGCGACGCTGGCGTTTGCCGTGTGCGCCGCGTTCCTGGGGCTGTTCTGGCGCGGCTGGTTCCCCGACCTGCGGGCGCCGGGCGCCGACCTGCGGCGCGTGGCCGCCGCGGCGGTCCTGACCGGCCTGCTGGCGTTCAAGATCGCGGCCCGCGTCCGCACGACCGAGCGGCGCCGGACGCCGCGGCGCGAGGCGCTCTCCGACGCCGAGCTGGGCCTGTTGCTGCTGACCACGGTCTACCTGCTGCTGGCCTTCTCGGGCGGCGTGACGTCGACGATCTACCCGCTGGTCTATGCGGTGGTCAGCTTCCTGGTCACGTTCCACCGGCTCTCGGTCGGGCTGCCGCTGGCCGGCGCGGCGATCGGGCTCGAGGCGGTGCTGTCGTTCAGCCCGTCGGCTCTACCCGAGGCGGCGGCCGCGTTCCCCGGGCACGTCGCCTTCATCGCGCTGTTCGCGCTCTTGAACGTGGTCTTTCTGCACGCCGAGGTGGCGCGCCAGCGCCGCGAGCGCCGCAAGCGCCTCGAGGGCGAGGTGGCGGCCATGCGCGAGGAGGCCCGCGAGTTCCGCCTCATCTCGACCGCGCTCTCCTCGGAGAGCCGGGTGCGCAGCCGCGACGAGGAGCAGGAGAAGCTGTCGCAGGGCTCGATACAGACCATCCACCAGCAGCTGTATTACAACCTGGCGCTGCTGCGCTCGGCGCTGGAGGCCCAGACCTGCGCGCTGCTCTGGCTGGACGAGACCGACGAGCGCCTGAAGGTCAAGGAGCTGTGCACCGACTCGGCCGACGTGGTCGAGGGATCGATCCCCGCGGGGGGCGGGGTGCTGGGGGCGATCTTGAAAGAGCGCCACCCGTTCGTGCTGGAGGCGCCGCGGCTGTCACTGATCCCGTACTACGCGGGGCCCGCTACCGTCGGCGCCTTCGTGGGCGTGCCGGTGGTCGAGGGGCAGGTCCCGCGCGGGATCCTGGTGGCGGACCGGGCCGGAAACCGCAAGTTCGACGACGGCGACGTCGCCCTGATGACCAGCGCCGCCGAGCAGGTGGTGCGGGTGGTCCAGTCCGAACGCGTGTTCCAGGCGGTCGAGCGCTCGAAGCACGAGCACGAGCGCTTCTATCGCGCCTCGGCCGAGCTGAACCGCGCGCTCACGCTGGACGAGGTCTACAGCGCCGCCATCGCCGGCGCGCGCGGCGTCTGCGACTTCGACTTCGCCGCCATCGCCACCTACGACGCCGCCCGCGGCAGCCACACCATCCGCTGCGTGGTCGGTGAGGCGGCCGACAAGCTGCTGGGGACGACGCACAAGGACCCCTCGTCGATCGCGTCGATGGTGGCCAAGAACAAGCTGGCGCTGCCGGCCGGCGGCGAGTGGCGCGAGCGCGACGTCCCGGTCTTCTCGCACCCGATGCGCATCAAGGACTACGAGTCGCTGCTGGTCGTCCCGCTCATCGTGAAGGACCAGGTCATCGGCACCTTCACGGT
>DATJWP010000181.1:0-20597 GCA_035578045.1 Polyangia bacterium | reverse complement strand
CAGATCCGGCTGCACGCCCGCGCCGTCGGCCATCCGGTCCTGGGCGACGACAAGTACGGCGCGCCTTTCCCCGCGGCGCCGCCGCCCCGCATGGCGCTGCACGCGACCACGCTGGGCTTCGCCCACCCCCGCACCGGCGCGGCGCTGTCCTTCACCAGCCCGTGGCCGCCCGACCTGCAGGCCTGGCTGGACCGAGTCCGCGCGCGCCGCTGAGCTCCGCCGGGAAAAGACGTTGACAGGCGCCGCGCCGCTCGGCTAAATGATATTGAAAATGACTTTCAACTTCATGTCGGGGCGCGGGTCGGGGCCGGGAGGGTTGGGCGGGGCGGTCGGGGGCGGTGCGGAGGGGACCGAATGAACCCCTCCGCACCGCGCGGGGGGAGGAGCTGAAGATGGACGACCAGAGGACATACCGGCCGGTGGTGATCGGGAACGTGGCCCGCGCCGAGGCCTGCCCCTGCGGCGGGGCGATGGTGCTGACCCTCGGGCCGGTCTCGCTGCGGCTCGATCGGGCGGCCGCCTCGGACGTCATCGCGACGCTCGAGCAGATGCTGGGGCTGCTGGCCAGGGGGCCTGTGGATCTGTCCGCGCCGCCGCGCGAAAACTGAGGCGGTCCGGGCGGCCCGGCTACGCCGCGGCCGCCTTGGCGATGGCGGTTCCCAGCTTCTCGCGCAGCGTGAAGTAGTCCTCGCTGATCGCGAAGCGCAGCAGCTCGCGCAGCGGTTCGTTGCTGGTGGCCAGCTTGCGGATGGTCTCGGGCGAGGCGGTCTCGCCGGCCGGGACGCTCCCCTCGTCGTGCATCACGATCTGGGCCGAGGTGGCCAGGTCGCCGCACAGGATGAGGCCGGTGCGGTTCCCGATCTGGTGCACGACGGTCCGCCAGCGCAGCGAGCTCCAGGAGGTGTTGCCCAGCTTCTGGAACAGCTCGACCAGCTGCTTGGACACCTTGTAGGGAACGTTCTTCTTCAACCGCGCGGCCTGCTCGGCGGCGGCGTCGCCGGCGGCGCTGCGCCGCTTGGCGTGCCGCGGATGGAAGGCGCGCAGCACGCTGGCGAACAGCGCCGTGAACTGCTTGGGGCGGACGCCGGCGGCCAGGATGTACTCGGGCCGGGTCATCTCCAGGCCGCGCGCGATCTGGAACCGGATCTCGGCCGCCGGCGCGCCGTCGGCCAGGACGGGCGCCACGACCAGGGCGGGCGGCGCCTGCACGACGATGGTGACGTCGTCGCCCGCGCTCTCGGGCCGCACGTAGAGGGCGGTCTTCTTGTTCCCCAGCGCCTTGCCGACCTGGCCGTAGATCCGGCCCAGGTCCAGGTCGGCCATCGGCGAGACCTTGTCCCGCGCCGACACGCCGAAGTCCTCGATGCGCTGTCCAATGAGTCCGGGCGCCCCGGCCCACAGGCAAGAGAAGATCTCCGACATGACGATCGCCTCGCCCAGGCTCAGGTGGTCGGCCCGGTCGCGATCGTCGATGATCCCGGCGTACGGGTCGTCGGGTTTCAGCTCGGGTGGGCGGTTGACGTCCAGGAAGGCGCGCTCGGCCGGCGTGGCCGTCCCCAGCAGGGCGAGCAGCTCGTAGCAGCAGCGCGTCCGATCGAGCTGACCGCGGCGCAGGTAGATGGCCCCCAGCGAGCGCAGCGACGAGGAGCGGGTGATGTCCGCGTTCAGCAGCTGCCGGTGGTTCTCGACCGCGGCCTGCTCGTGCTCGGGGCTCTCGCCGTAGAGGAGCGCCAGCGCCTCCCGGGCCGGAAGCTGCTCCGGGGTCAGCGCCACCACGTGCTCGAACGCGACGATGCCGGCCCTCGGATCGCTGGTCTCCAGCAGCTCGCCGTGCTGCTGCCAGAGCCGCGCGCGCCGGGCCCGGGCGGCCGGTTGATCGGCGGGCGGCGGCAGCTCCGCCAGCGCGCGCGCCAGCCTGGAGTCCAGGTCGAACGCACGCGGCAGCCTCCCGGCCAGATCGCACAGGGCGGCGAGCGCCCCTTCGTCGTGCGGGTTCTCGCTCAGCGACTGGTCGAGCAGCGCAGCCGCCTCGGCGACGTTCCCCTGCTCGGCGAGCAGCAGGGCGGCGTCGCGCCGCCGCTCCGAGCGCTCCTGCGGGTCCTTGACCAGATCGATGAGCTGGGCCGAGGTCTGCGCGGCGCCCTCGACGTCGCCGCGCGAGCGCTGCAGCTTCAGGGTCTTCTCGAGCAAGCCGACCTGCTCCTCGGACGGCGCCAGCGAGGCCCGGCGCGCCTCGGCGTAGGCCCACAGCGCCTGCTCCTCGTCGTCGACCTCCAGGTACAGATCGCCCAGCTGCTCCAGCGTCTGGGCCCGCTCGGCACGGTCCGACGACTCCTCGGACAGCCGGCGCAGGTAGCTGGCGGCCTTCTCGCGCTCACCGCGCTCCAGCGCCAGATCGGCCAGCGCCCGCAGCGACGCGCGGTGCCCGGACCGCAGCCCCAGCGCCGCCTCGTACAGCTCGATGGCCCGCTCCGGGCGGCGCAGCTTGATCTCGGCCTGCGCGGCGTGCCCCAGCGCGTCCGCCACCTCGTCGGGGTACAGCGCGGCGTCCGGGTGCTCGGCCAGGCTGCCCAGGTGCAGGGCCGCCTCGCGCCACTTGCCCGCGCGGAACCGGTTCTCTCCCAGCGACAGCTTGGTGAGCAGCTGGCCGGGGCCCATCTTGTCGGCCTCGAGCAGCTGGCGGTAGGCCTCGTCCAGCTTGCCGGTCTTCTCGTGGACCTCCGCCAGCCGCTGGAACAGCCGCGCCGCCTGCTGGGGCTGGTGCCGGAGCCGCCGCACCGCCTCGCTGAGGCGCTTCTCGGCCTGCTCCCACTGGCCTTCCTTGTAATAGATGTCCGCGATCTCCAGGATCGCCGGCAGGTGATCGGGGACCAGCGCCAGCGCCTCGTCCAGGTAGCGCTGCGCCTCGGTGGCGTCGCTGAATCCCTCCCAGGCGACGCGCGCCAGATCGCTCAGCACGGTCGCGCGGATCGTCGGGTCGGTCGTGATCTCCAGCTGCCGCCCCAGCACCTTGCGGGCCTCTTCCCAGTTCGACTCCGCGGCCAGCAGCGCCGCCAGGGCCTGCAACGCCTCGGCGTTGTTCGGGTCCTCGCGCAGCGCCGCCTCGAAGCAGGCGCGGGCCTGCTCGGGCTGCGCCAGCTGCTCGCGGTAGACGCGGCCGGCGTCCAGCAGGGCCTCGACCGCCTCCGGCTTGCCGGAGAGCGCCTTGGCCTCGCGCACCCGCGCCGACGAGTAGCCGGCGAAGTCGTTGGCCTTGAGGTGCAGGCGGGCCAGCGCGCCCAGCGCCGCCGGGTTGTCGGGTGAGGCGGCCAGCGCCGCCTCGACCTCTTTGCGCGCCGCGGCCGGATCGTTCAGGTCGTCGAGCCTGAGGAGGCTCAGCTCCAGGTTCAGCTCGGAGATCCGGGCCGGGTTGGCCCCCTCCTTGCGGTTCTTCTCCAGCTCGATCCGCTGCGACAGCACCCGGGCCGCCTCGTGGGCCAGGCCGGCGCGCCGCAGGTTCCGCAGCATGACCGCCAGCAGGTCGTCGTCGGCGATCGCATCGGCGCCCAGGTCGCGCAGGGCGGCGGCCGCCGCCTCCGGGTTGTTGAGCCGGTCCTGAAGAATGCGGGCCCGGCGGCGCACGATCTCGACGCGGGCGGCGCCGGTGGCCAGCGCGGCGCGCTTCTTCATCACCTCCTGCAGGTCGTCGTAGCGGCCGGTCGACTCGTGCAGGCGGTCCAGCGCCTCCAGCGCCTGGGCGTCCTCGGGGATCTCGGCCAGCACCGCCTCGTACGCGTCGATCGCGCGATCGGGCAGGGCCAGCTCGCGCTCGTAGACGGTGGCCACCTCGATGCGCAGCGCGCGCGCCTTGTCGCGGTCGCCCACCAGCTCGGCCTGGCTCTGCAGCGTCTGGACGACCTTGTTCCACAGGCCGACCCGCGAGTACAGGCGGGCCAGCGCCTGGTGCGCCGCCAGCGTCTCCTCGGTCGTCGGCGGCTCGGGGCTCCCGGGCTCCTCCTCGGACGACTCGCGCAGCAGTTTCTCGAGCGTGTCGATGGCCTCGTAGGGCCGCTCCAGCCGCTCCTCGTACAGGGCGGCCAGCTCGCGCAGGCGGGCGCGCCGCTCCGGCCCGTTGGGCAGCGACTCGGTCGGCGCCCCGGTCCGCTGCTCGAGGATGTTGGCCAGATCTTCCCAGCGCTCCTGCGACCGGCAGATCTCCTCGACCCGCCGGATGGCGACCGGATCGTCCGATCGCAGCCGCAGGATCGCCCGATAGAGCTCCTCGGCCTCCGCGGTCTGCCCCAGCTTCTCGCGCAGGCGAGCAGCGTCGTGGTGCAGCATCACGGCGGTGTCGATCGGCCCGAACTCGTCGATCGCGCCCAGGTAGATCCTGACGATGCGGTCCCAGCGGTCGTAGGCGGCGCCGATCCGCTCGATCTCGGTGCGCACGTCGGTGTCGGTGATGTCCAGCTTGAACGCCCGCTCGAGCGCGTCGAGCGCGCGGTCGATGTCGTGCTGCCCGCGCTCCCAGACCTCGGCGATCTTGCGCAGGTAGACCCAGCGATCGTCGGCGTCCTCGGCCGGCAGCGACTCGTAGGCGGCCGCCAGCTCTTCCCAGGGCGTCGCGAACGGCTGGTCTTCCTGAGCGACCGGCGGGGGAGAGGGCGGCCGGGCCAGCTCGACGTCGTCTTCCTCTTCGAGCAGCTCCTCGTCGCCGATCACCTCGATCGAGTCGTCCTCGAACGCCTCGGTGGGAGCCGCCGAGACCTCTTCCGGAGGCTGTTCGGCCTCTCCCTGCGCCTCGGCCTCGGCCTCCGCCTCCTGAGCCTCCTGCGAGACTCCGCCGGAGACCTCGAGGTCGACGTCGACCTCTGACACGACGTCCAGGCTGGCCCCCGACTCCGCGGCCTCGCCGTCCGTATCCGCCGCTTCGCCCTCCACCTCCGCGGCTTCGCCTTCCGTCTCCGCGACGACCGGCTCGCTCTCCGCCGTCTCCTCCTGGACCACCGCGGTGGCTTCCGCGGGGGGCTCCTCTGGCGGTGTCTCTTCGACGGCCGGGGCATAACGCCCGATCTCGCCGGCCAGCCGCCACAGGTGCGCGACGATCTCCTCGTCGTCGGGGGCCAGCCGGAACGCGTTCAGGTAGGCGCGGAAGGCCCTCACCAGGTCCTTGACCTCGTGCTCGACCAGGTGCGCGGCGTTGCGGGCGACGGTCAGCTTCTCGGGCAGCTCCTCGGCCAGGGCGAACAGCTGCCCCTGGACCTTGATCGCCTCTTCCCACCGGCCGGTGATCCGGGCCAGGCGCAGGATCTCTTCCTGGGTTCGGGGGTTGCGGGGCTCGATGGCGAAGCTGCGCAGGGTCTCGTCGAGAGCGGCCGACGGATCGCCCATCCGCTTCTCGCGCACGTCGGCGCGCAGCCGCAGCAGCTCGACCCGCTCCTCGGTCTCGGTCCGCGCCCGCGCGACCTGGGCGTAGACGTCCAGCAGGCTCTTCCAGTCGCCGGTCCGCTCGGCCAGCCGCTCGAGGTTGTGCAGCAGCTCGTCGCCGGCCGGATCCGAGGGCAGGGCGTCGACCAGCGTCCGGAAGGCGCGGCCCGGATCGTCCAGCTTCTCCTCGCAGATGAGGGCGATCTTCAGCGCGGCAGCAAGCTGCTCGAACGGCTCGGTCGCCCGCTCGCGCGCCCCTTCGTAGATCTGGATCAGATCCTCGTGAAGGCCGTGCCGATCGGCGGCCTGGTCGACCACCTGCAAGTTCTCGGCGGTCGGGCTCTCGAGGTACGCCCGCCGGAACCACTCGAAGCCCCGGGCCGGCTCGCCCAGGTGGCGCTCATAGATGTCGCCGATCTCCCGCAGCAGCCTGCCGCGCGTCTCGGCGTCCTCGGCCCGTTCCAGCAGCTTCTCGTCGGCGTAGGCCAGCCGCTGGTAGTTCCCGGTCTTGCCGTACAGGCCTGCGACGGCCTCCAGCGCCTCCAGGTGCTCGGGGTCGATCTCCAGCACGCGCTCGTAGATCGAGATCGCCTTGCGGTCGTCTTCCAGCCGGTCGCGGATCAGCGCGGCCAGCTCCATCGATCGCCGGACGCGCTCGACCCGATCGTCGGTCAGGAACAGCTGCCGCTCGGCGATCTTGACGACGCGCGGCCAGTCCTCGCCCTGCTCGTAGTAGGCGCGCAGGCGGGCGTGCGCCTCGGCGTTGCGCGGGTCGACCTCGGCGATCAGCCGCTCCAGCGTCTCGGTTGCCGCGTCGACGTCGCGCAGCTTCTCGTCGAAGATCTGGGCGCGCTGCAGGGTCAGGTCGACGGCGCGCCCCGGGTCGGCCGCCAGCGGCGCCTGCCGCTCGAGGATCCGGACCAGCAAGGGCCAGGCCTCCTCGGCGGTGTAGAGGCGGGCCAGGGCGTCCAGCGCCTCGGCGTCGGTCGGCAAAAGGTCGGCCAGCTGCTCCCAGGCTTTCCGGGCGCGGGTGCGATCGGCCAGCGTCCCCTCGACCAGGCGGGCCAGCTGGCGCAGGTAGTCGGCCTGCTCCGAGGCGTCGGCGATGACCCGCTCGACCTCCATGTCCAGCACGCGCGCCAGGTCCTCGTTCCGTCCCAGCGCCGTGTAGATCTGGCGCAACCCCGCCAGCGCCTTGGCGTCGTCGGGATCGAGCCGCGCCACCTCTTCGAGACGGGCGGCGGCGCCGGTGGGGTCCTGCAGCCGTCCGTACAGGATCTCCGCGATCCGGCGATAGAGCTGCAGCTTCTCGTCGGGGTTGGCGGCGTGCTTGGCGTGCAGGTCCAGCACCTGCACCAGATCAGCCGGCTGGCCGGCCCGTTCCAGGATTCGCTCCAGGCGGACCAGCGTGTCGCGGTCGCCCGGGACCGCCTGCAGGATCTCGTTGGCGGCCCACTGCCCCTGGACCAGATCGCCGGTGCGCTCGTCGTAGATGACCAGCACGCGGCGGAGCAGGCCGACCCGCTCCTGCTTCGACGTGGTGAGCCCGATCTGCTCGCGCAGGGCGGCCGCCAGCCCCTTCCAGTCCCCCTCCCGCTCGTGGATCTCGACCAGCGCGCGCATCGACACCGCGTCGTGCGGGTCGGCGCGCAGGACCTCGCGGTAGATCTCGATGGCGCGCCGGGCGTTCCCCAGCTTCTCGCGGTGGAGCTGCGCCACCCGCCGGAGCACGTCGATGCGGGTCGCCGGATCGGTCTGGGCGGCGGCCTCGCGCTCCAGCAGCGCCGCCAGCCGATCCCAGCTCTTGGCCTTCAGCAGGATGCGGCGCTGGGCCTCGCGCGCCCGGCCGTAGGTGGGCGCCAGCTCCTCGGCCCGCTGCCAGGCGGCCAGCGCGCGCTCGGGGTCGCCGAGCTGCTTCTCCGACACCGCGGCGATCTCCTCGAGCCGCGGCAGCAGCTCCTCGGCCTGCGCGCCGGCCACCCGGGCGCGCTCGTAGGAGAACTCGAGCAGGTCGGCCAGCGCCGCCCAGTCGCCCTTCTCGCGGAAGTGCTCGGCGTAGGCGGCCAGCGCGATCTGGTTCTCGGGCTCGATCTCCAGGACGGCGTGCAGGTAGACCGCCGCCTGATCGCCGTCGCCCAGCCGATCGCGGTAGAGCGCCGCCAGCTCCAGCATGATCCGGCCGCGGGTGGCCGGATCGGAGACCGCGCCCAGCTGGCGCTCGCGCAGCTCGGCCAGCCTGGCGTAGTCATGCCCGGCCAGATACAGCTCGACCAGCTTCTCCGAGGCGGGGCCGCCCGGCGGCTCCAGCAACGAGATCTCGTTGTAGATCCGCTGCGCCTCCACGCGATCGCCCAGCTCGCCCTCGGCCAGCTGCGCCCGCTTGTAGAGGAAGTCGATCTTCTCGGGCTCGGCGCCGGCCGCCGAGATCCGCTCGCGGTAGTAGCGATCCAGCTCCTGGAACCGCCGCGCGTCGTAGTAGACCCGCTCGAGCAGCTCGGACGACTCGGTGTGTCCCGGCAGGACGTGCAGCGCCTTCCGCAGCGAGGCGATGGCGTTGTCCGTGTCGCCCGCCTCCTGCCGGCGCCGGCCGACCTGATAGTAGATGGCGGCGGCGCGATCCAGGCCGTCGGCGCCGATCCAGTTCGGGTTGGCGTAGACCGCGGCCAGCAGCTCGAGGGCCTTCTCGTCGCGGGGCCGGATGCGCACGGCCTCGGACAGCCGTTGCGCGGCGGCATCCAGCTCCTCGAGCTTCTCGCCCAGCACGCGGCCCAGCCCCAGCAGCAGGTCGGCCCGCCGGCGCGCGTCCGAGGTCCCCTCCAGCTCCAGCTCGTAGAGGCGCACCACCGATCGCCAGTCGGAGAGGGCGCGGTAGATCTTGCGGGCCGACTCGATCGACTTGAGGTGCTCGGCGGCCAGCGGCTTGCCGGCGCGCTGCGGGTTGCGGACCGCGCGTTCCAGCTTGGCGAAATGGTTCAGGAAGAGCTGGCTCATCTCGGCTTCCAGCTCGGCGATGCGGGCTGGATCGCGCGTGCGGGCCACCGCCGCCGCCTCCATCTCCAGCATCGTCATGTAGTCGGACGTTCGACCCTGCTCGCGGTAGATGTCCTTCAGCCGCGCCGCAGCCCGGATGTGGCCGGGATCGCGGTCGACCGCGTTGACCAGGTCGGCCTCGGCCCCCTCTGCATCGCCCAGCTGGTCCAGCCGCAGCTCCGCCGCCAGGTAGAAGAGCTCGCCCGCCTTGGCGTTGTCTTCTATGGCCTGGGCGCGGGTCTCGTAGAGGGTGACCAGGCGATCGTGTTTACCAGCCTGCCGATATGTCTTACGGAGGGCGACAAACGCCTCCGTGTCGGCAGGATTCCTTTGCAGGGCGGCTTCGTATTCCCGGACGGTGGGCATGCTCGGGACCCCAAACGGCAACGCGAAGGCGACGGCGGGCCTGGGAAAGGCCGGTGAGAGGGGGCTACCCTACCACGGGCCCCAAGGCGAAACCAAGCGGCCCAAAAATGACCAAACCGCCGGATTCAAAACGCGTTTAGGTCGCGCTGGCGGAGCTGGGGCTCGCCCAGGCGGAGCCGTCGCGGGAGGGGGCGGGAACCCTTCCCAGGGTTCCCCGTGTCGAACGTGACGCTCAGTCCCAGGGGCCGGTCACATCCGGCACTGGGGCGGCCCGCCGTCCACGCCGCCGTCCGACGCGCTCTGGCAGGAGTAGCCGGGAGCGCAGTCGGCCGCGGACGCGCAGCCGAGCGTGCAGGCGGCGCTGGCGCAGGCCTGGGGGGTGCAGTCGGTGGTCGCGCCGGGGACGCAGGCGCCGGCGCCGTCGCACTCGGAGGCGCCGACCAGCGTGGCGGTGCCCGGCGAGCAGGCGGCGGCGCCGCAGGTGGTGCCGGCCGGTATGGGCGCGCAGGTGCCGCTGCCGTTGACGTTGCAGGCCGAGCAGGCGCCGCAGGAGACGCTGTTGCAGCAGACGCCGTCGGTGCAGATCGTGCTCGCGCAGTCGGTGCCGGCGCTGCAGGTCGTGCCGTTCGGCTTGAGGTTGGTGCAGGTTCCGGAGATGCAGTTGTAGCCCGAGGCGCAGTCGCCGCTTCCGGCGCAGGTGGTGAGGCAGGTCGTCGCCCCGCACACGTAGTGGCCGGGGCAGTCCTGATGGGGCTGCTGGCACAGGCCGTCTCCGTCGCACGATCCGACCGGCGTGCTGGTCGAGCCGGTGCAGCTGGCGGAGCCGCAGCTGGTGCCGGCGCTGGTGTTGCGGCAAGCGCCGTCGCCGTCGCAGGTCCCGTCCAGCCCGCAGGGCGGAGTGGCCGAGCAGCGCGCGTGCGGCTCGGCAGCCCCGGTCGCGACCGGCTGGCACGACCCGGCGGCGCCCGTCAGGTTGCAGATCTGGCAGGTCCCGCAGCTGGCCGACGAGCAGCAGACCCCGTCCACGCAGTTCTTGCTGTCGCACTCGGCGGAGGCCGCGCAGATCTGGCCCAGCCGCTTGAGCCCGCAGGAGCCGTCCGGGTTGCAGACGTTGATCCCGACGCAGTCGCCGTCGCCGGAGCAGACGGCGATGCAGGACTGAGTGGTGTTGCTGCACATGAACGGCGAGCAGGTCTGCACCGTCGGTTGCTTGCAGGTGCCCGCGCCGTCGCAGGTGCGCGCGGTGGCTGCGTGGGCGTTGTCCTGGCAGACCGGCGCCGCGCACTGGACGCCGGCGGCGTACAGCTGGCACGCCCCGGCGCCGTTGCAGAAGCCGGTGGTGCCGCAGCTGGCCGCCCCCTTGTCGGTGCACTGACCGGTCGGGTCCGAGCCGCCGGAGGGGACCGGCGAGCAGGTTCCGGCGCTGCCGGTGAGCGAGCAGGACATGCAGGTGCCCGCGCAGGCGGTGTGGCAGCAGACCCCCTGGGCGCAGGTGCTGGACTGGCACTCGGCGCCCAGCTGGCAGATCGCGCCGTCCGGCTTCAGGCCGCACGAGCCGTTGATGCAGCTGGCCGGGGCGGCGCAGTCGGCGTTGCCGGTGCAGACCGACTTGCAGGCGTTGGCGCCGCAGGTGAACGGGGAGCAGGAGGTCGCCGTGGGCGTCGAGCAGGTCCCGCTGCCGTCGCAGGTGGCGCCGGCCGTGAACGTCGTCCCGGGCATCGGGCAGGTCGCGCCGGCGCAGGCGGTCCCTTGCTGGTACTTCTGGCAGGCGCCCGCCTGGCACTTCCCGTCGTTTCCGCAGGAGGACGCCCCCAGGTCGCTGCACTGGCCCGCCGGATCGGGCAGTCCGGTCGGGACCGCCGTGCAGAGCCCCATCGTGCCCGTCATCGCGCACGAGAAGCAGGAGCTGCCGCAGGCCGTGGCGCAGCAGACGCCCTGCGCGCACTGACCGGACTGGCATTCCGTGGCGCTGGAGCAGAACGAGCCGTTCGGCTTGAGCCCGCACGAGCCTTGCGCGCAGACGTTGCCGGTCGAGCAGTTCGCGTCGCCGCTGCACGAGACGTAGCAGCGCAACCCATTGCAGACGTAGGGCGCGCAGGCGAGGGCGTCGGGCGCCCGGCAGTTGCCGTTGTCGTCGCAGGTCGAGGTCGGCGTGTAGATGCCGGCGGCGCACTTTTCGCTGGCGCACTCGGTGCCGGCCGGGTACTTGTGGCAGCCGCCTGCGCCGTCGCAGGTCCCGTCGTCCCCGCAGGAGGCGGCCTGCTTGTCGACGCAGACGCCGCGCGGATCGCCGGCGCCCTTGGGGACCGGGGCGCAGGTGCCCAGCGACGTGGACAGCGCGCAGCTCCGGCAGCTCTCGCCGCAGGCGGTGGTGCAGCAGACGCCGTCGGCGCAGAAGCCGCTCCCGCACTCGGTCCCGGTCGAGCAGGGCTGGCCGGGCGCTTTCGGCCCGCAGCTCCCGTTCTGGCAGGTGTGGCCGGTGACGCAGTCCATGTCGCTGGTGCAGTGGTTCACGCAGGCGCCGTTGGTGCACTGATACGGATCGCAGCTCTGGACGCCCGGCGGGCGGCAGGTCCCCAGGCCGTTGCAGGTGCCGGCGGTGTTGAGACGGGTGCCGCTGCAGGACGGCGGCACGCAGACGGTCTCGGGTGCGTACTTGGAGCAGCCCCCCAGTCCGTCACAGGCGCCGGTCTGACCGCAGGCCGACTTGTCCGTCAGCAAGCAAAGCTTGTGGGGGTCCGCGATCCCCATCGCGGTGGGCCAGCAGGTCCCGATGCGCCCGCTCTGGCTGCAGCTGACGCAGGGGCCGGCGCAGGCGACGTTGCAGCAGAACCCGTCGGCGCAGAACCCCGACGCGCACTGCTTGGACGCCGAGCAGACCGCGCCGATCGGCTTCAGGCCGCAGCTGCCGTTCACGCACTTGACGTTCGAGGCGCAGTCCGCGTCCGACGAGCAGGTCGAGACGCAGGCGTTGGTCCGGGTGTCGCAGTTGAAGGGCGCGCAGACGGTGGCTGCGCCCGGCTTGCAAGCCCCGGCTCCGTCGCAGACCTGGATGCCGCCGACCGACGCGCCGTCGCAGGTGCCGGCCTGGCAGACGGTGCCGGTCACGTAGCTGCGGCACCCGCCCTTGCCGTCGCAGGCGCCGTCCAGGCCACAGGTGGTCGGGTCGCTCTTGGGGCACACCGCCGGACTGCGAGGCAGGTCGCCGGCCGCGACGTAGGAGCAGGTCCCGGGCGCCGACATCGTGTGGCAGGACTTGCAGGTCTCGGTGCAGGCGGTGTTGCAGCAGACGCCGTCGACGCAGAAGCCGCTGGCGCAGTCGCCGTCGCAGCCACAGGGCGTCCCGTTGGTCTTCTGGGTCCCACCGTCGTGGGAGCAGCTCGCCCCGTCGACCCCGGCGTCGTGCTTGCCGGTGGTGGTCGTGTGCGAGTGACAGGAGACCGCCGCCGCGGCCAGTAAGGAAAGCAGCAGGGCGGATCGCTGGATGACGCGCCGTGCGTAAGTCAACGAAGGGGCAGGCACCAGGGAGACGATACATCCTGGTGCCACCGACCTGGAAATCTAGATTGTCAGTGGTACAGGAAGACGATCTCGACGCGGTTGTTCTTGGCGCGGCCCGCCGAGCTGCGATTGTCCGTGAACGGCTCCTCGCCGCCCAGGCCGCTCACCATCAGACGCTTCGTGTCGACGCCGCGCTCGGCCAGGGCGGAGTAGACGGCCTGGGCACGCGCGGCGGACAGCGCGATCAGCTCGGTCGAGCGGCCGCGGTTGTCGGTGTACCCGATGACCTGCACCGGGTAGTTCGGGTACTTCTTGAGCAACCCGGCGATCCCATCCAGGACCATGTCATGCCCGGCCGCGATGTTGGGCTCGCGCTTGGTGAACAGCTCGGGGACGACGATCACCAGGCGCTGCAGATCGCCGCGCGGATCGATGCGGACCTTCACGCCCGGGATGGTGGGCGCGTCTCGCGCCAGGGCCTCGTTTCGCGCCTTGTTCTGGCTGGATTCCTCGGCCTGCTCGTACTGGGGCTTGGCCGCCGCCGCCGCCAGATCGGCGCTGCGCTTGGCCGCGTCGGCCGCGGCCTGGGCGCTGGTGAAGTCGCTCGCCTTCAGCGCCGACTGGGCCTTGGCCAGCAGATCGGTGGCGGCCGTGTAGTCGGCCTTGGCGTACTGCGCGGCCTCGACCGTGTCGGCGGTCCGCATCGCCAGCTGCGCGGTCGCGATCTTCTGCTCGGCGGCCAGCTGCTGGGACAGCTTTTCCTGCTCGGCCTGCGCCTTCTGCTGCTCGGTCATGGCCTGCGCCTTGTCGGCCTCGGCCGTCTTGCGCGCGTCCACGTACTTCTGCAGCAGCGCCAGCTTCTCCTGCTCGCTGGCCAGATCCTTGGAGAGCCCGGCCAGCTCTTCCTGGGCGTGCGATTCCTGGCTGGACAGCGACTGGATCTGCGCCTTCAGCTGATCCTGGTCATAGAGGGCGATGGCGGTCTTCAGCTTGATCTGCGCCAGCAGCGCGTTGGCGCGGCACTCGTCCAGATCGTTCGACTGCCATTCGTCGTGCGCCGCGCCGCTGCGCCGTTCGGCCTCGGCCACCAGATCGGGCGACCGCTTGGAGATGTCGGGGAGCCTCGCCTGGTTGTTCTGGCGGAGGACGTCGTAGACCTCCAGCTCGCGCGGCTTGGGGGGCGTGGCGCACGCCGCGCCCACCGCCAGCATCACCCCGAACAGTCCGAGTTGTGCCCTGCCAAACGCTGACTTCGGCCTCACGAGTTCGTCCTCTCGATCGCTTTCTTCTTGTCCACCGTGTCCTGCAGCGCCTTTCGCGTGCGGGCGATCCGGTTGTTCAGATCCTTCAAGGCCGCTTCGTGCCGCTGCTCCTGGGCGCGGAGCTTCGACACGATGATCTTGGCGCGAATGAGGTCTTCTTGTTTCAGCGCCCGGTCCAGGACGTCACGGACCTGATCGTATTCGTGCTTGGCGCGCAGGTTCCAGGCTTCATCCAACCAGGAACGCAGGAGCGCGATCTCGTCGCCCACCGCCTTGAGCTCGTCGAGCCGCTCGAGGTCGACCACCGACGACTTCTGGGTATCGATCTGCCGCTGCAGATCGTCTTCTTCGCCGGCAAATGCCCGTCCGGTCAGAGCCGTGCCGAGGGCGAGCGCGACGACCGCCCCCCGCCATGAACCTTTACGCTTGGTCATCGAACGATCGATCTCCTCAGATTCTTCTGCGGATGACCTTAAGCTGGGGGTACTGCAAGTTCAAGAGGGCGGACGGTGTCAGCTCTGGCGCGGGAGCGTGTTAGCATGATGCCGTGGACTCCGCGATCGAGGTGAGGTACGCGGGCGTGACCGTCGGGCGCGCCACGCACGTTCGCAGCTGGACCGATGCGGGCGCTTTCATCGGGTTTGCAGAACCGCTGCCGACCGGCACCCGCGTCGAGCTGCGCGGGGACGGCGGCCCTCGGGCCGCCAGCGTCGAGGACGTGATCGAATCGGCGGATCCGGCGGTGGCCGGGATGCGCGTGCGGTTCCTGGCGGACGGCACGCCGGCCGTGGTGGCGCCCGAGTCGTCGGTCTCGGCGGCCGAGCCTTCTTCGTCAGGGGCCGAGCCCTCGGAGGCCCACGGGGCCGAGCCTGGCGATTCGGGTTCCAACGCCGGGGCGGGCGGCGGAAAGCGCCGTCGCCGCCGAAGGTGACCCGCGGAGCAAGGCTGGCGCCGGGCGCGCCGGTGCGTGTCGTGGCGCCGTCGGGGCCGGTGCCGGCCGACGCGTTCGCGGCCGGGTTGGCGATCTTGCGGGCGCGCTACGACGTCCGCTGCGACGAGACGGCGGTTCTGGCCCGGGCCGGCTTTCTGGCGGGGCCCGACGAGCAGCGGCTGGCCGCGCTGCAAGCGTCGCTGGACGAGCCCGACACGGCGGCCGTGGTGATGGCGCGCGGTGGATATGGCCTCCTGCGGCTGCTTCCGTTCCTCGACCCGGCGGCGCTGGCCCGCCGTCCTCGCCCGCTGGTCGGGTTCTCGGACGGGACCGCGCTGCTGGCGTACGCGGCCCGCGCCGGCGTGGCCGCCGTCCACGGCCCGGTGGTGACGCAGCTGCCGAACCTCTCGTCCGATGATCATGCGGCGCTGTTCGAACGACTGGAGAGGCCCGGTCCGGCGCTGCTGCTCGACGGGCTCGAGGAGGTCGTTCCCGGGCGCGCCCGCGGTCCGCTGCTGGGCGGCAACCTCGAGGTCTTCTCGCGCCTGGTGGGCACGCCTTACCTGCCGGACGTCGACGGCGCCATCCTGTTCTTCGAGGACCTGGGCGAACGCCCCTACCGGGTCGACCGGCTGATCACGCACCTGGATCTGGCCGGGCTGTTCGGCGCCGCGTCCGGCGTGGTGCTGGGCGACTTTTCCAGCTGCCGCGAGCCCGAAGCCACCCGGGCCACCTCGCCCACCGCCGAGGAGGTGCTGGTCGAGCGCCTGGCGCGACTGTCGATCCCGGTGGCGGTGGGCGGCGCCTTCGGCCATGGGACCAGAAACCGCGCGCTGGTGACGGGCGCGATGGCCGAGTTGGACACACGCGCCGGCACGCTCGTGACGCTCGAGGGCGCGGTCGGATGAAGACGGCCTCGGGCCACAGGCCTCAGCTGATCATCGTGCCTGTCGGCGGTTCCGGCTCTTCGATCCGGCCGAAGCGCTCTTCATATCTCCTCAGGTTGTGTTCGAGGGCGCGCAGCAGGCGCTTGGCGTGGCGGGGGGAGGCGATCACGCGGGCGCGGACGCGGGCCCGTGGCGTGGTCGGCTGGATGTAGGCGAAGTCCAGCACGAACTCGTTGTCGTTGTGGTTGATGAGCACGAGGTTCGAGTACGTCCCCTGTGCCACCGTGTCGTCGATGTCGATCTGCATCTGCGGCGCGCCGGGCTCGCCCGCGGTCGGTCTCGGATGGTCCGCCATGCCCGGGGTATACGTGGAACGGCGGCGTCGTTCCACATAAGATGAGCGCGTGGCACGAGTCCTCGGCCTGGATCTGGGAGCGCGGCGCATCGGCGTGGCGGTCACCGACGAGCTGGGGCTGAGCGCTCACCCGCACGCGACGCTGGAGCGGCACGGCGGCCAGCGCGACCTGGACGCCATCCGGGATCTGGTGCGCGCGCAGGGCGCCGACCGGGTGGTGATCGGCCTGCCGCTCTCGCCCGAGGGTGAGCGGGGGCGCGCGGCCCTGGCGGCCGAGCGGTTCGCCGAGCGGCTGCGGGCGGTGCTGGAGGTGCCGATCGAGCTGGTGGACGAGAGCTTCACCACGGTCGAGGCGACCGGCGTGCTGCTCGAGGCGGACCTGTCGCGCAAGCGGCGCAAGCAGGTCGTCGACCGGGTGGCGGCGGCGCTGATCCTGCGTCGCTGGCTGGACGGCCGGCGCGCCGGGGGAACGGCCGCGTGACGCCGGCCAAGAAGCGGGCCCTGATGGTGTTCGCGGCCACCTGGGTCGCCGGGCTGGTCTCGCTGGCGGTGGTCCTGCGTCTGGCCTGGACCTACGGCGATCGTCCGGCAGGGTGGGCCCAGGGCAAGGTGGAGATCGAGATCCCCCCCGGGGCCGGCGCCGGCGAGGTGGCCGACCGTCTGGCCGCGGCCGGCCTGATCGGCAACCCTGCCGTGTTCCGCCTGTACGCCGGGCAGCGCGGCGTGGCCAGCCGCTTCAAGGCGGGCAAGTACGAGATCAACGCGCCGGCCACCCCGCGACAGATCCTGGAGGTGCTGGTGAAGGGGGCCGCGGACGAGCTGGTCACGGTGGTCGTGCCCGAGGGGAAGAACCTGGTCGAGATCGCCGAGATCCTCGAGGCGGCCGGGGTCGCGCCGCGCGCCGCCATCTTGATGAAGGCGACGGATCCGGCGTTTGCGGCCGAGCTGGGCCTGCCGGGCGCCTCGCTGGAGGGTTACCTGTTCCCCGACACCTACCGGCTGCGGCCGCACACGCCGCCGGCGCGCGCTCTCATCCCCATGGTACGACGGCACCGGCAGGTCTTCGCCGAGCTGAAGGCGGCGCACGCCAAGAGCGTCGCGGAGCTGAAGAAGACGCTGGGGTTCGACGACGCGAAGATCGTGATCCTCGCGTCGATCGTCGAGAAGGAGACCGGGCGCGGCGAGGAGCGGCCACGCATCGCCCAGGTGTTCATGAACCGGCTCCACTTTCCGACGTTCTCGCCCAAGCTGCTGCAGACCGACCCGACCATCATCTATGGTTGCACGGTCGCGACGCCCAGGTCCGCGGCCTGCCTCAAGTGGGACGGCCGCATCCGTCGCATCCAGCTGGACGACCACGACAACCCGTACAACACGTACACGCACGAGGGGCTCCCGCCCGGCCCGATCTCGAACCCGGGGCGGGCGGCGCTGGAGGCGGTGATGGCGCCGGACCACACACCGTACCTGTACTTCGTGGCCAAGAACGACGGAACTCACTACTTCTCGCAGACGGTCGCCGAGCACAACGCGGCGGTCGTGAAGTTCCAGCGCGGCGGCAAGCCGCTGGCGCAATGAGCAGCGAGCCGGCGATCGCCGTCGAGAATCTCGGGAAGACGTTTCAATCGCCGGGGGGGCTCCGGGACCTGCTGCGCGGGCGGCTGTTCGGTCGCGCGGTCCCGGCGCTGGCCGGCGTGTCGTTCACGGTCGCGCCCGGCGAGATCGCCTGCGTGATGGGTCCGAACGGCGCCGGCAAGTCGACGCTGGTCCGCATCCTGGGCGGCCTGCTCCTGCCGTCGACCGGGCGAGCCTCGGTCGCGGGCATCGACGCCGGGGCCGGCACCTCGGCGTTCCGCCGCAAGGTCGCCTTCGTGGTCGGCGACGAGCGGAGCTTCCACTACCGGGTCACGGGGCGGAGCAATCTGCTGTACTTCGCCGCCCTCCACGGCCTGACCCCCGGCGTCGCGCGACGCAAGGCGGACGAGCTGCTCGACCGGGTCGGGCTGTCGGCCGCGGCCGATCGCCGCTACCTCGAGTATTCGCGCGGCATGCGCCAGCGGCTGGCGATCGCGCGTGGGTTGCTGGGCGACCCGCGGGTGATGCTGCTGGACGAACCGACGCTGGGCCTGGACCCCCGTGGAGCCCGGGACCTGCGCGCCTTCCTGAGCGACGAGATCGTCCGCCGCGCCGGGCGCACCGCCATCGTCTGCAGCAACGACCCGACCGAGGCGCGGGCCATGGCCGACCGGGTCCTGTTCCTGAGCGGAGGTCGGCTCTCCTCGGAGGCGCCTCCGGACCGCATCGAGGCGGAGCTGGGGCTGTGAGCGGCCTCGGCGGCCTGGCCTGGTTCGGCCGCGTCTTCGCGGCGTTCGTGCGTCGCGAGATGTCGGCGCTGGGGGGCTACCGCGGCGCGTTCGCCATCCGGCTGTTCGGCTTCGCGCTGGCGATCGGCTCGATCCTGTTCCTGTCGCGCTTCGTCGGGGCGACGGCCAACCCCCACCTCACCGCCTACCGCGGGAACTACCTGGGGTTCGTGGTCATCGGCCTGCTGGCGGCCGAGTTCCAGCAAGTCGGCGTGTCGGTCCTGTCCCAGCGGATCCGCATGGCCCAGATGATGGGGACGCTGGAGGCTGAGGTGGCTACGCCGGCGCCCCCCTGGATGGTGCTGGGATCGCCGCCCATCTACGAGTTCGCCGTCGCGTCCCTGCGCTCGGCCGGCTACCTGGTGGGGGCCAAGCTGCTGCTGGGGATGGATCTGTCCCACATCGACTGGGCCTCGCTGCTGCTGGGCGTGCCCTTGATCGTGGCCGCCTTCTCGGGGCTGGGCCTGCTGGCGGCGGCAACCACGATGCTGGTCCGGCGGCTGAACCCGGTGGCGCTGGTCATCGGCTCGCTGTCGTTCTTCCTGTCAGGGGTCATGTATCCGGTCAGCGTTCTGCCGAGCTGGCTGCGACAGGTGGGTGGGCTGTTGCCGCTCACCCACGCGCTGGCGGTGCTGCGCGGCGCGCTGCTGGTGGGCTCCTCGCCGGGCGCCCTGCGACCGTCGCTGGTCGCGCTGCTGCTCTTCGCCGGCCTGCTCGCCCCCCTGGGCGTCGGGCTCTTTGCGTACGCCCTTCGACGAGCGCGGATTGACGGCTCCTTGTCGCATTATTAGATGCGGGACCCTCAATGGGTCCCGCACCCCCCGCGATGAGCTCGCGCGGGCAGAGCGCGTTCGCTCACGCGCGGGCAGAGCCCGCGTTCGCTCACGATTAGATGCGGGACCCTCGAAGGGTCCCGCACCCCCCGCGATGAGCTCGCGCGGGCAGAGCCCGCGTTCGCTCACGCGAAACACATGTTTTTCCGCTGCGAGGCGCGCGGAGCGACATCGCGTCGTGCTACAATCGAGACCCGCGGATCCCGGGCTGATCGGGCGTTCCCGACCTGCGGTCCTGACCCAAAAAGGAGATCAACTCGATGGCCGTTTCCGAAGCATCCGGCAAGGCCGACACCCCGGCGCTCATCGCCAAGATCGCGTCGCTCCAGAACCTGAAAGAGTTCGCGGAGCTGAACTGGGCAGGGACGTTCGAGGACTACCTCGCGCTGGTGCGGAAGAACCCGGCCGTGACGCGCAGCGCGTTCCAGCGCGTCTACGACATGGTCCTTTCCTACGGCCAGGAAGAGTACATCGACAACAAGAAGCGGCTCATCCGCTACAACTTCTTCAAGGACGAGCAGCACGGCGGCCGCGACGCCATCTTCGGCCTCGACATCCCGCTCATGCGGCTGGTCAGCGTCCTGCAGAGCGCGGCCCAGCGCTACGGGACCGAGCGGCGCGTGATCCTGCTGCACGGGCCGGTGGGCAGCTCGAAGTCGACCATCGCGCGCCTCATCAAGCGCGGGCTCGAGGAGTACTCGCGCACGCCCGAGGGCGCGCTCTACACCTACGAGTGGAACCTGCCCGAGCGCCTGGCTCACGTCCTGGGTGGGCAGACGACGTTCAAGTGCCCGATGCACGAGGAGCCGCTGCGCCTGGTGCCGCCCGAGTGGCGCGACAAGGCGCTGGTCGAGCTGGGGATCAACCAGCCCGGCAAGCAGCACGTCCACATCGAGGGCGACCTGGATCCGGCCTGCCGGCTGATCTTCCGGGAGATGATGGCCGAGTACAAGGGCGACTGGGCCCAGGTGATCAAGCACGTGAAGGTGCGGCGCCTGATCCTGTCCGAGCAGGACCGGGTCGGCGTCGGGACGTTCCAGCCCAAGGACGAGAAGAACCAGGACTCGACCGAGCTGACCGGCGACATCAACTACCGGAAGATCGCCGAGTACGGGTCGGACAGCGATCCGCGCGCCTTCAACTTCGACGGCGAGTTCAACATCGCGAACCGCGGCATCATCGAGTTCATCGAGGTGCTGAAGCTGGACGTGGCGTTCCTCTACGACCTGCTGGGTGCTTCTCAGGAGCACAAGATCAAGCCGAAGAAGTTCGCGCAGACCGACATCGACGAGGTGATCCTCGGTCACACGAACGAGGCCGAGTACAAGAAGCTGCTCTCCAACGAGTTCATGGAGGCGCTCCGCGACCGTACGGTCAAGATCGACATCCCGTACATCACGCGCGTCTCCGAGGAGCAGCGGATCTACGCCAAGGACTACAACGCCGGGAAGATCCGCGGCAAGCACATCGCCCCGCACACGCTGGAGATGGCGGCCATGTGGGCGGTGCTGACCCGCCTCGAGGACCCCAAGAAGCACCAGCTCACCCTGGTCCAGAAGATGAAGCTCTACGACGGCAAGACGCTGCCCGGCTTCACCCAGGACAACATCAAAGAGCTGCGCAAAGAGGCCACGCGGGAGGGGATGGACGGCATCAGCCCGCG
>DATJWP010000180.1:0-15244 GCA_035578045.1 Polyangia bacterium | reverse complement strand
GCGCACCGGCAGCCCAAGCCCTCGACGGTGTACCTGGTCGACATCGACGACGAGATCCTCCTGTGTCTCGAAGAGGCCTTGCGTCTGGCCGTCGGGTAACCAAAGGAGCTGCGTGAAAATCCTGGTGACGTGCAAGCGGGTGCCGAACCCCGAGCACAAGCTCAAGATCGGCAGCGGACAGCTGGACCTGGCCGGCGCCAGCTGGCAGCTCAACACGTTCGACGAGTATGCCGTCGAGACGGCCCTGCGCCTGACGGAGAAGGGCAAGGGCGGCGAACGCTCGGGCGAGGTGGTTGCCGTGAGCATCGGCCCCAAGGACGTCGGCCAGCAGCTACGTGGCGTGCTGGCCATGGGGGCCGACCGGGCGATCCTGGTCGGGGCCGAGGACGCCGCGCTCGACGCGCTGGCGGTGGCCCGGGTGCTGGCCGCGGTCGTGGCGCGCGAGAAGCCGGACCTGGTGGTGCTCGGCAAGCAAACGGTCGACGGGGACTCGAACCAGGTCGGTCAGATCCTGGCGGGGTTGCTCGGTTGGCCGCAGGCCACCTTCCTGGCCAGCATCCGCCTGACCGCCGACGGCAAGGGGGCCATCGTCACGCGCGAGGTCGACGCCGGCGTCGAGGAGAAGGGCGTGCGCCTGCCCGTGGTCGTGACGGTCGACCTGCGCATCATCGGCAAGAAGGCGGTGCGCAACGAGGCGCTGGCCGGCCCCGACGCCGAATGGGAGGAGACGCAGCGGTACGCGTCGCTGAAGGGGATCATGGCGGCCAAGAAGAAAGAGATCAAAGACGTCACGCTGGCCGAGCTGGGCGTGGACGCCAAGCCGGCCATGACCGTGAAGTCCTACGCGGCGCCGCCCGCCCGCAAGGCTGGCGTGAAGGTCGCCTCGGTCGACGAGCTGGTCGCCAAGCTCCACGGCGAAGCGAAGGTGATCTGATGGGCGCCGTGGCTGTCTTCTGCGAATCCGACGACAAGGGGCTGCGGTCGGCCTCGCTCCCGGCGCTGGCCGCCGGAGCCGAGCTGGCCAAACAGCTGGCGGCCGACGTGGTCGCGGTGCTGATCGGAGCGCACGTGAAGGCCGCAGCGGAGGACGCGGCCAAGTACGCGGCCCGGGTGCTGGCATACACCGACCCCTTGCTGGAGGCGCCGCTGGCCGAGACCTGGGCACCTCAGCTGGTCGATGCCGTGAAGCGTGTCGGCGCCAGCGCGCTGCTGGGCACGGCGACGTCGACGGGCAAGGACCTGTTGCCACGCGCCTCCGCCCTGCTGGCGGCCGGGATGGCCTCGGACATCACGGGTGTGCTGGGACCGAACAAGTTTCGCCGCCCGGCCTACGCCGGCAACGCCATCGAGGAAGTCGAGGTGGCGGGACCCGTGATCGTCGCGAGCGTCCGGCAGACCGCCTTCCAGCCGCCGCCGCAGGCAGCGCAGACGGGCGACGTCGAGCTCGTCGCGCCCGGCGCCATCGATCCGCTGGGGGCCGAGCTCATGGGCCTTCACGCCACCGCCAGCGCGCGCCCCGACCTGGGCGAGGCCAAGGTGGTCGTCTCGGGCGGCCGGGGGATGAAGGCCGGCGAGAACTTCAAGGTGCTCGAGGAGCTGACCGATCTGCTGGGCGGCGCGCTGGGCGCCAGCCGCGCCGCCTGCGACGCGGGGATGGTGCCCAACGACCTGCAGGTCGGACAGACCGGCAAGGTGGTCGCGCCCCAGCTCTACATCGCGGTCGCCATCTCGGGCGCGATCCAGCACCTGGCCGGGATGAAGGGATCCAAGGTGATCGTCGCGATCAACAAAGATCCGGAGGCGCCCATCTTTCAGGTCGCCGACTACGGGCTGGTCGACACCTGGGAGAAGGCGATCCCGCCGCTGATCGCCGCCGTCAAGAAGCTGAAAGCCGCCGGCTGAGCCGTGCCCTACGTTCCGCTCCCGCACGGCCGCGTCCACTACGCGGAGCGCGGCGAGCGCCGGCCCGGGCAGCCGCCGGTGCTGTTCATCCACGGCGCGGGCGCCGGGTCGGGCATCTGGTCGATGACGCTGGCCCGCGTGGCGCGATTGGCGCACGCGGTCGCGATCGATCTACCGGGGCACGGTCCCAGCGACGTGGGCGACGCGCCGCTGGATCTGGGACGCTACCGGGACGCCACCGGGCTGCTGGCGGCGACGCTGTGCCTGGGGCCGTCGGTGCTGGTGGGGCACTCGATGGGGGCGCTGGTCGCGCTCGAGGCGGCGCTGGCCTGGCCGGACAAGGTGCGCGCCCTGGTGCTGGTCGCGGCCGCGCCGCGCCTGCCCGTCGACGCCGAGCTGCTGGCGCTGCTGAGGAGCGACCCCGACGCCGCCCGCGTCTGGCTGGCTGAGCATGGCCTGTCGCCACGCGCGAAGCCGGCCGTCCGGCGCGGGCTCCTGAGCGCAGGTCCGGCTGCGCCCACGGACGTCACGCGAACCGACTTCGAGATCGTCCGCTCGACCGACCTGACCGCACGCCTCGGGACGGTGCGCTGCCCGATCACCTGGCTGGACGGGGCCGATGATCAGATCGTACCGCCCGCGTCGCGCGGCGATCGCCCGGGAGAGATCGTGGTGGTGCCCGACGCGGGTCATTTGCTGCCCATCGAAGCGCCGGCCGCCATCGCAGCCGTCCTCACACGCTGACGCTATAGTTCCAGGTGGGATGGACGACGAGGTCCGCGTGGGCTCGCACGGACCGCCCGAAGCTGAGTTTCTCAGTGGCGGCGGCGAGATGGGTGCGCTCATGCGAGCGCATGACTGGAAGCGCACGTCGCTGGGTCCGCCTGCGTCGTGGCCGCAGTCGTTGCGGACGGCCGTGCGGCTGATCCTGAACACCGGACACCCGATGTACATCTGGTGGGGGTCCGAGCTGGCCTGTCTCTACAACGACGCCTACAGCCGATCGATCGGTCCCGAGCGCCATCCAGGCTCGCTCGGCCGCCCGGCGCTGGAGGTCTGGTCGGAGATCTGGGACGTGATCGGTCCGCAGATCGCCCAGGTGATGTCGGGCGGCGGCGCGACCTGGAACGTGAACCACCTGGTCCCGATCACACGCCACGGCCGCCGGGAAGAAGTCTACTGGACGTACAGCTACAGCCCGATCGACGAGCAAACGGCGCCGCACGGGATCGGCGGGGTGCTGGTCGTCTGCAGCGAGACGACCGAGCAGGTGCAGACCGCGCGCCGGCTGGCGTTCGAGCGCGATCAGCTGGCACAGCTCTTCGAGCAGACGCCCAGCTTCATGGCGGTGCTGCGCGGGCCCGAGCATCGGTTCGAGCTGGCCAATCCCGCTTGCCTCGAGCTCGTCGGAAATCGATCGCTGATCGGCAGGACGGTCGCCGAGGCGTTGCCGGAGACAGCCGAACAGGGGTACGTCGAGCGCCTGGACGAGGTGTTCGCGACCGGCAAGGCCTTCGTGGCTCGCGGCGCAAAATACGTTCAATTCCCCACGGCGTCGACGGCCGGTGGTGGTTCTCCGGAGCGCTTCCTGGATTTCGTCTTCCAGCCGATCAAGGACGAGGCGGGGCGGGTGACCGGCATCTTCGTGGAAGGAGCCGAGGTGACCGAGCGGACCCGGGCCGACGCCGCCCTGCGGGCCAATGAGACTCGCTTTCGCGCCCTGGCCGCCGAGCTCGCCGAAGCCAACCGACTGAAAGACGAGTTCGTGGCCACGCTGGCGCACGAGCTGCGCAACCCGCTGGCGCCCATCCGGAACGCGCTGGAGCTGATGAAGCGTGTGCCCACCGATGAGGCCGTGACGAGGTCGCGCGAGGTCATCGAGCGCCAGTTGAGCCAGATGGTGCGCCTGATCGACGATCTGCTGGATCTGTCGCGCGTCAGCCGCGGGCTGGTCGAGCTGCGCCGCGCGCGCCTGTCCCTGGCCGACGTGTTGCGCGGAGCGGTCGAGACCAGCCGCCCCTTGATCGACCAGCGCGGGCACACCCTGGTCGTGACGCTCCCGCCCGAGGAGCTCACGGTCGATGCCGATCCGACCCGCCTGGTCCAGGTCGTGGCGAACCTGCTCAACAACGCAGCCAAGTTCACGCCGCAGGGAGGGAGGATCGAGCTGAGTCTGGCGCGCGAGAGCGCCCGGAGCGCGTCCGTGTCGGTGCGCGACAACGGCGTGGGAATCCCGCGCGAGATGCTCGAGCGGGTCTTCGATCTGTTCACCCAGGTCGATCGCTCGCATGCGCAGGTCAGCGGCGGGCTGGGAATCGGCCTGACCCTGGTCCGCCGACTGATCGAGATGCACGGAGGGTCGATCGACGCGCACAGCCAGGGAGCCGGGACCGGCAGCGAGTTTCGGATCCATCTGCCGCTGGCGGCGCCCACCACCGCCGGGGACGCTGGGCCCGCAGCGGAGGTGGCGGCCGCGCCGGCGATCCGGCGGCGAATCCTGGTCGCGGACGACAACATCGACGCGGCGGAGACCCTGTCGATGATGCTCGAGTTCCTCGGCCACGAAACACGCATCGCACACGATGGGGCCGAGGCGCTGGAGGTGGCGCGCTCGTTTCGCCCCGACGTGATGGTGGTCGACATCGCGATGCCCAAGCTGAGCGGGCACGAGCTGGCGCGCCGAGTCCGCTCCGAGCCATGGGGGCGCAAGGTCCTCTTGATCGCGGTCAGCGGGTGGGGCCAGGACGAGAGCAAGCAGGACTCGGTGGCCGCCGGGTTCGACCACCACCTGGTGAAGCCGGTGGAGATTGGCGTGCTGGAACGCCTGCTGGACGCCCGACCGGGCTGACAGCCGGCTCAAGGGACGCCGGGCATCCGCCGATGTCCGGTTCGAATGGGGGTGCGACGGTCGAGGCGATTCGGGTTGCTCGGCCTGCTCGTCTGCCTGCTGGTGGGCATCGCCGTCGCGGGCGTGTTCGTCGGGCCGCGCCTGACACCGTCGCTGTTCGCCAAGGACGGGCCCCTGATGCGGGCCAAGCGGAAGTTCCTGGCGTTGCGTTCCTTCGCGCTGTTCCGCGCGAAAGGCGACCGCGCAGTCCTGCAAGCCGGCGAGCCGCCGTCGAAGCCCAAGCACGCCGCGCCAAAGCACTGACGCGTTAAAGGGGCTGAAGCGCGCGCCCGATGATCGACGTGATGTCGATTCGCGCGCAGGCCTGGTTCCTCGCCGACGCGCTGGTGATCGCCGTCGTGTGCGCCTGGCTGGCCCCCAACGCCTGGATCGCGCGCGCCTGCACGGGACGCGTGTTCGCCAGCCCGGCCGACGCGCCGGCGCGGACGTTCGCGATCGTCCCCGGCGCGCGCGTCTACGAAGGCCGGCCCACGCGCCTGCTGCAGGACCGCCTGCAATCGGCGCTCTCGCTGTACCAGGCTGGTCGAGTCAAGGCGGTGCTGGTCTCGGGCCGGGAGATCCCCGAGGCGCCCGAGGCGACGGTCATGCGCAACTGGCTGCTGGCGCGCGGCGTCCCGGCGGCCGACATCTGGACGGACGGCGCCGGCGTGCGGACCCGCGAGACGATGGTCCGCGCGGTCGCGCGCTACGGCGTCGACGACGCGATCGTCTGCACGCAGTCGGTGAACGCCCCGCGCACGCTGTACCTGGCGCGCGCCGCCGGCATCGACGCCGTGGCCGTCGCCACGCCGACCACCCTCGAGACCGCGCGACGTTATCTGGCGGTCGAGTCGTTGAAGACGACGCTGGCGTTCGCCGAGTCGACCTTCCGCCCCGCGCCCGCGCACGCGGCGACCGTGCTGGCCGCGCGCTGAGGTCCGACCGTCAGGGCCTGAGGTCCGAGATCCACTGCCGGATCGTCTGCAGGCCGGTGCTGTCGACCACCTCGGTCGCCAGCGGCGGCATCTGGTCGTCGGTCCCGCGCACCGACATGCGGACGACGATCGCGCTCTGGTCAGGCTGGCCCGGCGAGACCCGCACCGTGATGGCGCCGCCCCTCCAGTACTCCAGCGGAACGTTCACGATCGATCGATAGACCGCCGACATGTCGAGGCCCGTGTCGGCCACCACCGAGCGCAGGACCATCTGCGTGTCCGGCCAGGCGGTGCCGCTCTGGTTGTGGCAGTGCCCGCAGTTCGCGTGCAGGTAGCCGAGCGCGGCCGTCGTGTCGGGGTCGGCGCCCAGCGGGTAGCCGGCCGCGGCCGGCGCGTTCGACAGCAGGCCGGCGGCGTTCAGCGACTGCAGGTTCGGCCCGGTCGTCGCCGCCGAGAGCTGGATGGCCGAGAAACCGAGCACGCGCCCCGCGTCGCCGCGGTGACAGGCGCCGCAGTCCTTCTGCGCCGGGGCGTCGTGCATCGTGCCGGCGATGTTCTGCTGTCCGTCGGGCGCGAGGTCGGCCTCGGTCTGGTCGGCGTTCCAGACGAACGCCCCCAGCCAGTAGTCGTCGGGACCCGTGCCGTAGCGTTCGACCAGCCGGGTCTCGAGCAGCACCCCGTTCAGCGAGAACTCTTTCCAGAGCTGAGTCCCGATCGGAAACACCCAGTGGTCCATGTCGGACGTGTCGATCTTCGTCCCTGGCGGCAGCCGGATCCAGCGCCGCTTGGTGGCTCCGTCCGACCAGAGCTTGTAGCCCGGTTCGAACGGCACCGCCGAGGGGTCGACCGCCAGCGACGCGATGTCGGTGAAGAGGCCGGTCTCGGACAGGTGCTGATAGCCAGGCCGCGGGTAGGGCGCGGGCGGAGCGGCGGCATCGACCGCCGGCGCGCCGTCGCTCGCGTCGGCCCCGGCATCCACCACCGCGACCGGAACGTCCGAGGTGGACGCGGCGTCCTGAGGCGCCGCCGCGCCACCACCACAACCGAACACCAGCAGCGCGACGGCGGCCAGATCGGCCGCCCGTCGCGGCATGCGTGATTTACTGACCGCCCGCTCCGCCGGCCGCTCCACCGCCCGCACCGGCACCGCCACCGGCGGACCCACCAGCGGCTCCGGCGGCTCCGCCGCCCCCTCCGCCTGCGGCGCCGGCCGCTCCACCACCGGCGCCACCAGCCGCGCCGGCCGCTCCGCCTGCGCCAGCCGCTCCACCGGCGCCGCCAGCTCCACCGGCGCCCGTCGGGGGCCAGACGCACATGTCGACGATCGCGTTCGCCTTGGGCGGCAGCGAGTGGATGTAGTTGGCGATGTCGTTCGCGTCCGAGTCGGTCAGGCCGCCGAACGCGCCGTTCGGACCAACCGGCATGGGCGGGCAGATGCCCGTGCCGTCCTTGGAGATGCCCTGCTTCAGCACCTTCACGATGTCAGCCACCGACCAGGTGCCGAGGCCCGTCGCGTTGTCGGAGGTCAGGTTCGACGACACCGGATGGATCATGAGAGTGCTGGCGAAGAGCGACGAGTAGTCCTCGCCCCCCTCGAAGAACGCGGTCTCGTCCAGGACCGTTGCGGCCCCGGGGTCCAGGTGCTTGGTGTGGCACTCGACGCAGATGCCGCCGCGAGCCGCCAGGTACTGGCCGCGCTGGGCGCTGGCCAGGTTGGGGTAGTCGGCCGGCGGCTGGGGCAGCTTGGTCACGTCCAGCGGCGGCGCCGCGGCGGGAACGTCGAACGACGCCCCTCGCTGGGGGATCGCGTTGTTCACGCCCGGCACCACGCGCAGGTAGGCCACGATCGCGTCGGCGTCGTCGGCGTCCATGTTGTGGAAGACGTAGTACGGCATGACCGGGTTCAGCGCCTCCATCCCGGTCGCCGTCGGGCGGAGACCGTTCTGGAACATGTTCTTGATCTCGTCGTCCGTGCGATTCATCAAGCCGGTCGGATCGTTCGTCAGGTTGCGCGTCGGCAGCGCGTCGCCGTTCGGCAGCGTGACGAACGCCGCGTTGCCGGCCAGGTACTTCGTCAGGTCGGGAGCGCCGCTGGCCGTCGTCGGCGTGTGGCAGTCGCCACAGGCGTTGACGTGATCGACGAGGTACTCGCCCCGTGCCTGCTTGGCCGTCAGCACGATGCCGCCGGCCGCGCCACCAGCGCCGCCCGCCGCGCCGGCCGCGCCCGCTGCGCCGCCCGCACCTGCCTTGCCCGGCGCCCCGCCGACGCCCGTTTGGGCGTTCGAGTCGCTGCTACAGCCGGCGGAAACGCCGGCGAGACCTACCACTGCCACCAACAGAACCGATCATCCGAGACGTTCGAGACGTTCACGCATGGCGGTGAGCGTTCTCACGTTCCGGGTACGCCGTCCACCAAATTGGCGACGGTTGACACGAATTTAACGGAACGAGTGCAGGCTCGACCCGATCAGGTCAGCTTGGGGAGGGCCTCGGCCATCCGGCGGACGCCCTCCTCGACATTCTTCATCGAGGTCGCGTACGACAGGCGAACGAAGCCCGGCGCCCCGAAGGCCGAGCCCATGACGACCGCCACACGCGCGGCCTCGATCAGCCACTCGCACAGCTGAACGTCGTTCTCGATCTTCTTCCCCTCGGGCGTCTTGCGCCCGATGAAGGCCGACAGATCTGGAAATGCGTAGAAGGCCCCCTTGGGCTCGACGCAGGTCACGCCCGGGATCTCGCGCAGCCGGGCGACCATGGCCTTGCGCCGCTTGTCGAACTCGACCCGCATCTTCTCGAGCTCGTCGGTCGGCCCTTCGATGGCGGCCAGCGCGGCCGCCTGGGCCACCGCCGCCGCGTGGGTCGTCGACTGCCCCTGCAGGGTCGCCATCGCCTCGACCACCGGCTTGGGCGCCACGGTGAACCCGACGCGCCAGCCCGTCATCGCGAACGCCTTGGAGACGCCGTCGATGATGAGCGTCTTGGCCTTGACCTCGGGGCTGATGGTCGCCGGCTGGAAGAACTTGCCGTCGCCGTACACCAGCGTCCGGTAGATGTCGTCGGTCATCAGCCAGAGGTCTTTTTCGACCGCCAGCTTGGCCAGCGCGCGCAGGGTCGACTCGTCATAAATGGCGCCCGTGGGGTTCGAGGGCGAGCAGACCAGGATCATCTTGGTGCGCGGCGTGATCGCGGCCGCCACGTCCTCGGCCCGCACCTGGAAGTTCTCCGACGCCTTGGTCGGCACGTTGACCGGCCGGCCACCGGCCAGCTTGACGATGTCGTTGTAGCTGACCCAGGCGGGAGTGGGGATGATCACCTCGTCCCCCTCGTCGATCAGCGCGAACACCGCGTTGTAGATCGACTGCTTGGCGCCCGAGCTGACGATGACCTCGCTCGGGTCGATCGACAGGCCGTGCGCGGCGCCGATCCACTTGGCCACCGCCTTGCGCAGCGGGACCGTCCCCTCGACCAGCGTGTACTTGGTCGCGCCGGCGTCCAGCGCCTTCTTGGCTGCCTCTTTGATGAACGCCGGCGTGTCGAAGTCGGGCTCGCCCGCGCCGAAGCTGACCACGTCGATCCCCTCGGCCTTGAGCTTGGCCGCCTTGGCCGACACGGCCAGCGTCGGGGACGGTTCGACGACGGACAACCTACGGGCCAGCTTGACGCTACTCACGGGGGGACTCCTTGTTTGCGTTTGTCGGCGAGCGCCGCGGCCACGCTTGGCGGAACCATCCGCGAAACGTCACCGCCCATCAGCGCCACCTCTTTGACGAGCGAGGAGGATACATAAAAGCTGTCCTCGCCGGTCATCAGAAACATGGTCTCGACATCCGGGGCCAGCCGCCGGTTCATGTGAGCCAGCTGGAACTCGTACTCGAAGTCGGCGAGAGCCCGCAGGCCGCGGATCACGACCGTCGCGCCGCGGCGCCGGCAGTACTCGGCCAGCAGGCCCTGGAAGGCGTCGACCTCGAGCCGCGGCTCGCGGCCCAGCGCCTCGGTGATCATGGCGCGCCGCTCGGCCAGCGTGAACAGCGGGGTCTTGCGGATGTTCTCGGCCAGCGCGACCACCACCCGGTCGAAGATCTTCAGCGACCGCCGCAGGATGTCGACGTGACCGTTGGTGATCGGGTCGAACGTCCCCGGGTAAACCGCGAGGCTCACGGGCTTACGACCCGGAGCAGCGATAGAAAGAAAGCTCGGTGTCGCCGTACGCGCGGCGGTCGGTCAGGAACAGGCAGCCGATCGAGGTGGGCGGAGGATGGCGCTTGTCGTGCTCGACGATCACGACCGCGCACTTCGTGAGGACGTCACTGCCCGAGAGCTCGGCCAGCACCCCGGCCGTGTCCTTCACGTAGGGGGGATCCAGGAATACCCACGAGAACCGCGTCTCGCCGGCCGACAGCTTGCGCAGCGCGCTCCGCACGTCGCCCGCCAGGACCCGCCCCCTCCCGTCCACACCCGACTCGCGCAGGTTCCGGCGCAAGGCCGACAGCGCGACGCCGTCTCGCTCGACGAACACCGCCGAGGTGGCACCGCGCGACAGCGCCTCCAGCCCGAGCGCGCCGCTGCCCGCGTAGAGGTCCAGCACCGGTCCGGGCGGCGGGCCGAGGATGTTGAAGATCGCCTCACGGACCTTTGAGGCGGTCGGCCGCGTACGCGACCCGCGCGGAACGAAGAGACGCCGGCCCCGATCCAGGCCGCCGGTGAGACGCATTGAGGTTCCTTCCTACCGCGCCCGCTCCTCGGGGTCAATTCCTGCGATGTGGGACTCTAGACCCCACCCGCCCGGTTGCGTCAAACACGCGGATTTCCTGCAACCTCGTGCTCCCGGGCCGGGGCAAACGGTGATACAATCCGCCAGCCCGAATGTCGCAGATAGCTGCATTCTTCGACGTCGATCGAACGCTCGTGTCCTGCAACACGGGGCGGCTGTTCCTGCGCGACCTGCGGAGACGTGGGGAAATCTCCTTCTTCCGCGCACTTCGCGCGCTGGGCTGGATGGCCAAGTATCACCTGTCCCTGATCGACCTCCAGTGGGTGGCGGCCCGCGTCGCGTCGCAGATGGCCGGGTGGGCCGAGACCGATTTCGCGGAGCGCTGCCGCCGCTGGGTCGAGAACGACGTGCTTCCCCTGGTGGTTCCTGGGGCCCGCGAGCGCATCGACCGGCACCGCTCCGACGGGCACGTGCTGGCGATCCTCTCGTCCTCACCCACCTACGTCACGCAGCCGATCGGCGACGCGCTGGGGATCGACGAGGTCATGTCGACCCGGTTCGAGGTGGCCGACGGGCTGTTCACCGGCCGGCTCGACGGGCCGGCCTGCGTCGGCCCCGGCAAGGTGCACTGGGCCGAGCACCTGGGCGCCCGCCGCCAGCTGGACCTGAGCGGGAGCTGGTTCTACACGGATTCGTACACCGACCTGCCCATGCTCGAGCGCGTGGGCCACCGGGTCGTGGTGAACCCCGATCCGCGCCTGCGCCGCACGGCGAAGCGGCGCGGCTGGCCGGTGCAGGACTGGCGAACCGCCCTCGCCGCGGAGCAGGTGGCGTGAGCGTCTATTCGGCCCCCTGGTACACGCCGGCGGTCCAGCGTCTGCTGGACCTGGCCCTGGAAGAAGACGTCGGCCGCGGCGACGCGACCACCGCCTCGGTCATCGAGGAGACCCAGGAGGCCGAGGGGGACATCGTCGCCGCCGAGCGGGCGGTCGTGTGCGGGCTGGGCGTGGTCGAGGCGGTGTTCACCCGCTTCGACTGGCGCACCCGCGTGCGGATGAAGGTGGCCGACGGTGACCCGGTGGCGCCGGGGACGATCGTGGCGTCTTTGCGCGGGCCGGCCGCCGCGCTGCTGGCCGGCGAGCGGACGGCGCTCAATTTCTTGCAGCACCTGTCGGGGATCGCGACCGTCACGCAGGCGTTCGTCGCGGCAGCCGAGGGGGCGAAGATCCGGGTGACCGACACCCGCAAGACCACCCCGGGGCTGCGCGCGCTCGAGAAGTACGCGGTCCGGGCGGGCGGCGGGTCGAACCACCGCTCGGACCTGGCGTCGGGCATCCTGATCAAGGACAACCACGTCGCGCTGGTCGGCTCGGTGCGCGAGGCGGTGCGGCGCGCGCGCGCCAGCGCCCCACACACGCTGCGGGTCGTGGTCGAGGTCGACGACCTCGACCAGCTCGACGAGGCCCTCGAGGCCGGCGCCGAGGGTGTGCTCCTGGACAACTTCCAGATCCGCGAGATGGTCGAGGCGGTGCAACGGATCCGCGAGCGGCGGCCCCAGACCGTGATCGAGGCCTCGGGCGGCGTCACGCTGGACCGCATCCGCGAGATCAGCAAGACCGGCGTCGACGTGGTATCGACCGGCGCCATCACGCACTCGGCGCGCGCGATCAATTACTCCTGCGAGATCCGGCCGGCCGAAGGGACGCCACCGGCGCGGCCGACCCGCTAGGACCTCACCACAGAGAAGATGACGGGTCGAGGCGACGTGGTATCTGCGCCTCTCCCCACGAAGGCGAACGAAGGCGGGGAGAGGTGGCCAAGCCGAAGGCCTGGCCGGAGGGAACGGCCGCGCGAAACCGGATCCCCTCTCCTTGATCCTCGCCCCGTGGGGCGAGGGCAACCGGCTTCAGCGCGCCGACGGGTAACCCCCGTTCACCAATCGATCAAAACCACTGTGGCGAAGGACTGAGTGCGACTGGCTCCGCTTCTGCGCACGCGCTGGTTGGGCCACGCCTCCGAGTGGCTGGAGTCCTGTCCGTCGACGAACGATCGAGCTGCCGAGCTGGCCCGCGCCGGGGCGCCGGCCGGACTGGTCGTCGCTGCCGACAGCCAGACCGCCGGGCGGGGGCGCCTGGGCCGCACCTGGCACTCGCCGCCGGGGACCAACCTCTACGTGTCGATCCTGTTGCGCCCGTCGCGGCCGCCGCCGGAGATCCCGCCGCTCACCCTGCTGGTGGGCGGCGCGCTGGCGACCGCGCTGGCCGACCTGGGGTTCGCGCCGCGGCTCAAGTGGCCCAACGACGTCGAGATGGTCGACCAGGCCGGCCGGCGGCGCAAAGTCGCCGGCATCCTGACCGAGATGTCCACCGCCGGCGACCGGGTCGCGCACGTGGTCGTGGGCGTCGGGTTGAACGTGAACGGCGTCGACTTCCCACCCGAGATCGCCGAGCGCGCGACCTCGTTGCGGCGGGAACGGGGAGCGGAGATCGACCGGGAGCCGGTCTTGGCGGCGTTCCTGAACGCGCTGGAACCGATGCTCGCCGATTTCGAGGCGCGCGGTCCGGCGGCCGCCGTCGCGGCCTTCGAGGCCCACGCCGGACTGCCCGCCGCCTGCCGGGTCACGGCTCCCGGCCGCCCCGGCGAGCGACTGGAAGGGATCGCGGTGGGCGTCGACCCCGATGGTGCCTTGCGCTTGCGCGACGAGACAGGGCAGATTCACCGTGTGATCTCGGGAGAGCTTTCTACATGACCGGTTTCCAGTCGTTGGTCCTGGGCGTCGTCCAGGGCGTGACCGAATTCCTGCCCATCTCGTCGACCGCGCACCTGCGCATCGTCCCCGCCCTGCTGGGTTGGGAAGATCCGGGCGCCGCCTACACGGCCGTCCTGCAGCTCGGGTCGCTGGTGGCCGTGGTCGGCTACTTCCTGCCCGAGCTGTGGAAGATGCTGCGCGCGGCGGCCGCCGCCCTGACCGATCGCAGCCGGCCGCCCGACCGCGCCGCGCGCGAGCTGCTGTACCTGATCGTCGGGACACTGCCGGCGGGATTCGCCGGCGTCGCCTTCCGGCACGCCATCGAGGGGACCTTTCGCTCGCTCTGGATCATCGCCACCGCCCTGGTGGTCGTGGCCCTGTTGCTCGGCGTGGTCGAGCGCGTCGCCCGTCACGTCCGCAACTTCGACGAGATCACGATGCGCGACGCGCTGCTGGTCGGCTGCGCCCAGGCCTTCGCCGTCATCCCGGGCGTGTCGCGCTCCGGCAGCACCTTGATGGCGGCCATGGCGCTCGGCTTCAAGCGCGAGGCCGCCGCCCGTTTCTCGTTCCTGCTCAGCGTGCCTGTGGTCGCCGCGGCCGGCGTGTTCGAGCTGCCGAAGGTGATGCACGCGCACGACCTGCACGGGAGCACCATGGCCATCGGCCTGATCGCCGCGGCGGTCACGGGCTACGCCAGCATCGCCTGGCTCCTGCGCTTCCTGCGCGCCCGCAGCACCGTCCCCTTCATCATCTACCGCGTCGCCCTGGGCCTGCTGCTGATCGGCATGCTCGCCACCGGACACCTGTAAGCGGCCAAGGATCTCGTCCGCTACGGCGGCCCGCAGCCTCGGTGAACGCGACGCGTCGTTCCGTGACCCGGGGCAACGAGAATGATAGACTGTCGGGCTGGTCTTCGGACTCTTAGCTCTCTTAGGAGGCCCCAAAATGCGGCGTACCGCATCCCATGTGTTGACGTGCTCCTTGCTTCTGGTCGGATTCGGGTGCGTGTCGCCAGCGTCCAATAGCGGCACCGGGGGCAACAATGGCAACGGGGGGAGCACGGCCAGCGGCACGGGCGGCTCGAGCAGCGGCAATGGCGGCAGCAACCCTGGCACCGGTGGGTCGCACAGCGGCGGAAGCACGGGGGGCAGCACCGGCTCGACCTGCACACCGACCGACACGCAGCTGGTCAACGCCAACGCCTACTACTGCACCAGCTCGAGCGAAGGCTTGATGGGTTCGATCTATCCGTACGGCGACGGGATGTCGTGCCCGTACTCGCCCAGCAGCCCGCCAGCGACCGGTTTCTGCACCGGCGACAAGTGCTGCCTCTCCGGCACCACCATCGTCGACTCGACCTACGCGGCATGGGGCTGTGGTATCGGCGTGGAGCTGGATGACGACGGCTCCACCAAGCACGTCTACAACGGGCCGGTGAGCTGCTTCATGATCACCCTGACCGGAAGCAGCGGCGGAAACGTCGTCCGCATCCAGTTCACGCAGAGCGCGAACCCGGCGTCGGGCGCGGTGTCGCCCTACACCGAGATCCCCGCCTTCACGAACGGATGGAGCGGCAGCGTCTGCTTCAAGGACGTGACCTGCCCCGGCTGGGCGACCGCCGATCAGTGCTCGAAGAGCGGGACCAACGGCACGCCGGTCGACATGCAGATCCAGGTGTCGGCGGGCAGCACGGCGTCCACGGTCGGCGCATACAACGTCTGCCTGACCAGCATCGTCCCCATGGGCACCAGCTCGAGCGGGACGGGCGGCTCCGGAGGCGGCGGCACGTCGAGCTGCTCCTCGCCGGCTGGCTCGGGAACGTTGAGTGACCAGTACGGCACGGCCCACGTGATGTGCCCCAAGGACTACATCGTCCAGAACAACGACTGGGGCGTGAGCTCGGCCTCGCAGAGCATCTCGTACGGCCCCGGTACCAAGTTCAAGGTCGTCACCCAGGGCGGCACCGGCTCGAACGGCGCCCCCGCGTCGTATCCCGACATCTTCGTCGGGGCGCACAGCAACCTGACGACCCAGAG
Source organism: Polyangia bacterium (assembly GCA_035578045.1). Classification (GTDB taxonomy): domain Bacteria; phylum Myxococcota_A; class Polyangia; order Fen-1088; family Fen-1088; genus JADGRB01. The sequence goes on along the minus strand of DATJWP010000180.1, from coordinate 21 downwards.
CAGCGGCCTACCCCTGGCGGT
>DATJWP010000179.1:0-58873 GCA_035578045.1 Polyangia bacterium | reverse complement strand
GCCAGCTCCAGCGCGGCCGTCGAGTCCATGAGGCGCTTGTCGTCGTACGGAAAGCCGGGGATGCGCGCCGACTGCGACCCGGCGGCGATGATGGCGTGGTCGAACGACACGGTCTTGATCCCGTCCTTGGTCTCCACCGCCAGCAGGTTCGGCGAGGCGAACTGGCCGCGTCCCTCCACCACGGTGACCTTGCGGGCCTTGGCCAGCGTGCCCAGGCCGCCGGTCAGCTTGTTCACCACCCCGTCTTTGAACTTGCGCAGGCCGTCGAGGTCGATCTTGGGCTTGCCGAAGGAGAGCCCGAGGTGGCTCCCCTCTTCCGCGTCGGTGATCACCTTGGCGGCGTGGAGCAGGGCCTTGGACGGAATGCAGCCGACGTTCAGGCAGACGCCGCCGATGCGCGGGTAGCGCTCGACCAAGACCACCTTCTTGCCCAGGTCGGCGGCCCGAAAGGCCGCCGTGTAGCCGCCGGGACCGGAGCCCAGCACCAGCACCTCGGCGTGAAACGTGGCGTCGGGGTGCTTGGCGGCGCCGGTGCCCGGCGCGCCCGTCTCGGGCTTGGCGGCCTGGGCGGGTGCCGCGGCTGGAGCGGGCGCCGCGGCCGGAGCGGGCTTGGCGGCCGGGGCGGGCGCCGCCGCCGCGGCGCCTTCCGCCACCTCGAGCACCAGGATGATCGAACCCTGCGAGACCCGATCTCCGATCTTCACCTTCAGCTCTTTGATCGTCCCCGGCTGCGGTGAGGGGACCTCGACCGTCGCCTTGTCGGACTCGAGCGTGACGAGCGCGGCGTCCTTGGCGACGATGTCCCCCGGCTTCACGAAGATCTCGATGACCGGGATGTTCTTGAAGTCCCCGATGTCGGGGACGGCGATCTCACGGGTGGCCATGGCCTAGAGCATGACCCGGCGAATGTCGGCGATCACCTGTCCCAGGTAGGTGATGAACCGCGCCGCCAGCGCCCCGTCGACGACGCGGTGGTCGTACGAGAGCGACAGCGGAAGCATCGTGCGGGGCGCGAACTCCTTGCCGTTCCACACCGGCTTCACCGCGGACCGGGAGACGCCCAGGATGGCGACCTCGGGCGCGTTGATGATGGGGGTGAAGGCGGTGCCGCCGATCCCGCCCAGCGACGAGATGGTGAAGGTGGCGCCCTGGATGTCGTTCGGCCCCAGCTTCCCGTCGCGCGCCTTGCCGGCCAGCTCGCCGGTCTCCTTGGCGATCTCGAGGATTCCCTTCTTGTCGGCGTCCTTGATCACCGGCACCACCAGCCCCTGCGGCGTGTCGGCGGCGAAGCCGATGTTCCAGTACTGCTTGACGATCAGGTTGTCGCCGTCGAGCGAGCTGTTGAACGTGGGGTACTTCTTCAGCGCCGCCACCACCGCCTTCATCAGGAACGCGAGCGGCGAGACCTTGACCCCGGCCTTGGCGTTCTCGTCGTTGACGTGCGCGCGGAAGGCCTCGAGCTCAGTGATGTCGGCCTCGTCGAACTGGGTGACGTGCGGGATCATCACCCAGTTGCGGGCCAGCCCTGGCGCCGAGATCTTCTGGATGCGCGTGCGGGCCACGACCTCGACCGGTCCGAACTTGGTGAAGTCCACCTTGGGCCAGGGCGGGAGCCCCAGGTCCGCGAACCCGCCGGCGGCGCGCGCGCTGACGCCGGCGCCGCCGCCGGTCATGGTCTGTTTGACGAACGCCTGGACGTCCTCCTTGAGGATCCGGTGCTTGGGGCCGGAGCCGATCACCTGACCCAGCGGCACCCCCAGCTCGCGGGCGAACCGGCGCACGCCGGGGCTGGCGTGCGGCATGGCGCCGTCCGCGGCACCAGCCGGCGCAAGGGCGAAGGCCGGCGCGGGCGCTGCCGCCGCGGGCTCGGTGACCGTGGGCGCGATGATCTTGGCGGGCGCGGGCGCGGGCGCTGCCGGCGCGGGCGCAGCGGCCGCGGGCGCCGGCTTGGCCTTGCCGTTTCCGTTGGTCACCGCGGGCGCGGCCGCGCCCTCGAGCAGGGCGACCAGCGTCCCCGCGCTCACCTTGTCGCCGATCTTCACCTTCAGCTCGGCGATCACGCCCGCGGCGGGCGCCGGTACCTCCATCGTCGCCTTGTCACTCTCCAGAACCAGCAGCGAGTCGTCCTTCTTGACCGTGTCGCCTGGTTTGACGAGCAGCTCGATGACAGGGATGTTTTTGAAGTCCCCGATGTCCGGGACCTTTACTTCCGTGGCGGCCAAACGTCACTCCTCGAAAAAAGGTGATTGATGGTGCCCATGTCGCGTTCGCCCCTCAGACGGTCCAGGGCGCCGGCCTCTCTGTGTCGATCTCGTACTTCTTGATCGCCTCCGCGACCTTGGCCGGCGGCAGCTCGCCGTCGTCGGCCAGCGCCTTGAGCGCCGCCACCGTGACGTAGAAGCGGTTCACCTCGAAGAAGCGCCGCAGGTTCTTGCGCGAGTCGCTGCGCCCGAACCCGTCAGTGCCCAGGACCTTGTAGCGGCGCGGGATCAGCTCGCGGATCTGGTCGGCGAACTCACGCACGTAGTCGGTCGACGCGATGACCGGCCCCTTGGTGCCGGCCAGCTGCTGGGTCACCCACGGCACGCGCGCCTTCTCGGTCGGGTGCAGCATGTTCCAGCGCGTGACCGCCCGTCCCTCGCGTCCCAGCTCGTTGAAGCTCGGGCAGCTCCAGATGTCGGCCGTCACGCCCCAGTCGTCCTTGAGCAGCGCCGCCGCCGCGATCACCTCGCGCAGGATGACGCCGCTGCCGAGGAGCTGCACCCGCGGTCCGTCCTTTTTGCTCGGGGCGCCGCCGTCGGTGAGCTTGTACATCCCCTTCAGGATTCCCTCGCGCATCCCCTCGGCGAACGCGGGGTGAGCGTAGTTCTCGTTCATGAGGGTGATGTAATAGAAGATGTCCTCCTGGTCCTGGACCATCCGACGCAGGCCGTCCTGGATGATGACCGCCACCTCGTAGGCAAAGGTCGGGTCATAGCTGACGCAGTTGGGAACGGTCGCCGCCAGGACGTGGCTGTGACCGTCCTCGTGCTGCAGCCCCTCGCCGTTCAGCGTGGTGCGGCCCGAGGTCGCGCCCAGCAGGAAGCCGCGGGTGCGCAGATCGCCGGCCGCCCAGATCAGGTCGCCGACCCGCTGCATCCCGAACATCGAGTAGAAGATGTAGAACGGGATCATCGGCACGTCGCTGTTGGCGTACGACGTTCCGGCGGCGATCCAGGAGGCCGTCGCGCCGGCCTCGTTGATGCCCTCCTGGAGGATCTGACCGGTCTTGTCCTCCTTGTAGAACATCAGCTGGTCAGAGTCCTCGGGCTCGTACAGCTGGCCGACCTGCGAGTAGATGCCCAGCTGGCGGAAGAGCCCTTCCATGCCGAAGGTCCGCGACTCGTCCGGCACGATCGGGACGATGCGCTTGCCGATGCTCGGGTCCTTGACGAGGCCGGTCAACAGCCGAACGAACGCCATCGTCGTGGAGATCTCGCGCCCCTCCGCCGTTGCCTCCAGCAGCGGCTTGAACGGCTCGGGCTTGGGCGGGTCCAGGCTGACGCTCTTGCTTCGCCGTTGCGGCAGCGGCCCGCCCAGCTTCTCGCGCAGCTCGCGGATGTACTTCCCTTCGGGCGAGTCGGGCGAGGGCCGGAAGTAGGGCAGGTCCGCCAGCTTGTCGTCGGGGATCGGGATCTGGAACCGGTCGCGGAACTGCCGCAGGGCGTCCAGCGGCATCTTCTTCTGCTGGTGGGCGATGTTCTTGCCCTCGCCCACGGTGCCCATGCCGTAGCCCTTGACCGTCTTGGCCAGTATGACCGTCGGCTGCCCCTCGTGCTTGGTGGCCTGGGCGTACGCGGCGTAGACCTTGTGCGGGTCGTGGCCGCCGCGGTTGAGGCGCCAGATGTCCGCGTCCGACATCTTGGCCACCATCTCGCGCAGCTCGGGGTACTTGCCGAAGAAGTTCTCGCGCACGTAGGCCCCGTCGCGGCTCTTGAACTTCTGGTACTCACCGTCGACCGCGTCCTCCATCCGGCGGAGCAGGATGCCGGTCTTGTCCCGGGCGATGAGCGGATCCCAGTAGGCGCCCCAGATCACCTTGATGACGTTCCAGCCCGCGCCGCTGAACTCGGCCTCGAGCTCCTGGATGATCTTGCCGTTGCCCCGCACCGGCCCGTCCAGCCGCTGGAGGTTGCAGTTGATGACGAAGATGAGGTTGTCCAGCCCCTCGCGCGGCGGCAGGCTGAGGGCGCCGCGCGACTCGGGCTCGTCCATCTCGCCGTCGCCCATGAAGGCCCACACCTTGCGCCCCTCGGTGTTGGCCAGGCCGCGGTCGTGCAGATAGTGAAGGAACCGTGCCTGATAGATGGCCTGCAGCGGCCCCAGGCCCATCGACACCGTCGGGAACTGCCAGAAGTCCGGCATCAACCAGGGGTGCGGGTACGACGAGATCCCCTTGCCGTCGACCTCCTGGCGGAACATGTCCAGCTGGTCTTCGCTGAGCCGCCCCTCGACGAAGGCGCGGGCGTAGACGCCAGGCGAGGAGTGCCCCTGGAAGTAGACCAGGTCGCCGCCGAAGTCCTTGGTGGGGGCGCGCCAGAAGTGGTTGAACCCGACGTCGTAGAGCGTCGCGGCCGAGGCAAAGCTCGCGATGTGGCCGCCCAGATCCAGGTTGCGCTTGCCGGCGCGCAGCACCATCGCCACCGCGTTCCAGCGCACGACCGAGCGCAGCCGGTGCTCGAGCTCGTAGTCGCCCGGTGAGCGCTCCTCGAGATGTGGCGGAATCGTGTTGAGGTAAGCGGTGTTGGCGCTGTAAGGCAGGTACGCCCCGTCTCGACGCGCCTTGGCGACGAGCTGCTCCAGCAGATAGTGGGCCCGTTCGGGACCCTCTGCCGCCAGGACGCTCTCGAGGGCATCGAGCCATTCCTTGGTCTCGAGGGAGTCGGTATCCAGGTGTTGGTGCATGACCGCGCTAAGCTACCCCGAAACCCCACAAAATGGTGCGACTCAGTGGCGCCCCCGCGCGCTCTTCACGGACGCGAAACACGGGGGGGCCGGACCGACGAAACAGGGTGGGGGGGCCGGACCGATGGTAGTTGGGGCGGGGGGGGGCCGGATTGGGGAGGGCGGACCGATGGTAGTTGGCGGAGGGGGCAGGGGAGGCCCGGGAAAAAGGCAGAGTTCAAGGCCGGGCGTGAGAAGAGGTCGAGAGTGGGCGCTCGGCAATAGGCGCCGGGAGGACACACGAATGCGCGAACGCCGGATGGGGCGCCCGAGAAGGCTCAATTTTGAGGTTTGACGACCGGTTGACGAGTTCAGGCGGTGCTGATCTGTATGGCGGCGCGAAAGCGCATGCTCCAAGTTCCGAGCGGAAACATGGTTGCTGCGCCGCTGCGGAATCCGTCGAAGGCGGCCCTATAGAGGGTCTGGAACAGCTTGTTCTGTTTGAGTCGCTCGATTCGTCGCCACTTGTCGCGGCACGCGAGCGCGGGGCTGAGCTGACGTCGCGGCTCGACGTCGGCCGGCCGGCCATTCCAATGCTGAGAGAGGACCTTCTTCCGTCCGAGGACTCCAGCACCTATGTCACGGCGTCGCGAGGCGGCTTCAGTTTCGACGGCAGCCAGTCTCTCCCGAACGAGTCGAATGTACTCCGGGCGCGGCAGATGAATCAGCGCAGGCGGTGGCTCGAAATTGATGGTCACCGTCTGGGGCATCTCGCCGCCGTCGTCGTCATTTCTGAAGAAGTGTTTCGGTCGCACCGCGACGACAGTTCCCGCGGTGACGATGGCGTGGATTGCCGTGGCTCCTGGCCACTCGTCGGCTTTCTCGACCAACCCGACGGGATTAGCCAGGACGTAGACGACCTTGTCGACTTGCGCTGCCATGTCCTCGAGGACCACGGCAGAAGCTTGGCTTGCGTCCCAGAAGTGCTCCCAGCGACCTCGCCAGGCGTTCACCACGCGCGCCAGGAGGCCGTGAAAATCGCGAAGGAAATCGGGATAGACTCCGTGCGGGTCGGTGGCCACGACGTGTGCGTGGTTGCTGAGGGCAACCGCGGCATGGAGAACCTGTCGATGCTTCTGAGCAGCCCAGCCCAGGCAGTACCAGAACGCGTTGGTAGTTTCGCCGTCAGGACGCAGGAAGAATCGCCGCTCCGAGCAGCGGCGGGTAAACATGTACGTCTGGTGCTCGATGACTGGTCGGGGCCGCATCACCCTGTGTTTCGGCCGCCCGTTTCACCAGTTGCTCCGAAAGAACCCCCGGTTCGGGCCCCAGTTTGAACCCCCGGTTCGGCCGCAGCAGGGTTCTGGCCGCAGCCCCAAGAACCCCCGGTTCGGGCCGCACCCCAGTTTAAAGAACCCCCGGTTCGGGCCCCAGCATAGAAAGAACCCCCGGTTCGGCCCCAGCCCCCCAGCACAGTCAGAACGCCGCAGTCAGAACGTGATACTCGAGACGAAGTAGATCTGGTTCCCCCCGCCGGTCTGGAAGCCGCGGGCGAAGCCGAGCTGGACCTGGGTGTAGATGTAATAGAAGAGCTGCATTTCCAGGTGCAGCTCGGCGCCGGCGTCGGTCTTCACGGAGCCGGCTTTGAACGCGCCGGTGAAGGCGTCGCCGGCGTCGACGAAGAGGGCGCCCCAGAGGCGGCGGAAGTAGAGCAGGGAGGTGTCGTAGCCGCGCTCGATCCAGAGCAGGGGGGCGCGGTATTCGCCGGTCAGGGTCAGGTAGCTGTCGCCGCTGACGATGCTGGGGGGGTAGCCGCGCAGGAAGACGAACTGCTGCTGGTTGAGGAGCATGGCGCGGACGACGTCCTGGTCGGCGAAACCGCCCAGGCTGTAGTAGTCGCGGCGGTCGCCGATGCCGAAGCCTCCCTGGGTCAGGAAGGCGAACACCTGCAGCCGCGTCCAGGGTGGGGTGACGTATTCGGTCCAGGACCAGCTCACGGTGGTGCCGGTGAAGCGGCCGCCCAACGTCGGGTCGAGCAGGCGCAGGTTCAGCGAGATGCTGCGTCCGGTCTGGTTGCTGATCGAATAAGGCCAGCGGTGGGCGTTGGTGAACGACCAGCTCAGTCGCACGTCCGCATACGGGCCTCCCTGCGGCAGCACGGTGATCGGGCCGGTCGGGTCGGCGACCGGAACGGCGCCCACCATGCCGTAGGCCGAGTAATCGTAGCCGAGCGCGACGTCCCCCGACGCGTCGGGCCGCCGCAGCACGGGGAAATCAATCGACGCGCTGAAGCTGTTGGTCCGCTGTCGGTAGGCGAGGTTGGCGTCCCCCACCAGCAACCCGTTGGTCATCGCGTCGGAGCGCGCGACCGACGCGGAGAGCAGCGGCCAGAACCGGTTGTACGTGTACCCCAGTTGCCAGGCCGGGGTCCCGCTGGTCGGAAAGTAGACGTTCACGCCCACGAAGTGGATCGACACCGGGTCGTTGAACGACGTCGTCAGTTGCAACGTGTTTCCGAAGCCGAGCGGGTTCTTCAGGAAGGCGAACTGCCACTGGCGCGGGTACAGGTACTTCCAGGGCGCGTAGGGGACCACCCGTTGCGGGAAAGGGACCGCCGCCGCGTCCTCGGGCCGGGCGTCGGGCGAGTCGCTCTCGCTGTCGAGGTCGGTCGGGGCGTCGGGGCGCGAGTTGGCGAACGGTTGGGCCGGCGAGAAGCTGGCCGGGTCGAACGGCATGGTCCACAGGTCGAACCCGTCGCTGGTGAAGCCGGTGAACACCAGGCGGCGCCCGTCGGGCGAGACGGCCGGCTGGAAGGCGCCCGACAGCACGTTCGTCACCTGGAACAGCCGCCGGGTCGCCAGCTCGTACGCGAAGATGTTGGCGATGCCGGTGCGGTCGGAGCCGAACACGATGAAGCGCCCGTCGGGTGAGAAGCGGGGGTCCATGTCCATCGCGCGGTCGACGGCGATGGCCCGGTCGGTGGCGGTGCTCAGGTCGTAGACATGGATGTCGCGGTACCCGCCCGGCTTGTAGCGCGAGTAGGCGATGAGCCGCCCGTCCGGCGAGAACGCCGGCGTGTAGGCCAGGCCGGGCGCGCCGCGCATCAGGTAGCGCGGTTTGCCGCCGCCGATCGGCAGCAGGACCAGCTGGCGGGTTCCCGTCCCCACCGCCACGCAGATGATCCACTGGCCGTCGGGGGACACGTCGGGCTCGTGGGCGCGCAGGCCGCGCGTGAGCTGGCGCAGGTCGTGTCCCTTGAGGTCGTAGCGATACAGATCGTTCCAGGAGACGTCGGGGTTCCCGACGATCCGGAAGGGGACGGGCAGGTAGTTGACCTGCTCCATGATCAGCGCGCGTCCGTCGGGCGTGGGCACCGCCACGCCGGTGTTGACCATCTCGGCCAGGGTGGTGCTCGCGCCGGTCGCCGGGTCCAGGCGAACGTAGGCCGGCCAGCGGTCGTCGCTGGCGCGGTGATAGACGACGGTTCCGTCCCCGAAGAACTTCGCTCCGGGCCCCTCGCCGCGCGGTCCCGGCGCCTCCCAGGTCAGGCGCGTCGCCTCGGTCAGCGGGCGGCGGGCGGCGTCCTCGACCTGCAGCGTGTACCGGTGCGCCATCGAGCGGAGCCAGTCCTGGTACAGCCCCTGGCCGAAGACGCCGACGTAGCCCAGTCCGACGGCGTCGCGCGCTGTCCGGTTGAGCGCCCCGGGGATGCAGGTGTCGGCGTAGCGGTGGGAGATCTCGCGGATCTTGGCCGGGCCGTACCGGTCCTCGATGTAGCGGAGCAGGTTCGAGCCGTACAGATAGGCCGCGGTGCCGCCCGGGTAGGCCAGCGGGATGTTCGAGACCTGGTCCAGGCCGAACATGCGGTGCTCGAGGAACGGCACGCGCAGGTGCATGTCGTAGAACGAGCTTCGGAGCCGTCCGCCCGTGGTCTGGCGGGTCTCCATCAGCACCGCCATCCCTTCGACCAGCCAGGTCGGCTCGGCCAGGTTCGGCGCGTACGAGCGGCCCGTGAGCGTGTTCCAGGTCAGCGCGCACAGGCTGAGCATGGTGTCCAGGTGCACCACGTGCGTCAGCTCGTGGGTCACCAGCAGCTTCGCGTAGTCGTCGAAGTCGTTCAGCTCGTCCAGCGGTGCGGGCGGCGCGCCATAGGCGTTGATGAACGTGAAGGGGAGCGAGCTGGCCGATCCGTTGGCGCCGTCGTCGAAGTCGCTGACCATCAGCTGGATGCGCCCGGTGGGCCGCCAGTTGAAATAGCGGGTGTTCAGCCGGTAGGCGCGCTCGACGAAGTGCGCCATCTTCTCGGCCAGCGCCCGCTCGTCCGGGTAGAAGTGAATCGCGAAGTGCGGCGTCTCCAGCGTGTACCAGACGGCGCGCGGCAGCGGCCGGGCGGTCGGCGGCGTTTCGCCCACGTCGTCGAACGGCTGCAGGTCCTGGGCAGCCGCGCGGGTGGCGACTCCCATCGAAAGCGCGGCGACGAGGAGGCCGGCGCCCGCGCGCGTTCGCATCGGAGCGATTCTATCCAGCGAGCGCCGTCGGCGATACCCGGCGCGAACGGGGTTGCGCGACCCGGCGCGAGGCGCGATTCTTCCCGACGTGCGCGTGTTGGCCGTCTCATTCATGCTGGCCCTTGCGGGCTGCAACGCCGGCACTTCCAGCCCGTCCGACTGCACGATGGCCGGGGGCAAGTGCGTGGCGCCTGGCTCCCCCTGCAGCAACCGCGGCGGGCAGGCGTGTAATCCCGATCAAGATCCGCCGGGCGCGTTCTGCTGTCTGCCCTGCTCCAGCGGCGACACGAACGACGCCGGCACCGCCTGCCACTGACGCCACACGCTTCGCGCTGCACCGGCACCGTTCGGTGAAACGTCGCTGGCCATCGTAGAGCTTCGTGGTTAAGTTCGGGCCCTCTCGAGAACGGACAAAAAGGAGAAGATCCCATGAAGCGATTTGCGAGCGCGAACTGGAAGGGTGGCCTGAAGGGCGGCAAGGGGACCGTGAGCGCGGCCAGCGGCGCGTTCACCAACCTGCCCTATAACTTCGTCCAGCGGTTCGAGAGCGGCCTGGGGAGCAGCCCCGAGGAGCTGATCGCCGCCGCTCACTCGAGCTGCTTCGCCATGGCGCTCTCGGGGCAGCTGGAGGCGGCCGGGCTGACGGCGGAGAACATCGACGTCAAGGCGACCGTCACGCTCGAGAAGGTGGAGACCGGGTTCGCCGTGACCTCGTCGCACCTCGACGTGACCGTGAAGCTGCCGACGCCCGACCAGGCCAAGTTCGAGCAGGCGGCCAACAACGCCAAGGCCGGCTGCCCGATCTCGAAGCTGTTGAACGCGAAGATCACGATGGACGCCAAGCTGGCGTGACGAGGGACGAGGGCAGACCCCACCCTAACCCTCCCCGCGGAGCGGGGAGGGGACCAGAGGGGGGAGCGGGTCTTTGCCTCCTTGCGGGGAGGGGACGAGAGGGGGGAGCGGGTCTTTGCCTCCTCGCGGAGCGGGGACGAGAGGGGTGAGCGGGTCTTCGCCTCCCGCGGGCCTCCGCCGATCATCGCTCGCGCGTCAGGTCGCGGCAGATCCGCAGGTGGCGGAGGGCGGCGGTGTAGTCTCCGGCCAGGTCGTAGAGGCGGGCGGCGTTGTAGTGGGCGTCGGCGTTGCCCCCGTCTGCCTCGATGGCGTTGGCGTATGCCTCCAGCGCCGCATCGTTCATCCCCTGGTCCTCGAGCGCGACGCCCAGGTTGAACAGCGCGGTCGCGTCACCGGGGCGGATGGTCAGCGCCCGGCGGTAATGTGCCTCGGCGGCCGGAAGGTCGCCGCGCTCGTGCAGGATGCGCCCCAGATTGATGTGGGCGTCGGCGTGCTCGGGCGACTGCATCAGGACCTGACGGTAGCTGGCCTCGGCCTGCTGAGGGTCGGTCTCGTCGATGTGGCAGCCGATCTCGTAGATCTCGTCCACCGTCGGCGCCGCGACCTCGTCGGCGGGCGGCGCCGTTCGCGACCGCAGGATGGTCAGCGGCGCGTCGCCGCTCTCCGCGGGCGGTGGCGGATCGAACGACAGCAGCACCTGGCCGGATTCCACCTGCCAGCGTGAGCTCCCTTCCTGGACGACCACCGAGGAGCCGTCGGTCCCCAACTGCACGCCGGTCAGGGGGTGGGTGTCGGGCAGCCGGTCGCGCAGCATGCGCAGCGCCCGCCTCACCCGGTGAGGGGAGATGCGCTGGCTGACCAGCCCTTCGGCCTTCCGCAGCAGCAACAGGTCCTGGAACGAAAAGCGGAGCTCGCCGCGCTCACCGCGCTCAGGCGCCAGCACGCCCGCGCGCAGGTAGGCGCGCAGTCGGCCCGAGGAGACGCCGATCATCTTCGCCACGTCCTGCGTGGTGTAACCGCTCACGGCGCTCCACTATAGAGCGTCGCCGCGCGATCGGCGTGAAAAGCAACAAAGTGGAAAACTAGGATCGTTTACGCGCGCGCTTCGGCTCGGCGGCCGCCTGATCGGCTGACTTGCGCGCGGCGCGCCGCGGCTCCGCGGCCTCTTCGACGGGCGAGGCTTCGGGCTTGGCGGCGCCGGTCCCCTTGGCCAGGCTGGCCTTCAGCGCTGCCATCAGGTCGATCACGCGCGCGGGCTCGGGGGCCGGCTCGGTTTCCGAGATGTCCTGTCCCTGCACCTTGCGCTCGATGTCGGCGCGGATGCGTTCCTTGACCTCGTCGTGGTACTTGCCGGGCTCGAAGGTCTCGGCCGTGATCTGGTCGATGAGCTGCTTGGCCAGCTTCAGCTCGGCCTCACGCGCCTCGCCGTCCGGCAGCGGAACCTCGGACATCGAGCGCACCTCGTCGGCGTAGAGCAGCTCCTGCAGGATCAGCCCGCGCCCATCCGGCGAGGGGCGCAGCATGACCAGGTACTGCTTGCCGCGCGCCGCGTAGCGCGCCAGCGCCGCCCGCCCGGTCTCGCGCATCGCCTCGGTCAGCAGGCGATAGGCCTTGTCGCCCCCTTTCTCGGGCGACAGGTAGTACGGACGTTCGAAGTAGATCGGGTCGATCTTGTCCAGCGGCACGAAGGCGTCGATGTCGATGCTCTGGGTCGCCTTCTCCTCCAGCGACTTCAGCTCCTCGGGGGTGAACGTGACGTACTGGTCCTTGGCGAACTCGTACCCCTTCACCATGTCGTCGCGGTTGACGGTCTCGTTGTCGCGCGGGCAGATGTACTGCTGCTTCAGCCGCGAGCCGCACTTCTTGTGCAGCAGGTTGAACGAGATCGCGGCCGAGCTTTGCGTCGCCGGGTAGAGCCGTACCGGGATCGAGACCAGCCCGAAGGAGATTGTCGCTCCAGCAATGGGTCGAGCCATGATGGTGCTCCAGTGTAGTCCGGTGTAGGATACCTGCCAAATTTACGTCGAGCCAGGCTTCATCAGCCCGGCCAGCCGCTCGGCCGCCACCGGCCCCTTGCCGGTGTCCTCGTGCTTGAAGAAGACGTAGCTGGCGGTCCAGGGGCGCGCGGCGATCGTCTCGCCCCACCGGGCGATGGCCGCCTCGTCGTAGTCCTCGCGCCTCAGCCGCAGGTACCCCCAGTCGGCCGTGGCCTCCACCGGCGTCGACAGATCCTCCGAGTCGGCGATGCAGAGCGCCGCCCGCCGCGCGCGCAGGCAGGCATAGACGTCGTCGGCGAACCAGGAGGCGTGCCGGAACTCGATCGTCGCCGCGACGTCTCCCGGGAGGGCCGCCAGGAATGCGTCGAGCCGAGGCAGGTCCTTTTTCAGGTTCGGCGGCAGCTGGAACAGGACCGGGCCCATCTTGCTGCCCAGGCTGCGCGCCGCGGCGCCCAGGCGGTCGACCTCGCCGGCCACGTCAGTCAAACGCTTGTCGTGCGTGATCCGGCGCGGGCTCTTGATCGCGAACTTGAAGCCGGCCGGGGTCTCGGCCGCCCAGCGGCCCAGCAGCTCAGCGGTCGGCATGCGGTAAAAGCTGTTGTTGATCTCGACGGCCGGGAAGATCCCGGCGTAGTGAGCCAGCATCTTGGCTTCGGGGAGCTTCTCCGGGTAGAAGCCGCCGCGCCACGCCGGGTAGCTGAAGCCGCTGGTGCCGATGAGAAGCTGCATAGGGTTTGCGAAGTTGGCCGCGCAGTCGGTAAAATACACTCGATGACGCGTGACCGCGTCGCCAATCCGCTGGAGGACACGACGCGGATGGCGCCAGCCCCCCAGGCGGACGCGCAGGAAGGCGCGACGTCCGCCTACCTGGTCGTTCTGTCTGGTTCGAACGTCGGCGAGATGTACCGGATCGACAAGGAGTCGATCGTGATAGGTCGTGGCGATCGGGTCGACATCCGCCTGGTCGACGACGGGATCTCGCGGGAGCACGCCAAGCTCTCCAAGGTCGACGGGGGCATCGAGCTCACCGACATGGGCTCGACCAACGGCACCTTCTGCAACGGCAAGAAGGTCGATCGCGAGAAGCTGGCCGAGGGGGACAAGATCCTGCTCGGCTCGACGACGATCCTGAAGTTCAGCTACCAGGACCGCCTGGAAGAGATGTTCCAGCGCCAGCTCTCCGAGTCGGCGCTGCGCGACGGGCTGACCCGGGCCTTCAACAAGCGGTACTTCATCGACCGCATCGAGAGCGAGATCCAGTACGCGCTGCGCCACCAGGCGCCGCTGGCGCTGATCTTCATCGACATCGACCACTTCAAGCGGATCAACGACCTTCACGGTCACCCCGCCGGCGATCACGTGCTGAGCCAGCTCTCGACGCTGGTCATGAGCATGCTGGGCGAGGACGCCATGCTGGCTCGCTACGGGGGCGAGGAGTTCGCGATCCTGGCGCGCGGGCTGGAGCTGGACGCCGCCACGGCGCTGTCCGAGCGCCTGCGCGCGGCCGTGAACGCGCACCCGTTCGAGTTCTCCGGGACACCGATCCCGGTCACCGTCAGCGTCGGCGTCGCGCGCGCGCCGGCCCCGGGGATCGCCAGCGCCGGCGATCTGGTGGCGCGCGCCGACGAGGCGATGTACGCCGCCAAGCGCGGCGGCCGCAACCGCGTCGTTGCGGCTAAGTGAGGGTGGCGCGGGCGACCAGCGCCCGCTTGAGGCGCGCCAGGTACTCCGCGCGGGGAATCGCGATCGCGCCCATGTGTGACAGGTGCGACGTCGGCACCTGCGCGTCCAGCAGCGTGAAGCCGCCGGCCCGCAGCCGTTCGATCAGGTGGCCGACTGCGGCCTTCGAGGCGTCGGTCCGCCGGTGGAACATCGATTCGCCGCCGAAGAACCCGCCCAGCGCCACGCCGTAGAGCCCGCCGACCAGCTGGTCCCCTTCCCAGACCTCGATGCTGTGCGCATGGCCGAGCCGATGCAGCTCGACGTAGGCGCGCACGAAGTCGCCCGTGATCCAGGTCGACGGGCGATCGGCGGCCGACTCGGCGCACCCCTGCATGACCTCCTCGAAGGCCCGGTCGACGCTGAAGGTCCAGCCGCACCGCCGCGCCGTCCGCCCCACGGTGCGGTGGGCCCGCCAGGTCGACAGGTCGAAGATGGCGCGCGGATCGGGTGACCACCAGGTGAGCACCGGGTCGGACGACCAGGGGAACACGCCCGCCCGATAGGCCGCCAGCAGGGTGGGGACGTCCAGCTGCCCACCCAGCGCGACCAGACCCTCCGGTCCGGAGGCGGCGGACTCCTCTTCCGTGACCGCTATCGGGCGCAAAAAAAGGCGCGGTCCGTCGTTAGAGTCCACGGCTGGAGTCTAACAGGCGGTCCGCGCCCTGCTCAGATTCGGTATGCGATCGCGGCGATCGCCTGAGCTGGCCGACTACATGCCCTGGTCGGCCGAGGCGCCCTCGTCCTCGCCGCTCGGGCGCTCTTCGGTGCGCTCGGTCTGCTCGGGCTGGCGCCCTGCATTGGCGCTCTCGCGCGCCCGGCGGCGTCCGCCTGAGACCATGCCACCCTTGCGGCCGGCCTCGCGCGCTTCCTCGGAGTCGAACTCATGGGCGGTCCCCTTCTGATGAGCGGCCTTCCCTCCCTGCGAGGAGATCTGCCGCTGCCGCTCCGGATCCATACCCGCAAAGCCGCGCCCGCGGCTCTCGCCCTTCTCGTTGGTCGCCATGACGATTTCCTTCCCCGCGGAACCTCGCCCGCGTCGCTGTAGACAGCTCTTCCTTCCTGTCGGTCCCAGCTTCTTACCCAAAAGCTGTGCACGGTCCCGCCGCGGAACAGGGGGGAGGATGCTCGAAGAGCCAGCGACGGCGACCGGCGCGAGCGAGCGTTGAATGTAATGGCTGCCAGAGGCCGGATCGTTACGATTCGGACATCTCGTCCGGATCCAGCTCGACGACGCCCGGGATGGGGGGCGGGGCGCTCCCCTGGGTGCGAGGATCGCGCACAGCCAGAACCGTGACCCGGTACTCGATGTCGCGGTCGGCCAGGGGGTGGAGCAGGCGCACCCGGGCGACCTTCCCGTCGCTGCTGATGACCTTGAACTGTACGGGGCTGCCCGAGGCGGGGTCCTTGGCCTGGAAAACCGTCCCCGGCTTCAGGTCGGTCCCGCCGGGGAACGCGTTGCGGGGCATCTCGCGGACGGGCAGGGCGGCTTCGTTCCCGAACGCTTCCTTGGCCGGAATGACGCCCTTGGACTCGTCGCCGGGGCCCAGCCCCTCGAGACGCTTTTCCAGGCCGGGCAGCATCTTGCCGTCGCCGTGGACGTAACGCAGGGGTCCGGAGCGGTCGGACGACTCGATCACGTCGCCTCCTTTTATCTTCAGCTCATAAGAGAGCTCCACGCTGCGGCCCTGCGCGATCTTCATGCGACAAGCGTAATGCCGGCAGTTGCGCTTTGAAAGGAGATCATGGATTCGACCATCTGGCGCGCGTAAGATGACTTCCCCACGCCGACTGACGAAATCCTACGTCGGCGGACACCGACCCATGAAGATGGCTTCCCCCCGGCCCACGGTGTGTGCGCGCGTCGTTCTCGGCGTGCTGCTCGTGCTGGCCGGGTGCGGAGGCGGCGCGCAGATGCGCAAGGAGGACGCGGGCAGCACGGGGGGCACGCCAGCGACGGGCGGCACGGGCGGCTCGCCCGCGTCCAAGCCCGACGGGTCGGTCTCCAACCAGGACGCGGGCGGCGTCGATCGGCCCGTCGATCGACCGACCGTTCAGCTGCTGGCCAACGGCGCGCCCTGCACGTCCAGCGCGGCCTGTCAGTCGGAGTTCTGCGTCGACGGCGTCTGCTGCGAGAGCGCCTGTACCGGCGCCTGCCTGACCTGCAACGAAAGCGGCGCGGCGGGCTCCTGCATTCCGGCCGATCGCGGGTCGAACCCGCGGGGCGCCTGCACCGACATGGGAACCGCGAGCTGCGGCACCGACGGCACCTGCGACGGCACCGGCTCGTGCGAGAAGTACCCGGCGGGTGTGGCCTGCCAGAGCCCCGGCTGCACCGGCGGCGCGCTCACGTTCGCGGGTCGCTGCGACGGCAACGGAACCTGCACGTCCACCCCCAACCAGTCGTGCGCGCCCTTCACCTGCGGCTCGAACGGCCAGTGCCGGACCACCTGCTCGTCCGACCCCGACTGCGCGATGGGCAGCTTCTGTGTCTCGGGCAGCTGCGGCCTCAAGCCGATCGGCGCCAGCTGCGGCGCCAGCGCCGACTGCAACTCCGGGTTCTGCGCCCAGGGCGTCTGCTGCGCGACGGCCTGCACGGGGACCTGCAAGTCGTGCGCGATCGCCCAGAGCGCCGGCACCTGCATCAACGTCCCGGCCGGGCAGGACCCGCTGACCCAGTGTGACGACCAGGGGGCGTCGACCTGCCTGCAGAACGGCCTGTGCGACGGCAAGGGGGCCTGCCAGAACTACGCCTCCGGGACCAGCTGCGGCAGCAGCACCTGCACGGCCGGCACGGTCACGCCGGTGGGCAAGTGCGACGGCGCCGGGACCTGCACGCCGGGGACGCCTCAGAGCTGCAACGCCTACGCGTGCGGCGACACGGGCGTCTGCAACAGCGCCTGCTCGGGCGACACCGACTGCGCGACCGGCTACTTCTGCATCGGCGGGTCCTGCGCCAAGAAATCGACCGGGGCGACCTGCTCGGCCGACTCGGACTGCGGCACCGGGCATTGCGCCCAGGGCGTCTGCTGCAAGACCGCCTGCACCGGGGACTGCATGTCGTGCGCCCTCGCGGGGAACAACGGGACGTGCAGCCCGATCCCGGCCGACCAGGACCCCTTCGATCAGTGCGACGACCAGGGTTCGGTCAGGCCCTGCGGCACCACCGGCGTCTGCGACGGCAAAGGGGCCTGCGCGTTCTACCCGGCCGGCACCACCTGCGGGTCGCCGTCCTGCACCGGCTCGACGCTGACGCAGGCGCGGACCTGCGACGGGGCGGGCACCTGCCGCCCGGCGACCACGGCCAAGTGCGATCCGTTCACCTGCGCCAGCATGGCCTGCAAGGCGACATGTTCGGGCGACAGCGACTGCGTCTCCCCCAACGTCTGCAACAACGGCAGCTGCGGCAAGCTGCCCCCGGGCGCCGCCTGCACGGCGGCCGCGTCC
The DNA here is from genome assembly GCA_035578045.1 of Polyangia bacterium. Taxonomy (GTDB): domain Bacteria; phylum Myxococcota_A; class Polyangia; order Fen-1088; family Fen-1088; genus JADGRB01. The sequence continues at coordinate 41,427 of DATJWP010000179.1, read as the reverse complement.
TGCGTCTCGGGCTTCTGCGCGCAGGGGGTCTGCTGCGACACGGCCTGCACGGGGACCTGCCTGTCCTGCGCGCTGTCGGGGACCACGGGGACCTGCTCGCCGGTCGGCGCGGGCCTGGCCCCGACGCCCACGACCCAGTGCACGATGACCGCCAAGAGCGGCTGCTTGACCGACGGCTTCTGCGACGGCGCCGGACACTGCCGCGACTGGCCGAGCGGCACGCAATGCGCGCCCGCGGCCTGCACCGGCCAGGTGTTCACGCCGGCCGCCACCTGCGACGGCGGCGGAACGTGCAAGACGGTCACGCCGGGAAACTGCCCGGGCAACCTGCTCTGCGATTCCGGCGGCCTGGTCTGCAAGACCACCTGCACGGCCGACGCCGACTGCGTGTCCCCCACCAAGTGCACCAACGGGACCTGCTCGCTGAAGCCGCCCGGAACGCCGTGCGGCACGGGCTCCGAGTGCTCGTCGACGATCTGCGAGCAGGGCGTCTGCTGCAACACCACCTGCAAGGGGACCTGCATGTCCTGCGCGGGAACGACCCCGGGGATGTGCAAGCCCGTCGCCGCGGGCGGGGCCGATCCGACCGCGATGTGCGTCGACACGGGCGCGCCCGGCTGCGGGACCAACGGGAAGTGCGACGGCGCCGGGAGCTGCCAGCTCTACGTGTCGGGCACCACCTGCATGCCGTCGACCTGCGTGGACGACGTCTTCACGGCGGCCGCCACCTGCGACGGTGCGGGCAACTGCCAGGACGTGACGTCCACGCTGTGCGACCCCTGGGGCTGCGGCTCGAATGGCGCATGCAACACCACCTGCTCGACCAGCGCCGACTGCCACACGCCCGCCACCTGCGTCTCCAAGAGCTGCGGCAAGCTGTCCGTCGGCCAGGCCTGCCAGACGCCGGCGGCTTGTCAGAGCGGCTTCTGCGCCAACAACGTCTGCTGCAACAACGCCTGCACGGGGACCTGCACCGCCTGCAACCTGACCAACAGCGTGGGAACCTGCAAGCAGGTGCCGGCCGGCCAGGCGCCGACCCCCTCCACCCAGTGCACCGACAGCGGCGCCTCCACCTGCGGCACCAACGGCAAGTGCGACGGGACCGGCGGCTGCCAGAAGTATGCGTCGGGGACCACCTGCGCCGCCTCCACCTGCACGGGCTCGACGCTGACGCCGTCGGCGACCTGCAACACCGGCGGGATGTGCATCACGCCGTCGACGAAGACGTGCAACCCGTACACCTGCGGGGCAACCGCCTGCAAGACCACCTGCAGCGTCCCGGCCGACTGCACGTCGCCCGACATCTGCGCGGGCGGCAGCTGCGTCCCGCCCATCACCGTGTCGGTGCTGCTGGCGGAGCGCGACCTGTCGACCCGCGACGGGACCATCGCCCCGCACATCCAGGTCAAGAACGTGGGGACCAATTCGTTCGCGCTGTCGACCATCACCGTCCGCTACTGGTACACGGAGGAGGCCAGCGACGGGATGACGCTGGGGACCACCGAGGCCCAGCAGGTGAGCTGCGACTACGCGACGCTCGGCTGCGGAAACGTCACGATGTCGCTGGTTGCGATGCCAGCGGCCGTGACCGGCGCCAACTATTACCTGCAGCTGTCCTTCACGGGCGGCGCCGGGTCGCTGGCGGCGAACGGGAGCACGGGCGAGATCCAGGCCCGGATCTACAAGATCGACAACAAGGCCTACAACGAGACCGACGACTACTCGTACAACGGGACGACGACGTACACGACCACCACCAAGGTCACCGTCTACCTGAACGGCACGCTGATCTACGGCACCGAGCCGATGTAGCGGTTCACCCGTGAGCGACGCCGCCCGCTCACGCGCGACTCGGACCTAGTCGGTGCGTCTCGTGGCGAACTCCAGAGAACTGGTTGCAACAGCCAGTTGCGGGGCTAAGACGACGGCGCGCTCGTGTCGACCGTGACCAGGTTGGGCGCGAAGGCGCGCAGGGCCTGGAGGCTGCGCGACTGCCACTGCGCCGACGGGTCGCTCAGGAACCGGATGCGGTAGTGATCGTCGGGGCGCTCGTCGACCTGGGCGATCCAGCGGACGAACTCCTTGAGGCACGAGGAGTTCATGAAGACCAGCTCGCGGAAGTCGGCGACGACTTCGCCGGTGTGCATCCGCCGCGCCTCGTCGTCGACCGAGTCCAGGAAGGGGCCCAGCGGGGCGTTCACGCGCAGGTCCGCGTTGCCGGACAGGCGCATCACCAGCGCCTGTCCGTCGCTGGTGGCCGTTGCCTCGAACTCCACGTCCTTGATTCCCGTGATCTGCGCCGCCGCCATTCGGTCTCAGTGTACACGTCGCAAAAACGGCCGGTCAAACCCGAGCGCGTTCAGTCGCTGAATGGGTCGGCTTTGTCGCTGGCGGAGCCTTCGGCGCCGGGCTTGTCGCCGCCGGCCTCGTCGTGCCGTCCGTGGTGGCGCTTGGCGTGGGGGGAGTGGGGCTTGGGCCAGGCGTCCGCCACGTCCGGCGTGACCGAGGGCGAGGGCGAGGGTGAGGGCGCGGGCGCGGCCGAGGCGGCGGCCGCCGGGGCGGGCGGGACGGCGGCCGGCGGTGGCGACGACGGTGCCGCCACGGGCGGAGGAGCCGTGGGGGTTGCCGCGGCGGCAGGCGGGGGCGGGCTGGGGACGCGGGGTTGTGGAGGAGCAGGGGTTGGAGCCGCAGGAATCACGGCGCCGACCCGCGCGGGGGGGGGCACTGGCGCAGGCGGCTGCACCGACGGCCGCGCCAGCAACCAGGCGCCGACGCCCGTGATGGCGACCAGGGCGCCCAGGCCCCCGTAGACCCACAGCCGGTCGCGCCGGCTGGGCGGTTCGATACCCGAGATGGCGGAGGCGTGGCTGCTGTGGACGGCCGGGTGGCTGCTGCGGGCGCCCTGGCTGGAGATCGTCGCGCTCTTCAGCTCGGGGGTGAACGACACGCCGGCCGCCGAATGCCCCGGGCGGAGCGCCATGGTCGGCCCCTGCGTCAGGGGTTCGGCGCTGGGCGCCTCGACGTTGCGCGGTGGCCGCTCGGCGCGGTCGACCTCCATGTCCAGCGCCGCGGTGGCGGTCTTGCGCCACTGCAGGAACTCGGAGGCGAACAGGCTCTTCATGTACGTCGCCAGCTGGACGGGGCTGAACCCCTCCTGGCTGAAGGCGTACCGCTCCAGCGCCTGCGCCATCTCGTGGGCGCTCGAGAAGCGCCCCTCGCGCTTCTTGCGCAGCGCTCGCATGACCACGGCGTCCAGCTCTGGCGGGACGTTCGCGACCTCGGACGGGCGGGGGATCGGATCGTCCAGGATGGCCCGCATGGTGGCGAGCTCGGTCTCGCGGCGGTAGAGGCGCCGTCCGGTCAGCACCTCCCACAGCACGATCCCCAGCGCGAACACGTCGGCCCGGTGGTCGACGTCCTCGGCGGAGGCCTGCTCGGGGGACATGTACTCGATCTTCCCCTTCAGGCCGCCGGGGCTGGTGTGGGCCACCCGGCCGAACGCGCGTGCCACGCCGAAGTCGATCAGCTTGACCGCCCCCTCGAACGACAGCAGCACGTTCTGCGGCGAGACGTCCCGGTGCACGACCCCCAGGGGGCGGCCGTCGCCGTCCGTCAGGGCGTGGGCATACCCCAGGCCGCTGGCCGCCTGGGCCATGATGTAGGCCGCCAGCGCCGGGCTGGGCGGGCGCTTCTCGCGCGCGGCCTTGCGCAGGACCGCCGAGAGCGGCTTGCCCTGCACCAGCTCCATCGCCAGGTAGTACTCCTCGCCGTCGTGCCCGACCTCGATGATCCGCACGACGTTCGGGTGGTCCAGAAGCGCCGCCAGGCGGGCTTCGTCCAGGAACATCCCGATGAACTGCCGGTTCTGTGCCAGGTGCGGCAGGATCCGTTTGAGGACGATCAGCGTGCGGTAGCCCGGCAGCTCGCCCGACAGCGCGAGGTACACCTCTGCCATGCCGCCAGTGGCGAGGCGTCCGATGATCTGAAATCGACCCAGGCGCCTGACGCCGTCTGACATTCCACTTTGCCGACCTTCCCGATCTTGCCGTGATTGCGGGAGCCGCCCGCCCTGGCGGAGATCGGAGGGCGTAGCACCGGTCATCTTTTCATTCTCACTCCAGCAGCTTCATCGGCGGGAATCAAGCCGCGCCGGGCCACCCGGCAAATTCTTGGCGGATAAACGGGGGTGGCCACCCACATCGCCCGCTGCCAGGCAACCCCCTGCCTGCATCCCGGGCGGCGTCGTGCCTCTGGCGTGGATCGGCTGCGCGGGTATAATCGATTTTCTTTCTTTTTCCGGGAGCAAGGACCGTGAAGACAAGAGCTTATGCCAGGTCGTTGTCGTGCGTCGCCTTCCTGACTCTGGCGGCATGCGCCGGGGTCAAACAGAGGGTTGGCGGCACCGGCGGCAGCACCGGCTCGGGCGCCGGCGGCAGCAGTTACGGCACCGGCGGATCGACCGGCGCGGGGAACGTCCCCGGAACCGGCGGAACACCCATCAACGTAGGTGGTTGCGTCGGCCAGTGCACCGACTTCGAGCCGACCGCGTCAAACCCGAACCCGCTGTTCGACGTCGGCGTGAGCCATGACGTCGGGGGCCTGTTCGGGACGCCGAGCGGCAGCGGTCCCTGCGTCACGGAGCCGGAAGACGGCGCGCTGTACCCGAACAACTGGGCTCCGGTCCGGATCCGGGTCCCCGGGAACAGCAAGAACCTGAAGGTCACGGTCCACGCGGACATGGAGTCGACCGACCTGGTGGCCTATTCGTCGCCGGGGGAGACCTGGACGATGCCCCAGCCGCTCTGGAACCAGCTGGCGGGGCACATCGTCGAGCAGGACATCACCGTCACCGTGCAGACGCCGGGCGGGGGCGCGACCTCGGTCAAGTTCCAGATCGCGGCGGTGGGCGCCGGCGGCAGCATGGTGTTCTGGTCGGCCGATCCCACGCAGGCCAACAAGCAGGGGATCGAGGACCCGACCAAGTCCCAGGCGATGTTCGTGAACGACTCTTACCTGTCGGGCTTCACGGTCGGCGACACCAGCACCACCAAGGCGCTGACCATCGATCAGGTCCAGCAGATGGTGCTGACCAACGATCAGCACAACGCCCGCAATTCGCGCTGCATCGGCTGCCACGTGGGCACGCCGGACGGCAGCTACGTCTCGTACGTGGACGCCTGGTCGTGGCCGGCGGTGCTCGCGAACGTCTCGAGCGACATGACGATGCACGGCCAGGGTCTGCCGAACTACCTGGGCTGCACGGCGGCGAACAACACCCAGTGCACGACCGCCAATCCACCGACGGTGATCCAGTACGCCTGGGGCGGGCCGATGGCGTTCTCCAAGGCGTACTGGACCGACGTCACCGGGGCGACGGGCCAGCGCATCGGCATCATGGCCAGTCAGATGCTCGACTTCAACAATCCCTACGCCACCGACGACACGCAGGCCGCCAGGCTGATGTGGATCGACTTCAATTCGACCACCACGATGATGGCGCAGAACGGCTTGCAGGTGCCGATCATGGGGACGGACTACGGCTACCTGGCGCGCACGGGTGACCCGAACCCGGCCGCCGGGTTCCCGAACTGGAGCGCCGACGGCAGCACGGTCGTGTACGTCTCGGCGGTCTGCCCGCAGCCGGGCACGGCCAACAACAGCAACATGGTGGGGGTGGGCTGCGGCACGCAGGATGGTCGCCTCGCGACCGGGCCCGCGGACATCTACCAGGTCCCCTTCAACAACAAGGCGGGCGGCGCGGCCACCCCGGTGCCGGGCGCCTCCGACAAGTCGCTGGACGAGTACTACCCGGCGCTGTCGCCGGACAGCTACTTCCTGGCCTACACCGCCATCCCCAGCCCAGGCGTGATGTACGCCAACCCGAAGGCCGAGCTCTACATCACGCCCTACGGGACGGCGCCGGGCGCCGGGACGGGCGCGAAGGCCGTGAAGCTGGCGGCCAACACGCCGCCGGCCTGCACGGGGATGAGCAGCCCGGGCATCAACAATCACTGGCCCCGCTGGTCGCCGCTGGTCAAGTCGTCGGGGCAGAAGAGCTACTACTGGATCATCTTCTCGTCGAACCGGTACGGTACGCCGGCCCAGACCAGCGCCAACGGGTCGCTGGTGCAGGTCTCGCAGCTCTACATCACCGCCGTCACCGTCTCGGGCGAGTTCCACGACGTGGCGACCTATCCGGCCATCTATCTGTACAACCAGGACCCCAAGCGTCTGAACACCACGCCGGCTTGGCAAGACTTCGACATCCCCATCGTCATCGACAAGCCCTGAGCGCGCTGGTGATGCTGGCGGCGGTCGGCTCGGGGAGCGCGGCCGCCGCGGCGCCTGGCGACCCAGAGGCGATCCCGCTGTCGCGGTGGGAGCTGCGCGCGGTCGGTGGCCCGCCGGGGTTCGGTGACTGGATCCCGGCCGCCGTTCCGGGCTGCGTGCACACGGACCTGCTTCGCGCCGGGAAGATCCCGGACCCGTTCGCGGGCACCAACGAGAAGGCGCTGCAGTGGATCGAGCACGCCGACTGGGAGTACCGGACGACCGTCGAGGCGTCGCCCGAGCTGCTCCGTCACGACCACGTCGAGATCGTGTTCCACGGGCTCGACACCTACGCCGAGGTCACGGTCAACGGGGCGCGGGCGCTGTCGGCCGACAACATGTTCCGGAGCTGGCGGGCCGACATCAAGGCCCACCTGAAGCCGGGCCCCAACAGCGTGCTGGTCCACTTCCGCTCGCCGATCGCGGCCGCCAAGCCCGCCTACGATCGCCTGGGCTACACGCTGCCGGCCATCAACGACCAGGCCAAAGAGATGGTCAGCATGTTCTCGCGCAAGGCCCCCTATCACTACGGCTGGGACTGGGGCCCGCGCTTCGTGACCAGCGGCATCTGGCGGCCGGCCGTCGTCGAGGCCTGGGACGTCGCCCGCCTGGACGACGTGCAGGTCTTTCAGCGCGCGCTCGACGACGCGCAGGCGCGGCTTGAGGTGGCGGCCGTGGTCACGGCGGCGCGCCCCGGCCACGCGCACCTGACCATCGCGGTCGCGGGCGGCGCGGTGCTGGCCGAGGCCGACCACATGTTGCAGCGGGGGCGCAACGAGGTCCGGCTGGAAGGGACGATTGCCCATCCCGAGCGCTGGTGGCCGGCCGGGCTGGGGGCGCAGCGCCTCTACACCATCGAGACGGCGCTGGCGGTCGACGGCGCTCCGCGCGGGCGCCGTCAGACGCGGATCGGCCTGCGCACGCTGGAGGTGGTGAGCCGGCACGACGCCGGCGGCAAGAGCTTCACGGTGGTCGTGAACGGCGCCCCGGTGTTCATGAAGGGGGCGAACTGGATCCCGTCGGACAGCTTCGTCGATCGCGAGACGACGGCCCGCCGGCGGGCGCTGCTGGGCTCGGCCGTGGCCGCCAACATGAACATGGTCCGCGTCTGGGGCGGCGGCATCTACGAGGACGACGACTTCTACGACATCTGCGACCAGCTGGGCCTGCTGGTCTGGCAGGACTTCATGTTCGCCTGCAGCATGTACCCGGGCGACGCGGCCTTTCTCGAGAACGTCCGGCTGGAGGCGATCGAGAACGTCCGGCGCCTGCGCAACCACCCCTCGCTGGCGCTGTGGGCGGGGAACAACGAGATCGAGGCGGCCTGGCAGCAGTGGGGCTGGCAGCTGAAGTTCCACCTGTCGAAGAGCGCCCAGAACACGATCTGGAACGACTACAAGCGCGTGTTCCACGAGATCCTGCCCCGGGTCGTGGCCGCCGAGGATCCGGGCCGCTTCTACACGCGCTCGACCCCCAGCGCGAACGAGGACGGCGTCGCGCCGGGCAAGATGGGGTGGGGCGACGCCCACTACTGGGGTGTCTGGCACGCCTCCTCGCCCTACGAGGACTACGCCGACAACGTCTCGCGCTTCATGAGCGAGTACGGGTTCCAGTCCTTCCCCTTGCTCGAGACCGTGGCCCGCTACGCGCCGCCCTCGGAGTGGCGCATCGATTCGCCGGTCATGCTCAGCCACCAGCGCCACCCGCGGGGGAACGCGCTGGTGAAGACCTACATGGACCGCGAGTTCCGCGCGCCCAAGGACTTCGCGTCCTTCCTGTACCTGTCGCAGGTGCTGCAGGCGCGCGTGATCCAGTACGGCGCCGAGGCGCACCGCCGCAAGATGCCCAGCAACATGGGGAGCCTGTACTGGCAGCTCGACGACTGCTGGCCGGTCGCCTCGTGGTCCAGCATCGACTACTACGGGCGCTGGAAGGCGCTGCAGTACGCGGCCAGGCGCTTCTTCGCGCCGGTGCTGGTCAGTCCGGTCGACGAGAACGGCAACCTGCGCGTCTACACGGTGTCGGATCGGCGCACGGACATCCAGGCCCACCTCTCGCTGCGGGTGGTCGATCTCGAAGGGGGCGAGCGGTGGCAGTTCGCCACGGACATCACGGTCAAGGCGCTCTCCAGCCAGGCCCAGTTCCAGGCCTGGAAACGCGACATCCTGAAAGGCATCGATCCGACGCGGGTGGTGCTGGTGGCCGAGCTGACCGATCGCGCGACGGGGGCGGAGCTCTCGCGCAACATCTTCTACTTCCTGAAGCCGCGCGATCTGGTGCTGCCGGCGCCCGAGCTGGCGGTCAGCGTGACGCCGCACGAGGGCGGCGCGACCGTGAAGGTCACCGCTCGCCGCTTCGCGCGGGCGGTCTGGTTGTCGGCGCAATCGATCGACGGATTTTTCGCGGACAACTTCTTCGACCTGCTTCCGGGCGAGAGCGCGACGGTCGAGTGGACGCCCGCCCCCGGCAGCCCGCCGGACGTTGCCGCCAAGCTTGGATCGGTGGTGCGCGCGACCAGCGTCCGCGATACATATTGAGGCATGGCGTTCCGGATCAAGCGCGGCGAGCGCGTGGGCAAGGGCGTGAAGCGCATCGTCCGCCAGGAGCTGCGCAAGGCGGTGCGGGCCGCGCGCGATCGCCAGCAACCCCAGGAGCATCGGGTCCATGAGGTGCGGACGCGCCTCAAGCGCTCGCGGGCGGCCCTGGCGCTGATTCGACGCGACGCCGGCGGGCCGGTCGATCGGGACGAGCGCCGGCTGCGGGACGCGGCCCGGCTGCTCTCGCGGCCGCGCGACCTGGCCGTGCAGGCGCACACGTTCCGCCTGCTGGGAACGCGGCTGCAGTCCGAGCTGCCGCCGCGCCTGCTGTCACGGCTGGCGGCGGCCGAGCGGCAGCTGCTCCGCGAGCTGCGCCCCGACGACGTCGAGCGCGACCTGAAGCGGGCGGCCCGGGTCCTGCGGCGGGTGCGCCGCCGCCTGGGCAGCTGGAGCGTCGAGCGCGGCCGGCGCGCGGTCAGCGACGGCGTGGCGCGAACCTACCGCAAGGGGCGCGCGGCGCTGGCCGCCGCCAGCCGGAAGCCCGACCCCGAGCGCTTTCACGACTGGCGCAAGCAGGTGAAGGCGCTGTCCAACGAGCTGCGGATCATCATCGACGCTCTCCCCGAGCTGAAGACCACGCTGATCCCCAAGATCGAGCGCCTGGGCGAGCTGCTGGGGCAGGTGCACGACCTGGACTGCGCGAAGGCGACCGCCCAGCTGCACCCGCGCTGGTTCGGGCGTGCCGAGGACGTCGAGGCGGTGCTGGCCGCCGTCGACGAGCGCCGGGCCGCGCTGGAGGTCGAGGCGCTGGCGCTGGGCGAGACGGTCTTCGCGGGCCGCCCGCGTGACGTGCGGGCGCTGGTCAAGGTGGGCTGGCGGAGCTGGCGGCACAGCGAGCACCCGCCCGCCGAGGCCCCCGCCCCCGCGACGATTCACTGACGTTTTCTCACCAGCTCAGGCCGAAGCCGTACGGGAATAGCGGGGCGTAGGCGGCGTCGCCGACGTTCACCGGCACCTGCGCCATGTCGCGCGGCCACGAGCAGGGGAGCTTGCCGGACGGCTTCGCGGCGCCCGTGAGCACGTCGGCCACGCCCGCCCCCTCGGTGCCGGGCAGCCAGGCGACCACCACGGCGGACGCGGCGTCCAGCAGCTCGCCCAGGATCAACGGGCGGCCCGTCAGCAGCAGCAGCACCAGCGGCTTGCCGCTGCGGCGGGCGGCGTCGGCCAGCGCGCGGTCATCGGGCGACAGCTCCAGCCTGGTGCGGTCGCCGCTCTGCTCGGCGTAGGGATCCTCGCCGACGACGGCGACCACCAGGTCGGCGGCCGCGGCGCCCGACGCGTCGGTCGAGAAGTCCAGGCGGCCGCCCAGCGCCTGCGCCAGCGCGTTGCGGATGGTCGTGCCGGTGGTGGTGCGACCGCGGTGCCCGCGCCAGCCGACCGACCAGCCGCCGCACTGCACGCCCAGGTCGTCGGCCCGCGCTCCGCACAGGTGAACGCGCGCGCCGGGCTCGATCGGGAGCGCGCCGGCGTCGTTCTTGAGCACGACCAGGCTCTGGCGGACCGCCTCGCGGGCCACGGCGCGGTGCTCGGCCGAGCCGACCTGGGCGGTCAGGGTCCGGTCGGCGAACGGCCGCTGCCACAGCCCGAAGCGGGCCTTTTGCCGCAGGATCCGGCGGACCGCGTCGTCGACGCGGGCCATCGGGATGCGGCCGGCCGCGACCAGCGCCTTGCACCGGACCACGAACTCGCGGTTGCGGATCGGCACCATCACCATGTCGATCCCGGCGTTGACGGCGCGCTCGATGTCCTGGCTGTAGTCGGGCGACATCAGGTCGATGGCCGCCCAGTCGCTCACCACGAATCCGGTGAAGCCCAGCTCGCCCTTGAGCAGGTCGGTGACCAGGCGCCGGTTGCCGTGCATCGGCTGTCCGTTCCAGCTCGAGTACGAGACCATCACGCTGCCCACGCCCGCCTGGATGGCGGCCCGGTAGCCGGGCAGGTGGATGCGGCGCAGCTCGTCCTCGTCGATGCGCGCGTCGCCCCGATCCTTGCCGCCGAACGTGGCGCCGTCGCCCAGGAAGTGCTTGGCGGTGGCCAGCACGGCGGAGTGGTCATCTGCGTCCTGGTACCCGTGGATGGCGGCGGCGCCCAGCGTCTCGGCCAGCTCGGGCGATTCACCGAAGCTCTCGTAGGTGCGCCCCCAGCGCTCGTCGCGAGCGACGGCCAGGCAGGGGGCGAAGACCCAGCGCGCGCCGGCGCCGGTTGCCTCACGCGCCGTGACGCGCGCGGCGCGCCGGACCAGGTCGGGGTTGCGCGTCGCCCCCATCCCGATGTTGTGCGGGAACAGGACGGCGCCCTTGACCCCGCCGTCGCCGTGGACGGCGTCGACGCCGTAGATGATGGGGATGCCCAGCCGGGTCGAGAGCGCCTGCGTCTGGAACCGATCGGTCATCTCGGCCCAGCTCTCGGGCGAGTTCGGCGCCGGCAACGAATCGCCGCCCGAGAGCACCGAGCCCAGCATCAGCTCGCGGACCTCGCGCCCGTCGTGCAGGGCCGTCTTGTCGGCCTGGGTCATCTGGCCGATCTTCTCGTCGACCGTCATCCGCGCCAGCAGCGCCTCGACGTCAGGCGGCGCGACGCCCGCCTGCCGGTCGGCCGGGACGGTCCGCCGCTCGACCCCGTCGCCGTGCGGGATCACGCAGGCCGCGGGGGCCAGCACCGTGGCCCCCAGGAAGGTCCGCCGGCTCAGCATCAGTCGCGACCGGCGTCGGCCGGCGGCGCCGGCACGGGCGCCGGCGCGAGCGGCTCGACCGGGGAGGTCGTATCGAAAGTGGTGTCGCCCTCGGCCGCGTCCTCCTCGGCAGCGCCCGCGTCGGCCGCCGCCCGGGTGTGCGCGACGTGCCCCATGAAGACCATCGCCTGCTCGCCGGGGCGCAATCCCCGCTTCGGGACGTCGTAGAGGAGGTCGCCGCCCATCTTGCAAGCCTCCTCGCGCAGGCGGGCCATGCACTGGACTCGCCCGACGTCCAGCGGGCATTCGACGCGCGCGATGCCCAGGTCGTCCCACTCTTTCACGCCCGGCGCGGGCGTGTTGTAGACGTGAATGATGCAGCGGCGGCCGCGGGGCGGGTACTTGGCGGCGTTGGGGTTCGGGGTCGTGGCGCAGGTCCACGCCGCCAGCGCCAGGCCGATCACGGCGGCGGAGGAGACCAGGCGGGGCGCCCGTGAGAACGGCATCGGCGGGTGCGACCAATACCACGCCAAGGTCCAAACCAGGTGGTCAATGCGTCACGGAGACCGGCGTCCGTGCCGTCTCCGACCCACGCGACGTGTCCATCCGGTCGGGCCAGGACGGCCGCCGGGGCCGGGACCTGGCCCAGCGCCGGGAGCTCCCAGACGCCCGTTCATCGAGCCTCGATCAGCCGACCCGAGCCGCCCACGGCCTGATGTCTCGGCGGGGCCTGCTCCCGCACCAGGACGGCAGGCGTGGTCATGGCGAGCGACTCTAAAAACGGCGCGCGCTATCGTCGACGCCGTGAAGCCGAGCTGGGCGCTCGTATACCTGATCTCCGAGTGGACCATTCGCCTGGGGATGCTGATCTACGTGCCCCAGCGCCGGGCGGCGGCCGCGGCGCGCGCCTGGCTGGTGTTCATCTTCCTGGTCCCGTGGGCGGGGCTGGCGGTCTACCTGCTGATCGGGCGCATCTGGCTGCCCAGCGTCAGGCGGCGCCGGCGCGAGGTGGCCGACGAGCGGGTGCGCTCGATCCTGCGCGAGATCGAGGGCCCCGCCGCCGCGCCCTGCACGCTGGAGCCGCCCGACCTGCATGTCGCGCGGCTGGCCGAGCGGCTGGGCGGCTTCGGCCCGCTGGCCGGCAACCAGATCGAGCTGTTGCCCGACTACGACGGCGTCATCGATCGGCTGATCGCCGACATCGACGCGGCCCGCTCGCACGTCCACCTGCTGTTCTACATCTTCGCCCCCGACCAGACGGGGCGGCGGGTGGCGGAGGCGGTCGAACGCGCCGCCCGCCGCGGCGTCGCCTGCCGGGTGCTGATGGATGCGCTCGGGTCGGCGGCCGGCCTGCGGCGGCTGGGTCCCGGCCTGCGCGCCGCGGGCGCCGAGGTGATCGCCACCCTGCCGGTCGGGCTGTTCCGCGGCAGCGCGGCGCGGGCGGACCTGCGCAACCATCGGAAGATCGCCTGCGTCGACGGCGAGATCGGCTACGTCGGCTCGCAGAACATCGTGGGGCCCGTCTTCATCCGCGACCGCCCCAACGAAGAGCTGATGGCGCGCGTGCGTGGCCCGATCGTCCTGCAGCTGGAGGCGGTCCTGCTGGCCGACCGCTTCGAGGAGACCGGCCAGCGGCCCCCTCCCGAGCAGGCGCCCCGCTACCCGGGGCCCGAGGGCTCGTCAGTCGCGCAGGTGCTGCCCAGCGGCCCCGGTTACCGGCACGAGAATCACCAGGCGCTGCTCTGCTCGCTGCTGAGCGGCGCGAACGAGCGCGTCGTCATCACGACCCCGTACTTCGTGCCGGACGAGCCGTTCCTGCTGGCGCTGGAGACGGCCGTGGTGCGCGGCGCCGAGGTTCACCTGATCGTCCCGGAGCGCTCGAACAAGGCCGTCACGAAATGGGCTCAGCGCTCGCATTACGAGCGCCTGCTGGAGGCGGGCGTCCACATCCACCTCTACGCGCCCCGCTTCCTGCACGCCAAGCACGTCACGGTCGACCGGCGGATCGCCATCATCGGGTCGGTCAACATCGACATCCGGTCGTTCGAGCTGGACTGCGAGATCAGCCTGCTGGTGTACGACCGCGCCGTGGTCGCGGCGCTCGAAGCCATCGAGACCGCTCACTTCGCGGCCAGCCGCGAGCTGGCGGCCGCCGATTGGGACCGGCGGCCGCTGGTGTCGCGCGTGGTCGAGAACACCGCGCGGCTGGCCGACACGCTGCTGTGACTCAGGTGGTCGAGTCGACGTGGTGGAGCACCCGCCGGGCGACCAAGCCACCCGATATCAGCGCCAGGCCCCGCATGATGATCTCGACGCCGACCAGCGTTCCGGCCAGCCACAGCGACGACACCGGCCAGGTCCGCACCACCAGGATGGCCAGGAACAGCGTCACGATCCCGTACAGCAGGTCCGCGCCCCAGCCGGGGTGGCGGTCGGCGATGGCGGTGATGCCGTGGAACAGGCCGTTCGCGAAGAAGTAGCAGGCCAGCAGCAGCGTCAGCGTGGCCAGGCCGGCCAGCGGCCGGGCCAGGACCAGGATGCCGATGACGATCGACAGGATCGCCTCCAGCCAGACCCAGGGGCGCGCGCGGCGATCCTGGACCCGCGCGCCGCCGATCAGCTCCAGCACGCCCGCCACCACCAGGAACCCGCCGAACACCAGGACCGAGGCCAGGCTGGCCGCGTAGGCCGAGGCGACACAGGCGATCCCCAGCACCACCAGCAGCAACCCGAGCAGGAAGGGCCCGCCCCACGCCGCGCTCTCTTCACGTCGAATGTCCATGACTTCACCCGCGGCGTCGCCGCGCCGCCCCAACCCCGAACCTGGCCACTGTCAGGTGATTTCCTATCAGCCGCGGGATTATTGGGGTTCGGCGTATCCTGGACGAGCCGTGTCTCGATGGCCTGCAGCGCTGGCATGTCTGTGCGGCATCGTTTCGGCCGCGGCTCCGGCGCGGGCCGAGGTGCTGGTATCGCTCGACTATCAGGCCGACCCGGCTCTCGCCGCCTGCCCGGGGCCGGCCGAGTTCCAGGGGGCGGTCGTGCGGCAGCTGGGGCGGGACCCGTTCCGGCCGGACGCCCCGCGCCGGGTGGTGGTCCGGCTGAACGCCGCGGGCGCTCGCATCGAGGGGCGCATCGAGTGGCGCGACGCCACCGACCAGTGGGAGGGCGAGCGAACCTTCTCGGCGCGCAGCGAGAGCTGCGGGCAGATGGCGCGCGCCATGGCCCTGGCGACCGCCATCCAGCTCCAGCTGCTGGCGCTGGCCGAGCCTACCGGAACGGCGGCACCGCCCGCCGTGAAGGTGGTCCCGGTCCCTCCCATCCCGCCGGTCCAGCCGATCTCGCCGCCGGTCGTCGTGGTCGCGCCACGGCCGCCCCCCGAGCCGCGCGTCGGACTGGAGGCGGGCGTCGCGGTCATGCAGGACGTCGGGGGCTCGCCGGCGACCGTCGCGCCGCGAATCGCCGTCACCTTCGGGCGCCCCTCGGCGCTCGGGGTGCGGCTGGCCGCCAGCGGCTTCGGACCCACGGCGGAGGTGACCGCGTCGGAGGGCTCGGCCCAGATGGATCGGATCGTCGTCGCGCTGGAGCTGGTTCACTTCTTCCGGGCTCAGCGGCGGGTCCAGCCCTTCGTCTCCCTGGGCGGCGGCTGGCAGGAGCTCCGGGTCCACGGGGTCAGCGACGCGCCGGACCTTGGCCACCCCCACGATGGGCAATCGTCTTCGTTCCTGGCGCTGGCGGGCGGCGGCGTGGCGCTGTCGTTCGCCAGCGGTCTCTTCGTGCTGCTGGAGGTCGCCGGGACGCTGTACCGCCCCGACGTGATCGTTCAGATCGGACCGGCCGACGCCGCGCGCTTCGGCGGCGAAGGCCTGCTGGCGCACGGAGGTCTCCTTGCCCGCTTCTAGCCAGGACGCGGGGAGGCCGGTCCGGGCCTCACCCCGACCCTCTCGACGCTTCGCCTGGAGAGGGGGAAGGAGCCAGAGCGCCAGCACGCGGAGGCGCTCTCTCCGCCTCTCTGCGATCCGGACCTCACTCCTGGTGGTGGCGTTGCTGTCGGCCGGTTGCTCGGCGCAGCGGATCGTCGCCGTCGACCCGTTCCCCTGCGGCGACGCCGGCGCGTCGGGGTGCATGGAGCTGGGGGACCAGCTGATCGGGTTCTGGCGGCTGGACGAGACGTCGGGCAGCTCGATCGCCCACGACTCCTCGCTGAACAACAACAACGGGACTCTGGCCGCGATCGATCCGGCGAGCGCTTGGGTGGCGGACGGGCCGGAGGGTGGGGCGCTGGCGCCGCAGGGGAAGGGCTACGTCCAGGTGCCGGATTCGGAGTCGATCGACTCGATCACCACCGCGGTGACGGTGGCCGCCTGGATCTACATCGACGGCGCCATCACCGACTACGCCACCGTCATCTCTCGGCAGATCGCCGCGACCTACGGGCAGCACTACCACCTGTCGATCCGCGCCGACATGAAGCCGGCGCTGTTCATCACGACGCCGGCCAGCATGCAGGTGTTCATCGCCGGGCCGACGGCGGTGCCGCTGCAGACCTGGGTCCACATCGCCGGCACCTACGACGGCAGCATGGCGCGCCTCTACCTGAACGGCGTGGACGTGATCGACGCGCCGGTCACCGGTCCGTTCGCCGCCGAGTCCAACCCGGTGATCCTGTCGGGCAACAACAACCCCAGTCCCACCAACCTCAGCGAACGGATCCCGGGCCGCCTGGACGACGTGCTGCTGTACCGGCGGGCGCTCTCCGGCGACGAGATCGCCCGCCTCAGCAACGGCGCGCTGTGACCGGCTCAGCCGCCGAACTGGACGCCGGTGATGTGGAACCCGCCGAAGGTGTCGTGGAACGCGACGTGGCCGCGGTCGTCGCTCGCCGCGCCGGCCACCACCATGAGCGGCAGCAGGTGTTCCTCGCGCGGGTGAGCGACCCGGGCGTCGGGCGCGGCCTTCCAGCCGGCCAGCTCCGCGTCGCGCGTCGCAGGATCGGCGACCACCGCCTCGCGCAGCCAGGCGTCGAACGGCCCGGAGCGAGCGGCGCGCGCCTGGCGCGGCAGCCCCGCGAAGAAGGCGCGCAGATCGTGAAAGCTCATCCCGCTGCCGACCAGCAGCACGTCCTGGTCGCGCAGCGGGGCCAGCGCGCGGCCGATGGCCAGGTGGCGCGCCGGATCCAGGCCTCCCTCCAGCGAGAGCTGGATCGTCGGCATGTCGGCCTCGGGGAAACTCAGCTTGAGCGGCACGAACGTCCCGTGGTCGAAGCCCCGCTTCGGATCCTCGGCCGTCGTGAAACCGGCGCCCTCCAGCAAGGCCCGCACCTGCGCAGCCAGCTGCGGCTCGCCCGGCGCCGGCCAGGTGATCTGGTACGTCTCGGGCGGGAAGCCGTAATAGTCGTACAGCATCGGCGGCCGGGGGTTCGTCGTCACGGTCGGGATCCGCTCCTCCCAGTGCGCCGAGACGACCACCATCGCGCGCGGTCGCCGCGGGAGCTGCGCGACCAGCCCGGCCAGGTACTCGGTCAGCGAGCGCCTCTCGCGATCTTCGAGCAGCGCGCTCATGTCCATCCAGGGCCAGGGTCCCCCGCCGTGCGGCAGGTAGAGAGCGGGCATGCGGGGCTGGGTGGTCATGACGGCCTCGATGCTAGCGCACCCCGAACCATCTCGCCGCCGCTCGCGTGACGTCCGCGGGATCGGGCGTCGCGTCGCTGGCCCAGGCGACGAACCCGTCCGGGCGCACGAGCACTGCGGACAGACCCAGACGCTCCCGCGCGTCGCGAGCCACGTACCGGACCTGCCCGCCCCAGCGGCCCTCCAGCGCTTGCAGCGACGCCCGCCGGTCGAAGTCCAGCAGCACGCCGGTTCCACTTTCCAGCAGCGTGCCGAGCCTGACCCCGTCCTCCAGCTCGAAGTCGGGGCAGCTGCGGCCCACCAGCGGATGGTCGCCGCCCAGGTCGTAACGGAGAGACACCCCCCAGACCCGCTCGGCGAAATAGGTCGCGCCGTCGCGCGTGTCGATCAGGTCGCGCACCACGACCTGCAGCGCGCGCGAGTCGGGCCGCATCAGCGCGACCTGGGCCCGTGTCCATTCGAGGACGCGCGCGCCGACCGGGTGCCGCTCGGTGGTGTAGCTGTCGAGCAATCCGTCCGGGGCGTCGCCCCTGATGGTCGCCGCCAGCTTCCACCCGAGGTTCATGGCGTCGCCCAGCCCCAGGTTCAGGCCCTGGCCGCCCAGCGGTGAATGAACGTGCGCGGCGTCGCCCGCCAGCAGCACCCGTCCCCTGCGGTAGGTCGTCGCCTGCCGCGAGCGATCGGTCCAGGTCGAGGCGACGTGCAGCGCCTGGACGGTCACGTCGGCGCCGGAGACGCGCCGCAAGACCGCCTCCACGTGCTCGCGGGTGATCGGCTGAGCGCGGTGGAAGGCGCCGCCGTCGAAGTCGGCGATCCCGAACACGCCCGGCTGCCACTGCGTGTACATGCCGGCGGCCGTGTAGTGACGGCCGAGCGGCAGCGCCGCGGCGCCGCCCAGGTCGACCTGCACCGAATACCCCGTGAACTCGGGCTCGGTCCCCTCGAAGTCGAAGCCGCCCTGCTTGCGAACCGTGCTCCGCCCGCCGTCGCAGCCGACCAGCCAGCGGGCGCGGAGCTGCCGCTGGCCGGCCTGGACCGTGACGCCTTCGTCCGAGGACGCGAAGCCGTCGAGGCCGTGGCCGCGCTGGATCTCGACGCCGGCGGAGATGGCGTGGGCGGCCAGGACGCGTTCGAGGTGCTCCATCTCGACCCCCAGCTGGGTGTCGGCCGGGCCCGGGATCCGATAGGTCCACCGGGACGAATCGATGTTGCGGTGATCGAACTGGATGCCCGCGAAGTGCCCGGCCGGCCCGCGCCGCTGGGGGTCGGGCGCCATCGATCCCGGCCTGGGCTGGCCGGTACCCTCGCCGGCGCCGACCGGCGCCGCGACCCGGGACAGGAGGCCGCGCCGGTAGAACGTCTCGACGCTGGGGCCCCACAGGCCGCGCATGCCGAACGGCAGCCGCTTGAGGGGCGAGGCCGGGTCCTCCAGCCGCTCCAGCACCAGCACGGAGAGCTTGGCCAGGCGCAGCTCGGACGCCAGGAACAGCCCGACCGGTCCGGCCCCCGCGATGATTGCGTCGTACACCATACGAAAAGAGTAATAGTACACTGTACGAATGTCAAAGCGATTCACCCGCGAGCAGATCGCGGAGACGGCGCTGGAGATCGCCGACGCCGAGGGTTTCGAGGCGCTGTCGATGCGCCGGGTGGCCCAGGAGCTGGGCGCGGGCACGATGACGCTCTACTACTACGTGCGCGACAAGGAGGACCTGCTCACGCTGGTCGAGGACGCCCTGATGGGCGAGATCTGCGACGCCTGCGATCCCTTGCCCCGGCCCTGGCGCGCGGCGGTCGGCAAGCTGGCGGCCGCGACCCGCGCCACCTACGTTCGCCATGCCTGGGCGATGCACGCGCTCACCGGCCTGCGGGTCAAGCCCAACGGGCTGCGCCACGTCGAGCAATCGCTGCAGGCCGTCGCCGGCCTCGACCTTCCGATCGAAGCCAAGCACGAGATCCTGTCGATCGTCGACGACTACGTGTTCGGCCACTGCGCGGGCTTGATGCGCCGGCGCAGCCAGCCCCAGCTGGTCCGCAAGACGGCCCGCGCGCTGAGCCAGGCGATGAAAGAGATCCTCGACGCGGGCGACTATCCTCAGCTGCGCGCCATGATCGGCCGGGACGATCCGGTCACGGCATTCGTCAAGAACTCGAGCTTCATGACCGAGGACGCCCACTTCCAGGTCGGCCTCGACGCCCTGCTCGACGGCCTGGCGAAGCGCTTCGGCGTGACCTGACCTATCGGAGCGTCCGGATGCCGGCGAGGATGAGGTCGATCCCGGCCAGGAACTGCTCGCGGTCGTCGTGGTCGCGCAGCTGCGGCGCGACCTGGCGCACGAACGGGTAGGCGGCGGGGTCGAGGGCGGCCCAGCGCGCGGCCACCGCCCCGAGAAACGCGGTCCGGCGGGTGCCTCTGGGCAAGAGCCGGGCCCCCGCCGCGTATTGTCCAGCCAGGCCCAGGATGTAGTTGACCAGCGCCGAGGCGGCGTTGAACCGCGCGCGCCTGGGCACGCCCAGCGCCTGCAGCCTGCCGCCGATGCCCTCGAAGATCTGCAGCACGGGAGAGGCCCAGGGCTCGCGGGAGAGCTGGGTGCCCACCCAGGGGTGCGCGTCGATCGCGTCGAAGACGCCCAGGGCCACGGCTCGGATCGCCGCGCGCGGGGCTGCGGTGGCCCCGACACCGGCCATGACCCGCGTGATGACGTCGCTCGTGCACGCGGCGAGCAGCTCGTCCTTGTCGGCGACGTGCCAGTAGATCGCGCCGCTCCCGGTGGCCAGGCGAGCCCCCAGCGCCCGGAAGGTGAGGGCGCCCTCACCGGCGGCGTCCAGGATCTCCATCGCGACCTCGACGATGCGTTCCTTCGACAGGGCGTCCGGGCGGGCCATCAGGAAGCATCTTGACACATCTGGAACGCCGTTCCATTCTCGAGCTGGAACAATGTTCCAGAACAGTCCATGAAACCCACCACACCCGTCACGATCATCGGCGCCGGCCTGGGTGGCCTCACGCTGGCGCGCGTCCTCCACGTCCACGGCGTCCCGGCCACGATTCTCGAAGCGGAGCCTTCAGCGGGGTCCCGCGCGCAGGGGGGACAGCTCGACATCCACGAACACAACGGGCAGCTCGCGCTGGAGGCGGCCGGCCTCACGCGGGAGTTTCGCGCGATCGTCCGGGAGGGCGGACAGGCTTCGCGCGTGCTCGACCCGCAGGGGAGGGTGTTGCTGGATCAGCCCGACGACGGCCGGGGCGGCCGCCCCGAGGTGCTTCGCGGCGATCTGCGCCGGATTCTTCTGGAGTCTCTCCCGCCCGGGACGGTGCAGTGGGGAAGAAAGCTGGCGACCGCCGCGTCGCTGGGCGGCGGCCGGTGTCGGCTGACGTTCGCGGACGGGGCCAGCGCCAGCACCGCGCTGCTGGTCGGCGCGGACGGCGCCTGGTCCAAGGTCCGGCCGCTGCTCTCCGGGGCGGCGCCGGCCTACGTCGGCACCACGTTCATCGAGACGTACCTGCACGACGCCGACGCCCGCCACCCCGCGGCCGCCGAAGCGGTGGGCGGCGGCGGGATGTGCGCCCTCGCGCCGGGCCGGGGGATCGTCGCGCACCGCGAGGCGGGGAGCGTCCTTCACACCTACGTCGAGCTGACCCGCCCCCTCGAGTGGGTCGCCGCCGTCGACTTCACCGACGCCGCGGCCGCCCGGGCGCGGGTGGCGGCCGAGTTCGACGGCTGGGCCCCGGCGCTGCTCTCGCTGATCGCCGACGGCGACACGCCGCTCGTGCCGCGGATGATCCACGCGCTGCCGGATCGGCACCGGTGGGAGCGGGTCGCGGGCGTGACGCTGCTGGGGGACGCCGCGCACCTGATGCCCCCCTCCGGCGAGGGCGCCAACCTGGCCATGCTGGACGGCGCCGAGCTGGGCCAGGCGATCGCCGCGCACCCCGGCGACCTCGAAGCGGCGCTGGCCCGCTACGAAGAGGCGATGTTCGCCCGCAGCGCGAACGAGGCGGCGGACGCCCGCCTGATCATGGACCTGTGCCTGGGTGACCGCGCGCCTTACGGGCTGATCGACTTCTTGACCGGCAACGCTCGCTCCTGACGACGAAGAACGAGCCGGCGGCGCGGCTGGCCGAACGCGATTCGCCGAGCCCGGGAGCACGAGCGCGAGTTGGCCGGCGGCCGGCGCACCTACCAGCAGGTCGCCGACCAATTCGGCCTCACGCGGGCCGCCGTCTGCCAATACGTGACCATCGTCAAGCGCCTTCCCGGTGATGTCGTCAGAGCCATCGAAGCGGAAACGGCCCGGGCCGACTGCGGCTGCTATCGATGAAGCGGCTGGTCGGAGTAGCCCTCCACACGAAGGACGCGAGGCGCTGACCAGCCGCTCGTCCTCGGGATCTGGGGTGCAGTGGACATGCTCGCCTGGAGCGTTCGGTCCTCGCGCATCACCGCGTGTCGCGCGCGTGCGTGCTCTTCCATCGCCATGGTGCAGCCCGCATGGTGCAGAAATTCAACTTGACAGATATTGTCGATGTGTCTATGTTGTCCACTATGACAACGCCCGCTGTCGAGCCGGTCGCCCACAACGCCGCATCGAGTCGCCGCCGAGAGCTCGTCACGTCCGCCGCAGGACTCTTCGTGCGCTACGGCTTTCGCAAGACGTCCATGGACGACATCGCGCGCGCCTCGAAGCTGTCGAGGCAGGGCCTGTACCTCCACTTCCGCAACAAGGAGGACGCCTTCCGCGCCGTGATCGAACACCTCGCGGGAGTGACGCTCCTGGCGCTGCGGACTGCGCTCGCTGCCGATGGACGCCAACTGGACGAGCGCTTGTTGGCCGCTTTCGTTTCGATGACGGAGGCGGCGGTCGGCTCTGCGGATCCGCGCAGCATGCGAGAGCTGTTCGACGCCGCCCGAGAGCTGGCAGGCGACCTCGTCCAGCAGCTGGACGAACAGATCGTCCTGGCGCTGGCCGGCACCCTGAAGCAAGCGCGCCGAGGCCGTGAGAGAGGGGAGCCTTCGCCGCGTGCGCTGGCCGAGCTGCTCTACGCGACGTCCTACGGCCTCCAGCACCGTGGGCACGGCGGCGACGACTACCTCTCCCGCATGCGCGTCGCCATTCGCGTCGTTTGCAAGAGCGAAGGACTCTGATCGTTCACCAACCGCAAGGAGAAACGCCCATGACAACGTCCACGACAACCACGAAATCCGGAGCCACGATGTTCAGCTGCGTCACCTCTCCCGCCTTGTCGAACCATTCACCCGAGATGGTGGCGAGAGGACCGGCGGTGAAGGTCACCAAGGTGAGCTTCGTCAATCCAGCGAGTCACGCTCGGCTCGCCGGACTCCTCTTCGAGCCCAAGAGCGAGCCCGCTTCCGAGCGCCGCCCTGGCATCGTCGTCGTCGGCCCGATGTTCTCCGTGAAGGAGCAGGCGTCCAGCGTCTACGCCCGTCGAATGGCTCAGCTCGGCTACGTGGCCCTGGCGTTCGACCACACGTCCTTCGGCGAGAGCGAGGGTGAGCCACGACTCAATGAAGACCCGTTCATGAAGGCAGAGGACGCCAAGAGCGCCGTGACCTACCTCATCAGCCTTCCTCAGGTGGATCCGGAGCGCATCGGCGGGGTGGGCGTATGCGGCGGCGGTGGATACCTTCCCCTCGCGGCTGCTTCGGATCCACGCATCAAGGTCCTGGCGAGCATCGTTCCCCACACGGCCGTCAAGGAACAGGTCGCGTCCGGCTTCGGTGGTCTGTACGGGAACGGAGAGAAGATCCTCGCGGATGCGCGCGCCGCCCGGTTGGCTTACGAGCAGGGACAGCCGGCGAAGCACCTCACGTTCATGCCGAAGATCTCGAGGTTCACGCGCGGCATCGCATCGCTCAGTCCGAAGTACCGCGACATGCTGAAGGCCATCGACTACTACGAGGATCCGAATCGTGGCCTGCATCCCAACCGGAAGAAGGACTTCCTGATCTGGTCGGCTGAAAAGATGGCGGCCTATGACGTCGCCGACGCATTGCCCCGGCTCGAGTCCGTTCCGCTGCTCGTCATCACTTCTCAGCGTGACTACGCGCGGGCGGATGGGGAGAAGCTGTACGCGGACAAGAAGGGTCCCAAGGAGTTCCACCTCATCGCGAAGGCGGGTCACTTCGACCTCTATGATCTCGAGCCCTACGTGACTGAAGCGGTTGATCGGATTCGCCCGTTCTTCCTGCAGAACCTCCGCTAGGCCAACGCGATGAGCTTCCTAGGACGAATGCTGCGCGGCGTACGCGCTGGCGAGCGCGGCTTACTCTGGAACAGCGAGGCGGGCAGGGATGCGCCGGCCAGCATCGAGCTCGTGAGCGATGCCTTCGAGAGCGGCGCTCCAATCCCACGCCGCTACGCCGGCGACGGCGTGGGAGAGAACTTGTCGCCACCGCTGGCGTGGAGGAACATTCCGCGCGGCACGGCCGAGCTCGCGCTGGTGATCGAAGACCCGGACGCGCCGCTTCCGCGCCCCTTCGTCCACACCGTCGTGACCGCTATTCCGCCTGAGGTGACCCAGATCTCCGAGGGCGTGCTCGTCGAAGGGCTGAAGCATCCGGGCGTCTTCGGCAAGGGCACGGGCGGCGGCCGGGGCTATCGAGGGCCGCGTCCAGTGCGCGACCACGGACCTCATACCTACGTGTTTCAGCTCTTCGCGTTGGCGGCGCCGTTGCCGGGAGATCGCGCTTCGCTCTCCCGAGCGCAGCTCGCGAAGGCAATGGCCGGGATCGTCCTCACGCGTGGCCGTCTCGACGGGACGTACGAGCGATGACCCGCGTCATCCACCCCACACTGCAGAACCTCCGATAGCCCCGATGTGAAAAAATGACAAAAGCCGTCGTCGCCTTGCTGGTGTTGGTCAGTTCCGCAGCATCCATTTACTACTCAATCAACGGAGCAACTCACCCCGAAGCTGCTGTGGTCTACAACAAGGCAAACATGCCTCGCGCTGGCATACAGCTTCTATCTATTCTCTTGGGGGTGGGTGGAGTGTTGATTCTGCTGCCGCACACCTTCAGGCTTGGTGGAGCGTTGCTGATTGCCCACTCGGTGATAACAATCGGCTGCTTTGTCGTGACAAGGGATTGGAAGGGCGGGGCCCTTGAGTTTGCATTTCTTCAGGTGCCGATCGCTATGGTCTGGATTGGCTATCCGTCATCAGCCCTCGAAAGGGCTAGAAGCCTGCTTTCTTGACCCGCGCGCGCTCCCGCTGGTGATGATCGATCGTCAGGCGGCATGACTGCCGCGCGCGCATGGCGGTCCCGGGCGCTCCAAGCCCGGGCTTCGGTCGCGTCACCGGTGAGCGTCGCGGACGCCCGGGCTCTTATCCGGTCATCGCGGGGCGGCCAGCGAGTCCCAGAGCGCGCGGACCAGGGGCGAGGTCAGCTTCTTGCGCTGGGTGCAGACGCCGACGCGGAACTCGCCCAGCGGGCCGTCGGCGTCGTCGACGTCCAGGACGCGCACCTTCGATCGCAGCGGGCTCTCATCCAGGACGATGCGGGCACGATGCCGACGCCGCAGCCCAGGCTGACCAGGGCCAGGATGGCCTCGTTGCCGGCCACCTCGCTGTAGATCTGCGGAGAGATCCGGCGGCGGCGGAACCAGCGGTCGGCGCTCTCGCGCGCCTCGCCGGCAGCGGGCAGGACGACCGGCAGGCGCGACCAGTCGAGCGGCTTGCGGTGGCACAGGCGTTCGACCTCGCAGGGGGAGCGGGGGGCCGAGCTCTCGCTGGCGAAGCTGGTCGAGGTGCGCCCGCTGGTGGGCACGACCGACGAGCGGTTCTAGGTGCGGCTCGGGGATGGGCGGAGCGTGGGTGTGCCACCGTCCTTCGACGCCGAGGCGCTCGGGTGCTTGCTGCGAGTGCTGGAGGCGGGGCGACGATCCAGGCGGGGGTGCGGATCTTCGTGTGCACAGAGCCGTTCGACATGCCGTACGGGTTCGACCGCCTCGCGCAGGTGGCTCGCGAGCGGTTCGGGCAGGGCGTATAGGGCTTATAAGGCACGAAGTCCCGCGGCGTTGATCGGCCGAGTCTGGGCGTTCCGTCCACCCTCCGCGAGTCTCGGCCGCCCATTCTCACGGCACAGACGTGTTTGAGCCCGTTATAGACATGTTATCGTGTGAGCCAGTGGTGGGGATTGTATTGGCCGGTGTGGTCTGGCTTGTATGTTGTCTGCGGTCATTGGCAATGCCACGGATCACAAGGATTGACAGCGGTCGGCCAGGATGCTGGATCAGCTAACGATCGTCGCAACGCGAACAATGTCTGTGCAGTATCAGGACGTGGACGCTGGCCGGCGGTATCAACCCCAAAGCGCTCGGTATCATACGGCCGGAGCTAACTCTAAATTCCGGCTCTGGTCGCTGACCGGACGGACTTCAGTCGGGGGAAGGTGATCGTGTGGACCGTGATTGTCATTGCTGGTTGGATCGTGGCCAGTGTCGCTGCGGGCGTGGCCTGCCGACGGCGGAATGGGCTGGAGGGACAGGCCGCACGCCGGAGGGCTGCGCGTCGAGGAATGATGGCGGTCCGCGACGTGGTGATTGCACGCGCCAACGACGGTGACAGCGTTCGGATCAGAGGGCGCGCCCGCGCTCGTGGGCCGATGCGGACATCGCCGGTGTCACAGCGGTCTTGCATCTGCTTCCGTCTGACTGTCGACGCCAGGCATGGGGGCGATTGGCGCAGAGTGTTCGAGCAGGACGAATTCGACACCTTTCTACTGACCGATGGTTCCGCGGAGGCAATTCTGTGTGCACCCTTCCGACTGGAGCTCGCTCCCTATGACGCGCGATCGGAAAACGTACCGCAGAAGGTTTTTGACCTCGTGAGGACAGCTGGCGCAAATGTCACGATGTTCGGAATGCCGGACGAGCTGCGCTACGTTGAAGTTATCTTGGAGCCCGACGACGAAATCGTCGCGGTGGGGCTCGCGACGGTTGAGATCTCTCCAGAAGGCAGGTCGTCCTCACTCCGTGAACCGCCGGTGCTTTGTTATCTGAGGGGAGACAAAGAGCCCGTGGTTATTGCGGACGCGGACGATCTGAGCGGCGGCAATCTAGCCTGAGGGGCAGGAGGGCGATTCCGTCCCGGCAGCACTTGGTCGCGTATAGGGCGTATAAGGCACGAAGTCCCGCCGCGTCGATTGGCCGAGTCTGGGCGTTCCGTCCACCCTCCGCGCGTCTCGGCCGCCCATTCTCAGGGGCCGGTGTCTCCGTCTGCGGCCCGGAAGCTTTGGCCTCGGGTTGACCGTGCAGCCGTCGGAAGGATGACAAACTCGATTCGGACGGCCGGCCTGCCGCGGGCCGAGCAGCGATGAATCAGGGCGTGGCCAGCGTGCCGTCAGTCTGGTTCAGGCGGAAGACGCCGTCGGCACCGAGAACGACCAGAACGCCGGTCGGACTCAAAGCCAGGGAGGTGGGCGTGAAATCGCCCGCTGTCGTCGTTGTCCCGCTGACCGTCTGGTAGCGGAACTGCTGGAACCAGATCTGGTTGCCCTGCAAATCCAGGGGCGCGACGTGTGCCCGGCGGTGGGCTGCCGCCGTTCGTGTAGCTTCCCTCCAGTGGCGTTCACGCCGTGAAAGTGACCTTCAGTTCGGTGATCCTGCCGTCCACGAGCGTGAACGCGTGGTCCATGAGGAGTGGGTCCGGCAAGCCCGTTCGATCGAACGTCCCGTCGATCTTGACCGTGACGACGGTTCTTCCATTTCCCTCCGTCACCCGCAGGGCGTCCAGGCGGGCGTTGACCCCGAAGATGTCACGGCGCGCCCACTCTTTGATGGCGTCCAATCCGCGTATCTCACGCTCCAGGTCCTTCACCCGGGCATCGTCTGCGAAGCTCGTCGCGAAATCGTCGAGGGCACCCGCATTGACGGACCTCAAGTACTTCTCGATGGGCTTCGGCAACGTCGGCGAGATGATTTTCATGGTCGTGGCTCCTTGGTTCCCTGTTACCGCGATGTGAACCTACGAGCGCAGCGGCTCTGCGAGGAGGCGGATCGATCGCATGATGTCCATTCCAGGCAGGAATGGATCGCCCGCCACCTTCAGCGGAAGCTGACGACCCACGCGCAGCAGTGCGGTTAGAGCATCGCCGCCAGCGTCTCGGTCAGAAAGTCGAGGAAGACGCTGACCTTCGTCGCGAGACGCCGGCTGGCCGGCCGAACCGCGCTGATCGGCAGGGGGGCCGGCTCATGCTTCTGCATGATCCGCCGGACGGAGCCGGCTTCCAGATCGCGCGCGCACAGCCACTGGGGCACCTGCGCGGCGCCAATCCCGTTGAGAACCGCCGCTCGAATCTGGTCACCGTCATTGGTTCGGAAGGGGCCAAGCGGAACGTAGGACGTCGGTCCGTTCCTTCCCGCGAACTGCCACGGCCTCGGCCCTGACTGTGAGGAGAACACGATGCAGCTGTGTCCTGCCAGGTCGGCCGGCTTCCTCGGCTCACCCCGGCGCTTCAGGTACGCCGGGGACGCGACGACGATGACGGACGTCGAACCGATCCTCCGCGCGACGAGGCTCGAATCAGCGAGTTCGCCGTTCCGGATCGCCACGTCGATGCCCTCCTCGATGAGGTTGGCGCTCCGCTCCGAGGCGAGGACCTCGACAGTCACGTCTGGGTAGCGCCGGAAGAACTCCGGGAGCCGGGGCACGATGTGGAGAGCACCGAAGCTCGGCGCGACACCGACTCGCACCAGTCCGGACGGCGACCTCAGACCGCGCCCGATCCTCGACTCAGCAGCCTCGAGGTCGGCCAGCGCCTTCCGCGCCGACTCGACAAATTCGCGCCCCGCATCGGTGATCGCGAGGCTTCGCGACGTTCGCATGAGCAACTGCGCCCCGAGGTGCGATTCGAGCGCCGCGATCTGCTTGCTCACCGTCGGTTGCCCGATGCCCAGCTCACGCGCAACGGCCGAAAAGTTTCCGCTTTCGACGACGCGGATGAACATTCTGATCGTGTCGAGGCGGTCCATTCTCGGGCTTCATCCGGAGAGAGATCGTCGCATGGTGAGGGTACGCCTGCGCGACGGAAGAGGGCAACCGCTCCCTCGCGCAGATCGCGCGAATGCGGACGGGTCGGAAGGGATCGCTCGAGCCGGCGAAGGGGGCAAGGACCTCGTCGACGAACTCCTTCTTGGTCCGGTACTCCTTCGAAGCAACCGAGCGCCTTTCGATCCGCCACACCATCTCGAGCGCGAACATGTCGGCGATGTTCGCCGTGCCCTGTTGCCAACCCGCGAAGGCGCGGCGAATCGCCTCGCGATTGAGCTCCGTATGCGTATTCCGGTCGATCCGGGCGGTCGTTCCGGCGTGATCCGGGCGCTCGTTCCGGTTGATCCGAGCGCCGTCGGAGCGAAGCGACGAGTGGTGGCTCACGCAGTGGGTTGAGACGACTCGATCTGTCGATATCCACCTTGGCCTTCTTCATCGCGCCAGCTCCCACCGGGCCTGGGGCAGCGGGCGGAGCGCCGGCCGGTCCAGCGCCTCGAAGGCGGAGCGGCGGCAGCCCTCGAGCTTCTTGAATGGCCGCGCGTTCAGCTTCTCGAGCAGCTCGGCGATCGCCGCGTTCAGCTCACGGTCCGAACACCGGACGCTCCTGCACGGTGCTCGCAATTTCGCCCCTCGTCGTTGCCCCCCTGTCGTTCGATTTCGACGGCCCGGCTTCGCCCAGAGAGGTTCAGGCCAAGCGGGACGGCATTCGGGGGCAGGTGCTGGAGGCCGAGACGGTCGCGGATGCCTATCGCAGGGTGCCACGCCTCCTCGCCGAGGCGCAGCGGGTGGGGGCGCACGACGAGCTGCGCGGGCTGCTCCAGGCCCTGGTGGGCGTCGTCGAATGGCGCCAGAGCGCCGACGACCCCCTTCCGGCCCTGGTCGGCCCGGCGGGCGAAGCCCCCGCGCAGGCTGTCAAGCGCCCTGCGGGGTGTTCGCCCAGCCGTCGAGACTGGCTCCGGAGGAGGGTTTCGAACCCCCGACCCGGCGGTTAACAGCCGCCTGCTCTGCCACTGAGCTACTCCGGAATGGGACGGCCCATTATGGTGAGCGACCGCTGCCAGTCAAGGGTGCTCCGACGGTCTCCAGCGCAGAACGCGGGCGGCGTTGTCGAAGTAGATCTTGCGCAGGATGTCGTCGGGGAGGCCTACGCCGTCGATCTTCCAGCGCCCCTGGATCGGCGTGGGGCTCTCCATCTGGCGCTCCAGCGTCTCGAAGTACCGCCAGGTCTGGGTGAAGAAGCGGACCTCGTCCGCGCGCGTCGGCGGCAGAGCTCCGTTCGAGCCGTACATCATGTCTTCCTGCTCGGCGCCGATGCCGGTGTCGGTGCCGAACAGGATGCGGTCCTGGTACTTGGTGAAGAAGCGCCGCATCTTCTCCTGCGGGTGGCGGCCGATCTCCGGGACGCGCGCCGCGGTGTCGATGAAGAAGTTCGGGTAGCGATCCAACATGCGCGCGACGTTGTCGGGATCTTCGGGATCGTTGCCGAAGTGGACGGCGATGAACGTGGTCCTGGGATGGCGCGCCACCCGCCGCTCGAACGCGTCGTACAGCGCCTGCCAGGGGGGCACGCCGCTGCCGGCGAACGACCACTCGGGGTGAGCCTGCAACTCGTCCCAGCGCTCGTTGTCGGGCGTCGCCGGCTTCCAGAAGGCCTTGGGATCGCCGCAGTGGATCGCCACCGGCATCCCCAGCTCGCCGGCTCGCTCGAACAGCGGGTCCAGGCCGGGATCGTCGACCGCCAGCAGGTGGACGCCGTCGGGCGCCGGGTAGCCCAGGCCGAGGCCCTTGGTGATCTTGAGCCCGATGGCGCCCAGCCGTCGCGCCTCGGTCAGCTGCGCGGCCATCGCCGCGCCGTAGTCGGGCCGGATCTGGACCAGCCGGAAGTCGGGCGTGGCGAACACGGCGATCCGGCCGTGTGACTGCGCGGCGGCCGCGAGCTGCCGCTCGAGCAGGTGCTTGGGCGGTCCCGGGTGCATCCCGGACAGGTTGACCACGCCGTCGATGCCCCACTCGTTCATCAGACGGACGGCGTTCTCGATGCCGTCGGGGCCGATGTGGGTGTGAACGTCGATGCGGTGGAACCGGCGCGGGGCCGCGGCCGGCGCGGGCGTGGCCGGAGCGGGCTCCGGGGGGCTCGCGGCGACGGCCGGCGCCGGGGTCGAAGCAACCGGCCGGGTTCGGCACGCCGGCGCCAGGGAGGCGAGCGCCGCCAGCGCCGGAGCGAGCCGCCCGCGGCTCAAGGCGAGCTCGGGGTGACTTCTTTGATGTACGGCCCGCCCGTGTCCTCGGCCGGCGCCGGGGTGTTCTCTTTCGGCTCGGCGGGCGGGGCGGCGAGCCGGCGCAGCTTGACGCTGACCTTCAGCGACGCGGGCGAGTTGCCGCGCGGCCGCGACCAGTCGCTGGCCCCGATCATTCGCTCGTGCGTCTCGAAGCCGTCCTTCTTCACCGTGATGGCGTGGGGCGCGCCGGGATCGATCTCCTTGCTGGTGAAGGGGGTGATCCCGACGGAGCTGCCGTCGATCAGGACCTCGGCGCCCACCGGCGTCGAGCTGATCTTCAGCACGCTGGTGGCGGCCGCCGGCTTCTCGGCGGCGGCGGGCTTCTCGGCTGCGGCGGGCGCGGCGGCCTCCTTCTCGGCGGTGGGCTTGGCCTCGGCGGGCTTGGCCTCGGCCGCGGGGGCGGCCTCGCGAGCGGGCTTCTCCACCGCGGGCGCCGGCGCTTCCTTCTTTCCGCTCGACTCGCGCGTGGCCTCCTCGCGGCCGTGACGGCGCGATCCGCGGTCACGCTCGCGGTCGCGGTGGCGCTCGCTGCCGGCGGACGCTTCAGTGGCCGGTTTCTCGGCCGGGGCGGGCGGTGCCGGAACCACGGTCGGCGGCGTGGGCGCCGCGGCGCTGGGCGGCGGCGCCGCGGGCGCGGGCGCGGGCGTGCTGGGCGCGGGGTTCCCCACCGGGGCCATCCCCTGTGCGGGGATCGAGACCGCATGCGGCGGAACGGGCGTTCCCGGTCGCAGCTTCCACAACGCCGCGCCGGCGGCGCCCAGGATCACGATCAGCAGGATGAGGCCGGTGGTTCCGCGGCGGCGGCCGATGGTCGGATAGGCCTTGGACGCAGCCCGAAAGCGGCGGCTGACCTCCGGCGTGCCGGGTGCGCTCACGGCGGCCCGGTCAGCCACCGGCGCGGACGCGCTGTCGCCGGGCACGGGCGCGGGCAGAATCGCCTCCTCGGAGAGAACGGCCGGCTCGCTCCCCTGGCCGGGGAAGGCTTCAGCCGGCGCGGCCGTCTCGGCCGTGGCGGCGCCGTTCTCGCCGGGGAGCGGGACGACCCGCGTCGGCGCGGCCGAGATGTCGTCGGCGACGAAGCGTGGGGCGCCCGACGCCGCGGGCGCGGGTCCGGGCGCTTCTTCCAGCACCGACAGCGCCTTGTCGATGTCGGCCGCGGTCGGCGGCTCGAACAGCGCCGAGGGGACCGGGACGGGTCGGGTCGTCGTGTTCCGCGCGCGGGTGAACGGACCCGGAGCAGCCGGCGGGGAAGAGCCCGCGCCCGGACCGGTCCGCGACGCCAGGAAGGTGGTCTTCTGGACGGCCGCGGCGGCCGGCCGGTCGCCCGTCGTCCCGGTCGGGCTGACCTCGACCGGCACCGTGGGCGCGTTGGACGCCGGCGCCATCACCCGCCCCGACGTCTCCAGCGTGGACAGCACGGCGGACGGGCGGCGCACGGCCATGCCGCCGCCCGGCTGGGCCGGCAGGTTACCGGCCTGCTCCATGCGCGCCTTCTCTTCGAGGATCTTGTCCAGGGTCGGCTCGGTCTCGGGCGACAGCTTGTCGAACCGCACGGCCATGCCGGGCGTGACGTTCTGCCGCGTCGGGTCGTTCTCCCGGATCCAGATGACGGTCCCCTCGCCGGCCAGCAGCGGGGTCGCGTCCTGCAGCTGCAGCTCCAGCCGAAGCTGGGTGCCCACGGCCAGCGGCTCCCGCGTCCGGATGAAGACGCCCCCGCGGCTCACGTCGGCGGCGTACCGCTCGATGAACTCTGCCAGGGTGGTGCTCCGGAACTTGATCCGGAGGTTGGTCGGTCCGCGGGGGTCTTTGTTGGGGGTGGGCTCGCTCATGCTGGCTGCCGTGGCCGGCGACTATAATCCGATCGGCCTTTGCAAAGCGCTGATTATCCCTGATATTCATCGGAAATCACGTCGCCTCGAACACGACCGTTCCCGTATCGCAGGCGCCCCACCATTCACGGCGCCGTGTGGGTGGTGGCCGCCCTGGGGCTGGCGGGCGGGCTGGCTGTGCTGGCCCAGGGGGCCACGCCGCCGCCTTTCCGCGCGACGCACGCGGCGGTCGCGTCGGATCACCCGCTGGCGTCGGCTGCCGGCGCGGCCCTGCTCAAGAGCGGCGGGAACGCGGTCGACGCGGCCTGCGCCACTGCGCTGGCGCTGGGGGTCGTCCACCCGGACGCCTCCGGCATCGGCGGCGGCGGCTTCGCCGTCATCTATCTGGCTGCCTCGAAGCAGACGGTCGCGCTCGACTTCCGGGAGCGGGCGCCGGCCGGCGTCACGCCGGGCGCCTTCTTCAAGGACGGCAAGCTCGATCCGGAGCTGTCCAAGCGGGGCGGGCTGGCCGTCGCGGTCCCGGGCGAGGTGCGCGGCCTGGCCGAGATGGTCAAGCGCTGGGGCAAGCTGCCGTTCAGCCGCTGCGTCGAAGGGGCGCACCGTCTGGCGAACCTGGGCTTTCCGGTCTCGTGGCGGCTGGCGCACAGCCTGGGGACGCTGGGCCAGCCCGGACCGGGCGCCGACGCCCCCTTCCTGAAGGCGCTCTCGACCAAGCCGCTCGAGGAGGGGGCTTCCTGGCGCCGGCCCGAGCTGGCCTGGACGCTGTCGCGGCTGCGGGCCGGGGGCGCCGACGCCTTCTACAAGGGCCCGGTCGCGCGGGAGATCGTGAAGGCGGTGCACGCGGCAGGCGGCGTCCTCAGCGAGCAGGATCTGGCCGACTACACGGCGACGCCGCGCGCCCCCCTGGAGGGGCGCTACCGCGGGCTGCGCGTGCTCTCGATGCCGCCGCCGTCGTCGGGAGGGATCGTGCTGATGGAGACGCTGGGGATCATGGCCACCGTCTACCCGACCGACGCCGACGTACGAAAGGAAGGGCGGGGCTCGTCAGCCTATCTGCACGTGCTGGCCGAGGCGCTCAAGCACGGGTTCGCGGACCGCGCTCGCTACCTGGGCGACACCGACTTCGTCTCCGTCGACCTGCCCCACTTGACCAGCGCGGCGTACCACACGGAGCTGGCCCACCGGATCAAGCGCGACGCGGTCCTGCCGCGCGACGCCTACGGCACCCTGGGACCGCAGCCGGCGCTGCACAAGGACGGCGGCACGACGAACCTCTCGGTCATCGACGCCGAAGGGAACGCCGTGGCGCTGACGACCACCGTGAACCTGGGGTTCGGCGCGCACCTGCTGGCCGGCAAGACCGGCGTCGTCCTGAACGACCAGATGGACGACTTCTCGCTGAACCCCGGGGTTCCGAACGCGTTCGGGCTGATCGGCAACGAGCAGAACGCCGTGGCGCCCAAGAAGCGCCCGCTCTCGTCGATGACCCCGACCATCGCGGTCGACGACGCCGGCCGCGTGCAGGTGGTCGTCGGCGCGGCGGGCGGGCCGACCATCATCTCGGCCACCACGCAGGTGCTGCTGAACGTGGTCGACTGGAAGCTGGACGCGCAGGCCGCCGTCGCGGCGCCGCGCATTCACGACCAGTGGTTCCCGGACGTGCTGGCCGTCGAGCCCGAGGTCGCGCGCGACGTCGTCGACGGCCTGACCCGGCGCGGGCACAAGGTGCAGGAGGCGCCTCACATCGGCACGGCCAACCTGCTGGTCCGCACCGACAAGGGCATCGAGGCGGGCGCTGAACCGCGCAGCCCCAGCGCCCCTGCGGGATACTGAGGCCATGCCGGCGCGAAAGATCACCAAGGTCCTGATCGCCAACCGCGGCGAGATTGCCTGCCGCGTGATCCGCGCGTGCCGCGAGCTGGACCTGCGGACGGTGGCGGTCTACTCGGACGCGGACCGGACGGCGCCGCACGTGCGGCTGGCCGACGAGGCAATCGCCATCGGGCCGCCGCCGGCGCGCGAGAGCTACCTGGTCATCGACAAGCTGGTGGACGCCATCCGCCGGTCGGGGGCGGACGGCGTCCACCCCGGCTACGGCTTCCTGTCCGAGAACGCGGAGTTCGCGGAGGCGGTGGCGGCGGCCGGCGCGACGTTCATCGGGCCGCCCCCGGCGGCGATGCGGGCGATGGGCGGCAAGACCTCGGCGCGCGCCCGCATGCAGGCCGCGGGCGTGCCGGTCGTCCCCGGCGACAACGGGCGTGACGGGCGCGGGTTCGCCGACGCCGGCGAGGCCAAGGCCGCCGCCGCGCGCATCGGCTACCCGGTCATGCTGAAGGCGGCCGCCGGCGGCGGCGGGCGCGGCATGCGCCTGGTCGACTCGGAAGACAAGCTGGAAGCGGCGCTGGAAGGCGCGCGACGAGAGGCCAAGGGCGCCTTCGGGGACGACGCCGTGTACCTGGAGAAGGCCATCGTGCGCCCCCGCCACATCGAGATCCAGGTGTTCGGCGACGAGCACGGCGGGGCGGTGCACCTCTTCGAGCGCGACTGCTCGATCCAGCGCCGGAACCAGAAGGTGATCGAGGAGTCGCCCTCGCCGGTGCTGGACGACGAGACGCGCGCCAGGATGGGCGACGTCGCCGTGCGGGCGGCGCGCTCGGTGGGCTACGTCGGCGCCGGCACCATCGAGATGCTGTTCGACAGCGCGTCGCGCGGGTTCTACTTCCTGGAGATGAACACGCGGCTCCAGGTCGAGCACCCGGTGACGGAGCTGGTCACCGGCCTGGACCTGGTCCGCTGGCAGATCGCCGTCGCGCAGGGCGAGAAGCTGCCGCTGCGGCAGGAGCAGATCCCGCGCCGCGGCGCCGCCATCGAGTGCCGCGTCTACGCCGAGGACCCGGTGAAGTTCCTTCCCTCGCCCGGCACCATCACCTCGCTGCGCGTCCCCGCGGGCCCGGGCATCCGCGACGATGCGGGCGTGGTCGCGGGGAGCGTGGTCTCGGTCCACTACGATCCCATGATCTCCAAGCTGTGCGCCTGGGCCGACACGCGCGCCGCCGCGATCGATCGCATGCGGCGCGCGCTGGCCGAGTACCACGTGGGGGGCATCCGGACGAACCTGCCGTTCCACCGGCGCGTCATGCGCAACCCGGCCTTCATCGCCGGCGAGTACGACACCGGGTTCATCGAGCGTCACAAGGCCGAGCTGGCGCCCGCGACCGCCGACGACGCGACCGCCACGCTGGCGGCCGTCGCCGCCGCGGTCGAGGCGGCGCGGGCCGGGGTGGGGGCGCCGCTGGCGCTCGACCTGTCGCAAACGCAACAGTCCGCCTGGCGCCACGGCCCGCGCTGAGCCTTATCCTTCAGGGATGAGCAAGCAGCGCGGCGCCGAGGCTGACGAGTCAGGCGTCCGGGCGATCATCACGTACAAGGTGGTGAAGGCCATCCTGCAGACGGTCGCTGCCGCCGTCCTCCTTTACGGCGCCCATCACGGCCTGACCGCGTCGCTGACCCGCTTCGCCGACCATCTACGCCATCACGCGGTCCACGCCTGGAGCAACATCATCGTCCACCTGCTGGAGAGGTTCCTGCACGCCCCCCACAGCATCGTCTGGACGGCTGCCGCGGCGCTGGCGGACGCCGCCCTCAGCAGCGTCGAGGGCTACGCCCTTTGGAGGGGCTATGCCTGGGGCGAGTGGCTGGTCGTCGGCACCACCGCCAGCCTCATCCCCTTCGAGATCTACGCCCTCACGCGGCACGTGCGGGTCGGCCGCGTGGTCCTGCTCATCCTGAACCTGGTGATCGTCACCTATCTGGTCAACCGGGCTCGCCAGCGCCGCGCCGCGATCGACGCGCAGCTGGTCAGCCGAACAGTCGTCCCTGGCGTGGGTCTTCGTCGGTCGGCAGAGCCTGTGACTTCGGGGGGCCGGGCGGACGAGCCGCCCCGATGAGCTGCCGCAGGCGCTTGAGGTTGCGGGGGAACGACGGCAGCTTGTCCGGGCCGGAGGGGGTCTCCAGGACCGCGGGGATCCTGGTGAACCGCGGGTCGTTGACCAGCCGCCAGAAGGGCAGCAGGCCCAGGTAGCCGTCGCCGATCTCGGCGTGGCGGTCGACCCGGCTGCCGGCCGGCGTCTTCGAGTCGTTCAGGTGGAACGCCTTCAGCCGGTCGAGGCCCAGCACGCGGTCGAAGGCCTCGAAGGTCCGCTCGTACCCCTCCTCGGTCGACAGATCGTACCCGGAGGTGTGGGCGTGGCAGGTGTCGAAGCAGACGCCGACCGCCTCCCCGCCGCGGGCCCGGGCGAGAATCGCCTCGATCTCCTCGAACCGGCAGCCCAGGCAGCTCCCCTGGCCGGCGGTGATCTCCAGCAGCAGCGAAACCCGCATGCCGCGGGTCCGTTCGTGCAGGTCGGACAGCGATTCGGCCGCGGCCGCGATCCCGTCCTCCGTTCCCAGGCCCACGTGGGCGCCGGGGTGCAGGACGACGTGGTCCAGACCCAGCTCCTCGGCCCGGAACATCTCGTCAGCCAGCGCGTCGCGGCTGCGGTCCAGGATCACCGGGTCCACGGCCGCCAGATTTATGAGGTACGAGGCGTGAGAAAGGGTAGGCCAGCCCACCGTGGCGTGCTCGCTGCGGAACATCGACACTTCCTCGGGCAGGAAGGGCTTCGCGCGCCACTGCGCTGACGGGCGGGCGAAGATCTGGATGGCCTCGCAGCCGTCGGCTTTGCCCCGGGCGATGGCCGTGTGTGGACCTCCCGCAACAGACTCGTGGGCACCCAGAAACATTCCACAGGAAGCATAGGCGATTCCACTGACGAATGGATTGACGAACCCCCCCCGATTGGGTAAACGAGCCGCGGATTTCTCTGCATGAATTCGGCCACTCTTTTTCTCCTCCAGGCGGCGCCGACGTCGCATGAGCCCCAGCTCATCGATCTCGACAAGACGGTCTTCGTCCAGCTGGGGATCTTCCTGCTCCTGGCGTACGTCCTGTGGCGCCTGCTCTGGCGGCCGTATTTGCGGATCCGGGGCGAGCGCGTGACGCGGGTCGAGGGCTACCGGCAGGACGCGGTCAAGATGGAGGCGGACGCGGCGGCCCGCCTGGCCGAGGCCGAGTCTGCTCTCGGCGCGGCGCGCCGGATGGGGACCGCCGAGCGAGCGACGGCGCGGGCCGAGGCCCAGGCGCGCGAGCAGGCCATCCTGGCTCAGGCCAACGCCGACGCGCAGAAGACGCTGGCGGACGCCCGCGCGCGGCTCGACGCCTCGCTGGAGGCCGAGCGGTTGAAGCTGCAAGCGCAGACGCGCGACGTGGCCAAGGCGGCGGCGCAGCGGATCCTGGGACGGGAGGTGGCGTCGTGAGGCGGTTGCTGGCGATCGCGGTTCTGTCGATGGGCCTTTCGTTCGCGGCGGGTGTCGCCGGTGCTCAGGAGCGCGACATGCCGTCCGACAAGGGGAAAGCCGGCGAAGGCGAGATCGGCGGCGAGCTGCCCGAGCACGGGGAGCCGGAGATCAACGGCAAGAAGCTGGGGCTGCAGCTGCTCAACTTCGGCGTGCTGCTCTTCATCCTGGTGAAGTTCGGCGGGCCGGCCATCAACAAGGCGCTGTCCGCGCGGCACCAGCAGGTGAAGTCCGACCTGGCCGCGGCCGAGACGGCGCGCGCCGAGGCCGAGGCGCGGCTGGCCCGCCAGGAATCGCGGCTGACCAAGCTGGAGCAGGAGATCGCGGAGATCCAGGCCGGCGTGAAGAAAGAGGCCGAGGTCGAGAAGGAGCGGCTCATCGCCCTGGCCGAGGAGCGCGCCAAGCGGATCCGCGAGGAGACGTCGTTCGCGCTCGACCAGCAGGTCAAAGAGGCAGAGGCCAACCTGCGGCGCGAGACGGCGCTGGCCGCCGTCCAGCTGGCCGAGCAGCTGGTCAAGAAGTCGATGGACGGGCGCGATCAGCAGCGGCTGGTCGACACGTTCGTCAATGATGTGGGCCAGCCCGCGCCGTCCGGGAGGGCCGGCTGATGGCGGCGATGGGTGGTTCCGTCGCGCGCCGCTACGCCCGCGCGCTGTTCGGCATCGGCGTGGACGCCGGCAACTTCGAGGCGCTGGGGCAGGAGATCGGCGACCTGGCCGCGCTCTGGACGTCCTCGGCCGAGCTGCGGCAGGCCCTGGAGAACCCGGTGTTCCGGCCCGACGAGAAGCGCAAGGTCCTGGAGCAGATCCTGCCGCGGGTCGCGCCGACCATGGAGGTCCGCCGCCTGGCGCTCCTGCTGCTCGAGCGGCGCCGCATCATGCTGTTGCCGGCCATCGCCAGCGCTTACCGCGACATGGCGGACGCCCACACCGGTCGCGTCCGCGCCCGTGTGTCGTCGGCCGAGGTGCTGGCGCCGGGCGTCGTCGAACGCGTTCGCCGCGCGCTGGAAGAGCGCACCGGCAAGAAGGTCATCGTCGAAACCGCCGTCGATCCCTCGCTGATCGGCGGCGTTGTGGCGAAGGTGGGCGATCTGGTGCTGGACGGCAGCGTCCGGACCCAGCTGGCCGATCTGCGCAGCAAGCTCCTCAACTGATTCGTCGATCCACACGGGAAAACCAACCTCATGCAAATCCGCGCCGAAGAAATCAGCCAAATCATCCGCAAGGAGATCCAGAGCTTCGACCAGAAGGTCTCGGTCCAGGAGACCGGCACCGTGCTGGAGGCCGGCGACGGCATCGCCCGCGTGTACGGCCTGGACAACGCGATGGCCGGCGAGCTGCTCGACTTCGGCCACGGCGGGGTCGTCGGGCTGGTGCTGAACCTGGAAGAGGACAACGTCGGCGTCGCGCTCCTCGGCAACTATGAAGAGGTCCGCGAGGGCGACACCGTCAAGCGCACCGGCAAGATCGCGCAGGTCCCGGTGGGCGACGCGCTGACCGGCCGGGTGGTGAACGCGCTGGGTCTGCCCATCGACGGCAAGGGACCGATCACGGTCGACGCCAAGAACACCCGCAAGATCGAGGTGAAGGCGCCCGGCATCATCGCCCGCAAGTCGGTGCACCAGCCGATGCAGACCGGCATCAAGGCCATCGATTCGATGATCCCGATCGGCCGCGGCCAGCGCGAGCTGATCATCGGCGACCGCCAGACCGGCAAGACCG
This sequence comes from Polyangia bacterium, assembly GCA_035578045.1. Classification (GTDB taxonomy): domain Bacteria; phylum Myxococcota_A; class Polyangia; order Fen-1088; family Fen-1088; genus JADGRB01. The sequence continues at coordinate 1,965 of DATJWP010000179.1, read as the reverse complement.
CCGTCGCCGTCGACGCGATCATCAACCAGAAGGGGCAGGACATGCACTGCTTCTACGTGGCCATCGGCCAGAAGCAGTCGACCGTGGCCTCGGTGGTCGAGAAGCTGCGCGAATCGGGCGCGCTGGCCTACACCACGATCATCGCCGCGACGGCCTCGGAGCCGGCGCCGCTGCAGTTCCTGGCGCCCTACACCGGGGTCACCATGGCCGAGTACTACCGGGACAGCGGCCGCCATGCCCTCATCATCTATGACGACCTGTCGAAGCAGGCCGTCGCGTACCGGCAGCTCTCGCTGCTGCTGCGCCGCCCGCCGGGCCGCGAGGCGTACCCGGGCGACGTGTTCTACCTGCACTCGCGGCTGCTCGAGCGGGCGGCCAAGCTGTCGGACAAGGAAGGCGCCGGCTCGCTGACCGCGCTGCCGATCATCGAGACGCAGGCCGGCGACGTGTCGGCCTACATCCCGACCAACGTCATCTCCATCACCGACGGGCAGATCTTCCTCGAGAGCGACCTGTTCTACTCGGGGCAGCGGCCGGCCGTGAACGCCGGCATCTCGGTCAGCCGCGTCGGCGGCGCCGCCCAGATCGCCGCCATGAAGAAGGTGGCCGGCAAGCTGCGGCTCGAGCTGGCGCAGTACCGCGAGCTGGCGGCCTTTGCCCAGTTCGGCTCCGACCTGGACAAGGCGACGCAGAACCAGCTGGCCCGCGGGGCCCGCATGACGGAGATCCTGAAGCAGGGGCAGTACCAGCCGCTGCCGGTCGAGAACCAGGTGCTGATCCTGTTCGCCGTCACCGCCGGGTTCATGGACGCGCTCCCGGTCGATGCCCTGCAGCGCTACGAGCGCGAGCTGTACGCCTTCGTCGGCGCGCGCCACAAGGAGCTCTGGGACGAGATGAAGGCCAAGGGGAACGACGGCAAGGCCTGGGATGCCCTACAAGCGCGCATGAAGACCGTGCTGACCGAGTTCGGCAAGGAGTTCTCGCCGGAGGCCGCCGCGGCCTAAGCCGATGCCCAGCCTGAAGAACATTCGCACCCAGATCGCGTCGAAGAAGTCGACGCAGAAGATCACGCGCGCCATGAAGCTGGTGGCGGCGTCGCGCCTGCGCCGCGCGCAGGACGCCATCACGGCGGCTCGCCCGTACGCCATCGCCGTCTCCGAGGCGGTGGCGCAGGTTGCGCTGCGCGCGGGGGCCGAGGCGCACCCGCTGCTCGAGCGGCGAAGCCCCGAGCGCATCACGCTGGTGCTGCTGACGTCGGACCGCGGCCTGGCCGGCGGCTTCAACGCCAACATCTTCCGCGCCGTCCAGCGCTTCATCGCCGAGAAGAAAGAGCCGAAAGACGGGTCGACGCCGGCCCGCGAGATCGTGCTGGAGATCGTCGGCAAGAAGGGGCGCGACTACTACCGGCGCCGCCGGCAGAGCATCACGCGTGAGACGCCGGCCCCGACCGCCGAGTCCGCCACCCACATCGCCGCCGAGATGGCCCACGTGGTCACCCACGAGTTCCACGAGGGGCGCACCGACGCGGTTTTTCTGGTCTACAACGAGTTCAAGTCGGCGGTTCAGCAGACGGTCGTCATCGAGCAGCTGCTGCCGGTGGCGCCGCCCGCCGGCACCACCGAGGCGCAGGCCTCCGGCGTGCTGGACTTCGTCTACGAGCCGTCCAAGGAGAAGCTGCTCGACGGCCTGCTGCCGATGTACGTCGAGTCGCAGATCTACCGCGGCCTGCTCGAGTCGATGGCGTCCGAGCTGGGCGCCCGCATGACCGCGATGGAGAGCGCGACCAACAACGCGAAAGAGATGATCGCGAACCTCACGCTTCAGTACAACCGTGCCCGCCAGGCCGCCATCACCAAGGAGCTGATGGAGATCGTGAGCGGAGCCGAGGCCCTGAAAGGATAGTCAGCAACCATGAGCGCCAGCAGCGTCCAAGCCAGCAATCAGGGGAGAGTCATCCAGGTCATC
>DATJWP010000178.1:0-16799 GCA_035578045.1 Polyangia bacterium | reverse complement strand
GTGATGACGAACGGCGGGCGAGACACGGCGAAGGGAGGCATGCGGGGCATTATGATCGGCCGGCCGGCCCGGGCGGGATGATCCGCACGCGCCGGACGAATCGCGGGGACGCCTCGGTCACCTCCAGGGTCAGGCCGCTCGGGTCGGCCAGGCGCGCGCCGCGCTGGGGGATGACGCCGCCGGCCAGCGACGCGCACAGGCCGCCCATGGTGGTGATGTTCGGCGGCGGATCGATCTCGACGTGCAGCGCGCGGGCGACCTCGCGCACGGCGACGTCGCCCCGCGCGACCAGGGCGCCGGAGGGCTCCCGCTCCAGCGCCCGGTCGCCACGTTCGTGCTCGCTCATCACCTCGCCCACCAGCTCTTCCATCAGGTCCTCGAACGTCACCAGCCCGGCGGTGGCGCCGTGCTCGTCGACCAGGATCGCCAGCCGCTGGCGCTCGCGCTGCATGAACTCCAGCAGCTGGGGCGCCGGCGTGCTCTCGATGAGCAGGCGCACCGGGCGGAGCACGTCACGCAGCACGATCAGCCTGGCCTCCCAGGCCAGCGCCAGCAGGTCTTTCGCGCTGACGTAGCCGATGATGTTGTCGATCGTTCCCTCGTAGATCGGCATCCGGGAACGCCGCTCTTCCAGCAGACAGCGGCGGATCGTCTCCTGGTCGGCGTTCTGGGGCAGGGCCACGATCCGGTTCCGCGGGACCATGATGTCGGCCCCGGTCAGCTGCTCGAACTGGAGCGCCCGCGAGGCGAGCTCGCTGGTGTGCTCGGCCAGCGCGCCGGTCTTGGCCGCTTCGTCCACCAGCTCCTTCAGCTCTTCTTTCGAGAGGCGGCTCTCCGTGAAGTTCGTCCGGTCGGAGAACGGCTTCAACAGCACGTTCGACGACGCCGTGAGCAGCCAGACCAGGGGGCGGGTGACCGAGGCCAGGACGGTCAGCACCGGTGACACCCACAGCGCGTAGGGCTCGGAGGCGCGCAGGGCCAGCGACTTCGGCACCAGCTCGCCCAGCACCAGGGTCAGGTACGAGATCAGCGCCACCACCGTCCCCAGCGACACGTCGCGCGCGTACGGCCCCACGACCGGCAGGTGGCGCACGAATGGCTCGAGGTCGGCCGCCATGGCGGCGCCGCCGAAGGCGCCGGCCGCGGTCCCCACCACGGTGATCCCGACCTGAACGGTGGCCAGGAACCGCTCGGGCCGCGCGCGCAGCGCCGCCAGGGCCCGGGCGCCCGGTCGCTTCTCCTCCACCAGGGTCGACAGGCGCGTCTTTCGGAGCGACACGACGGCGATCTCCGCGCCGGACAGGAAACCGTTGGCCAGGATCAGGGCCAGGATGACGAACAGCTCGACGAGCATCCAGACAGCCTAGATCGCCGTTTGCGGCAACGGCGCACTGAGGTTCGCGGGCTGACGACAAATACTGAACGGCGCCAGAGGGGTCATGTTCGGAGCGACCGAGAGCACGGCAGCCGCTCGCGCTCGCGACGCCGTGGTCCGTGCGGCGAAGCGAACGTGGAGCTTCGACCGGCGGAAGCTGGCCAACCCCCTGTCCAGGCTCTGGAACCGCGTGGCTCGGATCGTCGTCTGGACGGTGTGGGGCTGGGCGCGGCACGGGCTCTCGGTGCGCGCGGCCGCGCTGACCTACTACACGGTCTTCTCGGTGGTGCCGCTGGTGGCGGCCACGCTCTGGCTGCTGAGCACGCTGCACCTGCTCTCCAGCGCCGGGGACATCCTGCTGGCCCTCCTCCCGGAGCGGCTGGTGCAGGGCATCCGCGGGAACGCGCCACTCCGTCAGGCTGCGCACGCCATCATGAACGCCGCCGCCGAGGGGCGTCCGATCTACAAGGGCCTCATCGGTGTCGCGACCCTGGGTTACGGGATCGTCCGACTGGTGTCGAACATGGACAAGGCGCTGCGGACGGTGATGGACGTGCCCCACCAGCCGGGCGCGCTCCGACTGCTGGGCCACTCGCTGCTGGTCGTGCTGGCGCCGGTGGTGATCCTGACCGGCGGCCTGCTGGTGACGGCCGGCCCCAGCCTGCTCCACGCCGACCGGGTCGCGAAGCTCCTGGGACACATCCCGGCCGTCGGGCTCTGGATCGCCGCCGCCCTCCCGTTCATCGGCGCGTGGGCCCTGCTGGCGACGATCTTCGCGACGGCGTCGAACTCCCGGATCCCGATCAGGTCGGCGATCGTCGGCGGCGGGACAGGGGCCGTGGCCCTGGGTGTGGTGCTGGCTGCCTTCGCCTTGCTCCAGGTCGGGGCCAAGCGCGCCGGCGTGGTCGGCGCCAGCATGGCGGCCGTCCCGGTGCTCATGCTCTGGATCTGCTCGTCGTGGCTGACGGTGCTGCTCGCCGCCGAGGTGGCGGTCGCGCACACCGTCGACCGCGCGTCACCCGGCGGCGTGACCGTCTCGCCGGCTCATGGCCCCGTCATTCAAGCGCGAGGAGGCAACGACCAACACAGGTAGCGCGACCCCTTCAGGGTCCCGAAGTCAAACTGGTCGCAGCTTGAGCCGCGCGCGCCGGCCGGCCCAGGCGCGGTGCAGGAGGACGCCGGCCACGCACCCGGCCAGCATCGCGAGCAGCACGATCGGCCAGGCCAGGCTGTCCCGAACACCGCTCGAGAAACCCTGACCGGCGGCGCGGGTGAGCTCCTCGATGCGCCGGTCCCGGCAGGCGGCGGCGTCCGGGCCCGTGCAGCCGGGGAACATCTCGTTCAGCCTGGTTCGCACGCTCAGGACGGCGCCGTCGGCCACGGCCGCCGAGACCCGGCCGCCCGTCGCGACCAGGCTGGCGCCGAGTGGACCGTCCGGGCCCAGCGCCACCGCCACCTCGCGCATGGCGCTGGCCGTCGCCGCGCGCGACAGCTGGGTGGCCATCGACTCGACCGGCGCCTGGGCGGACGCGAAGGCTGCCGTGACCGCCTGCCGCACCGAGTCCTCGATCAGCCGCTGGAGGCGCTCGCGCTGCTGAGGGTCGTCCAGCGCCGCGACGGCGCCCGTCACGACGCGCTCGCCCATCAGGCGCGAAGGCTGCCGGCTGGGGTCGGTCTGGTCGACCGAGTCTTGCAGGGCGTTCGCCACGCCCCTGGCGGACTGGTTGGCGATGCGCTGAGCGCAACCCGCCGCCCCGAGGCTGGCCAGGCCCACGAACGCCCCGGCCGCCCACCGGCTCATCGCGCGACCTGCACATCCCTGTTCGGATGGGCCCGCGGCAGCCGGAGCATCGAGCCGAACGTCGCGGCGAAGGCCAGGGCGCCGAAGGTCACCGTCGTCAGCGCCGCCCGCCGGCGGCGCGCCTGCGCGACGCCGCCCAGGAACATCAGCGAGAGCGCGAACAGCACGGTGTGCAGCACGAACATGTCGCTGTGGCTGTTGGCGGCGTTGGCGAGATCGAGCTGCTTCGCCACCTGAGCGTCGAGGATCTCGATCTCGTGCTGGGCTGCCAGGTGGTACTCGGGACGGAAGAACGGCAGCTCGGCGTCCTCCCGACCAGTCGCCGCGACGTCCCGGATCCACGCCTCCATCGCCGGACGGAATTCTCGACGGGCGTTGGCCCGCAGGAAGCTCGCCGATTTCTGGTCGCCGTGCAGATCGGCGTCGACGTAACGCAGGAACAGGCCCACGTCGATGCCGACGTTCCGGTTCACGATCGCGCTCTGGCGGGCGCTGCTGAACTGCGCGACGCTGGTCATGGCCAGCACCCGCGTCTGCACGCCGTTCCAGACCGACGCCTGGAACGCGCACCAGGCCGACGACAGGGTCGCCGCGGCCATCAGCAGGGACGCGATGAGGTCGATCCTCCCGCGCGAGGGAGCTTCCGGGCCTTGGGGCGTCGTCATGCCGGTGCCCCATCACGTTCGTCACGGCAGGGGCAGAGGCAACCGCCGCTCGCGGATTTGCGACCGCGCCGCAAACCGGCGGCGTCCGACAACGGCACAAACCCGGCGCGGGCGGTTGCCGGCCGTCGCCGCCGACCGCAGCGTTCTCACGTGACCCACCGGTCGCTGTACCAGCTGAACACCCGCGTGCTCTTGAACGAGCGGGGGCGCCGGCTGGGGCGTCCGGCGACCCTGGACGACCTCCCGGACGCCTTCCTCGACGACCTCGCGAACAGGGGGTTCGACTGGATCTGGGTCCTGGGCGTCTGGCAGGCCGACGCGGGTTCGCCCTGGACGATCACCGCATACGAAACCCATCGGGACTTCGGCGGTGACGCCGCGCTGGCCCGCCTGCGCGAGCGGTTGTCCCGGCGCGGACTGAAGTTGCTGCTCGACTTCGTTCCGAACCACACGGCGCCGGACCATCCCTGGGCGGCCGCCCATCCCGAGTTCTACGTGAGCGGCGACGGCGACGGATGGCCCGACACGCTGCAGCTCAACTATCGCCACGGTGGCCTGCGCGAAGCGCAGATCGGCGAGCTCCAGCGGATCGCCGATCGCTGCGACGGTGTCCGTTGCGCCCTGGCCATGCTCGTGCAACCCGACGTCTTCCGCCGCACCTGGGGCGATCGTGGAATCCCGGCGGACGGCTCGCCGTCCAAGGACGATCCGTTCTGGCGCCAGGCGATCCCGTCGGTGCGGCGGCGTCACCCGCAGTTCCTGTTCGTCGCCGAGGTCACCTGGGACATGGAGTGGGAGCTGCAGCAGGCCGGCTTCGACTACACCACCGACCAGCGCCTGTACGACCGGCTGCGGGGCCGCGACGCGAGCGCGGTCAACGGCCACCTGCACGCCGAGCCGAGCTTCCAGGAGCGCTCGCTGCGGTTCCTCCACAATCACCACGAGCCGCGCGCCGCCGTGGCCTTCCCGGCGCCCATCGAGCAGGCGGCCGCCGTGATCAGCTTCCTGGTCCCCGGGCTGCGCCTTTGGCCCGACGAGCCCGCCGACGAGGAGCTGCGCGAGTTCTATGCGCGCCTGCTCCCCTGCCTGCGCCGCCCCGAGGTCCGCGACGGCGCCTGGCAGCTGGGACTCTGCCGGCCCGCCTGGGCCGACAACCCGACGCACCAGCAGTTCGTGGTGTCCTGGTGGCACCAGGGGGACGCCCGCCTGGTGAGCGCGGTCAATTACGGCGGCTGGCGCGGCCAGTGTTACGTCACGCTGTCGCTGCCTGGGCTGGCGGGCGGGCGTTTCGTTCTGGCCGACCTGCTGAGCGACGCGCGCCACGAACGGTCGGGCGACGAGCTCAGCGGCTGGGGTCTCTACCTGGACATGCCGCCCTGGGGACGCCATGTCTTCGACCTCCGCCGGGTGGGCGTTTGAGACATCGCCTCACAGAGGTCCTGGTTGTCGGGGGAAGACCGCATGACCAGTCTCCATGATATGCCGACATCCACGAACGGATTTGCGACGAAGGCCGAGGCCGGCATGCGGCCCATGGCGAGCGGACGTCTGCTGTTCCGCTTCGCGATCGGGATCGTGCAGCTGAGCGCGCAACGGTTCGGGTCGGTGCTGCGAGCGGCCTCCGCAACTCACCCGCCGGTGCCCCGGGAGGCCGCGGCTGAGGCCCGGGCCTCCCGGCTGCGCGACGTCGCCATCGGCTCGCTGGCGGCGATCCCGGGCGCGGTCACCGAGCTGCGCAGCCTGGTCCATGCTCGGACGCTGCGGTTGCGCCGGCTGGCGCGGCGCTACGTCCGGCTGCGCAGCGACCTGCCCAGCATTCCGCGCGGCCTGGCCCGCCTCGAGCTGTGGCAGGCGCGCGCCGTCGAACAGCTGGATCGGCTGGCCGAGTCGGGCCAGCACGAGCAGGCGGCGGGGCGAACGCTGGCGGCCGGGGTGGTCAAGCGGCTGATCGAGGGCGGCGCGCACGAGGTCGCGGAGAGCCCCGACCTCAAACGGGTGATCCAGGAGCAGAGCCAGGGGATCGCCGGCGCCGCGCTCACGGAGATTCGCAATCGATCGGCGCAAGCCGACGACGCCGCCGAGAGTCTGGCCCGCCGGATCCTCGGAATCCGGCGCGAGAGCCCGGCATGAGCGAAGAGGTGGTCACGGCGCAGCGGGCCGGGTTCATGTCTCGGTTCACGGCGTTCGTGCTGGACGCCGTGATACTGACCGTCGCGTTGCGGGGCGCGACCTGGTTCGTGGTCGCCAGCGACAAGACGTTACGGGGCTTCCACCACTTGATCGACCCGGCCGCGATCATCCGCGCGCTGGTGCCGGCGCTGGTGGCCGTTTACCTCACCATGTTCTGGCGCCTCTTCGGACAGACGCCGGGGAAATGGCTGATGGGGCTGAAGGTGGTTCGGCCCGGCGGGGGACCGCTGACGTTCGGACGCGCGCTGTTGCGGTGCGCGGGGTACCTGCTCTCTGCCCTGCCCGCTTACGCGGGCTTCATCTGGATCCTGGGCCCGCGACGCCGCGGCTGGCACGACCAGATCGCCGGCACCCAGGTGGTGTACGTGCGCCGCCGCCCGGTCGAGGGCGCCCGGGCGCTGGCCCGAGCCCCCTCCGCCTGACCCGCTACGGCGTGCACCCCTTCTTCTTGGGGTTCTTGCAGCAGTCGAGCGCCGTCTTGGCTTCCTTCTCCTTGTCCTTGGCCGCCTTGCCATCTTCCTTGGCCTTGTCCTTGAGCGGCTTCTCGCAGTCGGTCTTCTCCTTGCCCTTCTTCTCCTTGCAGGTCGACAGGTCGGGCTTCGCCGCGGTCTTGCTGGCCGCCTTCGCGTCGTCGAAGGCCTTCTGCTTCTCGGCGCAGTCCGGCTTGGCGGCGGGAGCATCGGCGGCAAACGCGCGGGCCCCAAAACCAATCGCAGCGGCGGTCAGCAGGATCATCATCGTTCGTTTCATCGTCGGTCCTTTCCGTGGAGGTTGTCGTCGTACGTCAGCTCGAACTGGTTCTCGGGGTCACGCTTGAAGAGGTTCAGGTATGGCGAGTAAGTCTCGACCGCGACCGTCCGCCGCCGCGGCGTGAAGCGCATGATCCGCAGGTAGCCGCCGCCGCCCAGCGCGCCGGTCTGGAAGTTGGCCAGCACCTCGCGCACGGTGCTGCCGTCGGCGCGGCGGCTGACCAGCCGTCCGATCCCGTCGTCCAGCGCGTGGCCACACAGCACGAACTGAACGTTGGCGTGCCGGGCGATCAGCTTGCGCCAGATCTCCTCGCCGTCGTTGACGGCCCCCGGACGCTCGTCGGCGAAGTAGCGGTGCGGGTTCCAGAGCTGATCGGAGCGCGAGACGTGGTCGAAACGTGTGGCGTCCGCATCCAGGTAGGCATGCGTCACCACGATGGCCGGCAGATCCGCGTACCGCTCCAGCAGATCGCCGGCCCAGTCCAGCACGGCGTCGCGCGGGCCGAACTCGAGCGACAGCACCAGCCACGACTCGCCGTCGATCGACAGCCGGACGAAGCTGTTCTCCAGGCGGCCCGGTTCGTAGGTCCCCTCGCCGACGACGGCGCCGCCCGATGGCTGAAGTTGAAAATAGGCGTCCAGCGAGGTTCGGCGGTCGATGTGCGTTCCCGTCCGCCGGTAGTCGTGGTTGCCGGCGCTCAGCAGAAGCGGCACCAGCCCGTCCAGCCGATGCAGGCTGGCGGCGGCTCGCTGCCACTGAGCAGCCTCGCCCTCGTCATCGACGATGTCCCCCTCGTGGGCCACCAAAGCGATGTGCGCCCGATCACGCTGCGCCGCGATCCAGCTGACCTGGGCGTCCAGGATTTCGGGATATTTCCGCGCGTAGTACTGGGTATCGGGCAGAACCACGATGGTGAACGAGCTGTCGTCCTCGTTCGGCCCGGCCACCGCGGCCGCACAGCCCGAGGCGAGCGCCACCAGCGCACACAAAGTGGCAACAAAACAGACAGCGTGGGTGTGCGGCGTGAAATTCCGCACCACTCGGCCGGGTCGATTCGAGGCGTCTGCGCGCAACGGCTGCAGCGACCAGCAATTCGCGCGCCACGGGCAGCGGGCACGCTATCGTAGTCGCGACGATGCACAAGGATTGGTTCTGGTGTTTGCCCGTCCTCGTCGCGCTGGGTGGCTGCGCGACGCCGCCCAAGCTGAAGGAGATCGTCGCGCTCGAAAAGCTGCGCGACGATCCGACGCTCTCCGATCCGGATCGGAAGGCGTTCGATCTGCTCGCCGCAGCCGACGGCCTGCTGATCCAGTCGCTGGCCGAATGGGAGAAGCGGAACCTGTACGAGGCGCGCCGGGACGCGTTGCTCGGACAGATCAAGCTGAAGACCGCGGTGGCGATCCTGCAGGCGGAGGCGTCGTCCCGCCACATCGATCAGATGGAGGGGGAGCTGGCCATCGCGCGCGACGAGCAGAGCCACCTGGACGACCAGCTCGCCGCGGCCAGCGAGGAGGTCGCGCTGTTGCAGCGGTGGGGAGCCGTCAAGACGTCGGTGGCCCAGGAGCGCGAGGCGATGTCCGGTGAGCGGAAGAAGCTGGCCGATCAGCTGGCGGATGCCAAGCGGCGGGCCGACGCGCTGGACGGCCTGCGCCGGGCAGAGCTCGCCGTGAAGACGGCCGAGACCGTCGAGGCGCCGCGGTTCGCGAAGGGCAGGTACGACGCGGCGGTGGGAATGCTGCAGGCCGCGCACACCGAGTACGACGCGGGCCATTGGGCCGAGGCGCTGGCTCGAACGACGATGGCCGAATCGACAGCGCGCGCCAGCGTCGATGAGGCGCGACCGGCCTACGAGCGGGCGGCGCGCTCCATGAGCGCCGGCGCGCGCGATCGTGCGCTGGAGGCCGACGCGACGGCGGTGCCCGGCGTCACCGTGCGGCTGGCGCGCGAAGGTGAGCTGCAGCGGCTGGTGCTGGTGCTGCACGGCCTGTTCTCCGACCGCAAGACCACGCTCTCGCCAGAGGGGGGCAAGGCGCTGGACGCGGTCAAGGACCTGCTCGCCAAGTACCCCAGCTATCCGCTGCAGCTGACGGGCTACACGGACGACCAGGGCAAGCCCGACGATCTGGTCGCGCTGTCGCTGGCGCGCGCCAACGCGGTTTACTGGGCGCTGGTGACCCGGGGGATCGATCCCAAGCGCGTGAGCATCGACGGCAAGGGGCCTGCGAACCCGCTGGCGGACGACTCGACCGCCAGCGGGCGCGCGGAGAACCTACGCGTCGAGCTGTCGATCCTGTACCACGCGAGCGAGTGACTACAGGAACTCGCAGACGTAGGCGCAGGGCTCGAGCGCGCGCACGTCGAAGCCGCTGCGGCCGCGGACCTCGAAGGCGGTCCCGGCCGGGTAGGTCGCCCACGAGCCGCCGTCCGGCTTGGCCGCCAGCTCGCCGCTGACGATGGTCATGCGCTCGGGCGCCTCGGTGTTGAAGTGGTACTCGCCGGGCGCGATCACGCCGGCCGTCGCCCGGCGGCCGTGGCGCTCGAAGCCGATGCTCTGGACGTTGCCGTCGAAGTAGCTGTTGTGCTCGAGTGCGGAGGTCGACATCCGGCGACCATATCAGCTATCACTTCGGCAATCTGCCGACGGCCGCCTGGAATCGATCGACCAGCGGCGCGGTCAACGAAGGGGTGGTCGACGCGTGGGCCAGAACGTCGAGCAGGGCGACGTCCTCCCGAAGCCGGGCCAGGGCGCCGGTCAAATTGGGAGCCGGCTCCCTGGCCGCCGGCGGGATCGCCTGGCGAAGATTGTCGGTGGCGAGAGCGACCACCTCGCCCCACTCGGCGCGGGCCGCCGGCTCGCTGGCTTGAACCGCGGTTGCCTGGTGCATGAACACCGCGTGATCGAAGGCCAGGCGAGAGATCAGGGCCGCCAGCTCGTCGGCCGGAGGGCCTTTCAGTCGAGCCGAGAGACGCCGGTTCATCTGGGCGTCGGTCAACGACGAGATGTCGTGATAGAAGGTCGCGCGGTCGAAGTACATCAAGCGGAGCTTGCTCTTGCTCCAGCGCGCCTCCGCCGCCTCGCCGGAACGCAACACCAGGACCGTCCCTCCGCGCCAGGCGTACCAGGGCTGATCGACGAAGAGCTCCCCGTCGATTCGACCGGGTGGGGGCTCGTCGGGCGCGAAGTAGGCGCGCTCCGGAGACGCGAACGGGGCGCCCTTGGCCTGGCCCGGCCGAAACCTGGCGAGCAACGTCGTCAAACGCCGAGCCTCGCGCTCGTATCCCGCGGAGACGGGCCCATCCTTCAACTCCACCTGCAGCCGGGCCAGCGGCTCTCGCGCCCGCGTGATCGTCTCGCCGGGGGACAGGTCCTTGAACGTCTCCTCGCCGCCCGCCAGAGCCACCGCCGCCGCCAATGTCCTCTCGACGATCGCCTGGTCGCCGGGACCGGCCGCGCGAATGACGCCGAGCATGTCTTCGCGGGCCACCCCGAACAGGAACCCGGGAGCGGCGGCGATCGGACGTTCCCGGACGCTCGCCAGCCGCTTCAGAATCGCGGCCTCCACCTCTTTGCCGCGAAGTCCGGCGATCGCCTCCTGATAGGCCGCCTTCGATTCGTACAGAACGGCGGGCACGCGCTGGCCGGTCCGAGCGGCCGTGATGATCGAACCGTCGTCCGTCGCCGCCCACCACCCCCGAGGGGGCGCATCACCCAGCCGGCTCGCGTGAACGCAAGCGTCGACTTGCGGTTCGCAGAAGACCACCCGTTCCGCGGCGAACGTCCGCCCCGACGCCAGGACGACCAGGCACCCGAGCCAGGCCGCCTTCATGGGCTGAATCCCTGAAACGCCTTCCAACCATTTCGAACGACCTGCGCCACGGAGGCACCGGGAGCCCAGGTCACCTTCACGGACGCCGCGGGCGCGTCGAACCCCGCGCAGTTGATGAGCGCCAGAGCGGCACCCAGGTTCTCCTGAAAGGTCGGTTCGATCTCCGCTTCGGGGAGGCCGCTGAAGAACGAGCTCTCGGGCCCGGCCTCGGTCGGCCGGACCTCTGGGGTGAAGGTCGGCCGCCCCGACTCCGCCTGATAGCTGAACTCCATCAGGTCGCCGGTCGTCGGGTACAGCGCCGACCCCGACTCGTAGGTGTAGGGGTTGCCATTCGCGTCGATCAGGGAGCTCATCCCCTTTCCGACGAATTGAACGAAGGCATCCTTCTCGGCGGCGGCCGGGTACAGCAAGAGCTGGCTGAAGCTGTGGTAGGTGATGCTCGCGCGGAAGCTCTGAGCGGCCATCAGCGACACGATTTGCTGGGTCTCGACCTCCGACGCCGCCGACGGACCGGCCCAGATCCCGTGCTTGGCGTCGGCGGGATCCCGGCTGGTCGTCGGGAACCGACCCCGCCAGGTCTCCTGGCCCCAGGTCGCCGTCGGGTAATTTCGGTTGAGATCGACGCCCCGATACAGACCCTCGGCGACGTGGATCCGCCGAACGCCCCCGCCAAACTGCGGCGCATCGAGGTCCTGCTCCTGCAGGAAGTAGGCGTTTCGATTGGGCCGCCACAGCCGATCGGAGAGCACGGAGAACTCGTGCCCGTCCGGGTTGACCAGAGGCACGAACCAGATCTCGCGGTTGTCGATCAGGTGTTTGACCCGCTTCTCCGCGTCCGTGCTGGGCGTGTCGGTGTAGTGATCGATCAGAAACTTCGCCACCAGGAACGGGACCTCCACGGAGATCCATTCGCGCGCGTGGTGGCATCCGGTGAAGAGGACCTTGCACGCGGAGCCTTTCCCGAGCTTCAGCGCCCAGAGCTCCAACCCTTCCCCGCTGACGCCGACCTCTCGAAGGTTCGGGTCGACGATGCCTTTGTTGGCCCCGTCGGCACGAAGCTGGTCCATGTCGTTCCGCAAGCTCTGGAACAGCTTGACCTCGCTGGGCGGCGCGGCGGTCGGGTCAATCGTCGGAACCGTCAGCGCGGTCGTCGCGAAGGCCGGCTTTCCGTCGAGGCTCGGGTGGTGCCAGACGTGGTAGTTCGCCATCAGCGACTCCCCGACGAGCGCGCGATCGCGGCGACGGCCTGCGCCAGCGGCTCCAGCGGGCCAGCTCCGGTCAACTGGCCGCGTAGCCCGCACAAGGCCAGCAAGAACCGCGCGGTCGTCAGCGCCTGTTCCAGGGCGCCGCGCGCCGTCGCGCCCGGAGGCGCCGCGCCGTCCGCCCGGGCCAGCCAGGGGCCGAGCGAGCCGGCCTCTTCCCGCAGTTGTGCCGCCAGCACCTGGGCGAGCTGTTGTTCGGTGCCGGCGATCAGATACACCGCCGCGCGCAGGATCGCCTGCTGGACCCGGAGCGACGCGAGGTACGGACCAAACTGTGGCGCATCCAGCCTCCCGGCGAACTCGACGTTCCGCTGCGCGGGCGTGAGATTCGAGAGGGCCGACAAGAACTGGGAAGAGGTGGGAAACAGGACGCGGACCTCCCCTGCCCCGCCCAGCTGCTCGACCCGTCGCTCGCTGAACGGAACCGCCAGGCCACCGCGGAAACGGGCGAAGGGCTCATGCACCTCGCGGGCGTTTGCCTCGAGATCGGGCGGCGCGGGCGTGACCAGATAGACGCGTTCGACGTCGGCGTACGGCAGCCCGCGTGCGGCCTCCGGGTCGCCGCGCGTGGCGAGCAGATTGCCGACCTCGATCGCGAACCGGCGCCGCACGGCACGCTCTTCGCCTGTCGGATCCAGGTCCTGGACCGCCCGGAGCGAGGGCGATCCCAGCTCGGCCGCGATCCGGGCGTCACCTTCCCGCACGAACTGCAGCAGCTTCCGGACCGCGACGCCCCAGAACCGGGGCACGGCCGTGAACGACGCCAGCGCCGAGAGCAGATCGGCGCTGGTCTGCCTGTCGACCGGCGCCCCGCCCAGAAGCGGGAAGACCCGGCGCAGCTGCGTCTCGACCAGCCCGATCGCGAACGCCGGGAGCTTTGCCGAGAAGTCGATCCGACGGCGGGCCACGACGGCGGGCACTTCATCTGCCGGCAGACCGCGCGTGGCATGCTCGTAATCGGCCACCGAGAGGTACAGCAGCTCCAACCCGTTGCCGCGCTCCCCCGCGGCCAGCCACGCCTGATCCTCGACCAGACCCCACGCGCCCATCTGGGATCGACCCAGCTCGGCGAGAGGGACCGGGACGGCGGCGCCGGCGGGGGACAGGACGACTCGGTCGGTCATTCGTCGCCTCCGGAGTCGGGGCCGTCGCCCCCGGCCGCGAAATGCTGCCCGGACGTGGTCTTCAGCGAGTCGCCGATCCCGCCTTCGTGCACGTCGTACACCACGACGTCGAACGACGCCCCCGGCGCCACGCGCGGCCTGATCTTGCCGTCGTCGTCGGTGGTCACGTCTTCGGTGGTTCCGTCGGGCATCACCAGCTGCGCCTTGGCTTTCCGAAGAGGGAGCCCCAGCTCGTCGACGATGAACACGACCACTTCGGGGTCGTTGTTGACGTCGATGGTGCTGACGGTGTTCGCGACCCATTGCGGATACTCGGCGCATCCACCGGTCGGACAGGGGTCGACGGGCGGCGGCTTCACCGGGCCTTTGAAGAAGAACAGCTCGACCCGCCGGTTCTCGGCCAGGGCGACGGAGTCGGCGGTGGCCACCGACGGGTGGGACTCACCGCAGCCGTGAATGACCAGGGTGGTCCCGTCGGGCAGCGTGGTCCCGTCGGTGGCCATGTATTTGCTGATCAGCGCTCGCCGCGTGTCCTGGTCCATGGCGCCTTCGGGCAGGCTGTTGTCGTCCTGGAATCGGTGGATCGCGGCGCGCGTGCCGGCGTCGGCGCGGCCAGTGACGACGCCGCCGTAATACGGCGAGCCTGCGTCATCATTCACGGCCGAAAGCATCAACTGGTCCTCGCGCGTTCCCCAGACTGCCGACTTGAACTTGCCCGCCTGGTACCGTCCGAGCCAGTCGTCGGCGTCGTCCTGAAGGAACGCGGCGACCGCCTGTGCGCGCTCGACCGAGAGCGCCAGATTGTGATCCGTGCTGCCCGCCGTATCCGCGTGGCCGGAGACCAGCACGGTCTTGCCGGTGTGGTCCTGATAGAGCTCGTTCAGTCTACGGATCCCCGCCATGGAAGACGGAAGCAGGAAGGTCTTGTCGGTGTCGAAGAGCAGGCCGACCAGCCGTACCCGGAAGACCAGCGGCGGCAGAACGATCTTGTATCTGGCGCCCGTGGGAAGGGTCAGGCCGGCTTGGAGATCGGTCAGGGTGGGACGCAGCTCGGGCATGGATTTTCCGGTGTCGAGAACCAGTCGAGGAAGATCCTCATAGTATAAGTACCGGACTGGACATGCTCGCGAGACTGCAGGTCGGCGCCCTCCTGCTCTCCGTCCTGACCTGTTCACCGGCCCTGGCTCAAGACGAGGCGCCGGCCTCGGCCCGTTACTTCTACTTCGGCCGTGACTACGGCAGCGAGGCGATGTACGGGCCGCTGTGGGTCTTCCTGAACCGCGGCTACGACGTCCTGCAGGATCACGTCGCGCCGCGAAACATCTTCACGTTCGACTACCGGACCAACACGGCGAACGTGCTGCGCAACGTGGCTCACCCGATCCCCGCCATCTCGCACGACGGCTGGGGAAAGTTCCTGAAGGAGGAGATCTTCCCGCTCAGCTACACGTCGTCGACGGCCCGCTGGACGCCCAACTACAGCCTGCATCTGATCGCGGGCGGGATGACGTACCGGGCGCTGCAGGAGTGGTTCGAGGACCACGACGTGCCGGGCGCCAAGGTCTGGTCCGCGACGACGCTGATGGCGGCGGCGCTGGTCAACGAGTCGCTGGAGAACCACGGCGTCGTCGGCTTCAACACCGACTGCATCGCCGACCTTTACTTCTTCGACATCGGCGGCATCATCCTGTTCAGCTTCGACTGGGCGAATCGCTTCTTCAGCCAGGAGATCGTGATCGCCGACTGGTCGCTGCAGCCGTCGTTCACCGCGCCCAACGGCCAGCTGCACAACGTGGGCAACTACTTCTCCGCCAAGTGGGCCCTCCCCTTCTACCGGCGCCTGGCGCTGTTCGCCTGGTTCGGCGAGGCGACGACCGGCGGACTCTCGTTCCGGATCACCGACCAGTACGCCATCTCCGCCGCTGCCGGCGGCGCCGCCGTTCACCTGGCCAACCAGGGGACCAACACCGTCGAGAACACCGTCAGCTTCGTCGCCACCGGCGCGGTCTTCCTGGACCGCAACAACTCGCTGCTCGCGTCACTGCAGGTGACCGACACCGACGATTACTTCATCCACCTGAACGTCTACCCCCACGCCTTCACCTCGCGCGGCCCGGCCATCGGCGGCTGGAGCGTCCTCGACCGCCGCGGCCGCGTCGCCGCCGGCCTCGCCATCGGCAGCCCCTTCGGCCTGGGCGCCGGCTGGAGCGGCATCTAGGCCTGACCCCAGGCGCCCGGAGCCTGCCCCAGCCCTCCGGCGTCCGTGGCCGGAACATGTGCCGAATTCAAGTTGGGCGCGGGCGCGGAGCCGGTTGTTCTTCCACTCGCAGCGCTCCGCCCGCGCGCAACCAACCGAAGCGCGCCATCCAGGTGGAGGGCGGAACCGTGGCCGGCGGGACCTCCGTGGCCTTCGGCTCTCGCTGCCAGCCCAGGAAGTGTGGGCCCGAGCTGCGTGGGTCGATACACGGCGGCGCGCGCAGGTGCTTACGGAAATTGAGGAGCACGTACACCATGCTCGCGCGCGTCTCTCGCGGCGTCTTGAGCGGGCGGGCATGATACCGATCGCCGACCACTCTCCCCTTGCGGCCCAGCACGCGATTCACGGCGAGCGCCAACCGAATGGCGAGTCCGTGCATGCCACCGCGGGCCCGTCGCGGTTCGTCTCCCTCGACAATGAAGTGGCCGTGGTCCTGCTGGATCGAGAAATGGATCACCCGGAAGTGATCGACCGAGGCCCTGGCGATGGCCTGCCGGAGCGCCCCGAACACCCGCGGTGAGCGCAACGACGGCAGGCCCGGCGTCGCCCGGATGGTGACCTGCACCGGATAGCGCGGGTCGATCTTGGGTCGGGTCACGTGCGGCATGGACGGGCGCCCGCGCGGTTTGCGGCCGGCCCCTTTCCGACGCCCGCCCCACGTTCTGACCGCCTCGAGGGGCAGCCGCATCTGTCGCCCGTGTCCCGACTTGATTGCGCGCATGTCCCGTTTTCGGCGCGCCGCGGGCCGGGGTTGCGTGGGGGCGAGAGAATTGTCGGGTCCCCACCTTCGCGCCTTGGCCGGAACTCTGTGGCGCCCGACTGCGCGACATCCGACATCGGAATCAAAGCCAGCCTTTGCCGACCCTGTTCCGGCGCCTCGCCCCAGGTTCTGGCCGCCGCGAGGGGCGGCTGGACAGGCGCATCTGCCGAGCTGGTCCCGACTTGATTGCGCGCATGTCCCGTGTTCGGCGCGCCGCGGGCCGCGGAGTGTTTCAGCGGCGCTTGAGGGCGGTCCAGTCGATGGCCCAGACGGAGCCGCGCTTGATCCAGCGGAGGGGGCGGCGCGCGGCGGGCGAGGTGCCCAGGGCGTGGTGGTACAGGTGGTCGATGCGCGTGAAGAAGCCGCGCGTGTGATAGCTCTGGGGCCACCCGAGGCGGGTGCAGTCCAGGTGGTGGCAGAACTCGTGGAGCAGCGTGTTCAGCAGCGCCTTCGGGCTGGACACCTGCGCGCGGATCGCCGTGCGCATCCACACGCGGATGCGCTGGGTCTTCGGCGTGTAGTCGCCGAAGAGCTGGTACGTCGTGACGCCCTCCATCACCTCGTGCGGCCGCACGCCGAGGACGGCGATGGGCGGGGGCGGCACGGCGTAGAAGTCGGCGAGCAGCGCCAGCAGCTCGGCGCAAGCGTAGGCCACGGGCCGCGTCTGGCCGCCCTCCATGGCCGCCGTGATGCCGTCGGTGAGCGCGCGCATCGCCTCCGCGGGCGGCAGCGGCATCGTGACGATGGCGTCGCTGCGCTCGTACTCCGCGCGCTTGCGCGCGGCGCGG
>DATJWP010000177.1:0-5168 GCA_035578045.1 Polyangia bacterium | reverse complement strand
GCATGTTGCCGGCCATCGTCGTGTTGACGCCCCTGCAGCCGTACGAGATCTCCTCGTGCAGCAGGCAGTGCGCGAAGCAGGAGAGCCCCAGGCCCCCGTAGGACTCGGGGATCTCGCAGTTCATGAGCCCGGTCTCCCAGGCCTTCTTGCAGATGGCCTCGGGGAACGTGCCGTGCTCGTCCAGCTCTCCGGCCACCGGGATGATCTCGTTGCGCGTGAACTCCCGCGCGGTCTCGCTGAGCTGCTTCTCCTCGTCGGTCAGCTCGAAGTCGGGCATGAGCGATCGTAACCGATCAGTCTCGTCGGGTCCGCTATTTCGGCGCGTCCGGGGAGGCGGCGGACGCCTGCCGGCGCGCGCGCCGCTCCTCGCGCTCGGCGGCCTTGCGCTGCTCGAGCGCGATCGCGTCGCGCGTCGCCTTCGCGCCCAGCACGAACCCCAGCACGATCCCCAGGATCAGCACGACCGGGATGTAGATGAAGTGCGACGAGGGCGGGAGCCCGATGGCCAGCGGCAGCATCACGAGGCGGCGCGCGGGCGGCCCGGCGGCGCCTCGCGGTCCAGCCTGGCCCGCAGCTCCGCGGCCTCCTTGCGGACGCGGGCGATCCCGCGCGCCAGCACGATCACGTAGGCCAGCACCAGCACCCAGATGACCGAGTAGGCGGCGGCCACGAAGGGAGCGGCCGGCATCTCTTGCCGGGGCGCGCCTTCGACCTTGACGAACTCCTGCGCGCGCGCCAGCGCCGGGGCAAACGTGCCGGCGAGCGCCGCGACCGCGAGCCAGAGCCGCCTCACGCCGCGCTCTCCGTCAGGTCTTCCACGTCGATGCGCAGGGCGGCCAGCTCGGCCCGGGCGCGCTCCAGCCGCAGGCGCACCGCCAGCAGCACCGACCAGAGCAGGATCATCAGCGCGAAGGCGCTCCAGAAGGCCGGCCGCATGCGGGCGTCCAGCGTGGGCACCACCGTCGTGCGCGGGTGCACCGTGCGCCAGATGTCGACGCTCTTGTAGACCAGCGGCACATCGATGGCCGCGAACAGCGCCAGCGCCGCCGACAGCTTGCGCCCCGCCGGGCCCGCGTAACGGCGCGCCAGCAGGTAGGCGACCATCATCAGCTCCAGCAGCAGCGAGCTGGTGAGGCGCGCGTCCCATTGCCACCAGACCCCCCAGGCCTTGCGTCCCCACAGCGGCCCCGTGATCAGCGTGCAGGCGCCGAAGAGGACCGCCAGCTCCGCCGACGAGACCGCCAGCCGATCGCCGGCCTCCGACCCCTTGAACAGGTAGGCGATGCTCCCCGCCGCGCAGGCGAAGGTCGAAAGGAAGAGCAGGGAGGCGCACGGGACGTGAAAATAGAAGATTTTCTGCACGAACCCCATCACCGGCTCCTGGGGCGCCGCGACGATGAGCTGCGGGACCAGCACGAATCCGGCGGCGGCGAGGAGGGCGGTCAGGAGCAGCCCGGGGCTGACGCTCCGCATGCGCCGGATGTTACTCCGAACGGGCGCCCACCGCCCCACGAAACGGCGTTATGGTAGCCGGATGCGCCCCCCGGCGATCGACCAGGAACCCTGGGAGGGTTCCTGCGACCTCCCGCGACGACTCCGCTGGGCAAAGCCCAGCTCCGTCAGCGCGATCCCTTTGCTTCTCGCGGTTCTGGCTGTTGGTTGCATGGACGCGGGCGACGTGTCGCTCTCGGAGCGCGGCGGCGCCGTCGGCGAGCCGAGCAACGGCTTCCCCTCGGCGCTGGAACGGCTGGGCCTGATGGCCATCAACCGCGCCCGCTCGGATCCGCAGACGGTGACCGGCCCGAAGTCGACGCCCTACCCGGCACGCCCGCCGGTCATCTGGAGCCTGCAACTCAATCAGTCATCGCGTTTTCACGCAACGAACCTGAAGCTCAGCGACGTGACGCTCATCCACACGTCGGCCTGCCCGCTGAACGCCGACGTCGCCACCAGCGGCTGTGACGGAGACCCGAGCTGCGCCTGTGCTTCGCCGACGCCGGCAGACTGCGCCATGTGCGCCAAGGTCAGCGATCCGATCAACAACGACTGTGGCACGTCCTGGGACATGCGGATCGGCTACTTCGTCAGCGGCAGCACCATCCAGGCCACGGGCGAGGTCGCGGCGGCGGGCTATGCGGACCCGATGAAGACCGTCGACGGCTGGATGGACGAAGCTGCCGGCAGCGACGGTCACCGCATGAACCTGACCGACCAGGGAGTCACGTCCAACACGATGGGCTACGGGCACGCCAGCGGGACGCCGGCCTGCTTCAACACGTTCGACGTATCGGACTCGGGGAACATCAAGAACGCCACTATCCCCAAAATCCCGACAGCCGCCGTCAGCCCCGCCAGCGGCAACGCCGGCACCTTCACGTTCTACGCGACCTGGGCCGACCCGAGTCACGGCGCGCCGGAGTCGCTGAACGTGGTCCTCGATGGATCGTGCCTGCCCATGACGCTCGAGCTGGGGACCGACACGCTGAACGCGACGTACAAGGCGACCTCGACGCTCGCTGCCGGCTGTCACCAGTACTGGGTGTCGGCCACCGACTCGACGGGCGCGGCGGTGGCCTACCCCACGAAGGGAATGTTCACGATCCCGGTGGGCGGCAGCTCGGCCTGTAGCTCCGACTACGTCACGACGGCCATCGGGTCGTGCTCCGCGGACGGCGGGATCATCAGCGGGACGGGCGGCACGGCGGGTGGATCCACGGGCGGCAACAGCGGCGCCGGCGGGCGACCGACGGGCACGGGCGGCGCCGCGGGCGCGCACGCCACCGGCGGTGCCGCGGGGCACGGCCCTGGAGGCGCGCCGGGAACCGGGGGCCCGGTGAGCACGGAGACGGGCGGCGTCACGGGAACGGGAGGTATCGCCTCGGGCACCGGCGGCAACACCTTGGGCGGCACCGGCGGCGGAAGCGGACGCGGATCCGGCTCTTCGGGTGGTTGTTCCTGCGACATCGACGGAGGGAGAGCTCCCGGGCGCGGATTGGTCCTCCTGTCCCTTGTTCTGCCGCTTCTTGTCGGTGCCAGGCGCCCGCCAGTGCGCCGAAAAGCAACGAACCTTGCCGGGTGACGATAACGGACCATGCCCCGGCCTCCAGCGGGATGGATCAGGATGAGCTTTCGATGGCTAACGTGGGGTCTACTACTCGTCCTGACGCTCGGCTGTCCGACCCGATTCGTGGGCGAGACCGACGGCGGAGCGGGATCCGGCGGTTCCGCTGGTGCCGCCGGGGCATCCGCGGGTGGGATGGGAGAGTCCGGGCGCGGAAACACGGGCGGAGTGGCCGGCCAAGGTGGAGCGCCTTCCGGGGGCGGTTCTGCAGGTTCCTACCCAGGAAGTGGCGGTCTATCAGACGCAGGTACCACCGCGCTCGACGCGGGCGGGGGGAGCAGAAGCGACGCGGCTGGCATGCCGACCTGGTGCGGGCAGCAAACGCAGCCTCCCGGCATCATGTCCGTGGACTATGGATGCGCCGACTTCGACAACGGGTTAGCTCCCAGCGGGGCTTGGTCGGCCGTGCTCGCAAATGGCGGCACAGCGACTGTGACGATGCAGCGTGCGTCTAGCCTCCCGTACTCCTGGTCAGCGAGCGTGACGAACGGCGACGGATCGGAGGCCGTGCTCAAATGGCACGTTTCGGGCGCGCTGCCGATTGCGACGGTGACCGTGGCCGCAGATTTTAGCCCGCCCTCTGGTTTAGCAGTCCCGTGGACCGGATCGGTCTCGTTACTCTGCATTCGATTCGGCTCTGGGTTGGCGTGCATCAACTACACAGACGGGGGGAACACAGGCTTTGCTGCAGGGCCGTACACCGGGTACTACCTATTCACTCAGCACTCCGGCGGCGGAGTTGTATTCAGCGACGCCCAGTTATATGGAACCTTGCAGCCCAACTTGTGGACGCGCGTCCAAATGCAGATAACAGCCTCCAGTGGCAGCATCGACGTCACAATTCCTGGCGGCAGCAATAGCGGCCTGTCCAATCAATTCGGCGCCGATTCAACAGTCGACGTTCTTCTTGGCCCTCAAACAAATGGATCTACGGCTGGCTGGGGTGGATACATCGACAACGTGGTCGTCTATGTGAGTAGATCGAAATAGCGATGTCCAACGATAGCCCCCTCTCCGCATTTCGCTCCGTGCCGCGCACGGGGGTCATCTACGTCACCACCGAGGCGAGCAAGCGCGGCTTTCGCAGCGGTGACCCCGCCTGGTCGAACCTGGGACAGGGGCAGCCCGAGACCGGCCCGCTGCCCGGCGCCCCGGCGCGCGTCGGCCAGGTCGCGATCGACGTCGACGATCAGGAGTACGCGCCGATCCCGGGCATCTGGGAGCTGCGCGAGGCGATCGCCGGCCTCTACAACCGCCTGTACCGGCGCGGCATGCCGTCGCAGTACAGCGCCGAGAACGTCAGCGTGTCGGGCGGCGGGCGCGCCGCGCTGACCCGCGCCGCGGCCAGCCTGGGCCACGTGAACCTGGGGCACTTCCTGCCCGACTACACGGCCTACGAGGAGCTGCTGGACATCTTCAAGGCCTTCACCGCCATCCCCATCCTGCTCGAGGGCGAGCGCGGCTACACGTTCACGGTCGACGACCTGCGGCGCGAGGTCGCGGGGCGCGGCCTGTCGGCGCTGCTGCTGTCCAACCCCTGCAACCCGACCGGCAAGCTGGTGCACGGCAAGGCGCTGGCCGGGTGGGTCGGGCTGGCGCGCGAGCTGGACTGCGCGCTGCTGCTGGACGAGTTCTACTCGCACTACATCTGGACGCCGATCCCGGGCGACCTGCCCATCGAGAGCGCGGCCCGCTACGTCGAGGACGTCGATCGCGATCCGGTCGTCATCTTCGACGGCCTCACCAAGAACTGGCGCTACCCGGGCTGGCGGGTCACCTGGACGATCGGGCCCAAGCCGGTGATCGAGGCGGTGGCCAGCGCCGGGTCGTTCCTGGACGGCGGCGGGTCCAAGCCGCTGCAGCGCGCGGCGATCCCGCTGCTCGATGACGCGCACGTGCGCGCCGAGACGGAGGCCATCCACAACAGCTTCCGCGCCAAGCGCGAGCGCCTGCTGGCCGGCCTGGCGCGCCTGGGCGTCGAGGTCGACGCCGCCCCCGAAGGGACGTTCTACGTCTGGGGGCGGGTCGGCGCCCTGCCCCCGCCGCT
>DATJWP010000176.1:0-20937 GCA_035578045.1 Polyangia bacterium | reverse complement strand
CTCGGCCGGCGTCTTCACGAAGAAGGCGTCGTTGCGGTGGTGCAGCCGCTTGTCGTCGTGGATGGTCTTCTTCTGCTGCACGCACATCAGGATCTCGTGCGCGCGCGCGTCGGTCTGGTTCAGGTAGTGGCAGTCGTTGGTGGCGATCAGCGGGATGGCGGTCTTCTTCGACATCTCCTGCAGCTTGCCGTTGACCTCCTCCTGCTCCTCCAGCCCGTTGGGCTGCATCTCCAGGAAGAAGTTCCCCTTGCCGAAGATGTCCTCGAACTCGCGCGCGGTCGCCTCGGCCGCCTCGGGCCCGCGCCGCATCAGCGTCTGCGCCACCTCGCCGCCCAGGCAGGCCGACAGCCCGATCAGCCCCTCGGCGTGCGCGCGCAGCAGCGGCTTGTCGATGCGGGGGTTGTAATAGAACCCCTCCAGGTAGCCCATCGAGTTGAGGAACGACAGGTTCTTCCAGCCCACCTCGTTCTTGGCCAGCAGGATGAGGTGGTTCGATCGCCGCTCGGTCTTGTCGTGGCGGTCGGGCGCGACGTAGGTCTCGCAGCCGAAGATCGGCTTCACCCCGTGGGCCTTGGCCCGCTGGTAGAAGTCGAGCGCACCGAACAGGTTCCCGTGATCGGTGATGGCCACCGATTTCATCCCGCGTTCCAGCACCTTCGGGAACAGGTGGTCCAGGCGGATGGCGCCGTCGAGAAGGCTATACTGCGTGTGAAGATGGAGGTGGGTAAACTCCGGCATTACGGCGCGAACAGCTTGGCTCCCCGCGCCCTCTCAATCCAGCTTAAAAGAATCCACAGCTTGTCCACATTCCTATCAACAGGCCTGTGCGTCGCGCTGCTGGTGGCGTCGGGATGTGCCGGCCGCGGCACGGCCGGGGCGTCCGACGAGCAGCTGCAGCTGCTCGCGCTGGCCGACACGATCCCGCTCGCCCCCAGCGAGCAGGCGTCGGTCTCGTTCAGGCTCGACAACGGTGTGGTCCCGGTGGCCGGCCGGACGGTCTCGTTCGCGATTACCCCGAACGATGCCGCGCAGGGGGCCACGTTGACCGCCCCCAGCGCCATGACCGACGCCTCCGGCCTGGTGTCGGTCGGGGTCCGGGCCGGCCTCCCGACCAGCTTCCAGATCAGCGCGCAGGTCGGAACCAAGGCGGCGCAGGTGATGGTGGTCGTCAGCGCCGCGGGCTTCGGGAACGTGGCGGTCGTGCCGTTCTTCGCGCCGGCGTCGACCGCCGCGCAGCACGCGACCTCGATCCGCGTCCTGTTCTATGACCGCGCCAGCTGCTCGGGCGTCGATCCGGACGACCCGCCGGCGCCGACCCGCGACCCGGCCTCGCTGGCCGTCGGACAGCAGGCCTTCTTCACCGACGTGAGCACCGATTCGTCCAGCGCCGTGTTCGCCGAGGCCATGGGCCCCGGACCCACCATCCTGGCCATCGGGTGCGTCGACGTCCCCGGGCCGGCGCTGCAACCGGGGCTCAGGGTTCAGGTCTCGGTGCCGCTGACCGACGCCGTTCCGGACCCCGTCGGCTCGTTCGCCCTGACCTCGACCCTGGCCTTCGCCCCGCCGCTGGCCGCCGCCGCCGCGGTGGCCAAGCCCTGGGCCGATCTCTCGGACTGCCCGCTGGATCCGGCTCAGCTCTGGCTGGACTGCACGATCGACGCGCTGTCGACCGCCACCCCCGCCGACCCGCTCGATTGCGTCCCCGCCACCGGTGCCGGCGCCGAGGGCGCGGTGGGGGACGCCATCAACGCCCGGCGCGGCGCCTGGCTGGTCGACGCGTCCGGCGCCACCACCACCTGCCGCGGCGCGCAGACGTCCGGCGGCGTCGAGGGGCTGGACGCGATCGTGCTCGGCCTGTTCGGCACGCCCGCGCCGCCCGCCGTCGCGGCGCTGTCCGGCGTGGCCGCCGACGCCGCGTCCATCCTGCAGGCGGTTCAGCTGAGCTCGTCGCTCGACATCATGCCCGGCAGCCAGCCCGGCACCTACGTCGTGACCCACACGCTCGAGAGCGCGCAGTTCGGTCCCGGCTTCACCGTGTCGGTGCCGCTTGCGCCCCTGGGACTGCCCGTCCTGCAGGCCGTCACGTCCGGATCGATCGTGCAGGGCGACCTGGCCATCGCCGCGCACGGTTTCACCCTGCGGCTGGGGACCACGGCGCGCGCCGCCTTCGGCCCGCTCGCGCTCGCCCCACGGAGCCTCCCGCCCGACATCACGACCTTCGTCCAGATGCTGTTCGCCCAGGCCCAGGGGCCGGGCAGCGCCACAGGGTGTGCCGCCCTGGACGCGACCGTCTGCCCAGCCGTCGGTCAACCAGCCGGCTGCCTGTCCAGCGCCTGCGCCACCGGCCTGAAGGCCCTGACCGGGATCCTGGACGGCGCCTTCCTGGCCGCCGACGGCCCCGGCCTGGACCTGCAACTCTCGGGAACGGCCCCCATGATCGCCATTCCGGGCGGCCTCCGCGCCCAGCGCCTGGGCATGAGCGAGACGCCAGGCCCGACCGAGGCGCTCTGGAGCGCCAGCGTCGGCACGACGCTGGGCACAGCCACGCTGGCCGCTCCGTTCGAGGGATTGCGGAACTGAGATGTGAAGGCCTCCGGGTCAGATCGGATCCGGCCGGAAGCCCGAAGGTCTCTTCATCTGCCCAGGCGGGCGGCGCGAGCGCGAGCCTGGTCTCCCAGGGGCGTTCCGCCCGCGCGGGCGGCCACTTCCTGCCAGGCGGCTGCCGCTTCGGCGGTTCGGCCGAGCGCCTCGAGAGCGGCGGCGCGATTGGCGGTTGTGGGCGGGTCGTGGTCGCCGGCGGCGCGGGCTCGGTCCAGCAGCGGCAGGGCCTGGGCGGCGCGACCGGCTTGCAGATCGACGCCGCCCAGCCAGGCTGCGAGCCGGGCCAGGTCGGCCGGGGCGAGGCAGGACGGTGGGGCGGCCAGCGCGCGATCGTAGGCGGCGCGGGCGCGCGGGGTGAGCTCGCCGTCCAGCTGGACCAGCAGGTCGCCCAGACGGCGGTCCCATTCGCAGGCCGCGACGGGTGAGCCGGCGGGCGGCTGCTCGAGCGGCACGGTCACGGTCCCCTCCTCGGGCGTGAACGTGAAGGTGGCCGGGATCTCCCGGGCCGCCACCAGCGCCGCGAACCGCGGGAGGCGGCGGACGAAGATCCGCGCATCGCCGGCGCTCCAGACCAGCGCCCACCGCGCCGAGTCCCACCAGGCGACGCGGCGGTTGATGCCGGCGTAGGCCACGAGCGCGCTCTCGACGCCGTACCGGTCCATCGCCTTGTCCCATTCGGCCCGCGACAGGTCACCGCGGCCCAGCAGGCGGTGCATCTCGGGCGGGTAGGCCGGGATCCGCGGATCGACGAATACCCGGTGCCGCGGGAAGCCGCCGACCGGATCGAACGTGAGGTAGGACCCGATCTCGAAGTCGTTGTACATGCGGTCGCGCAGTCCCTGCGCGTCGGCGAAGGCGATCGCGTCCAGAGGGATCTCGCTGGTGTCGAGGCCGATCCCGCCGAGTCCGCCCTCTGCCAGCCGCGGCACGACCGCCAGCGCCACCACGGCCACCGCCGCCGCCACGGCAGACGCCCCCCGGCGCGACCAAGCCGGGAGCAAGCCGGTGACGATCGCGGCCAGCGCCGGCGCGCTCACCAGCGCGAAGTCGGCGCCGAACCGGACGGTGCGCGCCGCCAGCACGGCCATCGGGACGGCGGGCGCCAGGTCCACCAACAGCTCTCTCTGGTCCCGGACCAGCGCCGCCGCGGCGGCCAGCCCCAGGGCGCCGGCGTAGATCCACAACGGCGCGTCCGAGAGCCAGGTGGGCGCGCGGAACTCGTCGACCGGATGAAGCGCCGGAAGCTGGAGGTGCAGGACCAGGTAGCGCAAGAGGCCCAGGCCGACCGGCGTGGCGAGCATCGCCGGCAGCGCGGCCGCCGCCGCCAGGGCCAGGCGCCCGGCCGCGGGCCGCTGGCCGCGCGCCAGCTCGGCGAGGGCCGCCGCCCCGACCAGCAGCGGCGCCACGAACACGCCGGCATGCAGGTTGGCCCAGAGCGCGACCCCGACCACGAACGCCGCTCCGGCCCGCCAGGCCGCGGGGCCGCGGCGCTGGCGGAGGGCGTCGATGGCCGCCAGCGCGGCGACGGCGCCGGCGAACGAGAAGATCAGCGGCCGCTCGACCAACCGATCGCGACCGGCGTAGGCCGCCGCCGCCAGCGCGCAGGCCGCCACGGCCGGGCCGGCGCCGCGCTTGACGGCCACCCGCCAGGCGCCCGCGAAGGTGGCCAGCAGCACCAGCGTCTTGGCCACCACCACGCCCGGAAACCCGCCGGCCGCGAACACCAGCGCGGCGCCCACCTCCGCCAGCCAGGAGGTGTCGATGTCCGGGTAGTCGGGGTAGGTGAACGAGAACAGGTTCCGCCCCGCCAGCCCGTGACGCCGGAGGATCTCCTGACCGGCCTTCAGGTGAAAGAACAGGTCGGACTCGGCCATCGGCCGTAGCGCCAGCCCGGCCGTGAACACGAGGAGCGCGGCCAGCGGCAGCCAGCGCGCGGCTTTCGGCGGCACCGCGAGAGTCTACGTCCGACCGAGCCCCGCCAGGTGCCTGTTGATGACGAAGAGCGAGCCTGGCCGGCCGACGGTGAAACGAGCGCCGGCGCGCTCAGGGACGGGAGCCGGCGCCGCCGGAACCGGCACGCCGGTTGGAACGACGAGGTGCCGGGCGGTCGCCCGGGCGGCGGCGGGAGAAGGCAAACAGTCCGAGAGGCAGCGAGATCCAGGCCAGGGTTGCGTCCTTGCGCCCGCTGACGGTGCAAGCGCAGCCGCCCCCCTTGGCCGCCATCGCGCCGGTGCTGCCGCCGGTCGCGCCGGTGCTCGGACCGCCGCCGGTGCCGCTCGACGAGCTGCCGCCGGTGCCCGACACGCCGCCGCCCGGCGGGACGGTGCCCACCGCCACCGCGGTGTCCTCGCTGACCGTGCAGCCGTCGGCGGCGCTGGCCACCGTGAACATGAGCGGCTCGCCCGCCATGCCGGCGCCGGCCGTGATGGTCAGGACGCAGCGGCCGCCCGACGCGGCGGCCGTGACCATCGACTTGCCGCTGGAATCCTCGGGCGCGTCGTAAACGACGTGCCGGCTGGGGGACGTCCCCGGGACGCCGTAGGTCATGGTCGAACCGGACGCGCCCTGCTGCGCCGACGAGGCCACCACGTAGCTCTGCTTCGAGGCGCGGTAGACCGCCGCGCCGATGACCCCCGCGTTCTGCTTGGGGGCGGGGTCGTAGTTGTCGTCGTTCAGCGAACCGACGGTGGCGGCCGCCTCGGAGGCGCCCAGACCGTCGATGGCGTGGATCGCGACCGCGTAGGGCCCGGGCACCTTCATGCCGTAGTTGTCGACCGGGAAGCGGACATCCGTGCACGCGCCCCAGGTGGATGCGCTGCTGCAGTCGCCCACCGACGGCTGCGTGATGGCGGGCGTGCCGCCCGACAGATAGATCGAATGAATCGCCACCTGCGAGCCGCCAACCGTGCCCGTGGCCGAGCTGCCCGACGCCTTCAGCGTGCCCTTGGTGTTGGCGTGGAAGTTCACGTACATGTACTTGCTGCTCGACCCGGTCTGGACCCGGTCGATCGTGACGATCTCGCCCTCGGGCAGCATGACCCACTCCCGGTGGGCGTACGGGATGTCGCTGGTCTTGTTGTTGTTGCCGTTGAAGGCCTTGGAGAAGTCGCTGCGCGCGCCGAACACGCCCGACTGCGTGCCGCGGGCCCAGAGCAGCTCGGCCTTGCTCCAGCTGGTCTGGCTGGGGGCGTTGTCGCCGCCGACCTGCGCCGAGTCGGCGGTGACCGCGTTGGTGGTGAGCGTTCCGACCAGACCGTAGGGGGACGGATCGACGATCAGGTGGTCGGCCCCGCGCGTGAACACGAAGTTCGACGCGGCGTAGTGCTGGTGATCGGAGACGACCTGCGGCGCCGAGGAGAACACGCCCCAGAACGCGCTGGCGTCCCAGGAGGTGCGCACGTACATGTTCCGCGTCCCACGCGCCAGGTACCAGAGCGACGGCGCCGGCGTCTGCGTGCGGTAGTCCTGCGGCGTCACCGTGCGAAGGTCGGCCAGCACCCCGTAGATCGAGGGGTCACGCCCGGGCTTCTGGGTCTGGATCATCGACGCCGCCCAGGCGGCCGCCTGATCGCTGGAGGGGCCGATCAGCACCGCCTGCATCTCGTTGAGCGAGGGGGGCGGGTACGGCACCGTGTCGTCGAAGTCGCCTCCCGCGTACTGCGCGTCGTTCGTCGGGACGGTGCCGTAGACCGTGCGAACGGCCAGGCTGTTCGTCCAGTCGTCCATCTGCGGCTGCGGAACACCCTGCTCCTCGACCGCGCGCGTGGCGGCAGCGTACTCGAGCACGCTGAGCGGGCCGTATTGCCAGCCCTCGGCCCAGTCACCGCCCACCATCGCGCCGGCTGGCATGCCCACCGTGCCGGAGGTGCCGGACAGGCCGTCACCGACCAGCAGGTTCGCGAAGACGTCGTTGAGCGTCTGCGTCCAGAGGTGTCCGTCGGCGCCGCCGTCGGTGCCGATCGCGATGGCGGTCAGCGTCTTGCCGACCACGTACCCGGCGTTGTAGTTCGCACCGGCCTCGGTGTTGTGGTACCCGTCGGCCGTGTACCAGTCGCTCCAGGCGGTCAGGCAGGTGCGGGTCTGGGCCAGCAGGTTGCTGTCGACACCCGGGGCGCTGTAGAGCCAGTCGTAGGTGAGCGCGATGAACGGCGCGTACCACCGCATCGGGTAGCCGGTGTCGTGGGTCACGGTGAGGATGACGGGCGGAGCCTTCCCGCTGCCCTGCTGGTAAGACTGCCAGCTGGTGCTGACGCCCTGGACGCACCCCAGCCCGTCGCCGATCTTCTGGTCGTCGTTCAGCGAGGCGTTCCAGTACTTCAGGGCCTGGGTCAGGTAGGTCGCGTTCTGCGTCGTCAGGTAGGCGAACGCGCAAGCCACCGCCGCGCCCGGCCACAGGCTGCCGTCGGAGCCGCCGCGCGTGTTGTAGTAGTTGGCGTCCGTCATCGTCTCCTGACAGGCCGACACCATGCGGGCCGAGTTGGAGCCCGAGGTCGTCGCCGCGGCGGAGAGCGCCGGCAGATTGGTGCTGTTGATGAACAGACGCGGGTGGGAGCCCGAAGGGGTGGCCGGCGTGGCGGCTGCGGCGGGCCGGGCGGCCCCACCGACGAGCGCGCCGACGAGGCCCACGGCTTTCAGCCACATCTTGAGCGTCAACATCATGGGGGCGAGCGAGGCGGTTGGACGATAGCGATCGGTGGCAGGGGCGTCAACGCGCATGGGCTCTCCGGCGAATTTTTGCGGTGGGGTATTCTGATGGGCAAATGCTCGAGATCCTGCGCCTCATCCAATCCGACATAGGCGCCAAGTCCCGGTGGCTGTACGAATCGGACGATCCGCGCTCACAATTGAAGACCCTCGCCACGGACGGGACCCTGGCGATGATCCTCTATCGACTGATGCAGGGGTCGCGGCGGGCGCATCTGCCGGCGCTGGAGATGTTGTTCAACAAGTTGAACACCACGCTGGGTGGTTGTGTCATCGGCCGAGGCGCCGAATTCGGCCCCGGTTTCGTGCTGATTCATGCCCAGGGCGTGTTCATCAACGGCAACGTTCGCGGGGGCGCCGACGTGAAGATCGAGCACCAGGTCACGATCGGCGCCGAGCGACGCGCCAGCCCCACCCTGGGTGATGGCGTATTCGTGGGCGCCGGCGCGAAGATCGTGGGTCCGGTCACGGTCGGGGACCGAGCGCGGATAGGCGCCAACGCGGTGGTGGTGCGCGACGTGCCGCCCGAGACGACGGTGGTCGGCGTGCCCGCGGCGCCGGTCGTCCGCTCCGCCAAAGGCGAAATAGGCAAGTAGGCCCGGCCGCCCTAGCGGGCCGCTTGGTGGGCGCGGGCCAGGACCTGGGCGAACTCGCCGGCCAGGGCGCGGCGGTCGAAGCGTTCGAGCCCGATCGGGCGAGCGCGGTCGCTGCGCTGGCCGGCGGCGAACGAGGCCAGCCGCTGCTTCAGGAAGGCCGCGATGGCGACCTCGTCGCGAGGCGGCAAGCAGGGGCCGATCCGGTGGGCTTGGACCAACTCGGCCAGCGCGCCGGGAGGTGTCAGCGTCAGCACCTCGAGGCCCGTGCGGTCGGCCAGGTGCGCCAGCTCGAAGATCTTCGCCGGGTAGATCCGCTCGACGAACGGCACGTCGTCCAGGATGCACAGGGCGATGTGGCTGCCGGCCAGGGCCGGCGTGACCTCGCTGTGCGGGACGTATCCGACCCGCTCGACGCCCAGAGCCTCGAGCCCCTCGAAGCTCTCCTTCTCGGTGTCGGTGATGCGCCCCAGGAAGCGGACCCGCAGCCGTCGCGCCAGCTCGGGCGCCTCGGCGTGCACCCGGCGAACCGCGCCCAGGAAGCCGCGCGGGCTGGTCAGGTTGAAGACCGTGCCGGCGTAGGTGATCGTCAAGCGATCGGCGTCGGGTGCCGGCCCCGGCAGGTCGGCCGGAAAGTCGGCCGGATCGTAACCGTTGGGGATGGCCACCACCCGCTCGGGCTGCAGGAACGGGAAGCGGTCGAGCAGGTTCTGACGAAACGCCTCGGTCGCGGTCGTCACGAAGTGGGCAGAGCGCAGCACCGCGCCTTCCAGCCGAGCGCCGACCCGGGCCGACCAGCGGGCCTGCATGACGTAGCTCTGCTGCACCGTGCTCCACTCGTCGCGGTAGTCCAGGACCACGCCCACGCCGGGCCGCAGGCGCGCGACGGGCCCCAGCAGGAACTGCGAGAAGGGCGGCGCGCTGATCAGGACCACGTCGTCCTGACGTCGCGCCAGCCGCCCGGCCAGCGCGATCTGCGCCGCCGGCTGCCAGAGGATCTGCGGATCCGGCATCAGGGCCTGCCGCCCCAGCATCGCGGCCTGGCCCAGCAAGCGCCGCGGCCCGCCGGCGGAGGCGCCGCCGCCCGAGGCGCCCGCGCGCGCCGTCCAGCCCGCCTGCTTCACCGCGTAGCCGGGCTCCAGCGTCCGGACCCGGACGACGGGCAGGTCGGGCGGCAAGTCCTGCAACAACGACTCGTCACGAAGCGGCACCGAGGGGTTCGCGGCGGTGAGAACGGTGGGTTGCACGCCGTGCGCCGGCAGGTACTTCACCAGCTTGGCCGGCCGGCCCACCCCCGCCCCGCCCGTGGGCGGGAAGGCGTAAGCCACGACCAGGGCGCGCAACCGCTCCGTCATCCGGCCGCCGCCGCGGGCGCGGGTTCAGCTCGCGAGAACCCGGCCATCTCGCTGATGGTGACCAGCTCGAAGCCGACGCTCCGCAGCCGCTCGAGGATCGGGGGGAGCGCATCCAGCGTCCAGGTCTGCCCCTCGTGGAGCAGAACGATGTCACCCGCCTCCACGACCTCGGGCGCCAGCGCGGCCACGACCTGCTCGGCTCGATCGGTGCGGCAATCGTCGGAGTCGCGCGACCAGAGCACGGTCACGTACCCGGCGCGCGCGCACCGCAGCAGCGACACCGGCGACGTCGCGCCTCGCGGGGGCCGCACCAGCTTGCGCACGCCCGGGCCGGCGGGGAGCAGCGCATCCGTTCGTTCGAGCTCCGACTTCAGCGCGGCCGCGTCCAGCGACGGGAAGATCGTGTGCGTGAAGCCGTGGCCCCCCAGCTCGTGCCCGCGCGCGGCGATGCGCGCCGCCGCCCCCGGCCAGCGGGCGCAGGCGTCGCCCACCAGGAAGAACGTGGCCCGCGCGTCGTACCGCCCCAGCACGTCCAGGTACGCGTCGGTCATGGCGTCGGGCCCGTCGTCGAACGTCAGCGCCACCTGCCGGCGATCGCGCGCGCCGTGCCGGATCAACAACGACCGCGGGAGCACGTCCGCCACGCGCTGGCGCGCGCGCGAGCGGACCGATTCCACCCGGGGCGGCGGGCGCACCGGCGAAGTCCCCTGCCCCGTCCGGTTCTGGGCCACCGCGCGCTCGAGCGACGCGGCCAGGTTCGCCGCGCTCTCCTGCCAGCCGCCCCGTGCGCCCAGCTCCGCCACCGCCGTCGGATCGTAAGGGGTGGCCAGCGCCTCGGCCAGCGCGGTGGCCAGGCTGGTCGGGTCGGACGCCGGCACCAGCGCGCCCAGCGCGGGCGCGTGCACCACGTCGGGAATGCCGCCCACGCGCGTGGCCACCACGCGCCGGCCGCAGGCCAGCGCCTCGAGCAGCACGTTGGGCGTCCCCTCGTGATGGCTGGGCAGCGTCACCACGTCGGCCGCCGACATCCAGAGCGGGACCTCTGGCAGGGCCCGCGCGCCGGCCAGGATGATGCGATCGCCGCCCAGCGCGCGGGCCGCCTGCTCCAGCTGCCCGCGCGCGTCCCCTTCGCCGACGAGCGCCAGCGCCACGTCGTCGCGCCCCTTCGCCAGCGAGGTGAACGCCGACGCCAGGTCCAGGACGCCCTTGTCCGGGCGCAGCCGCGCCACGCAGACGATCCAGCGCCGCCGATCGCTCCCGTGCCCCAGCGCCTCGCGCGCGGCGGCCCGATCGCGCGGGTGGAACAGGTCGGTGTCGACGCCGTTCATCACCAGATCGATGCGCGCGGGATCGACGCCCAGCGCCACCGCTCGCTCCGCCAGCGACCGGCTCACGGCCACGATCCGGTCCGCGCGCGGGAGCAGCCGCGACATCTGCCAGCGCAGGCTGGGCCGCTGCGCCAGCAGGTCCAGGTCCGAGCCGTGGACCTTGACCACCGTCGGCAGCCCGGCGGCGCGTCCCAGCATCACGGCGGCGACGCCGTCGGGGTAGGCCCACGATCCCAGCAACACGTCGAAACGGTCGCGTCGCGCCAGCACGCTGGGCAACACCGCCGCCGCGTACAGCCCGGCCGACAGCGCATGCCCGACCCGCGGGAGATAGGGCGTGCGGGGGTGGACGACCTCGACGCCGTCGATCACCTCGCGCGCGGGGACGGAGGACCCGGGGCCGCCGCCCGGGAACCAGGGGATGGTCGCCAGGACCTCGACCGAGCAGCGCCGCGACAGCGCCGTGATCTGCTGGCGGTTGAACGGCGACGACAGCGGCTCGGCGGCGTTCGGGTAGATCTTCGTGACGACCAGGACCCTCATGGTCCGCGCCCCTCGGGCGCCTGCGGGATGCGTTTCACGGACCTATCGTTATCGCACGGATCCGGTTGTAGGCGACGCCGCCGGTGTCGGCGCCCTCGGTTCCGTCGGTGACGTACACGGTGCCGGCGGTCGAGACCGCGATCCCCTCGAGACCGAAGAACTTGGCCACGTTCCCGGCGCCGTCCATGAATCCGGCGGTGCCGGAGCCGGCCAGGGTCGTCACCATGCCGTCGGTCCCGACGCGCCGGATCCGGCGCGAGCCGGTGTCGGCCACGTAGACGTTCCCGGCCGCGTCGACCGCGACCCCGCGCGGCTGCACGAAGCGCGCGGACGCCGCCGGCCCATCGATGGTCCCGGCCGGGCCGCCGTCGCCCGCGAACGCCGTCACCACGCCGGCCAGCGTGACCCGGCGGAGCACCCGCAGCTGGTCGTCCGCGATCACCAGATCGCCGTTCGGCAGCAGGCCCGCCCCGTAGGGCGAGGTGAACTCGGCCTGCGCGCCGGTGCCGTTCACGCCGCCCACGCACTGCGAACTGCCCGCCAGCGGGGTCACCGAGCCGGTCGCCGGATCCAGCAGGTTGACCACGTGATTGCCGCGATCCGAGAGCACGATGTGCCCATCCGGCAGGGCGAAGATGCTGCGGAAGCCGCCGATGTTGGCCTTCACGGTGCTCGGCTGCCCCGAGGTGCGATCGATGCGCCAGACGGTCGCCGTCGTGATGTCGTGGTTCCCGGACGGATTCGCGTCGGTCTCGGAGTAGAGGATGTCGTTGGTCGCGTCGTAGGCGAGGCCGTACGGGCGCTGGAAGCTGGTCACCGACGAGGTGAGCGCCGTGATGTTCCCGGTCAGAGTGACTCGCAGCAAGGCGTTCGCGTCGAAGTCGCTCACGATGAACGACGTCTGGCCCGGCTCGAACACCAGCTGGACCGGATTGACGATCTGGCTCGCGGCAGCGTCGCCGCCCGCGACGGTCGACACCGTCACGTTCGAGGCGAAGACGACGTTGTCGCTGGCCGCGCCCGGAGATCCGCCGGCCGGCGTCGGGCAGACGATCGCGCCGCCCGCGCCCGCCTGACCGCCCGCGCCCCCCTGGGCGCCGGCACCCGCTTGCCCGCCCGCGCCGCCCGCGGGGCCGCCCCCGCCGCCCAGGCCCCCGCCCGCGCCGCCGCCGGCCTGACCACCGGCGCCAGCCTGACCAGCGGTGCCGCCGCCGGCTTGACCGCCGGCGCCCGACTGGCCGCCGGTGCCCCCGCCGGCTTGACCGCCGGCACCCGCCTGGCCGCCGGTGCCCGCGCCAGCTTGGCCGCCGGCACCACCGCCGCCTCCGCCGGTCTGATCGCCGCCGGCGCCCGCCTGGCCGCCCCCAGCCTGTCCGCCGAGGCTGGAGCCAGCGTGACCGCCAGCGTTGCCGGCGTGCCCACCGTTGCCGCCGGTTCGCCCCGCCGGAGTTCCACCGCCGCCGCAACCCGCTGCAACCAGGACGAACGACGAGCTCAAGACAACCAGGCAAGAACGCAGCATGCTGGAATTATAGAGCCGTAGATTCCGTACGGTCCATCGCTCTTCTGGCCGATCGGCCGCTTTCAGGGGTCGATCAGCGCGACGCCGGCGACGGGAGCGGGCGCCACCTGGTTGATGGCGCGTCGCAAATCCTGCGCCTCGGTCTTGCCCTTGCGGGCCGCGAACAGGATGACATCCGCGGCGTCCTGGATCAGGTTCACCTCGCCGCTGCCCAGCACCGCCGGAGCGTCGATGAGGACGTAGTCGAAGGACTGCCGGAACGTCCTGACCATCTCGGAAAACGAGACGCCATCCAGGGCGTCGGGCCGCAAGCTGTCGGGCGCCTTGGTGCCGCACATCGGACAGAAGCTGGCGGTCTCGGCCAGGACGTGGGCGCAGCTGGGACAGGCGCGCGGCTCCACGGCCAGCACGTAAAGGGGCGCGCCGCCGATCTGGACGACGACCCACGGGTCGGTTGGGCGGTTGCGGTGCGAGGCCAGTTGCAGCGCGAACCCCTTGGGCGGCAGGAACCCGAACATCTCACCCAGCACCGCCATCTTCAGGGTCGCCTCGACCAGCAGGACCCGGTACTTGCCCAGCTCGGCGTAGGCCATGGCCAGGTTCGCGGCCAGGGTCGACGTCCCCTCTTCCGGGCGCGCGCTGGTGCACAGGATGATCCGGGGGTCGTCGCGCTCGATCAGCTGCTGCCGCAGCAGCCGGAAGGCCGCCGCGGTCTCCGAAGCCCGCTCCTTCAGGAAGACCAGCCGGTCATCGTAGGGCTCGCGCGGCGCGAACCGCACGAACGAGATGGCCGCCTGGCCATCCCCGCCCGGGACGATGGTCAGCGCGGCGGCGTCGGCCCCGGCCGCGCCGTCTCTCTTGCCGTTCTCAGCCACTCGCCAACCCGCTCTCGACGTCCGGCTCCTTTGGCGGCGGCTCCGACTCCGCGGACCTGGGCTGCAGCTTTCGGGGCATGCTGGGGATCACGACCACGATGCAGTCCTCGAGCACGCGCTGGATGTCCGGCGCGCCGTACAGGTGATCGTCGAACAGCGCGAACGCCGCCATGGCCAGCAGGGCCAGCACCAGCGACCCGGCGCCGCCGGCCATCGCGATCTTCGAGCGCCCCCCCGCGATGGGGCGCAGCGGGCGGAACGGGCGGTCGGCGATGACCAGCCGCGCTCCCGCGCCCGCCGACGTCAGCATCGACGCCAGCTCGGCCTGGAACTGCCTGGACTGCAGCTGCCCCTGCCGCTCGGTCGCCTCGCTGACGTCGCGGTTCAGGCGCGTCCACTCGGTGTCCATGGCCACCATCGATCCGGGCGCCTTCGGTGGGTCGATGTGCGGCGTCCCGCGGCCGCGGATCGCGGAGATCTGCTGGCGGACCGCCACCAGCGCCCGCTGCAGGGTCGCGACCTGGGCCTCGCCGCCGGTCGGGACGGCCTCGGGCGCCGCCGGCCGCGGCATGGCCCGGGAAGCCACCACCGCGGCCTGCGCGTGCTTGAGCGCCGCTTCGGCCAGCGCCACCCGGCGCGTCGCCATCTTCACGTCCGGATGCTCGGCCGTGTAACGGGTCTCCTTGTCGGCCAGATCGAGCCGCGCGACCTGCAGCTCGCCCTCGGCGCGGGTCTGCGCCAGCACCAGCGACGGGTCGGCCAGCGCCTCGCCCGGCGTGGCGGGCGGGCGCGCGCCGGCCGCATTCAGCTGGGCCTCGATGTTCGCGGCCTGCAGCTCGAGGCCCGCGACGTCGCCGGCCGGCATGATCGCCGCCGCGCGGGCCTGCTGCTCGGCCCGGATCGAGGCGCCGGTGCGGGCGGTGCCGGTCTCGCCGGCGAACACCGGGTGCGCCGCCAGGAAGCCCGACAGCGCGGCTTCCTTGGTCTTCAGATCGTCGTCGGCCTGAGCCCGCTCTTTCTCGAGCAGTTTCAAGGTATCGGTGGCCTCGCGACCACGCTGCTGCTCGTCCTCCTCGATGACGCTGGCGATCAGGTTGTCGAGGACCTCCTTGGCCAGGTCACGCGTCTCCCCGTCGTAGGCGACGTTCAGCGTGTTCCCCTCGCGCAGCGACACCTTGAGGTGGCGGCGCATCTCGTCAATCCCCTCGACCAGCCCGCGGTTCTCGACGATGCCGCGGTACAGCTTCATCGACTTGATGAGGCCTTCGAGCCGCGTGCGCGACGTGACCATGTCCCCCACCCGGGCGAAGAGCACCTTGGGCGACACGCCCTCCGTCATTCCAACGGCTTGCGCGCCTCGCTCGTACGCCAGCAGCGCCTCCGAGCGATAGAGGCGGTGCGTCGACAGCGTGCCCAGGGCGGTCAAGCCCAGCCCGACCGCCAGCGCCACGACACCCACGACGATTCGCCGGCGCATTCGCGCCGCAAACGCGGTGACGACGGCCAGATATTCACGCGGCGAGGCAGGCCCCGTCATCGTGCGCCCAATCATACACGCGATTTCTGGAGAGCGCGTGGGCCTGGGCGGCCCCCCGCGCCAGCTCGCGGCCCCTGCAGCGAGCCCTGCGGCAGAGGCGGCGCTTCGCAGAGGACCTTCAAGCCGGCCTCGCTCAGGTCGGTGCGGTCGAGGATGCGGGGGTCGAACGCCCCCGCGATCAGGCAGGCGATCAGCAAGCCCGCCGCCAGGACACCCAGCATCCGGCCGGCCCAGTAGCTCCGCGACTTGAGCGGCGGGACGCGACCCGAGTCGATCACGTCGAAGCGAAGCACCTCTTTCTCTTCGCTGGCCCGGTCGGTCAAGGAAGTGTCGGTCGCGGCCACCACCGCCGCCCGCAGCCGATCCTGGGCAATCAGCGCCCGCTTGCGCGCCATCTCGTCCGCGCCGGGCTCCGAGCTCTCGGCCGTGTTCACGGAATCGATCTGCGCCTCCACGCTCTTGAGCGCAGCGACGGCCGCGACCCGCTCGCGCTCCAGCTGGGCCGCGTCCAGACCGCTCGCCGACCGAACGATCAGCTCGGCCAGATCCCGGGCGACCGTCAGCGCGACCTCCGGGTCGCGGTGCCGAAAGTCGACGGCGATGCGCGCCGACCGGGGGCCGTCGCCCGGACCCCGATCCTCGACGAAGTCGTTCTGGGAGATCAGGACGTCCGTCGCCTCGCGCATGTCGTCGACCGCCGTGGCGGGGTCCGTGCGCACCCGGGGAAAACTGCGGGGGTAGCGCTCGAGCACCTCCTGGAGGTGCTCGACTGTGAGCGCGCGATCCTTCACGTAGCCGCGCAACGTGCCGGCCGCCAGCTCCGCGCCGGGCATCGCCACCGTGGACTCCGTGACGCGCAGGACGACCGTCGCTTCGTACAGGGCGCTCCGGGCGGTCCGCACCGTCATGATCAGGCTGACCAGCAGGGCCAGCGGCGCCCAGACGAACCAGGATGCACGCCCGCGGCGCACCAGACGCGCCACCAGCCCACGCAGAGAGCGTCCAACGGGAGCCTCTTCGTCGAACCAGGTCTTCGGATCGTCCCTGCGGGTTCGCTGCATCCTGCGCAACTGTTGTACCCTGGGACGGTGAACGTCGCACACGTGCTGTCCTCCTTCCACGTTGGTGGAGGCGAGCGCGTGGCGCTCGATCTGGCGGGCGGGCAGGCCGCGGGCGGCCACGCCGTCACGGCCGTCAGCCTCGAGCAGCCGGCCGACGGCCCGCTGGCCCGCGCTTTCTCCGATCGCGGCATCGCGGTCGAGCGCCTGGGGAAGCGGCCCGGCTTCGACCCTACCTTGATCCTGCGGCTGGCCGCGCTGTTTCGGCGCCGCGGCGTCGAGGTGGTCCACCTGCACAACCGCCTACCGATGATCTACGGCGCGCCGGCCGGGCGCCTGGCGGGAGCGGTGGTGGTCCTGACCCGCCACGGACCGGGCGCCAGCGGCGCCAAGGAGGCCTGGCTGCTGCGCGGGGCGGCGCGCCTGTTGCACGCCTACGTGGCCGTCTCGCCGGAGATCGGGGTGCTGGAGCGCGAGCGGGGTTACTGCCCGCCCGCGAAGATCTCCGTCATCGAGAACGGCATCCAGGTCGACAAGTTCGACCGCGCGGCCGAGCGGCGGCAGGCCGCCCGCCTGGCGGTCGGCATCCCGGCGGACGCCTGGGTCGTCGGATCGGTCGGGCGGTTCGCCCCCGAGAAGGATTACCCGTTCCTGGTCCGCGCGGCGGCCCCGCTGCTGGGCCCGGGCGCGCGGCTGCTGCTGGTCGGCGACGGTCCCGAGATGCCGGCCATCCGCGCGCAGATCGACGGCCGCGGCGTCGCGCCGTTCGTCTCGTTGCCCGGCCTGCGGCACGACGTGCCCGACTTGCTCGCGGCGCTGGACGTGTTCGTGCTGTCATCGCGCATGGAGGGGCTCCCGCTGGTGGCGCTCGAGGCGATGGCCACCGGCCTGCCCGTGGTCGCGACGGCGGTCGGCGGGCTGCCGAACCTGATCGTGGAGGGGGAGAACGGCTTCCTGGTCCCGTCGGGTGACGAGGTGGCGCTGGGCGGGCGGCTGGCGGCCCTGCGCGACGACCCGGCCCTGGCGCGCGCCGTGGGCGAGCGCGCCCGGGCCCGGACGCGCGAGCAGTACTCGGGCGAGCGGATGGTGCGCCGCTACCTGGACCTCTACGGGCAGCTGGGGCGTGCCGCATGACGGCCGCCGTGGTGACGATCCTCTTGATCCTGGCCACTCTGGCCTACACCTACGTCGGCTATCCGGCGGCGATCGGGCTGCTCGCCCGGCTGCGCGGCGGCCGGAGGCCGGCGCCCGACGACCCGCTGCCCTCGGTGACGGTCTGCTTGCCTTGCTACAACGGCGCGCGCTACCTGCCGGCCAAGATCAACAGCCTGCTGGAGCAGGACTACCCCGGCCCCATCGAGATCCTGGTCTACCTGGACGGCTGCAGCGACGACAGCGAGATGGTGGCCCGCAGCCTGGCCGACGAACCGCGGGCCCAGGGCCGGGTGCGGGTGATCGCGAACCCGAAGCGTCAGGGCAAGCCCACCGGCCTCAACACCATGCGCGGCGAGGCCACCGGCGAGCTGTTGTTGCTGAATGACATCCGCCAGCCGCTGGCCGCCACGGCCATCAAGGCGCTGGCGAGCGCGCTGCGCGACCCGTCGGTCGGGTGCGCCACCGGCAACCTGGTGCTGACGGGCAGCGCGGGCAGCGGCGTCTACTGGCGTTACGAGAACTGGATCCGGCGCCAGGAGTCGGCCTTCCGCGGCATGGTCGGCATGACGGGACCGATCGGAATGGTCCGGCGGCGCGATCTGCCGGTCTTGGACCAGGACCTGATCCTGGACGACGTCTGGGTGCCGATGTCGATCGTGCTCACCGGACGGCGCACGGTGCTGGTCCCCGAGGCCCAGGCGGTCGAGCAGGCCTTCGAGGACGATCGCGAGATGCAGCGCAAGATCCGGACGCTGGCCGGCAACTACCAGCTCTTCGCGCGCATGCCGTCGCTGCTGATCCCGTTCGTCAACCCGATCTGGTTCGAGACCTTCTCACACAAGATCCTGCGGCTGGTGGCGCCCTGGCTGCTGATCGCGCTGGCGCTGGTGACGCTGGCGGGCGCCCGTTCGAGCGGCTGGATCGCCGCCCTGCTGGTCGGGCAGATCGGCTTCTACGCGGCGGCCGCGGTCGGTCACCGCCTGGGACGGATCGCCGCGCTGGCCCGCACGTTCGTGGTCCTGAACGCCGCCGCGCTGCTGGGCCTCTGGCGCTTCCTGACCGGCCGCCAGCGCGTGACCTGGTAGGCGCGGGTCAGGCGCCCTTGAGGCGCAGGTAGACGTAGAGCGCGATGATGAGCGCGACGTCCACGCCGGCCACGAGGCCGACATCGCGCGACGTGAGAGGGACGCGGAAGCTCGGGGCGTGCTTGCGGACGGCGCCGTAGAGCGCGCCGGTCAGCCCCAGGAAGATCCAGAGCGCCGGATGGTAGGCGATCGACAGGAAGAACGCCGAGATCACCAGCCCGGTCAGCGAGGCCAGCAAGGCCGTCGCCCACGAGCGCGCCACCGCCGCCTGCTCGTCGGCGCCCAGATCGACCTGGATGCGAATCGTGATCTTGAACGCGAAGTAGATCGACGCGGTCCAGAGCAGGAAACCGATCGGCCCCAGCTCGGCCAGCGTCAGAAGGAACGAGTTGTGGGCCGTCAGCGAGTTGTGCTCGGTGAACTGCCCGCTCCCCACCCCGAAAATCGGGTTCTCGCGCCACATCGAGAGCGCCTCCGACCAGCAGCCGAGCCGCTCGGTCGACGATGAGTCGGCCTCCTCACCCGAGCGCCCGCCCAGCAGCAGGATCGGGAGCCCGGCGATCAGCGCCGCGATGGCTCCGCGACCTCGGTAGCGGCGGATGAAGTAGACGCCCAGGGCGCCCATCAAGCTCAGCTGCCCTGACCGCGACTTCGTCATGATCACGCAGGTCGCCGTGATCACCAGGCCGGCGATCAGCAGCGCCAGGCGCTTCCCGGACGGGCGCTCTTCATAGAACGCGAAGCAGAACGGCAGTCCCATGGTCAGCACCCAGGCCAGCTCGTTGGGGTCCTCGAGGATGCCCAGGTAGCGGACGCGCCCCTCGATCGAGCTGGTCCCCAGCCAGCCCGGGTGCTCGCAGCCGAACTCGCCGCCGGCCACCCCCGCCTCTTCGTTGCACTGAAGGCGGGTCGCGCAAGGGCGGCCGTCGAATCCGACGGCCGCCTCGGCACTCTCGGTCACCGCGTCGTCGGCGCGCCGGTAACACACGCTCGGCGTCAGACCCTGATCGACGCCCAGCGTTCCGAATCCCAGCGTGAAGACCATCAACAACAGGGCCATCGCCTTGATCGCTCGGAAGCTCTGCAACCCCTCCGAGACGAAGATCAGCATCAGGAACGAGGTCGTCAGCTTGGCCAGCTCGATCCCCAGGTTCTCCGGCGCTTTGACGACGACCGTCAGGATGCACCAGGCCCACAGGCAGGTGAGCAGAACCACCAGCGGCGAGCCGCGCGGCCGGGTCCAGCCGGTCTTGAGATCCAGCACGTACGCGACCAGCGCCAGCCCGATCAAGGTGTTGATGCTGAGGCCCTGCAGGGCCGAGAAGATCTGGTGCGGTCGCCAGAACAGATAGGTGAACAGCGAGGCGAGCGCCGGGAGGATCAGCATCGGGTTCGGTTTCGGACCGGAGCTATGATATCTGACTAGGCGTGACGAGCCGAGCACTCTGGTCCCTGCTCCGGGTGGCGATGGTGCCCGCCTCGCTGGCCGCCTGCACGGCGGCGCACCCCTACTTCGACTACGCCAGCGAGCCCGATCCGCGGCGGCAGGAGTTCGTGCTGGGACCGGCCGACGTGCTGAAGGTGAACGTCTGGAAGAACGCCGAGCTCTCTGTCGAGGCGACCATCCGCCCCGACGGCACCATCTCGCTGCCGCTGCTGGGCGAGATCCGCGCCGCCGGGCGCACCCCGCGGGAGCTGCAGGCCGACATCGCCCAGAAGCTGGCGGCGTTCGTGAAGGACGAGTCGGCCACCGTGACCGTGACCGTCGCGGCCATCAACAGCTACCGCTTCGTGGTGGTCGGCAACGTCGAGCACGGCGGATCGTTCACGTCCAACCACTACACCACGGTCACCGAGGCGATCGCCCTGGCGGGCGGCCCCAACCGGTTCGCCGACGCCGACCAGATGGTCATCATCCGCCAGGACCCCAAGCAGGGGATCAAGCGGATCCCGATCGACTACACGGCGATCCTGAATGGGTCGCGCCCGGACGAGAACCTGGCGTTGTTGCCGGGCGACACGGTTTACGTACCGTAGCCGCAGCTTCGGCCCAGGGGCCTGTCTTTGATCGCGTCGAGAGAGAACCTCTTTTCTCGGGGCGCGGCGTCGCGTTGGCATGCCACTT
This sequence comes from Polyangia bacterium, assembly GCA_035578045.1. Classification (GTDB taxonomy): domain Bacteria; phylum Myxococcota_A; class Polyangia; order Fen-1088; family Fen-1088; genus JADGRB01. The sequence continues at coordinate 456 of DATJWP010000176.1, read as the reverse complement.
CTTCACCGTCGACGAGATAGAATTCGAACATCCGCAGATTCAAATCCAGGTCGGCTCGCAGCGGTTTGAATGGTTGGGCGCTGCAAAGCGACCCGCCGGAGACGTTCCCACGCAACCCGCCGCCGCGCGCGCCGAAAACGGAACATGCGCGCAATCAAGTCGGGTCCGGGTCGGCAGATGCGGCTGCCCCTCGCGGCGGCCAGGACGTGGGGCGGGGCTCGGAAGGGCGCCGGACGCAAGCCGCGCGGCCGGCCGTCGATGCCGCACGTGACCCGGCCCAAAGTCGATCCGCGCTATCCGGTGCAGGTCACCATTCGGGCGATGCCGGGGCTGCCATCGTTGCGCTCGCCCCGGGTGTTCGGGGCGCTCCGGCAAGCCATTGCCCGCGCGTCGGTCGATCACTTCCGGGTGATCCATTTCTCGATCCAGCAGGACCACGGCCACTTCATCGTCGAG